>JALHRP010000037.1 GCA_022841365.1 Chitinophagaceae bacterium | reverse complement strand
GATATAATTCTACATGCACTTTGCCGGAGTTAATCAATACATATTCCTGCAGGCTTTCAATATCCCTGTATAATTCAAACTTGGTTCCTTTATCATAATCAGCAGTAGAAGGTGAAAGAATTTCAAATAATACAGATGGATTCAACAACGTATCAAACTGACCATCTACAAACTTCGGCTCGCCACAAACAATCAATACATCGGGGTAGGTATACAATGTGTTTTTGGGAGAATGCACTCTTAAGTTGCTCCCTAATGAGCGACAGGATTTACCTTTTAAAAAAGCATGAAGAGTACCTCTGATATTATCTTCAATCAGATTATGCTCATATGATGCGCCGCTCATGTTAAATATTTCGCCCTGATAATATTCATGCCTTTCCTTGCTTTTACGTTCAAAAGCAAGGTATTGTTCCTGCGTATAATATTTAACAGCCGGTTCTGCCATAGTATAAAGATAAAAAGAAAACACGGCTTTTAAAAGCCGTGTTTCTGTGTATAAAGCTGTTCCTTTTCTGCATTTACTCCCACACCAACGCACTGGCACCAAGTATTGCAGCGTCTGCTTCTTGTAAATCGCTGAAGATCACTTTTACTTTGTTTTTAAAAATCTGTATCAGATTTGCTTCCATTGCCTGTACAGTTGGTTTTAATATTAAGTCGCCGGCTTTTGTTAATCCGCCAAATAAAACAATGGCTTCGGGTGAAGAGAACATGACAAAATTGGCCAATGCTTCACCCAGTATTTGTCCGGTGAATTCAAATATATGATTGGCAATTGCATCGCCTTGTTCTGCACATTTAAAAACAGTTTCACTGGTGAGGTCATCAATGGAGTGATTACGCAACAGACTTGGTGCATCCGGATCCTGTGTTAAAAATTCAATGGCAGTTTCTCTTACACCTGTGGCTGATGCATATGATTCTAATGAACCACGAATGCCTGTACCCTTGTGTAATCTTCCGCCGGGGCGTATCACTACATGACCAAGCTCACCTGCAAAACCATCATGACCAATCACAATTTTTCCATCAATCACAATACCACTGCCCACACCGGTACCGAGTGTAATGGTAATGAAATGTTTCATGCCCTTAGCTGCACCATACATCATTTCACCAACGGCTGCAGCATTTGCATCGTTGGTTAATTTGGTTGGCAGACCAAATTTTTTTTCTACCAGATCTGCAACAGGAATAATTCCTTTCCATTTTAAGTTGGGTGCATATTCAATAGTGCCGGTATAATAATTTCCATTGGGTGCACCAATACCAATGCCTTTAAATTTTTCGTTGCCGCCATGCGTTGCAATCATTAATGTTAAATGCGAATAAAGTTCTTCAATAAAATCTTCTGCATTTTCATGTGCATCTGTACGCATGCGCCCCTGATCAAGAATAATTCCATGACGGTCTACAATACCAAACTTTGTGTTGGTGCCGCCAATATCAATTCCTACTGCATAATCTTTAATCATGGTTCTTTAATTATCTTATCTTAAAAATAGTTCAACATTCAATGGAATATTTGCTAACTGCTATTTGTTAACGACGAATGACTCCTTTACTCTTTTATCTTTTAATCTAATGTCCACCACCACTTACCTGCGCATCATAATCTATTCCCTGACGTTTCAAGATTCCTTTTACCAGAAAAGCAAACAGTGCCAGATAAGCGAAACAGATAACAGCTACCCAGTAAGATTGATGGATGCCAATTAAGTCGGCCAGTTTGCCTTGGATAGGAGGGATGATACCGCCACCCAAAATCATCATAATTAAAAAAGCAGATCCCTGTGTGGTATACTTTCCCAGACCGGCAATAGACAATGAAAAAATACATGGCCACATAATAGAACAGCAAAGGCCGCCGCTGAGAAATGCATAAATGGCAATTTTGCCTGAAGCCATAACCCCAATGATCATTGCAATTACACCCAGTATGCTGAAGATGAGCAATGTTCTTGCAGGTTTTTCCTGACTCACAAAAAATGCAGCAATTTGTATGGCAACGCAGATGATATAAAAATACAAGTCGCTCATATCGTACTGTGCCAGTGTATTCACACCTATTATAACAGCAAAGGCCACCAACGGTACAACAATCATGAGAATTTTTTTGGTGGAGCTGCTCAGGTTAAAAGCACTGATGGCACCTGCCCACCGGCCTATCATTAAACTGCCCCAGTACATGGAAATAAACGGTGCAATTTGTGATGATTGATATCCGCCGAACTCTTTTTGTTTCAACAGTTCGCCCAGATTACTGCCGATGGCTACTTCAACACCTACATAAACAAAAATGCCCAGCATACCCAACACCAGTTGCGGATACTTCATGGCACCCCAACCTTCTTCTTTACGTTTGGCACTCATGTTTGCAAGCAATAGTCCAACAACAACAACAGCTAATGCTCCAAAGAGCCAGCGCATACGGTATTGCTCCAGGGGTAAACGCAATGCTGTTACTTCATCCGTTTTTTGTTTGATGGAAGATGTTATTGAAGCAGCATCAGCACCTGCCGTTTCGGCCTGTTTTGTAAGTGCTGTAATTTCATCACCAAGTTTTACAATTTGTACAGCTGCATCACTTTTATAACTCTGGAAAACGGGTGCAAAACAAACCGCCAGAAGTACGGTAATTGCAACCAGTGTAATCAATGCTTTATTTTCTTTCTCAATTTTTTCATCATTGATTCCGGCAGGTACTTTTTTAGAAAAATAAAACAACGCAGCAGCGGCAATAAACAAGGCGCCCACACAGGTATACAGCACAATCACTTTGCTCAAGGGCAATGCCTGAATTTTTTCGTCTGTAATAGCAGCCGTTGTGCCAAACAATGCAAAGGCAACAACAATAGGACCAATGGTTGTTCCAAACGAATTAATACCACCACCCAGATTTACACGGCTGGTTCCTGTTGCAGGATCGCCCAGCGAAATGGAAAAGGGCTGTGCCGACGTTTGCTGGAGTGAAAAACCAAGTGCAACAATAAACAACCCTACCAACATTCCTGTAAACAGGTTTGCATTAACGGCAATAATCATAGCTGCTGCTCCAATTGCAGAAAACAACAGGCCATACACAATACTTTTTTTATAACCCCATTTACCTACAGGATCTTTCCCTGCAAATGCACCATAGATCAACAGAATTAATGCGCCCACATAATATGCAGTATAAAAAGCAAAGTCAATTAACTGACTCTGGAACTGATCTAAATGAAAATAGTGTTTACAAAAAGGGATAAACACACTGTTGCCTGCTGCAATAAATCCC
Organism: Chitinophagaceae bacterium; assembly: GCA_022841365.1. Lineage (GTDB taxonomy): Bacteria > Bacteroidota > Bacteroidia > Chitinophagales > Chitinophagaceae > Lacibacter. Next base: position 37,381 of record JALHRP010000037.1, on the reverse strand, counting down.
CAGAAAAAAAAGACGGTAACCAGCGTGCCCAGTGCACCGTAATTGGTTGGTTGGTTTGTTTGCGTCATAACAATCGTTAGTGATTTGGTTGGAAAGACTGAAAGTAAAAAGAAATCAGCTTTCTAAAAATTATTTATTCTTTGATACATTAAAACCAAAGTCTTGGTATATTGAAGCACAATTGCTTAATCACTAATCAATGGAAATTCTTCATGTCAGTGCCGAATGTTATCCTGTAGCCAAAGCCGGCGGTTTAGGTGATGTGGTAGGCGCTCTTCCAAAATATCTGCAGGATGCTGGACATTCAGCCAAAGTGGTGATGCCGATGTACCGCACTAAATTTCTTGCAGCAAATGAATGGGATGTCGTTCATAAAGGCGCTACAAATCTGGGCGATTATTTTTTTGAGTACACCATCATCAAAGAAAAAACCAACAAGCTCGGTTTTGATTTGTATCTGGTTGATATCAATGGTTTGCTCGACAGAGAAAAAATTTATGGTTACGATGATGATACGCAACGCTTCACTGCTTTTCAGATAACAGTTGTTGACTGGCTCTCTGCGTGGCAACACCGTCCGGATGTGGTGCATGTGCACGACTATCATGCAGGATTAATTCCATTTATGATGCAATATTGTTACCGGTATAAACATCTTGCATCTATTCCAACAGTCATCACCATTCATAACGCACAATACCAGGGTTGGATGACATGGGAACAAAGTGTTTTTCTTCCCCCTTACGACGATTGGAAAAGAGGATTGCTTGAATGGGGAAGCAGCATCAATCCGCTGGCAAGCGGAATTAAATGTGCAGCAAAAGTTACAACAGTAAGTAACAGTTATCTGGAAGAACTCAAATTCATGAGTAATGGTTTAGAAGCACTGTTTGAATATGAGAAAGGAAAATCAGTTGGCATTTTAAATGGAATTGATGCTGAAGTGTGGAATCCGGCTACAGATAAATATATTCAGCACGATTTCAGTATTGAAACAGTAGAAGAAGGAAAAGCAAAAAACAAAGCACAGCTTTGTGAAACTTTTGGTCTTGACCCCAACAAACCATTGTTTGTATTTATTGGCCGGCTGGTAGGGGAAAAAGCAGCTGATCTTTTACCTGCAGTTGTTGGCGACTCCTTTTATTATATAGGCCGCCGCATGAACTTTCTCATTCTGGGAAGCGGCGAACCGGAAGTGGAAGGCCAACTAAACGCAATGAACGCTTTATCGCAAGGCGATTACAGTTCGTATATCGGATACAATGAAGCGTTGAGTCACTTAATGTATGCTGGTGCCGATTTTTTATTAATGCCAAGCCGAGTGGAGCCTTGCGGGTTAAATCAAATGTATGCTATGCGTTACGGAACAGTACCTTTAGTACGTAATACAGGTGGACTTAGAGATACAGTGAAAGATATTAGTGCAGATGGTGGTTACGGACTTGTGTTTAACAATGCAGCAACAGGAGATGTTTGTAACGCTGTATGGAGAGCGGTTGAACTGTACAACAACAAAAAACAATTTCATGCAGCCAGAGAACGAATGATGAAACTTGATTTCAGCTGGGAAAGCAGTGTTCAGAAATATATAGATCTGTATAAGAGCTTACAGTAATTTTAGAATCATACTCTGTTAACGAATAAATTAAACTTATGAGCAAGTCAGCAGCAAAAAGCACAATCGCAGTAATCCTTGGTGGTGGCGCAGGAACACGTTTATATCCTTTAACAGCAAGCAGAAGTAAACCGGCTGTTCCCATTGCAGGAAAGTATCGTTTGGTTGATATTCCAATTTCAAATTGTATTAATGCAGGCATCAACCGTATGTTTGTTTTAACGCAGTTTAATTCAGCATCGCTCAACAAGCATATCAAGAACACGTATCACTTCAGTATGTTCAGCAGTGCATTTGTTGATATTCTTGCGGCAGAACAAACACCTGATAATCCGGGATGGTACCAGGGTACGGCCGATGCTGTGCGTCAGTGCTTACGTCATGTACAGCAACACGAAGCAGATTACGTGCTCATTCTTTCAGGTGATCAGTTGTACCAAATGGATTTTCAAAAAATGATTGATGATCATGTGGCCCGTGGTGCAGACATCAGCATAGCAACCATACCTGTTGCTGAACGGGATGCACCTGAGTTTGGAATTCTGAAAGCGGATGCAGATCATATGATCACATCGTTTATCGAAAAACCAAAGAAAGATATTTTAGGCGAGTGGGAGAGCGATACAGGAAATGAAATGAGAGGACAGGGACGTATTTACCTGGCATCAATGGGCATCTATATTTTCAACAAAAAATTACTCATTGATCTGTTGCAGGATGAATACAAAGATGCTACCGACTTTGGTAAAGAGATCATGCCTGCTTCTATTGAAAAATACAAAGTGATCAGTCATCAGTATGATGGTTACTGGACAGACATTGGAAATATTTATTCGTTCTTTGAAGCCAACCTGGCACTCACTGCAGAAATTCCTGATTTTAATTTGTTTGATAACGATCGTCCCGTGTTTACACGTGCACGCATGTTACCGCCTGCAAAAATAAGCGGTACAACGCTGGAACGTACCATCATTGCCGAAGGTTCTATCATACTTGCCAGCCGGTTGGAGAACAGCGTCATTGGTATCAGAACAAGAATTGGTCATGGTACAACGGTTGTAAGCAGTTATATCATGGGTGGCGATTATTATGAAACACTGGAAGAAATGCTGCATGCAGCTGAAAGAGGTATTCCCAAGATTGGCATTGGTGAACGCTGTTACATTAAAAACGCCATCATTGATAAAAACTGTCGTATTGGAAATGATGTACGTATCAATGGCGGTGAACATTTACCCAACACCGATCATTCGCTTTACACGGTGAAGGATGGAATTGTGGTTGTAAAGAAAGGCGCTATTTTGCCTGATGGATTTGTAATTTAAGCTCCCGTCCCTGAGGGGTGCTGCTTTTTTATACATCATTTATTAAACGCCTCCATTCAGGGATGGGGCACGATTGTTATGGCTGCAGGAACTTCAGTGAGCCCCGGCTCATCATCAGGATTAACTCCTAAACCACGTCTTTCATTCTGGCAAATTTTCAACATGAGTTTTGGATTTCTCGGAATTCAGTTTGGATTTGCATTGCAAAATTCAAATGCCAGTGGCATTCTTCGTAACTATGGTGCAGATGTAGAACATCTATCATGGTTTTGGTTAGCTGCTCCGGTGGTTGGTTTAATTGTACAACCAATCGTTGGTCATTACAGTGATAACACATGGACAAAACTCGGCCGCCGTCGTCCTTATTTTCTTGCAGGCGCCATCCTTTCATCCGGTGCATTGTGTTTAATGCCGAATGCCGGCATTCTTGGAACCATTGCCCCACTTGTAATTATCGGTGCCGGATTTTTAATGATCATGGATGCCTGTTTCAATCTTTCCATGGAGCCGTTTCGTGCATTGGTGGCTGATAATCTTCCCGATTCACAACGCACTGCCGGTTTTTCTATTCAGACTTTTTTAATTGGAATTGGAGCTGTGCTTGGTTCATGGTTACCTGCTATCCTTGCTTACTTGGGTGTTTCTGAAAGTGCACCTGATGGTGTAGTAGCAGATAATGTGAAATATGGCTTTTATATTGGCGCAGCGGTGTTTATAACCAGTATTCTCATTACAGTTTTTAAAACAAACGAATTTCCTCCTGCTGAATATGAAAAGTATCATGGCAAAAACGAAAGTCATAATAAAGGATTCAGCAGCATTTTCACTGATATAAAAAATATGCCGAAGACCATGAAGCAACTGGGCCTTGTTCAGTTTTTCAGTTGGTTTGCATTGTTTGGTATGTGGGTGTTTACAACAGATACTATCTCAACGCATATTATGGGACTGCCCATTGAAGACAGAAGTTCTGATATGTACCGCAAAGCGCAAAGCTGGACGGGTGTTATCTTTGGTGTATACAATTTAGTATCGGCAGGCTATGCACTTTGTTTACCATTTATTGCAAAAAAGATTGGTCGTAAACAAACGCATGCACTTTCACTCCTCATTGGCGGTGTTGGATTAATTTCTATTTTCTTTGCACCCAATAAAGAGTTTCTGATATTTTCGATGATGTGTGTAGGTATTGCGTGGGCAAGTATTTTGGCAATGCCTTATGTAATTCTTTCCAGTTCTATCCCTGCAGGTAAGATGGGAATTTACATGGGCATTTTTAATTTCTTTATTACGTTGCCGCAGATATTAAATGGAATCATTGGGGGGCCAATGGTGAAGAGTATTTACAATAATCAACCGGTATATGCCATTATCATGGCTGGCGTATTTATGATCTGTGCAGCCGTGAGTGTAATCTATGTGTACGATCCGGGTGCGATCAAAATAAAAGAAGAACAATTAAACGCATAACAATGAAAACAATTTTGCTTTCAGTTAAGTTACTGTTGATTACAGTAACTTTTTCATTTGCACAAAACAGTTACAACCTTTATCCTGCCAACTGGTGGATCGGGATGAAGTACAATAAGCTGCAGATCATGATTCATGGAACCGATGTAGGAACACATACGGGCTTCACTACAAATTATCCCGGCGTTACCATTACAAAAGTGAATAAGTTTAAAAACCCGGCATATGTAATACTTGATGTTACGATTGCTCCAACAGCAAAGCCCGGCACAGTGGGTATCCGTTCAAAGAAGGGAACAGCAGCAGTGAATTTTGAATTCAATCTGCAATCCCGTCGTCCCGGTCGTGGATTAGCTTATGCCAATGGTGCTACTTCACAGGATTTGATGTATCTCATAATGCCCGATCGTTTCAGCAATGGCGATCCATCGAATGATCGTGTGGCCGGAATGAAAGATCAAACACTTCGCAGAGATACTGTGTTCAACCGTCATGGTGGTGATTTGAAAGGAATTGAAAATCATCTCGACTATTTACAGGATTTGGGTGTAACAGCTTTGTGGTTAAACCCGGTCATTGAAAATGATATGCCGAATCGTACAGAACATGGTTATGCATTTACCAATCATTATCGTGTTGACAGGAGATTGGGTGGAGACGAAGCCTACAAGCGTTTAATCAATGCAGCACATGCAAAGGGGTTTAAGATTATTCAGGATGCGGTATACAATCATGTGGGCATTGAACATGTACTGTTCCGTGATCAGCCCGACAGTACATGGTTTCACCGTTGGCCTTCATTTACACAAACAAATTATAAAGATCAAATCCTGTTTGATCCGTATGCAGCAGCAGTTGATAAAAAAATTATGCTCGATGGCTGGTTTGTAACTTCTATGCCCGATTGGGACCACAGCAATCCATTTGTTGCAAATTTTTTAATACAGCATGCTATCTGGACAGTGGAAGAATATGGAATTGATGGCTGGCGTATTGATACCTATGCATACAATGATCTGCAGTTTATGAACCGTTGCAATCAGGCCTTGTATACGGAGTATCCCAACATCAGCATCTTTGGCGAAACATGGGTGCATGGAGTTCCTAATCAAAGTTATTTCTGTGAGAATAATTACAATATTCCCTACAAGAGTAACATGCAGGCCACTACCGACTTTCAAACATTGTTTTATGGTATTCAGCCGGCATTAACACAGCCTTTTGGCTGGACGGAAGGTGTGAATAAATTATATACTACAACAGCGCAGGATTTTGTTTATAAAAATCCAATGCGGCAGGTGATCTTTTTAGATAATCATGATCTGCCACGTTTTTATTCTGTGTTGAATGAAGACACCGCAAAATACAAAGTTGCCTTTTCATGGCTAATGACCTTCAGAGGAATTCCGCAGATGTATTATGGTAATGAAATTTTAATGACGGGTCTTACTTCACCCAATGATGGTTATGTGCGTCAGGATTTTCCCGGAGGATGGGAGGGTGATGCGGCTAATAAATTTACCGCTGCAGGAAGAACAGCAAAAGAGAATTCAATTTTCAATTACATAAAAAAGTTTGCCAACTTCCGTAAAACATCATCCGCTATTAAAACGGGGAAGATGATGCAGTTTTATCCCATTGACGGTGTGTATGTTTATTTCCGATATGATGAGAAGCAAACCATCATGTGTATCATGAATACAAACGATAAAGCGGTCACAATTGACTTGTCCCGGTTTGCAGAGCGGATGAAAGGGTTCCAGGTTGCACATGATATAGCTGCAGGGCAACAGTTTCAACTGGAAAAAACAATTACACTCATGCCGATGTATAATCTGGTGCTGGAGTTGAAATAAAATAGTTGTTTAGCATGTAGTTTGATTTTATTTTGATTTCAAAAGTTAACTTAAAAAAAGTATTTCATTGATTTCAAACAAATCTAAATGTGATGGAAAAACATGAGTCTGATTACAATATCATAGATTGGTGGAAAAAGGTAGTAATAAAAAATTATGCAAATTTTCAAGGCCGTGCTAGAAGAGCAGAATACTGGAACTATGTTCTTGCAAATTTTGTGATTTACATCCTTATGAATATTCTGTTTTTTTCTTCGGCAGGAGCTTTAGATTCTCAATTCCTTTCCGGAGCTTTTGGTTTATTCATACTTTTTTTTGCATTAGGTATGTTAATCCCAAGTTTGGCTGTACTGGTGAGGCGTCTGCATGATATTAATAAAAGTGGCTGGTTTATTCTTTTTTACTTTATACCGTTAGTTGGATTCATTTTTTTATTGGTGTGGCTTTTTACAGATGGTGATCGTTATCATAACAATTATGGGCCTGACCCTAAGAATCCTGAAATTCCCGAGCTGGAATTTACAGGGCAATAAAAACATGACATCTCGTTAAGAATTAAACCAGATGTTCATTTACAGCAAACTCGTCCACATTACTTTGGCTCCGTACTTGCCCCAGTCTTTCATGGCTTTGTTCAAATCTTTTTCATATGCCTGCCAGGTTACTGTTTTTCCTTTCTGTTTTGGATTCAGCATTGTTTCTGATGGTTCTTTCAGTTCAACTTTTGTAGCAAACCAGGTAATTTGCAAACGGGGTACAGCCAATCCAAGGATCATACCGGGTAAGCCGCCAAAGCTTTCGGGGCCGCTGCTCACCGTAATCTCATCGGTATAAAACGCAACAATATAAACAGAGTCGCAGATTTTTGTAACTGCTTTACGGCATTCAAAACCTGCAATGGTTCTTGTTTCATTGCTGATCTTCCATTCGTAATTTCTAAGACTGTCTTTTACCAGATAGGTTTGTTCAAAAATATCCCGCTGTACAAGTATCTGGTTATTCTGAACATCCTGTACAGTAACATCCGTTTCACTGGGTTTGCGGCCCCACATATATTTTACATCGGTGTTTTCTTTTCCAAGTTTATACACACTCTTTTGCTCATTAAAGTCGAGATAGTAAACTTCGTTCACCATCTTCGGAAATGTTTTCTTCATTTCAATAACCCACGGGGCTTCATCATCTTCTTTATCGTAAAAAGAAAACTGGTTCACTCTTTTTTCAAATTCTATACGTCCGCTGCTGATAAATTTTACCTGCGCAGATGCGGTTGAAAAAAAACAGAGTAGAAGAGGTATAAAAAAGAGATGCTTCATGTTTAAAAATTTGAAGGTTTACCGTTTTTTGTAAAGTTCCAGCTAAGCGTAAGCAATACATAACGGCGTATGTTCTGAAACGTGTTTTCTGCTATAAAGTTGCTGCTGATATTCCGCTGAATACCCTGGTTCTGATTGAACAGATCATTTACGGAAAGCATCAGTTCAAAAGCATCTGATTTTGTAAAAGTGCGTTTGATGGAGCTGTTAATGATCATAACATTCCGCTGATTCTGGAATACACTTGTTTTCTGATAAAAATTCAGGTTACCATTTAAATCAACATACAGCTTCTGTTTCTTGAATTTCATTGATAAATATGGATATGCATTTACAGTCCAATAGTTGGTTGCAAGGCTTTTGTTGATGGATGATTTTGAAAAATTGAAAGCAGGTTCTACGTTTAAATTAAAACTGATCCATTTATCACTCCATTTGCCAATACCTGTTCCTAATCCGATCCGGTAATTATCACTGATATTTTTTTCTCCGTTCACCATGTTTACAAAACGGCTCACAGATGCTTCTGCATTAAAATTTAAATTAACGGATGGGGCCACTTCAAAACCATACATGGTCCATAGCTGACCGTTGTAATTTCCGTTTACGTTAATGGCCTGATTAATGCGGATGCCCGAATCAATTTTATTTGAACTGCTGATGGCATTATTTGTAAATGCAAAACTGCCCGAGAGATAAAAGTTTCTGCTCTTGATGATTTTATAATCATTCATGTTAACAGAAAAGCTGTGTCTGAAAGCCTGTTTCAGCAAAGGATTGCCGATGGTAATGTTTAACGGATCAATGTTATCAATAATCGGATTGATTTGCTGCAGGGTGGGGTTCTGTGTTGTTCCGTTATAAGAAAGTGTAAAGCTCTTTTGTTTTTTTGGTGTAAAGCGAATACTTGCTCTTGGTAACAGATTGGTGAAACCTATTCTGCGTGTATCGTTTTTTGTTAATTCTTCCAGCTCAAAATTTGTTCTTCCTACTGCTGCGCCAAGAGAAATAAGGTATTTCTTTTCGGTATAACGGAAAGAGAAACCGCCGTTGTGGTCATCTGCCTTATACAGAAAATGATTGCTCAACGTATCTACAATAGAGCTGTATTTATCGCCTGAAATTGGTTTCTCAAACGTGTTTCGTTCAGCATTGTTCCGGTTAAACGCATTTCGGTAGGTTAACTCTAAAAATAATTTTTTGGTTAACGGTTCTGTATAAATCAGGCTGTTCTGAATAACCTGCTGGCGTTCATTATTGGTTTTATTCTGATCAAGGAGTTGCTGCCGGTCGGGCTGTCCGTTTACATCAAAGAAATCTGTGTTTGAAAGCAGAAATCCATTTCCTGTTTTTGCATTATTGCTCCAGTTACCGGTATAGCTGATGGTTCTTCCATTTTTACTAAGCCGCTTTCGCCAGTTGATTTCGGAAGTAAAATCTTTATCTTCTGTACGGCTGATGGTTGTGCGGTCAATTTTATTGATCACAATCTTGTCTTCACTTACCGACTCGCCAAGATATTTATTTTCTCTTTGTGCATTCACAATGGAGCCGCTTGCTTTTATTTTCAGGCTGCTGGTAGAATCAATCTGCCACTCATATGTTGCGTTCAGTTTATTTCTGCGGCGGGAGCTGGTGAAGTTTTCAATGGTGTTGTTGGAGAAGCTGCTGTCGGGCAAAATGGTTTGCGTAAAACTGGTGTTTCTGCCGTTGATCATCTGATCGTTGAACTGATAACTGCCATTGATGCTGTTTTTATCTTTATTCCATTTATTAATGTATAACAAACCGGCTGTGGTTGATTGCGGCAAACCCTGTCCTCTGCTGAAATCGTCACCTTCGTTCCAGAACATCATACCTCCATCATCTGATACTTCCATGTTGTTATTACTGTTACTGCCAAAGTTCCGTTGCTCGTTCCAGTTCAGTCCTTCAAACGTGGTGTTGTTGTTGGTAATGTATGCGGCAATCTTTTGTTTCTTTTTAAAAAGATTAATCATTGCTTTTGCACTTCTGTAGCGATCAAAGTCTGATCCTGCTTCCAGTTTTCCAAAGTAACCTTTCTTCTTATCATCCTTCAGTTCAAGATTAATGGTCTTTGTTTTCTGTCCGTCATCAACACCGGTAAACTCGGCCTGCTCACTTTTTTTATCAAACACCTGTACTTTATCTACCACATCTGCACGCAGATTTTGAGAGACAACAGCAGGGTCATCACTAAAAAATTCTTCACCATCAACCAGTATCTTTTCTACCTTTTGTCCCTGTGCTGTAATTTCTCCTTTGGCATTTACCTGCAGGCCGGGTAAGCGTTTCAGCAGTTCCTGCACATTGGCATTAGGCCCTACTTTAAAACTGTCTGCCTTATATTCTGTAGTATCACCTTTAATGCGGATAGCACTTACTTTTTGTTGGATAATAATTTCCTCCAGCAGTTTACTGCGTGGTATAATCGTTACTTCTTTTGTAAGCGTTGTGTTTCCATTCAGTTCCACTTCATCAGCAAACGCAGCATAGCCGGGATAGCTGATGATAAACAGATAGCTGCCATTGGGAATATTCTTCAGTTCATAATTGCCCTGTTCATTTGTACGTGTAAATTTTGCAAGGGTTGAATCTTTAGTACGAAGAAGCGATACAACTGCCTGACTTAGTTTTTTCCCTGAACTGGTGTCTGTAATGGATCCTTTGATTTGGTTGGATTGGCTGATGGATTGCAAAGAACAGAATATGCCTGTGCAAAAGAGCAGAATGAGTTTTGGTGACATCATAGCTTTTGGTGATGATAAAATTGGTACACGATGATAAAATCTTTTTGCGGCAGAATGTGTGCAAAAGATGTTAAAGTGTTATATTTCCATATGAACGGCAGTAGTTTTTTTATAAATGTTTAATCACATTACTGCAAACTGTTTACAAACTTTAACCGATCAGTAAAACCTTGTAAAGTGGAAGCTCCTAAAAAATACGAAGACTATCATTTTATTGATACATCAAAACCTGTATGGAATTATTCCCGTTTTGAAGGAGATGATATTGCCAATTTTCAAAACGGAACTAACTATAGATGTTACGAGTTGTTTGGTGCTCATTTAATGGAAGTAAATGAAACGACAGGCTATTATTTTGCAGTATGGGCTCCAAATGCAACTTATGTTTCTGTGTTTGGCAGTTTTAATAACTGGAATAAAGAAAGTCATCCGCTTTATGTCCGGTTAGATAAGTCGGGTATTTGGGAAGGCTTTATCCCGCATGTTAAAAAAGGAGAAACATACAAATTTCATATTCATGGTTATGGTGGTGTAAAACTCGATAAAGGAGATCCCTATGCCAATTTTTGGGAAGTAAGACCAAACACCGCATCGGTTACCTGGCAACTGGAACATGAATGGGCCGATGAACAATGGATGCAAAACCGAAAAGAGCATAATAAATTAGATGCGCCATGGAGTGTTTATGAAGTGCATCTTGCGAGTTGGATGAGGCCGGATAAATACAATGAAGAGACCTATCACAGTTATGATTTTTTTCGGGAGAACTTAGTGCCTTATGTAAAAGAAATGGGTTTTACACATGTTGAGTTAATGCCCATAATGGAACATCCGTATGATGGCAGTTGGGGGTATCAGGGGGCAGGTTATTTTGCTTCCACATCACGATACGGAACGCCGCAGCAATGCATGCAACTGATTGATGCATTTCACCAGGCAGGTATTGGGGTAATTCTCGATTGGGTGCCTTCGCATTTTCCGTATGATGCACATGGATTGTTTATGTTCGATGGCAGTCATACTTATGAATATGCTGATATGCGCAAAGGATATCACCCCGATTGGAACAGTTATATTTTTAATTACAAAAGGGGAGAAGTAAAATCTTTCTTAATCAGCAGTGCCATGTACTGGCTCAAAAAATACCATGTTGATGGATTACGTGTTGATGCCGTTTCCTCTATGCTCAAATTGAACTATTCAAGAACGGCCGGCCAATGGGAGCCCAATGAATTTGGTGGTGATGGTAATTTAGAAGCCATTGCTTTTATCAAAGATCTCAATGAAACCATCTTTAGGGATTTACCCGATACACAAACCATTGCCGAAGAAGCCACCGACTGGCCGGGTGTAAGTAAACCCACTTTTTCTGATGGGCTGGGTTTTGGAATGAAATGGATGATGGGCTGGATGCACGACACATTGAAGTACTTTAAGCAGGATCCGCTGTATCGCCAACATCAACAGGATCAATTCACTTTCAGTATGATGTACTATTATGATGAGAATTTTATGTTACCATTAAGTCATGATGAAGTGGTGCACGGGAAAAGTCCTATGCTGTATAAAATGCCCGGAGATGAGTGGCAGAAATTTGCCAACCTGCGCCTCATGTACAGCTATATGTTTGCGCATCCGGGCGGTAAACTACTCTTTATGGGAAACGAGTTTGGGGCTACCAGTGAGTGGAATCACAAGAGTGAACTCCAGTGGGAGCTGTTACAATTTCCTTCGCATAAAGGAGTAAAAGAGTGTGTAAAAGATCTTTGTCATCTCCTCAAAACCGAACCGGCATTGTATGAAAATCAGTTTAATCAATTCGGGTTTGAGTGGGTTGATCTCAACCACAGAAGTGAGTCGGTGATTGTTTTTAAACGCAAAGGAAAAAAACCGGAAGATGATCTGATTGTAATCTTGAACATGACGCCGGTGGTACGCAAAGACTGGAAACTGCATCTGCAGAACAAAAAAGAGTGGAAAGAAATTTTTAATAGTAACCATGAAAAATATTGGGGAACAGGCGATGTGTTTAACAGCATTTTGGAGGGAACTTTAGTGAATGAAACCGACAAATGGTATGAGTTGAACCTCCATTTACCTCCGTTGGGCGCAATCATTCTTAAATAAACCCTTATTTTTCGGAATATTGGCAGGGTTTATGCGAGTAAATCTACGTTTGTAGTTATCTTTAAAATACATATTTTTGCTAATATCCTAAAAAACCAAATTCCATGAAAAGCTGGTATGTTGTTACCCTCCTTCTTTTAAGTGGCTCGTTTAGCGCCACCTCTCAAAACAGAGACAGTTCAAATTCATTTTTACAAAAAGCAACTATTGCAAAACAGGAACGCCGCATTCAACTGGCGATGAACTTGTTTGAACAGGCTGTAAAATGGGATACCACAAACATTGATGCATTAAAAGCAATGGGCGAGTATGGTATTGAAAGCCGTAATTACAGACAGGCAGTTGATGCATATACCCGTTGGAACCGTTTGGATCCAAACAATGAATCTACTTTTCAGCAGCTGGCTACTTTATATTTTAATCTCGGCCGCCATCAGGATGCATTGAGCTTTACTGAAAAATGGGAGAAGTTACACAAGGATAAGCCTATGCATTACATTGCCGGTATGAGTAATTATTATCTTGAAAATTATCCGCAGGCAATCAACCGTTTGCTCTATGCTGCCGAAACTGATACATCTAACGCAGTTTTATATTATACCATTGGCCGCAGTTATCTGGAAATGGAACGTTACAAACAGGCGATCCCTTATTATCAAAAAGCAGCCAATGCAGATCAGAAAAATGCAAGGTATGTTTTTGAAATGGCCATGGTTTACTATGCCATTCCTGATGATAAAAATGCAATTGCGATGTTTGAACTGGCTGCTCAGCGTGGCTGGGTGCAGAATGCAGATTACTTTGAAAGCGTTGCTTATTGTTACATGAACATTGGCAATTTTGCAAAATCAACCGAGTATTTGCAAAAGTCATTGGATAAAAGACCCAGCAGTATTTCTATCAGATATGCACTGGCAGAGTCTCAATACAAAGGCGGTCAGTACCAGGATGCTATTGACAACTGGGATCAGATACTGCAGGTTGACAATAAGAATGCCCGTTCTTTATACATGATTGGCATGTGTTACCAGAAAATGGGGCAAAAAGATAAAGGAATGGCATTGTGCGATAAAGCCATTGAAATGGACCCGTCTTTAAACAGTCTGAAACAGAAAAAGATGGACATGGGTATGTAAGTTTTTAATTCCTGAGATAGAAGAGGGTAGCTTTTTTGCTGCCCTTTTCGGTTTTTAATAGTTTTGTAATATGTTTTTAGTTGCCGGGCAGCGAATAACTGATTGAAAGGCATCTCTTAAATAAAAAATAACCACCGTATTCTGATATTGACCGATCACCAATTAATTCAGGGCTGCATCAAAAATGATGAGCAATGCCAGCGACAGCTTTTTGAGCGTTTCGCCGGTAAGATGCTTACTGTTTGCCTTCGATATGCCACTGACCGGATGGAGGCAGAAGATATTCTGCAGGATGCTTTTATAAAGGTGTACAGAAATATTTCACAGTTTAAGTTCGAAGGATCTTTTGAAGGGTGGGTAAGAAGGATTGTAGTAAATACAGCCCTGAAATATTGCCAGAAAAAGAAAATGAAGTTTGATGAGGTACAACCCGATTCAACGCAGGCAGGCGGTTTAGAACCATCGGCCTACACCCATCTTAATGAAACAGAAATTATGAAGTTGATTCATAATTTGCCGGAAGGGTACAAGCTTGTGTTTAACCTGCATGTAATTGAGGGCTACAGTCATGAAGAAATAGCGGTGATGTTGAACATTAAAGACAGTACTTCCAGATCACAACTGGTTAAAGCAAGAAGGTATTTGCAAAATGAAATTCTTAAAATGCAAAAAAGCATTGCAGTATGACGGATAAATTATTTGACGAATTCGTAAAAGGTAAACTGGGTCAGCACGACTCAGGTGCCCCCATGCAGGTATGGGAGCGTATTCGTGAAAAAGAAAAAGACGACCGCAAAGGATTTTTCTTTTTCCGGAAATACTGGTTAACTGCTGTTGTTCTTTTAGGACTCACAGGAATGCTTTATCTAACATGGGATTCAGTGGTGAAACATGAGTCTGCAGATAAGCCCGTTGTTTCCAGTGCAAAACAAGAGCAGGAAACGGAAAGCAAACAAACTGAAACACCTGCTTTACAAAACAACGAACAAACAGCAATCAATCCGGAAGAATCAACAACAAATACAAATTCAACTGAGCAGAAGGAAGGTACAAACAACACAACAGGAAATGCAGTTAAAGAAAATACAACAAACCCACAGGGAATAAAAAATGGAACTGCAGTTCCGGCAAATAAAGAAGCAGACCATCATCAGGTAAACGATAAAAAAAGTAATAGCAGAGCAGTAGTAACAAATACAAATCAAAGCAATCAAAAAAACTCAACTCAAAAACAGCAGATGAACACTGTTGTCGGCAATACAAAGCCTGAAACAATATCAACAGTAGAAAAAGAAATGCTGCTGCGCTTTACTGCTCCGGCTGCTTACCGTTATTCGCTCTCAACATTCACATTGGGAAATGTACCGCAGAGAACAGTTGGCCCTGCATGCCCAAGTGTAAATGGCCCAAGAAGAAATGATCTGTATCTGGAAGTGTATGGTTCACCTGACTATACCATGCGCAGCTTTTCTAACCCAAACAGCTTTAATAATTATATTTCTCAACGCAGGGAAAGTGAAGACAATCGAAACGGATTCAGTGCGGGAGTAAGAATTGCAAAAAATATCGGAGAACAGTTTGTGCTCAAAGCAGGTATAAACTACTCACAGATTAATGAGCGGTTACGTATAGTCAATGAAAATGAAAAGCAAACAACACAGATCATAACCATTCGTACCGTTATCAGAGCACCGGGAGATACCTTATTTATCCGGGATACCACTTATTTTGAACAAACAGGTACACGTTACCGAACCACGTATAACCGTTACCGGTTTATTGATTTACCGGTTATTCTTTCGTATGAATTTGGTGATCCTGAAATTCTGGCTTTTTCAATCAATGCAGGTCCTGTATTTAACATCACATCTTTCTATCGGGGTGAAGTATTAGACACAACCTTCAGTCCGGTAAAAATTTCAACAGCAAAAGGGAACGGCCCCAATCACTGGCGCAGTAATATCGGCATTGGCATCTTTACCAGTTTTGCTGTTTACAAACGGCTCAATGATCGTATGCAGATTTTTGCAGAGCCTTATTTCCGTTACAACTTTAAACCGGTTACACAAAATGGAAATTTTGTGAATCAGAGATATACAACAACAGGTATGCAGCTGGGGATACGTTATAATTTATTTAGTGAAAGGCAGCGATACAGATAAGTGAAGCATCAAATGTATATGGATGTTTCCGGCAATTGCTGACCATGAAAAACACCTGTTTAAATCCAGATTATGAAGAAGTTTTTTATAGCAACTAATGTTTGTCTCATTATTTTACTTTTTGCTTCCTGCAAAAAAGATACAAATGAATTTGTACCTGATGACGGGCAGCAACTGGACAGTGCATGGACAAATAATGTTACCGCCTCATCGCAGGTGCTTATTTTATCAAAGCAACTGGAAGGAAGTTTTAATGTACATGATGTGAACAGCGTGGTGACCGATACATTGGTTAATGCCGCCAACGCCATTCAGTTCATGTTTCCTTTAAATGGTCTTCTTTTAAATGGTGTTGCATTAACAGGCGGGTTGAAAATTGAATACGTGTTGTTACAAAAGAAAGGAGACTTTATACGTTACGGCGTTACTACAAGTGCAAGCAGGTATCCACTTGAATCTGGAGGTGCACTTCATATAAAACTCACATCTAACGGTCAGCCTGTAACAGTTGCGGGTAATAAAAAAATCAGTATCCGTTACCGTGATACAGAGCCTAAACCCGGTATGAGTGTTTTTTATGGAAGCCCTGTAACTGTTACAAATTCTTTATTGTTTAACTGGTCGCTGGCTGCAGATAATGCAGTTGTTAAATTGTGGGATTCAACAAACATCAATCCTTTGGCAAAGGGTTATATCATTGAAACTTTTCAATCAGGATGGGTAAGCGCTGGTAAATCACTTGAAACAGTACAACCAAGGGTTGAAGTGAAAGCAGTAGTCCCAAATTTATTCTCCAACGCAAATACGGCAGTATACATGGTATTTAAAAATAACCGTACTGTTGTACAATTATCCGGTAATGCAGCAACAAGAAGCTTTGCCTTTCCCAACATACCCGTTAATCAGGAAGTTACATTTGTTGCAATATCAAAAGTTGGAGGCAGTTATTATTTAGGCATCAAAGAAGAGAAAACATCTGCTGCTACAGTAGCCTTCATCAAACCCGAACTGAGCAGTTTAAGCGGCATCATCAGTTATTTAAACAGTCTTTAATTTTTCTCATTAGCAGTTGGTAAGGCCCTCCGGTTATCCGGGGGGCTTTTGTTTCCACAATCTGTGGATAGATGAAACCCCGCAGGAACATGAATTTTTCAATAATTTTGCTCAATGAGTGGTACCAATGCAAAACATGTTCGGGTAGCGGTTCTTGATCTGTACGATGGGTTTCCTAATCAGGGCATGCGTTGTATAAGAGACATACTTCATCAGTTTGCAGAAGGGCATCAGATAAATGTGGTGTGGGATGAATTTGATGTGCGCAGCAAACAGCAACTGCCGGATCTTTCTTACGATGTATATATTTCTTCAGGTGGCCCCGGCAGTCCTTTGGAAAGCAAGGGAACAGAATGGGAAAATCGTTTTTTCTCCTGGATCTCAGAAATTAAAAAATGGAATGATAATCCGCTGAAGGAAGATAAAAAGCATGTGTTTTTTATCTGTCATTCTTTTCAGCTTGCCTGCCGTTATTTTAATATCGGCGAGGTATGTGTACGTAAATCAACTGCATTTGGTGTGTTTCCTGTGCATCTTATGAATGGGGCTGATGATGAACTGGTGTTTGATGGACTAAAAGATCCGTTCTATGCTGTAGACAGCAGAGATTATCAGGTTATTCAACCCGATCATCAGCATTTAAAAGCTATCGGAGCAAAATTGCTTTGCATTGAAAAAGACCGACCCCATGTAGCGCTTGAACGGGCAATTATGGCTGTACGTTTTAATGAGTTCATGATTGGCACACAATTTCATCCTGAAGCAGATGCCATTGGTATGAGCATGTATCTGCAAACAGAAGAGAAAAAGAAAACGGTGATTGATAATCACGGGTTCGAAAAATGGAAGAGTATGATTGAACATCTGGAAGACCCGGATAAAATTTTGTACACCTATTCTCACATACTCCCTAATTTTCTTTACAGGGCTGTTTTCTCCATAACACCTGTTACAGTTTAATTTAGTTTTCTGGTTAAAATCAAATATTTTTAGAAGACAAACGATCTTCTATGGTACCGGACTTACGTAAAACATTTAATGCACATTTTTCAGCGGCTAAGTACGAGGCTTTTTTAAACGATCTCAACAGTCTTCATCCAGGCGATATTGAATTCAGGGTATGCGAAACACCTGTATTTGTTGATAAAGAATTTGCTGATAAGCTGATGGATGCATGTGAAAGTATTATTGATGTGATCTGTGATCCCAACTTTATTACATTAACAGAGAAAGCAATTCCTCCCGGTGAAAAAGTACCCAATGAAGCATCCATTTCACACATGATCTCATTTGATTTTGGTATTTGCCGAAATGATCGTGGCGAACTTGAACCGCAATTGATAGAGATGCAGGGCTTTCCTACATTGTATGGCTTTCAGGTTTATTATCCCGAAGTTGTTGAAAAACATTTTCCTGTACCATCCAATTACAGTCAATACCTCAACGGTTATACCAAAGAGAGTTACGTAAAAATGTTAAGAGAGTTAATTGTTGGTGATCTTCCTGTTGAGCATGTAATCCTGCTTGAAATTAAACCCGAAGAACAAAAAACCAGAATTGATTTTTCCTGTACAAAAGATTACACGGGAATTGAAGTGGTTTGTTTAACCAAACTCATGCAGGAAGGACGAAAACTGTATTACTTGAAAGATGGTGTAAAGACGTTAATCAAACGTATTTACAACCGGATCATTTTTGATGATCTTAAAGCTAATAAAGCCAGCTTGGGAGATGTAATAGATATTACACAGGATCTGGATGTAGAATGGCTGCCGCATCCCAATTGGTTTTACCGCATCAGCAAATACACATTGCCTTTTATTAATCATCCATATGTACCACAAACTTTTTTCCTGAATGAAGTGAAAGAGCTGCCCGATGGGTTAGAGAATTATGTGTTGAAACCTTTGTTTTCTTTTGCAGGACAGGGAGTTAAAATTGATGTTACACAGGATGATCTTGATGCAATTAATGATCCGGAGAATTTTATTCTTCAGCGCAAAGTGAATTATGCAGAAATTATTGAAACACCTGATGTCCCTGCAAAAGTAGAAATCAGGATGATGTATGTGTGGCCCGAGGGTGATGCAAGACCACATGCTGCAATAAATCTTGCACGGATGAGTAAAGGAAAAATGATTGGTGTGAGGTACAATAAAGATAAAGAGTGGGTGGGAGGTACCGTTGCTTATTTTGAACAATAAAATTATAGATGAAAAAAAACAGCAACACCGGTTGCTGTTTTTTTATGTTGAAGGTTAATTTACTTTCCAACGTTCCAGAATATAAGTGAGTGTTGCTTCTCTTGATACCGTTGCAACAAAATAATAGGTGCCCGGTGGTAGTTTCAATTCCCAGAAACCCGGAGTACTTCCTCCAATTGTATAGTAATCTGTAAAATAGAGATACCCTTCATTGTTCAGAAATTTGGCATACTGATCCGGTGTAACAATTTTAAACGGACAATGTAAACTAACTCCATCCAAAAAATATCTGTAGCCCGACTGAATGGTAAATTGCTTTGCATATTTCGTAAACGAAGGGATTTTTACCGCTTCTGAAATCATATAATCATTCAGTACGGCCCGATCGCTGGCAGGCAAAGATGTTTCATAATCCAGTTCAAGGCTCCACAAATTAGCTCCGTTAGCTGTATTTCTGATTGCAACATAATATTCCCCGGGTTGCAGTGTAACGGTAACGCTTCCAAACTGGTTATTGAACACGCCAAAACCAGTAAATGCAGCCATGGTTTTAAAGTTATTTAACTGCGATTCTTGAATGATAGCGGCTTGGGCGCTGTATTCAGCAGCTACTCTGAATGTAAATTTCAACGGAAAGTAAACGGTGAATGGCTGTATCAGGTACCCTCCCTTAGCAGAAACTCCACGATCAACTAATTCAATTAAGGTCGTGTTGGGCAGGGTTACTGTTGGTGGAGGCGTGCCCGGATTATTATTGCCGCCACCTGAATCATCAACAGGATTTTTTTTAGTACAGGATAACAGGAGACCTGAAGCTGTAAGAAACAGAAAAAACATTTTCATTTGCAGTTAGTTTATGTTTTAAAAGAGTAAATCAACACATAAAAATAGCCATGCTAAAAAGTGACACAATCGTGTTTTAACCCTTTTCAGTAAGGTGATATGCCAAACCACTTTTGAAAAAGGGAAACAAAAAACCGGCAACAATTTGTTGCCGGTTGCAATTATTGTATAGTTCTGAATGAATTAAATGCCGCTCAGGAACTGCCCGCCAATATAATCTACCACACTCTCCATGCTCTTGGTTTGTTCATATACTTTCAATTGTCTGTCTGCTCCGGTTCCCTGCTCCAGCATCACAGGTATATAGTTCAATGCATGCCTGCAACCTAATTCATCTACAACGTCATCTACAAAATCGAGTAATTCATAAATCAGTGCCCGTGTATTGGTTTCTTCTTCTTTACCAAAATCTATCAGGTATCCATCAATACCATAACGGCTTGCACGCCATTTGTTTTCATTAATCAATGCACGCTGGTACTGGATGTAATTCATGTTCTTGTTTCTAAGTTTATACAGCTTGGCCGTAATTGCCTGAAACAAAGCAGTAATAGCGATGGTTTCCATCACAGTCATGGGTACATCACAAATACGAAATTCAATGGTGTTAAAAAACGGATGCACACGCAGATCCCACCAGATCTTTTTTGCATTGTCAATACAATTGGTTTTTATGAGCAGTGCAACATAATTTTCATATGCTTCAATACTGTCGAAAAATTCAGGGATACCCGTACGTGGAAATTTATCAAACACTTTTGTACGGAAAGATTTATATCCCGTCATCCGTGCTTCCCAGAAAGGAGAGTTGGTACTGAGTGCATACACATGCGGCAAAAAATAACGGGCAGAATTGGCGAGGTGAATGGCCAGCTTTCTGTTTTCAATTCCTACATGCACATGAAGACCGAAGATTAAATTACTTCTTGCAGCTTCCTGCAGTTCATTTACAATCTGGTTGTAACGTACATGATCTGTAATCAACTGATCCTGCCAGTGACTGAACGGATGTGTACCACTTGCACCAACAGCTAATCCAATATCGCCGGCTATGCCACTAATGGTTTTGCGCAGCAAAGAAACATCTGCAAAAGCTTCACCAATATCCATACAAATATCGGTGCCCACTTCAACTACTGCCTGATGCATTTCTGCTTTTACTTTATCCTTAATTACTTTTTGTCCTTCAGTTACAATCCGCTGTTCATGGCTTTTGAGTTCTCTCGTTGCAGGATCAAATACCATGTACTCTTCTTCTACTCCAAGTGTAAACTGTTTATAATTGATGATACCCATGTGTAAAATTTCAGTGAATGATGTGATTAATACAATGGAACTTTGTTTGCTCCACGCTTAACATACTCGCCCCAGGTTAAATTATCTGCACCTTCTTTATGTTCCATTGCCCGTTCTATGGCATATGTTGCAGCAGCCTCAACCACCCATTCAAAATTTTCTTCCCCCACACTGGCAAGATCTGCATCCGGTGCAGGATTGCAAAAATCAATTGCATACGGAACGCCATTACGTAAAGCAAGTTCTACCGTATTAAAATCGTACCCCAGATAATTATTGATGCGTAATACAATGTCTGTCATCATTTGTAATTTTTCAGCCGAAGGTTGAAAATCGGCTACATAACGTAAATGATGCGGATTGCGTGGTTCATAGCTCATGATGCGCACATATTTGCGGCCAATGCAGTAACAACGGTAATATTCTTCAAACACAATTTCTTCCTGCAACAGCATCACCAGTTGATTGGTTTCTGCATGCTTCTCAAAAAAATCTGCAGCATCGTTTAGTTTGTAAACATTCTTCCAGCCACCACCTGCAAATGGTTTCATGTATGCAGGGAACCCGATATAGTTAAACATTCCTTCCCAATCCATTGGATATGCCAGGTTGCTGAACGATTCATTGCTGGTATCATCTGGTCTTTCTTTTGAAGGAAGGATTACCGTTTTAGGAACCGGTACATCAATTTTTGTAGCCAGACAATTATTAAAAAACTTATCATCAGCACTCCACCAAAACGGATTGTTGATGACTGCTGTACCGGTGATGGCTTCATTTTTTAAATACGCCCTGTAATGCGGAACATCCTGCGAAATACGATCTACAATAACTGCATATCCGTTACCAACACCCTGTACAACCTTATCAATTAAAACGGGCTCTGCCATAATTCCATCAATCTGTTTCCTGTTAATCCGCTCAACAAATGCTGTAGGGAATGAGCGCTCTTTACCGTGGAGGATGCCGATCTTTTTCATAATTGTATTTTTTTGGTCAGTTAAAAAATGAAGTCTGATTTGTAGAGCAACGAGTATTATACCTTCAATATAGCACACAATTTTGTAAGATTATCGAAGGGTTAAAAAATTATTTTAGAGCTTATTACTTATTTTTGAACGTATGCATACGGAACAGCAGCAGAGTATACTTCTTGAAGAAAATAAGTGGAGATCAGAAATACTGGATCGGGATGTACAGGTAGATGTTTATTTGCCTACGCATGTAAAACATCCGGAGAAAATGACCTTGTTGCTGATTAACGACGGACAGGATCTTCCCAAAATGCCTTTCCAGAAAATATTAAATGAACTTTATTATTACGAAGAGGTTGAACCCATTCTTTGTGCCGGCATACATTGCGGACCACAACGAAAAATGGAATATGGTGTAGCCGCTCAAACTGATTACTTAGGCAGAGGTGCTAAAGCGGCAGATTATACCTCATTCATTTTTGAAGAAGTACTTCCTTTTATCCGTAAGAAATATCACATACCTCATTTTAAAGAAAAAGCATTTGCCGGTTTTTCTTTGGGAGGCTTAATGGCCATGGATATAGTCTGGAACCATCCGGAAGAATTCAGTGTAGCAGGATTGTTTTCTCCCTCTTTATGGTGGAGGCAGAAAGCGTATGAAGATGGGTATACCGATGAAGCCGACCGCATCATGCACAATCAGGTAAAGGCAGGTTCTGCATCACTTTGGCAAAAATTCTTTATCCAAACCGGAAGCCTGGATGAGAAAAAAGACCGTAACAATAACGGTATTATTGATTCAATTGATGATGCCATGGATTTAATTGCAGCACTCAAAGCAAAAGGATTTAAAGACCAGGCAATCAAATATCTGCAACTCGAAGATGGTTCGCATGATGTGCCCACTTGGGCAAAAGCCTTTCCGTCATTTTTAAAATGGGGTTGGGGGCAAAAGCATTAATCTGCGCAATCGTATTAAATACTATCGCAAAACGAAAGAAAAGAAAAAACCCGCTCTAAAGCGGGTTTTTTAATATCTCATAACAATGTTGTTTTAGAAGATATAACGGAAACCAAGCTGTGCACTCCATGTGCTCGCCAGTGAGCGGTTAATCTGGAATGGAGTAGTTGGTAACTGACCGTTTACAAGCGTCATACGGTAAGAAGGCACACCACCAGTAACTGCTGCAACCTGTAAAGGATTGTTACCGCTGAGAGTGCTGAGGAAACGTAAACCCCAGTCCTTGTTAATCATGTTTGCAAAGTTCAACACATCGGCCTGGAAACGTAGCGTATGTTTTCTTTTACCGATATTGGTAAACACATCCTGCTGAAAGTTGAGGTTTAATGTATGAACCCAAGGTTGTAATGCTGCATTACGTTCTGCATACTGACCTCTGCGCTTACGCAGATAAGGTGAAGCGTTGATGTATTTTTCAAACGCATCTTTCTGAGCCTGCACACTCCATGGATTTGCACCGGTAATAGCAACAAAATTCATTTCAGACTGATCTTTGGGGATGTACATCAGATCAGAGCTATTACCATCACCATTCAAATCACCATTCGTAATAAAGCTGAAATTATTCTGATTGCTTGATTGATAGAAGAGAGTAACAGAAGTACCGAGATGCTTGATGTATTCTGCACGGTATGTTACATAAGCTACAAAACGGTGAGGGATTGCATTACCGCCGTAAGCCAGTTCCTCATCATTTTGTGTACCTACTGCTGCATTGCCTAACCATGTTGAGTTGGCAATAGATCCCGGATTAGATGTAATATCCCATGCTGCCGTATAGGTATATGCAAATGAACCGGAGAAACCTTTATTAGATGTTTTGGTTAACTGCGCAGTTAATGCAATACCACCGCCTTTCTTTGTATTTTCAAGAATAATGGCAGATCCGATGTTTGAGTATATTCTGCGACCTGTAGCGTTTGCCTGAGTGTAATAGGGTCTGTTATCTGCAGTAATAAAACGGGCATCAGGAGCTTTTTGGTTGGCGTTGCGCATTTTAACGGCATTTACATCTTTTGTAAACAATCCTTCAAATGAAACGCTCCATCCGTTTGCAAAACGTTTTTCTGCGGCAATATTTGTTCTCCAAACCTGCGGGAATTTAAATTCAGGATCAATCATCACAATGTTTGCATTGTTTGGCAAAACACCTTGTGTTGGAGTAAACAATCCTTTGTATGCATCAGCAGCAGGATTAAATGTAATTCCTGATAATGTTGCAGGGCTTGTAATTGCAGAACCCTGCTGATACATAAAGCTGTTTGATGGCATGTTGGTTAACCATACAAACGGAATACGACCGGTGAACAAACCTGTTCCTCCACGAATAATGATGCTCTTGTCACCTGCAGCGTCCCAACGGAATCCAATACGTGGGCTCCATAAAATGCGTGCTTTAGGCCATTGTGCAGTACTGTAATTTTTTAAGCGACCATCCTGATCAGGAAATGAAAGTGCTTTGATGTTTGGATTTTCCAATGCTCTCTCAAGATATACCGGTTGGTCTGCTCTTAAACCGATTGTTACTTTTAAACGCTCGTTTACGTTAATGTCGTCCTGTAAATAAGCAGAAAGCTGACCGGTTTTTAACTCTGCAGAATAAACTGCCGGCTTACCCGGAATTAATGAAAAGTTATAAGAGTAAAATACAGGAGCACGGTTGTTGATGAAATCATCTAATGTACTGTATACATAATGACTTTGTGAACCCGGCATAAACATGTTACCTACATATTGCTGCTCATAACTTGCACCAACAGTAACAGTATGCTTACCTGCATAATATTTAAAGTTATTGGTGATGTTAAAAATTCTGTTCTTAACATCGTTGTTGTTAGAGAATGGCTCCAGACCGAAACTCATGTAGTTTGAACCGGCACCATTGAAAATATCAACAAATGGGAAAGGTGTACTTGGTGTACTGCGTGTGGCGCTTACGCTTGTAAACGTTGAGATAAACTGATTCGCCCAATTACCACTTTTTGAACTGTTAATTTCAAACGCACCTGAACGAACAATATTATCGAATGCATAAGTTGAATTAGCAAATGACATCGAGTTTAATCCAAAACGGTTATTTGGTAATGCAGTACGTGAAGTACCACCTGCTGGTACAAATGGTGAAGCATTCGGGATAGATGTATTATTTGTTACCACATCATCATAACCTACCATTTCCTGATAACGGAGTGTTACTTTGTGAATACGGCTTAAGTTCCAGTCGATCTTTCCTAATAATTTATAGTTCTCTGTTTTAAAATTAGGGAAGTTATCAAACGCACCTGTTTCGTATCCGTATCTTGTACGTAAGTGATCAGATAATTTTCTTAATGAGTCAATAGGTGTGCTTGAAACGTTACCCTGACCGGAACCGCCTCTTGGTGAAAAAGTAATACCGGGGCGATCTACAATTTCATATTCAGCACTTAAGAAGAAGAACAATTTATTCTTTACAATGGGGCCACCTAAAGAAGCACCATAAATATTATTTTTTTGCTTTGCAATACCTGTAATTTTCGTACCGGCAGCATTAGTACCATTCATTTTTTCTGTGCGTAGCAATGTATAAACACTTCCTTTGTAAGTGTTGGTACCACTTTTTGTTACTACGTTGATACCTGCACCGGTAAAACTACCCTGCCAAACGTCGAACGGAGAAATGTTTACTGAAACTTCTTCCACAGCGTCCAGTGAAATAGGCTGGTTTGAACCACCCGGTAAAGGATCGTTGCTCAAACCAAAGTTGTTATTGAGGTTTGCACCATCAATCTGGAGGTTGTTATAACGTCCGTCTCTGCCAGCAAAACTTGTTCCGTTTGCCTGTGGTGTGAGGGCAGTAAACCCTGCAATAGAACGGTTAATGGTAGGGATACTTGTAAGCAAGCGCTGGTTGATGTTAGTAGACGCACCGGTTTTTTCAACAGCGCCTCTTCTTCTTCCACCTGTAACTACAACCTCAGTGATTTGCTTCACATCCTCACTCATGTCTACTTTAATATCATATGGCTCACCGAGTAAGAGAGAAAAGCCTTCAATTTCATATGCTTTCTGACCAACAAATTCAACTTTTAACCTGTAAGGTCCGCCAATTCTTGAGTTGGGGATGTTGAAGATTCCGCCCTTTTTTGAAACGGTATTATAAACAGTACCGGTGGGCAGGTGGGTAGCTGTTATGGTTGCACCTTCTAAAGGAGCTCCGTTTTTGTCTTTTACAATTCCTGAAATGCTACTGGTAGTAACCTGCGCAACAACAAACATGGAGATGAATACGGCCGCTGTTGTAAGCAGTAATTTTCTGAGTTTTGGCATACACTTTAAGTTTACAGGTGCAAATAAACGACAAACTTGTCTACAACAATCAAAGAAATATTAACAATTCGTAAAGGGAAGACAGAAACTTTCAATCACATGCTGCAACTGCGCTGAGGGTTCTTATTTCTGTTGATTGATTGATTAAAAAGCCTCATATTTCAGCTAACTTTGCAACTCAAAAAAAGAACGAATGCTCAATTCTATAGAAAGTGCGATTGAAGACATCAGACAGGGAAAAATGCTGATTGTAGTGGATGATGAAGACAGAGAAAATGAAGGTGACTTTATTATTGCCGCCCGCCATGTAACTCCTGAAGTGATCAATTTTATGAGTAAACATGGAAGGGGTCTCATCTGTGCAGCTATCACCGATGAGCGTTGTCAGGAACTGAACCAGGAGCCCATGGTATCTTCCAATACCTCGCTGCACGAAACGGCTTTTACTATTTCAGTTGATCTGATCGGACAGGGAACCAGCACAGGCATTTCGGCACAGGACCGTTCCAAAACTATTCAGGCGTTAATTCACCCCGATACAAAACCCGAAGATTTGGCCAGGCCCGGACATATTTTTCCGCTCCGTGCAAAAAAAGGAGGGGTGCTTCGCAGAACAGGGCATACTGAAGCAACCATTGATTTGGCGAGGCTGGCGGGTTTAGAACCGGCAGGTGTGTTGGTTGAAATTATGAATGAAGACGGCACCATGGCAAGGCTGCCCCAATTAGAGTTAATTGCTAAACAGTTTGGCGTAAAAATTATTTCCATCAAAGATTTAATTGAATACCGACTGAAGACGGATTCACTGATTGAAGAAATTGTTCGGGTAGAAATGCCTACAGCCTTTGGTCATTTTAAACTCATTGCATTCAAGGAAAAAGAAACCGGACAGGAGCATCTTGCTTTAATAAAAGGAGAATGGAAAGCTGATGAACCGGTGTTGGTTCGGGTGCACTCATCTTGTTTTACCGGAGATATACTCGGTTCGCTGCGATGTGATTGCGGTGAGCAATTGCATAGTGCCATGGAAATGGTTGAAGCAGAAGGAAAGGGCGTTGTGTTATACATGAATCAGGAGGGAAGGGGAATTGGACTCTTTAATAAACTGAAGGCATACAAACTGCAGGAAGAAGGCATGGATACAGTTGAAGCAAATCTTCATCTTGGCTTGCCCATGGATGCAAGAGATTATGGAGTGGGTGCACAGATACTCCGCACACTGAATGTGAGTAAACTGAAACTCATCAGCAATAATCCCAAAAAGAGAGCAGGCCTGCTGGGTTATGGTCTTGAAATTGTAGAGACTGTTCCCATCCGCATCACTCCCAATCCACACAACAAAAAATACCTTGAAACAAAACGGGATAAATTAGGACATGAGATTTTAAAATAGTCCTTACTCAAAATCACGCACATACGAAAAGCTGATGCCCGTTCTTCGTGAGCTCTGCCATTGAATGTCGTAGGTACTGCGTGAAAATCCAATTAAACGGAGTTTACCATCGGAAGTAATCAACCATTCCAATGTAATATCGGGCGTAAGCTGATTGCTGTTCTGCAATGCAGTTGCCTGTCCCGTATTCACCAATACAGAACCACCGGCTTTTAATACAAGTTTTCCATTCAGCAATCTTCGTGTAAGACCAAAACTGCCACGGCCATAATAACCTCCTGCTTCGGAAGTGGTACCTGTTGTAAAGGTTACGTAAGGATCTAATTCAAGTTTGTTGATGCCGGGAATGGTTTTTAATACTTTACCTAAACCTGATGTAACCTGTTGTGCAATAAACTCTGAAATGGTACCTGCAGCACTGTTAATTACACCGCCGCCAATATTATTACCAGCTGTTGAACTGGATGAACTGGAAAGAAACTGGCCAAAGAATAATAACGAAAACACCTGGTTATTTAATTCATTCGGGTTACTATACAATTGCTGCAGACCATTTACAGTTAACAGATTATTACGGCAGGGATGGCCTTGCGGTAATTCTATTCTGAAATTAATTTTAGGATCTTTCAGTGTGTTGGATAAATTTCCAATTACATTAATGCTGTAGATGCTGTTACTGCAACCTCTGGCTAAATCTGCAGGAAGCGTAATGTCCTTTACTTCATAATTGGCATCAATATTTATTTTGGCGTTATAGGGATCTCCGTTCCATTCTACGCTTCCACGTTTAATGTCAAATGGTTTTTTAATCAGCGCCTGCCAGTTAAACGTGTATTTTCCTTTTGTTATATCATACCTGCCGTTAATGGTAGTTGGTTCGTAAGTGCCTACTCGAATATTGAGGAAACCATTTCCCTGTCCCTGTATAACGTCGTTGGTTACTTCATCCAGAATTAAATCAATTTTTGCAAGAGGGTTAGCAATAATATCCAGATCAACCAGTAAACTCGAAGTTGCTTTTACTTCCGATTCAACTTTCATTTCTGTACCATACTTTCTAAACACAATAAAATCTGCAGTGCCGGTTACTCTGGAATCGGAAGTGGGTAAAAAAACACGGGAACTGTCTGTTGGTTCTCCACGGAGCTTCAGTACAATGTCATCTGCCGGACCACTTACACTGCCGCTTGCATTGGCAACAACAGTACCATAAAATAAACTGTTGTCTTTTTTCTTTGTGTTGAGCACCAGCATTCCACGTTTGGGATCTGTAGTTCTGAAGTCCATATCAAAACTCATGTCTTTAAAAAACCGGTGATACAATTTCCCGGAGAACACTGCGCCACGGTTGAGAGTATCTCTTAAACTGATAACACCAAAATCAATCATACCTTCTGCAAAATTTATTTCAGTTCCGTCTTTGATGGTGTAACGGCACTTTGTGTAATCGAGCACAAAAGAAGCATCTGTGAGTTTTACTTTACCTATCAGCTCCGGTTTGTTGGCATTGCCTTTAATACGTATTTGTCCGTTACCAAAACCTTTCATGTCGGTAGTAATGATGGAAAGATATTTCTCCAGTAAACTTAACTGTGCTTCTTTAATTTCCAGCACCTGATCAATGGTTGGGTTTTTCGGATCTTTAATATTTACTTTTCCTGAGCTGATAAAATCATTTAACGGATTATCAGAAATAATTTCTGTATTAATGTCTCCACTCTCCGGGTTATAGTTGCCGCTGATTTTTACCTGACCAATTGAATCATTATTCAACCGGAAACCATCTGCAGTTAAATTGGCTTCTACACTCATTTTGCCGTAAGGGTTCATCACTTCTACTTTCCCTGATACAGCTCCTTCGAGCCTTGGGTCTTTTAAAAAGTAGGGGATGATATCATCCATATGAACTTTTGTAAGCTCTACAATAAAATCATCATGATTGCCTGTGCCCGAGGGTTGTGTATAAGCAAGTATTTCTTCTGTACCGGATGTAAGCCTCATGCCGCCTGAATTTATTCTTGTGCGGCCAATAAACAAATCGCTGTTATTTTCGATGTTCCAGATTTTATCATTCACCACAAGGGTAGAGGGTTGAAAAATTATACCGATTCCATCTTTGCTGGTTTTGATGCGTGCATTGAGGTTGGCATCTTTCAGGGTTTGCGATGCACTTGTTTTAATATTTACTGAGCCGGTGTCGTTGGCGGCTGATAATTTAAAAGATGTTTGTGGTAAACTTAAACTATCTGTGAAACGTACTTCATCTAATGTGCCGGAAAGGTTAAGGCGTGCATTATCTCCAGTACCTGTTATTTGTGCATAGTTAAAAGCAATGTCTTTGTATTTAAACGCAGGTACCATTGTTTCAATATCAAACTTGTTCTCAACGGTGCTGATGCGGCCTTTGATGGTACTGTTATCGAAACCGCTTACAGGAATATTGAGCAATGAAATAAAGGGAGCAATGTTTTTTGTAGCAACATCAAATGTAAAATCCTGATTCAGTACTTTTTTCTTTGGTACAGGTATGTATGCCGGAAAATAGATGTGTAAAAAAGAAGTAGTGGTAACAGGTAAATCAAGAATGGTAAATTTTCCCCGAAGCGTTGCATCGGCCTCATTGCTGCGCAGTGTTAATTCTTTTGTTCCGTTTACAACTGCTGATGATAGCGTTACGTATTCAAAAAGTACTGTTGAAGTGTCGTTTGTTAATACGGCCTGTTGTATGGTGGCAATACCTAAAAAGTCATCAATGGTTTTCCCTTTAAAATCAAAATCAACCTTTGCTTTAAATGATAAATTACTTTTTGAAAGACCGAGTTGTTTAAAATTCAGTTTATAAATATCTCCGGTTAATTGATATACAGGTGTGTCTTTATTCAGGTTGATGATACCGGTAACATTGATGGCCAGGTTGCTGTCGTTTACAACAAGTGCTCCGTCAAATTTTTGTTTTTCATAAATTCCTTTTGCATCAATGTTCCTGTAGGTGTATCCGTTTACATAAAACGATTGAATGTTTCCATCAACTTCAGCAAATAAAGTGCGTGGATTAAACCCTCTTCCTTTTAATGTGCCATCCATGACAATGTTTCCAAACAACGGATCTTTAATAAATGTGCCCAATGCAAATCCGGTTGTTTTCAATTTACCCGAATAAATCGCTTCGCTATTTTTGGGTAACTTAAGGTTGATATCTGTAACCAGATTTCCCAGATTGGTTTCAATAGTTCCATAGGTTACAAAGTCTTTGAAGTAACCGGTATAAGATCCTTTAAACTTCAGGTAGTTGATTTTGGCAAGATCGGGGTAAGTGATTTTTTTTATTCCCGGATAGATGGCAACTGCATCGCTGTAACTTGTTTCAAGACGGTTGGCTTTGAGATCAAGAAACGTTTCATTGATATCCGGCAACCCATCCATTGTAAAATTGCCATCAAAAATTGTTTGTTTTAAGGTGGTGATGATTACATCATTCCCCTTGAGGTGGTTCACCGTTCCTCTTACTTTTCCTTTGATTGAAATTTTATCGTTCCAGTCTTTTAATTGCGGTGCAAAAAAAGCAATATCGTCACTGTGTATTTCACTGTCTTCAAAATTACCCTCCATTACCACATGCGTTAAAAACTGATCCATGTCGTGTGTAAACTGAGAATACTTCATGGCAAAGTAATCTTTGAGCCGGCTTTTGTTTGTTTCAATATCCAGTTGCTTAAACTCCATCCCTGCAGGATGCCAGATCATGTCAGCATTCATTTTTTTTATTTCAAAACCACTGCGTTCTGTTGCAGATACTTTCATCGTTGTCTGCACACTGTCACCAATAAACCGGAAGTTGGTAAAAGCTCCTTTGATGTTTTTGAATTGAATATGTGCACCGTCAAAAAAGGAGTATGGTTCACGTTGCGTTGAACGGTTGTTTTTAAACTCACCATTACTGATGTTGATGGTCTTTGCTGTTATTTGCCAGCCTGCTTTATTCCAGTGTTCAATGATTTCTTTTTCATGAAACGATTCTTCTGTTCTGGCGGTTACAGGAGGTCGGTTTCCTTTGTAATCTAATATGCTGAAATATGGAGAAACAATATCCAGTACTTCAGCATCAATTTTTTTATTGTTCAAATCAAATGTATTAAGATCCAACAGCAGATAACCGATTTTTCCATGCATGGTTTGGCCACGCCATTCATCTTTCTGCATAATCTGAATCTGTTTCAGCTCCACTTTTTTCAAACTGAGGTCAATCCCTTTTTTGGTTGTATCTGCAGGGCCGGAAGAAGAAAAGTAATCAATCAGAAACTGGTAATTCCAAACCGTATCTGTGCGGTGCAGATAAAAATTAGTCTGTTCAAGCGACACATATTTCAGTTCAATTTTATCCTTTATAAAAAACCAGTCTGTAATATTTACACCTGCACGGCCAATATATACCAGCGTGTCTTTGCTGCGGTCTTTCACCAAAACACCTTCAACCAGCATTTTATTAAACAGTGAAAAATCAACATGCTTTACTGAAACTTCAGTTTGCAGACTTTTTGATAAACTTTTAGATACTCTCCCCGCAATGTAGTTTTGAACCCAGGATGTTTGAACAAGCAGCCATACTGCAATGAGCAGCAGTAACAGAACAAGAAGTACACGGGATAGTATTTTAAAGATTTTTCTGGCCAACATGTATTGGGTGTAAAAATAACTAATTCAGCAGGTTATGGCAAATTCAATACCAATCTTAACGAAACCGAAACGGAGAGCCAAAAAAAATAGAAGATACCCGATAGTTATCAGCCTCTTTACTGCAGGATTTCCGCTACATGTTTTTGAATATTCTTGGAAATTTTATCGGTGGGCAGGTCATTGGCATCTGCACCAAAAGGATCTTCAATTTCTTCTGCCACCAGTTCCAGACTCGCCAGTACATAAAAAATAAATGTTACCACCGGAACAACATAATAGCCCATGCTGAATACATATCCAAAGGGCAAGGTCATCACATAAAAGAAAATGAATTTTTTCAGAAAGACACTGTAAGAAAAGGGGATGGGGGTATTCTTGATGCGTTCACAGGCACCGCAGATATCAGTAAAAGATTGCAGCTCTGCATTCAGAACAATCAATTCATCGCCTGTAATTTTTCCCGCTTTATATAATTGCTGAACTTTTTTAAAAATTTGAGCAGCAATCTGGTTAGGGATATGTTTTTCCGCATCGAGCGGTGTAATCATATGTCCCAGATCATCTTCATTAAACAATTCTGTTCTTGTACTTTCATGCGAGAGATGATTTCTTAAACTGAAAGCAAACAAGGCAATCATCCTTCTGAAAAAAATGCGGTCTTCTTTATCTTCTTCGGGCAGTATGGCAGCGAGTTTCAACGCCAGATTTCGACTGTTATTCACCAATGAACCCCAGAGTTTTCGCCCTTCCCACCAGCGATCATATGCTGTGTTGGTGCGAAAAACAAGCAGCAACGAAATAACAAATCCCAGCATGCCGTGCATGATGGGAATGTTTTTAAGATGATTATTATCAGACAGTTTAAATACTTCTACTTCCAGCACAGCAACAATAGCTGAGTAAATAGCAATGGCCGCAAGCATCGAAGCAAGTTTACGGATGGTATCGGCCTTGTGTAAACGAAAAATAAAAAAGAACCAGTCTTTCGGATTGTACTGAATCATAGATCCTTGTTGATTTCTTTTACAGAGATAAAACTTATTTTGTTTTCTTTTTGCCAAACCAGTAGCCAACACCTGCGCTGATGGTATGATATTTTAAAACAGGGCCAAATTCAGTATTGATCATGTTGCTCAATCCATACGCATAATCTACCAACAGGCGTAAACCTCCATTTGTTTCATATCCGAGACCAGCATGCCAGTTGGCATCAAACTGTCCGTATGCCTGAAAACCATATTTCAGTTTTGCGCTGATGGGAACGCCTGCAGCATCTTGTTTTACCTGATCGCCTTTCAGTCCAAAACCAAGCGATGGACCAAACTGTACAAAGAGTGTATTGGCATGTTCATCGGGATGTTTAAAATCAATTTGCAGCAATGGCATTACACGTACCTGAAATTCGGTGACTTTACTGAACTGACTTTTAGGAAGCGAATCGGCCTGCATACCACGGTAATTAAAATCAATCTGTGGTGTAAAGTGCAAACGGTTTTCAAAGGGGATCTTCATCATAAAGCCGGCATAACCACCATGTACAGCATTTGTTTTACTGGCGGTATAAGCAGACAGCACATAGTTGTAACCGCCTTTTACACCATAATAAATTTTTCCAAGATCCTGTGCAAAGCTAAACGACATAAACAGGGTACCTGTTAACAAAAGAGAGATAAATTTTTTCATGATTTTTATTTTTTTTAATGCCCCAATAACAAGGCAAGCTTTTCAAGGTCGGATTTTAAATGGAGGGCATTCAATACAACCCTGTTTACGGGGTTGCTGTAAGGATGAGGATAAGCAAAAGAAGAAATGATCACTTTTTGCTGGAGCAGATCATGGGCAATCCCTTTTTTATCTGCAACAAACACCGGCGTTCCTTCGTTGGCCACAAATGTATTGTTTGTTAGCAGCTTTAGCAAGTATTCAATGTTTTCTATCAGTTTAAGCCTTTGTTCAAGAAAGAGCTGCTCACTGTTAAGCCAGGCATAGGCCAGTGATGGCATCATGGGTGTGCTGGTAGTATAGTTTACATGGCTTCGTATTTCATTGATCCATTTTGCCGATCCACAAACAGCACCTCCGTTGATATGAAATGCTTTTGATAGTGAAAAGTTGAGCAGCAGTTCAACGTTTGAGGGAAGTGATAATGTTGAACGGATACCTTCACCGTTATTTCCCAGCCAGCCAATGCCATGTGAATCATCAATGATCAGTGTGATGTTGAAATGTGGGGGTGTTGTCTGTAAAAATGAAAAATCATTGATATGCCCAGGAGTGGGGTTGATGCTGTCTGCCACCAGACCAAATGTAAATTCACGCTGTTCTTCCCGCTCCTGTAAAAATGCATCCCAGCTTTGTGTATCAGGAATTTTTTTCAGTTGATGTGTTGCTGATGATGCAGGATGTGTATGATGCATGCAGTACACCTGCATCTGCTTACAAACTACTTCTGTTGCTGTACGTGCAGATAAAAAGCCGGAAGAAAAACAGGCAGCCGCATCTGCTGATGTGTATTGCGCCATCTTTTCTTCAAAGGCAGTGTACAGATCGAGCTGTGTGTTGGAGATGCGGGATGATGGATAAACGACTCCGTATAGATCAATTCCTTTTTTTACAAGGTCAGTAAAGGTTTGGTTTATTCCCAAACCCAGATAAGAATAACCTGAAAAGAACAAATACTCTTCATTGTTAATGAGGGTGGTTCTGCCGGGTATTTGAGAAACTGTAATCATGAAAAGATGATGGGCTTGTTACTTTGTTTTCATCTGTGTATTAAAATCGTTTGATTTGCCTTTGGCAATAGATAAGTTGTTCCATTGCTCATCTCTGATCATCCGCCCAATATAAACGATCTGCCCTACATGATATGGATAATGGGCAAGCTGTCTGTTCAATGCATCAACAACAGTTAGTTCTTCGCTTCGGATCGTAATTGTTTTCAACAAATCTTCTTCCGTTAAATTATTTACAACAGACAGATAACAGTTCCATCCTTCGTTCCATTTCTGCAGCAACTGATCTTTTGATAACTGTTGTTCTTCAAACTCCGTATCTCTGTTGCGCCATTCTTTCTCACCGTCTTCGGTTAAAAAGTTGGTGAAGCGACTGAGCATATTCCCTGCCATATGTTGAATGATGATGGCAATGCTGTTACTTTCTTTATTGGGTTGATAATGAAAATCGGCTTCTGCCAATTGTTCAAATGTTTTATCGCCCAGCTCTTTGTAATAACTGCTGCGTTTAATGTAGGATGATAGAAAGGTTTCTGCGAATGACATGTGATGAGAGATGAATGATGAGTGATGAATGATGAGTGATGAGTTTGCGTGTTATGTTAAGGGCTCTTATTTGCTTATTGTCTTTTGTCTATTGTCTATTGCCCATTGCCTATTCACTCAGTATCCTTCTGCATGATCATCACCACGCCGATCACCCACTGCTTCAATTTTATTATTCACAATTTTAATGGCTTCAAATCGTCCGATGCTTCCACGTTCAACTATTTCGTAACCCATTGCTTTCAGTTTTGCAACCACATCAGCCGGAAATCCTTTTTCAACATACACCACATCAGGCAACCATTGGTGATGAAACTTTGGTTTCCACACCGCATCTTCTGTACTCAAATTAAACTCCAGCACATTCAACAGCATTTGATACAGTTGAGTTGGAATAGTTGTGCCACCTGGTGAGCCAATCACTAAATACGGTTTCCCGTCTTTCAACACAATAGTAGGCGTCATTGAACTGAGCATGCGTTTGTTTGGAGCTATAGCATTTGCTTCTGTGCCCAATGCACCATACATATTTGGTACACCGGGTTTAATACTGAAGTCATCCATTTCATTGTTCAAAAAAAATCCTGCACCGCCCACTACTGTGCGGCTGCCATAACCACCGTTTAAAGTAGTTGTAACAGAAACAGCATTGCCCCATTTATCGTACACACTTAAATGGGTGGTTTCTTCACTCTCCGGATGTACATTGCCATGTGTGGTAACTTTACTGCTGCCCGCTTTGTTCATATCATAATCGGCCATGCGTTGCCGTAAGTAGTCGGGTGAAGTCAATTTTTTCACTGGTACTTTCACAAAATCTTTATCGCCTAAAAACTCAGCTCTGTCTGCATAAGCTCTGCGTTCTATCTCCACCATCAACTGTACAGCCTGCCAGGAGTGAAAACCATATTGAGCCACATTTCTGTTTTCAATCATCCCCATCATTTGCTGTATTAAAATACCGCCGCTGCTTACCAATGGCATACCGATGATGGTATAACCTTTATATTTCGACAGCATCGCTTCCCGTACTGCAGTTTTATAATTCTTGAGATCAGCTAAAGTAATGATGCCGCCACCCCGTTTCATTTCAGCTACAATCAAACGGGCTGTTTCACC
Organism: Chitinophagaceae bacterium; assembly: GCA_022841365.1. Taxonomy (GTDB): domain Bacteria; phylum Bacteroidota; class Bacteroidia; order Chitinophagales; family Chitinophagaceae; genus Lacibacter. The sequence continues at coordinate 439 of JALHRP010000037.1, read as the reverse complement.
TTCATAAAAACCTTTCTGTCCAAAATCCCGTATGCGTTTAAGCGTATTCGCCAGATCTTTCTGTACCAGTGTATCACCGGCTTTCCATCCGCCGTATTTAATAAAGGCCGGTGCTTTTGTATTGTATTGCACCAACTGTCCAAACAATGCATTTAAACTTTTTGCTTCGGCTTCTGTAATGGCAAAACCTTTTTCTGCCAGTTCAATAGCCGGCTGTATCAATTGTTTAAACGGAAGTTTGGCGTATTGATGTGTTGTAAACAAACCTGCAACGGTACCGGGTACACCACTTGCCAAATGACCATTCTGGCTCATGTTGGTTTGTGCATTACCGTTTGCATCGAGATACATGTCTCTGCCCGCAGCACCGGGAGCTTTTTCTCTGTAGTCTAACGCAATGCTTTTTCCTTTATCGGTATAGGCCACTAAAAAACCACCG
>JALHRP010000036.1 GCA_022841365.1 Chitinophagaceae bacterium | reverse complement strand
AGTGATACTATCATAGAATTTATTCCAGCCACAAAGCGGGATGAATTCTTTTACAACAAAAACACTGTCGCCTAATCCTGTTAAGTCAGTTTTCCTAAAATTATTTCCATCTTCTGTAGTATTTGGTAACATGAATGAATTGTAATGGAGTCCTTTGGTTCTACTTTTATCCTTTTTTAGAATAAAAACATTTTTTGTGACATCGAATGCGTAGTTGGGCCAAATTCTTATTTCAAGCGAATCTGTTGATCCTTTTGATATATCTGATAAATTAAAATTCTCAAATTCATTTAGTCGCATTTCTATGAATTTTTTATGAATTAAAGAGTCTTTCAGCTTCGGATAAAAATGAAATTTATCCTCTTTTGAAAAATTGCAGGATAGCAATAGAAAAGAAAAAAAGACTGCTGTCAATTTTGGAGTATTCATATTCTTAAAACGGATTTTTATCAGGGAAAGTATTGTAAATAAATGGTGCGTCTTTTTTATAGCCGAATATTGCAACATAGCTGATGTGGTAGCTATAAATATTTCATGATGCAAAGCTGCACGGTCTCCTCTCTACGGGAGTAACCGAGCAACGAAGCTCATAAGAGAGGAGAGGCCCCTCATCCCCTAAAAATGGTATTGCATTTCATTGAATGATGGAGTAATTTATTACTCTAAACCGAATCATCAAATGAAACAAAAAGCACTCTCTCCGCTTCTGCAGAGTTATCTGCAGATCATGCAACACGCTGCTGCCAGCAATGATGGCGAACGTTGTATGATCGCCCCTCATCCCGATCTGAAAGAAAAACTGAAAAAGGAATTTAAAAAACTCAAAAAAGATCTCGGCTCATTTGCGCTGGGAAATATACTCAAACCCGAAGGCAAAACCCGGTTAGGGATGAATGATGGTATGTTACAACCGGGCAATGTATTTCCATTGGGTACTTCGGCAGCAAGAGTAAGAAGTATATCCGCAACCAAAACTCCGCCACAGGGAACCCTGCGTGTAATTGTTGTCCTGATTGATTTTTCGGATAAAGCATTCACGAAATCCAAAAAGCATTTTCAGGATTTGTTTTTTTCTGAAGGAGTCATTCCAACCGGCAGTGTAAAAGAATATTTCAAAGAAGTTACCAATGGCATTGTGAATATTGCCGGAGAAGTGGTTGGTCCGTATCGCATGCCACGCACATTAAAAACATATACAGGTAATGGTGCAGGTACAGATAACGGATTGCCGAATGCAAGAACCATGTGCATGGATGCAGCCAAAGCAGCGAATCCATTTGTAAACTTTGCACCGTACGATAATGATAACGATGGGTATGTTGATGCCTTTGTTGTCATTCATGCAGGTAGGGGTGCTGAGGAAACAGGGAGTAATAATGATATCTGGAGTCATAAATGGGTGTTCCCGAGTGTGTACAATGCAGATGGTACGCATGTATATGCTTACTTAACGGTACCCGAAGATTGTAAGCTCGGTGTATGTGCACATGAGTTGGGGCATTTGTTATTTGGTTTTCCTGATTTGTATGATGATGATTACACCAGTGAAGGTATTGGCGACTGGTGTTTAATGGCTGGTGGAAGCTGGAACAACGGTGGTTTAACACCTGCGCATCCCTGTGCATGGTGCAAAGCAGATCAAAACTGGGTGAACACCGTGAACCTCAGCAGTAATAAAAAAGCAGTGATCATTGATGATGTAAAGAGTGCAAAAACAGTCTATCGTTTATGGAAAGATGGTGGTCCGGGTAATGAATATTTTTTACTGGAACATCGCATGAAAAAGAATTACGACAAATATTTACCCGGCGAAGGATTGCTGATTTATCATATTGACGATGCGATGAGCAGCAATGCCAATGAAATGCATTACAAAGTGGCATTGGTGCAGGCTGATAATAAAAAACACCTGGAAGCAGGAACCAACCAGGGCGATACGTCTGATGTATGGCCGGGCAGTTTGTATAAACGCACCTTCAGCAATACATCAAAGCCCAACTCTAAATCTTATGGCAGTTTGGCTACAAATGTTGCAGCAAGAAATATTAAGTTGAGCGGTGGAAAAATCACTGCCGATCTGTATGTAAAAACAGGAATTGCAACTGCACCAAAGAAAAAGAAAGCAGCGAAGAGAAAATAGCTTCATTTGTAATAACACATCATGAAGCGACTATCTTTATACAGTCGCTTCATAGTTTGAAATGTGTAAACAGGTATGCCATACTTTTTTCTGGTTTTTGAAATTCATTTAACTGATGATAAGTATGGCATACCTTAACGGGTTTCAACTTCATTCTTAAAATAGCAGCATGGTACAAATGGCTCCAAACAAATCAAGTGTTTCTGCAACAGTGCTTGCAATGGAGACTTATGCAGCTCAAACGGATTTTTATTTGCTCAACCTTCAAATAACAACTGCAAAAAAATCAACTGAACATCTGCAAATGCCCGGTGCAGAAAAAGGAACAAAACTGAAAGCCATCATTTCAAAATCAACCGCAGACGAATTAAAACTTGCCAAAGGCAATAAAGTTGAATGTGAATTAAAAAAAGTGTCTATTGATCTTTGGCGGGTGGGATCTATCAGTTTGAAAGCTGTAACAAAAAAAAAGAAGTCATAATTTTTTTGATTGTATTCCTTTAAAATAATTCAATCATCAACCGCAGCAATACGCTGCGGTTTTTTTCTGCGTCCTGCTTATCTTCATCCCCAATTCAACTGCATGATCTCTGTCATCATCCCTGTTTACAACGAAGAAAAAACCATTGCATCGCTGGTTACATACCTGCAGCAGCATGCCGGTGCTTTGCTGCAGGAAATTATTGTATGCGATGCAGCCAGTACTGATGCAACTAAAGAAGAGGCAACCAAAGCCGGAGCAACCGTTGTTGTATCGCCGGAAAAAGGAAGAGGTGCTCAGTTAAATTATGGCGCATCAAAAGCAAGCGGTGCGGTTTTTTATTTTGTACATGCCGATGTGTTTCCGCCGCAAAGTTTTGCAACCGATATTCAACTGGCGGTTGAACATGGATATGGTTTGGGCCGTTACCGTACAACCTTTAACACAAAAAAATGGTATGTGCACATGATGTCTTTTTTTTCCCGGTTCGATTGGTTTGCCTGTTATGGCGGCGATCAAACTTTGTTTGTGACAAAAGAATTGTTTCATACAACAGGGGGTTACCGCAGCGATATGCGGGTGATGGAAGATTATGAGTTTGTTGTACGTGCAAGAAAGCAGAGCCGTTATAAAATTTTCAGCAAGGGGGCTTTGATTTCTGACCGGAAATATGACAGGAACAGTTGGTGGAAAGTACAGAAAGCAAACAGCACAATGATGCGGATGTATAAAAAAGGTGCATCGCAGGATGAAATGATTCAACTTTATAAGCGCTTGCTCAACTGGTAAATTTAAAAAACTAATATCTTCACACATTCGTAAATAAAATCAAGGTTCATGAAAAGGATCATCAGTGGTATTCAGCAGGTAGGCATCGGTGTAACAAATGCAGACGAAGCATTTATCTGGTACAATAAACATTTCGGAACGGATGTAGTGGTGTTTAAAGATGCTGCACGTGCAGAACTGATGAAGCGTTATACGGGGGGCGAAGGTCATGAGCGTTATGCCATTCTTGCATTGAATATGCAGGGTGGTGGTGGATTTGAAATTTGGGAATACCGCAGCCGTAAATCGCAGCCGGCAGCATTTGAAGTGCAGTTGGGTGATACAGGAATATTTGTCATCAAGATCAAATGCAAAAATGTTAAAGCGGCGTATGAAGAATATAAGAAAGCAGGTTTAAACTTATTGAGTGCACCAAAAGAAAATCCGGGTGGTATTGAATCATTTTTTCTGAAAGACCCATACGGTAATATTTTTGAAGTAATGGCTGATGATAATTGGTTTAGTGATACCGGACGGCATACAGGCGGCGTTTGTGGCGTAACCATTGGCGTTAGTTCAATAGCGAAAGCAATTCCGTTTTATGAAAAAGTATTGGGTTACGATAAGCAATTGTTTTTAGACGAAGGTCATTACGATGAGTTCCGCAATTTGCCCGGCGGTGAGCATAAGTTTAAACGTGTAATGCTTGGTCATACACGTAAACAGGAAGGTGCATTTTCAAAATTACTTGGTCCTACTTATGTAGAGTTAGTTGAAGTAACAGACCGCACACCCAAAAATATTTTTGAAAATCGTTACTGGGGCGATCAGGGATATATTCATGTGTGCTTTGATATCAATGGTTATGAAGAACATGAACGCATCTGCAAAGAGAATGGTTTTCCATTTACGGTTGACAGTGCCAACAGTTTTGATATGGGCGAAGCAGCCGGTCATTTTTCGTACAACGAGGATCCGGATGGTACATGGATTGAATATGTAGAAACACATCGTGTACCTATTCTGAAAAAAATAGGATGGTATTTAAATTTAAAAAACAGAAAGCCTGAAAAACCCTTACCCAACTGGATGGTAAAAAGTCTCAGTTTCTCAAGGGTGAAAGTGTAGCAGGCGCCACACAGGTATGCGATTATTTTTTTCTGCGATTATTGTCTTCTTATTTACGACGAATGTCTTTTCGCAAGACAGCAGCAGAAAAAATAAATCCCGTCGTTTAACGGCTTTTCCAATTGTTTTTTATTCACCCGAAACCAGTGTAGCCATTGGTGGATTTTCGGCTTATACATTCCGGAATAAAAGAGATACGGCACAACGTTATCCTTCACAAATTCAGTTTGGTGCTGCGTACACATTTAATAAGCAATTGTTATTGTATGCTCCGTTTCGTATGTACACACCCGGCAGTAAGTTCACGGTTTACGGCGAAGTGGGGTATTATAAGTACTCGTATTTCTTTTTTGGAATAGGAAATGAACAGCCTGCTGATTACAAAGAATTATACAAAGTCAATTATCCGAGAGTACGCCTGAATGTGTTGCGCAAGATCAATCCAAAACTCTATGCAGGCTTACGTTACTGGTTAGAAGATTATCGTGTGATTGAAACGGAGCAAGGCAAGCAATTAGCAAGTGGAACAATTGAAGGAAGTAAACGGAGTTTTATTTCAGGTATGGGGCCTGCATTGAACTTCGATACCCGTGATAATATTTTCTTTGCAGGCTCCGGTGTGTTTGTTGATGCAGGTGTACAGTTTTATGGTAATGCAACAGGGAGTAACTATCAATACAATCGGTACACGCTTGATGCTTCCACTTATCTTTCAACGAAGCGTAAAAATGTATGGGCGTTTAATTTGTTTGCTGATTTGGTTGATGGTAACGCACCGTTCAGTCAACTTGCTCTGTTGGGTGGCAATAAAAAAATGCGTGGATTTTATGAAGGAAGATACCGTGATAACAATCTGCTTGCCTTGGGAACAGAGTATCGTTTCAACATCTACAAACGATTTGGCGGAACAGTATTCGCCAATGCAGGAGCTGTAAATGATCAACTGAAAAAAATAACTGAACAGGTTCGCACTACTTATGGTGCAGGGCTAAGGTTTGCATTAAACCCTTCAGAAAAAATAAACCTGCGTTTAGACGCAGGTTTCGGAAAAAATTCAACGGCCTTTTATTTTACAGTAGGAGAGGCTTTCTGATCATCAAGTAACTTTTTCAACTCTTCCCAATCGGTGAGTGTATCAACATCTCTCAGTTGTTCAATGAGTGCAACGTTCAATTTTGCTTTTGTTGCATCTTTCATGGTGCTTTTAAATACTGTATCGGTGCTCCATGCTTTATTTGTAAAGAAAGGAGCATGCACGGCACGCAAACCCAGTAAATAGTAACCGCCATCATCAACAGGTCCTATACACACATCATGTGTTTCTAATAAGTCAAATGCTTTATTTAAATGATTGGAAGAAAGCTGCGGACAATCACTGCCAATGATCAAGACCTGTTCATATCTCAACTCAAACAAAAACGAAAATGCATGATGCATCCGTTCGCCCAGATCATTTCCCTGTTGCAGTTGCTTGAAAAATGAATTGGTTTTCCAGAGATCAAGTCGTTTTATTTTTTCAGCATAAAAAACAAACTTGTCAGCATCAACGGGTAATATCACATCATGAGTATGCTGCAACAGTTTTTTGTAAACATCAACTGCTGCAGCATCGCCAATATCCTTTGCCAGCCTGGTTTTTACTTTGCCTGGCTCCGGATTTTTTACAAATACAATAATTGCCTTCTTGGTCATGAATGTTTAACATTAGCAGCATCCACCTCCATCGTAAAACCAGGTGGAGCCTGAAATATAAATATCTTCACGGTTTAATGCGGCCAATGCTGCTGCTGTTTTATCGCATACAGACAATGGTTGGTTGGGTAATAATACATGTCCTTTCTCATCATCAAAACACTCTTCATTTCCAAAATAGATCGCTGTTTTACCGGTAAACACACATGGGCCATCGGCAGGCATTGGATCTTTAATAGCACATACTTCCACACTTTCAATAAAGAGCATTTCTTTGGTATCATAATTCTTTGAATCAAGAATACGATACGGACGCTTTGCTCTGATTTCAACAGTACCAAAACCTGCATCGGTAATCATTTTTATATAATCACACAGTGGTAAAGAGCCACTCAAACACAAAGCACGCAAACGTTCATCTTCCCGCAGGTTTTCCGGAATATCCTGCTCGCAGGTTGGATCACTCATTACCAAACGGCCTCTTGGTTTTAATACACGATACATTTCTTCTAAAGCCAGTTTCAGTTCTTCGTGTTTAAAAATATTGAAGAGACAGTTTTGTGCAGCCACATCAATACTGCTGTCTTCAACCGGCAAATTCAATGCATCTCCTTTTCTAAGATCTACAAACTCCGAACGGAACCAGGAATTTTTTCGTTCTGCTTCCACAAAATTATCACGGCTTGCCTGCAACATTTCATCCACTACATCTACACCAACCACACCGTTTAACTGCCGGCTGAAATAAGCAAACTGTAATAATTCCATTCCTCCGCCAACACCAACATACAATATTCTCGGATTATTTACCAGGTCTCTTGGATGAACGGTACTGCCGCATCCGTAATTCATTTGTTGCATACGCACCGGAATATCTAATCCGGGTAACTGCCAGATTGGTGTTGTTGTACAGCACAAACCAACTTGCGGATTTTCTGCTGCTTCTTTGTACACATTTTTTGTTGTTTCGAGATAAGTAGTGCTCATCGTTTGTTTTTTTGATAAATGAAATTATGCTACTGCTCCACCGCAACTGCTGCCCATACCTGCGGTGCATCCGTAACAATGCTGGTTGATAATGATTTCTCTGTTGCTTAATGAATTGGCATCGAATGTTGACAGGTGTTGCGATTCTTTGCAGGATACTTTCATTTCCAGCATCTGGTTAAAATCACAATCATAGATATAGCCATCCCATCCAATAGAAAGTGTTGTGCGGCACATCACATTGGCTGCTGCTGCAGGATTAAATGCAGCAATCAGTTTTTCCATATACTTCTCATAGTTTTCTGTTTGTAACAGATAATCGAGATATCGGCTGATGGGCATATTGGTAATGGTAAACAGCGAATTGAAAACGATATCAAAATCTTTTTTCAATGCTGCTTTGTATTCCTTTTCCAATGAAGTTTGAGGAGCAGGTAAAAATGCGCCGGCAGGATTGTACACCAGATTAAGAATTAATCCGGTTCCTTCCACACCATAGCCCACTGCATTGAGCATTTGCAATGCTTTGATGGAATCTTCAAATACACCATCGCCACGTTGCCTGTCTGTACGGTCTTTTGAATAGAAGGGTAGTGATGATGCAACTTCTATCCGGTGCTGTTTAAAAAATTCGGGCAAATCATGAAAGCGTTTATTTGCAAGAATGATGGTAAGGTTGCAACGGACGATGATATGCTTCCCCAGTTTTTTAATTTCTTCCACAAACCAACGGAAATCAGGATTCAGTTCCGGTGCACCACCGGTTAAGTCAACTGTCTTAAATGAAGGATTGGATGCAAGAATATCCAGACACAACTGCATGGTTTCACGGGTCATAATTTCTTTACGATCGGGCCCTGCATCTACATGACAATGTTTGCAAACCTGGTTACACATTTTACCAACGTTGATCTGGAATATTTCCAGATTGGTTGACTGCAATGGATACAATCCAGTCGTTTCTAGTTTTTGCTGAAAGGGTACCAGGCGGTATTCGTGACCGTTATAACCATGTTCTAATATATCTATCTGTTCATGTACATCTGCTAAACTGCTTCCCTGTGCTTTTAACGATTTTGTAGTACTGTTCATCTGTAGTTTAATTGATGGTTGTTTATTTATTCGTTGGGATATGGATTACATCGCAATTTCTTTCACCTTGTTCATCATTTGCACACCATGCACCAATGCTGCACCGCCTTTAATGGCTGCTGCTACATGCACAGCTTCCATCATCTGCGCTTCGTTCCATCCTTTTTCAAATGCATCACTACTGTAGGCATCAATACAATAAGGGCATTGTACTGCATGGGCTACGGCTAAAGCAATTAATGATTTTTCTCTGGCTGTTAAAGCACTGTCAGCAAAGGCTGCACCGTACCATGAAAAAAACTTATCCGCAAGGTCTTTTTGGTATTCACCGATTTTTCCAAACTTGCCGAGATCTTCTGCGTTGTAATAATGATTGTGCATGTTGTTGATTTTTAGTTCTGGTAATTGTTTAAGTATAATGTCCAGTCGTACGACTTAAATTTAATTTTTGGATGAACATCTTCCGGAATGATGGCTTTTTCTTTCAGCAAACGGATCATCCCTTTTTTACCGCCAAAATCATTACGGAACCAACCCATAATTGCTGACAGTTTTACAATGTTTATCTCTTTATCATATTCTGCTTCACCGGTGAGGTATGCTGTTGTTGCAATATCCAGTTGTTTGTTTAAGTTTTCAGGATTGTAAAAAGCAATGGGCGGACAGCTTTTTGCACCGCAATTCAATGCAAAGTGTAAACGGTAATCCAGTTTATTTACACGTAGTTCTTTTTCTGTTTTGCCCGGAAACAGATTGCTCAAATAGCCACCGCTCCATTTAATTTTTGAGCGACGTAAAAATCCATGTTCAATATCATCCAGACTTAGCTGCAAGCCGGCAATTTGTAATTGTTTGCTTTTGAAGAAAGCACTTCTGCTTTTGTAGGCATCCGGATTTTTGCTTAATGTGGCCTGTACATAGCCATTGTAGAGATTAATCCAGAAGGCTTTTTTCTCATCATCTGTATTCAGTTTGTTTTTGAGATCGGTGAGTGAAGTAGTTTTTAATTGTTGTTCAAAAACGATTGTACTTTCACCTGTTTTTGCAGCATACATATAATCCTGTGACAACCGAACCAATGTATTTGCACTCCTGTAACCGGTATTCATGACTTCATTAAAATTTGTTTTGGGTGTTTCTGTTACAGGTATTTTTATTTCAGGCTCAACGGTTGCAGTAAGCCAGTTTTCAATATCGTTTCCGGTAATGGCTGCTGCTTCAGTGATGGCAATTAATTTTCCATCTTTGATAATGACAGTGTAAGGGTAGGCGGGTGGCTGAAACAAATTGGTAATGCTGTTATCTTCATCTGCTATAACAGGCAATGTAAATCCTTTTCGGGCAGCCAGAAATTTTTGCAGCCTTGTCTGTTCTTCATTGGAGATTAGAACAACAAATAATTGCTCTTTATATTTTTGCTGCAAAGTGGTTAAGGCAGGCAATGCCTTTATACATGGAACGCACCAGGTGCCGAAAAAATCGAGCAAAATGAGTTGCCCTTTTTTTGAGTTCAAATCAGTAAGGCCCTGGTCTGTATTTAATGATTTCCGGATAGCAATCTTTTGCACCTGATCGCCAACTTTGTATCCATTTTGTGCAAATACAAAATCTGCAGCGAAAAAAAACAATATAAAAAGTGATAGTAAACGCAAAAAACTTATTTTCATCAACATACGTAGATCAGGCTTTTAAAGATTCAATTATACTACAAACTATGAACAGAATTGTTGAAGCAATTAACGAAACATCGGCATATTTAAGTAACAAGAGTTCAGGATTTAAGCCAAGGGCCGGCATTGTGCTGGGTACCGGTTTGGGGGCTATGGTAAACAAAATTAAAATCGAATGCAGCATTCCTTACAGCGAAATTCCTCATTTTCCTCAGTCAACTGTAGAGTTTCATAAGGGTAATCTACTATTTGGCCACTTAGGTACTGTTCCGGTTGTAGTGATGCAGGGCCGGTTTCATTACTACGAGGGGTATAGTATGCAGCAAATTACTTTTCCTGTAAGAGTTATGAAAGCGCTGGGTGTGCAGGAACTTTTTTTAAGCAATGCAGCAGGAGGTATGAATCCCGATTACAAAAAAGGAGATCTGGTAATCATTGAAGATCACATCAACCTGTTACCCGATAATCCTTTGCGTGGAGTGAATACTCCTGAGCTTGGAGAGCGGTTTGTGGATATGAGTAAACCTTATAACGATGCGCTGAGATCTGTTTTACAAGAAAAAGCGATTGAAAAAAGTATCAGTTTAAAAGAGGGAGTTTATGTTTCTGTAATGGGTCCAAATCTTGAAACAAGAGCAGAGTACAGATGGTTACGCAACACCGGTGCCGATATGGTAGGCATGAGTACTGTACCAGAAGTAATTGTTGCCAATCAGATTGGTTTAAAGTGCCTTGCAGTAAGTGTTATTACAGATGAGTGTGATCCCGATCATTTGCAACCTGTAAACATTGCTGAAATAATTGAAGTGGCAGGAAAAGCAGATGAAAAACTAAGTACAATATTTTCTGCTGCAATACAAGCATTAGTTTAATTGCGGATCAATGGGATAGTTAACGAGTTGTTCAAAACGGCCACCCATTGATTTTACAGCTTCTTTCCAGATCATATCTGTTTCTGTCTGAAAAATCAGTTTTCGTGTAGCGTTCACTGTTAGCCAGCTTTTTTCTGCCATTTCTTCTTGCAGTTGCCCATCGCCCCAGCCGCTGTAGCCTAAGTAAAAACGGATCTTTGATAAATCAAGAGTGCCTTTTTTTAACATGGCCATTACAATATCAAAATCGCCACCCCAGTAAATATTACCTGCAATTTCCTGTGAACCGGGAATGGCATCGGGTAACTCATGAAGAAAATGCAGTGTATCCATTTGCACAGGACCGCCGTAAAAAACCGGCACCTTACATCCATCCAGATTGTTCATAAGTTCATCCAGTGTTTGATTGATGGTTCGGTTAATCACCAGTCCAAAACTGCCTTCATCATTATGCTCACACAGCAAAACCACCGACCGTTTAAAGTTGGGGTCTTTTAAAAATGGATCTGATATCAGTAAAACACCTTTCGCCGTTTCAATCATACATTTAATTTACAGCCTAAAGTTCAAATTTCATAGAAACTTTTCTAAACCGCTTCCTGTAAAAATGAAGTTAAAACAGATACACTGCAGTATTTATGGCTTTTTCCATTTACTTTCACGGGTATTTTTGCAGGCGCTGAAAAATATTTGCAGCAAACAGAAAGCAGAGACTGATGAAAAAAACATTTCCACTGATTATTGCACTCATTACCCTGTCGCTGATGGGGATTATTTATATACAGGTTTCCTGGATCAGAACACTGGCCTTGTTTAGAGAAGAACAGCTGGTACAGAAAATTTTTGATGTAACGCAACAGGTGGGCGAAGAGTTGGTGGCTCAACGAAACATTACGTTTAACAATCCCGGACAAATGCCGGGTATGAAATTTCCGGGGGAAGCCTATGACATTTATAAACAGTTTTCTGTAACCAATCGGTTTACACTTTTTGAAATCAATGAAAAAATACAGAAAGCTTTTTTACGACAGAACCTAAAGGATACCAAATTTGAATTTGCAGTTGCCAGTGAAAATGTGTTTGGTCATTATGAATTAAAGTCATCGAAGTTTATTGATATGGCAATGGATACGATTCACAACAAACGATCGTATTATCCTTTGATTCCTGCAGGCGGCAGTTTGCTGGAAAGCCTCGCTCCTAATGAGGCATTGGTGATTGTTGTGCCCGATTATAAATCATACATTCTGCAATCACTGGGCTTGATGATTGGCGGCTCCATTCTTTTTACATTTATCATCATCACTGCATTTTTTCTCACCATCCGCACATTGCTGCGCCAGAAAAAACTGGGCGATATGAAGAATGATTTCATCAATAACATGACGCATGAACTGAAGACGCCACTTGCAACCATTTCACTTGCAGTTGATGCATTAAAAAGTGAAAAGGTGATCAGCAATCCGGAAAAAATGGGCTACTTCACAGGCATGATCAAAGATGAAAACAAACGGATGAACAAGCATGTGGAGTCTATTCTGCAGGCTGCACAAATGGACCGGCAGCAAGTACAGTTAAATAAAAAAGAGCTGCATGTACACAGCATCATCCAGAATGTATTAAACAACCTGCAGTTACAGATTGAAGAAAAGCAGGGCAAGGTAGAAGTGCAGCTCAATGCAGCAAATGATCTCATGGAAGCAGATGAAGTACATTTAACCAATCTCATTAATAACCTGGTTGATAATGCACTCAAGTATTCAAAAGATGATTCATTTCACTTAAAGATCAACAGCAAAAATATAGGCAAAGCAATCCGCATACAGGTAGAGGATCATGGCATTGGTATGAACAAAGAAACACTGGCACATGTGTTTGAAAAATTTTATCGTGCACACACCGGTAATGTGCACAATGTAAAAGGTTTTGGTCTTGGATTGAGCTATGTAAAAACAATGACCGAAGCACATGGTGGTAAAGTAAAAGCCGATAGTGTACAGGGAAAGGGGAGTACATTCACGTTAGACTTTCCTTTAAAAAAATAATCAACGTTTTGCAACAGGGATCACAAGCTTCAAACCACTCCATAATTCTGTAACTGCACATACTTTCACATCAACCAAATCATTGCGTAAAGCAAAATCTCTGATCCGGTCTTCTGTTACATCTGTTGGTATACCGGCACTTTTTTTATACCAACTCACCCAAACCATCACATTGCCTTTCAACTGTTTTTTTATTTTAGTAAAGTTTGTATTCAATTCTTTTTGCGAAGTAACAAACAGATGAATGAAGTTTGCATGCTCTGTTGTTTTGCATAGTTGTACACTGCAATCTTTGCCAATCAATTTCCAATAAGCATCCATTCCATCAGGTGGATTCAGGATGAGTAATTTTTGATCTTCTTTGATACCAAGTTTCTTTATCAATGTTGTACCGGAATAACCTTCTGCCATGAGTTTTGGTTTAATTCACATTTGCAATTCGCTTTTCCACAGGTAATTCACCGCTATTCACATCTACAATTAGTAAAAAAGCCTTATTTGAGCTTGTAATGCTTTGCCATTAAGGATCACGGCTTTGTGGAAAAAATAAAACTTCTCCTATTTGATTCCAAAGTGGGAAAAAGTGTTATTTTGTGTATAATTGTGTTGATTTAATCAAAATTCATTTAAATGATTGGTTTTCTGGGAGAATATGAGGTTACGTTGGACGCAAAAGGGCGCTTCCTCCTCCCGGCTGGCTTCAAAAAGCAAATGCCGGAAGATTGGAATACCCAGTTTGTGATCAGCCGTGGACTGGACTCATGTCTCTCTTTATACCATATGAAGCATTGGGAACCCATTTTTACCCAGATCAGTCAGTTAAATGATTTTGACCCCAAGGTAAGACAATTTCAACGCTACTTTTTGAACGGTGCCACCAACATTGAGCTTGATTCGGCGGGTCGTTTACTGGTGCCTGCTCAATTGAAAGAGTTTGCAGGGCTTGATAAAGATGTGGTGTTGTTTGCCAAGGGAAGTAAGATTGAAATATGGGATAGTAATAAGTACAAACAGTTCTTTGAAGCCCTTTCAGCCAATGATTTCAGCAACCTGGCAACTGAGGTGATGGTGAAACCTCCAACGGTGTAAGAAATATGGCGAAGCAAATGAAAATACGATCTGCCGGCGATGAGTTGAGCAATCAGCAACAGGATGTTTATCATATTCCTGTTCTGTTAACCGAAGCGGTTGATGCATTAAACATTCAACCCGGAGGAGTTTATGTTGATTGCACATTTGGCGGCGGTGGTCACAGCAGAGAGATATTAAAACGATTGGATAAAGATGGACGGTTGTTTGCCTTTGATCAGGATCCGGATGCAAAACGAAACCTGCCCAATGATGAACGCATCTTTTTTGTGCCGCACAACTTTAAACATCTCTCTCGTTTTTTAAAGCTGAACCGTATTGATAAAGTAGATGGAGTGCTGGCCGATCTCGGCGTATCCAGTCATCAGTTTGATGAAGCCAGCAGAGGTTTCTCTACAAGATTTGATGGTCCGCTGGATATGCGGATGGATCCATCGCAACCTGTTACCGCTTCGTCCATTCTTCAAACCTATACACAGCAACAGCTGCATAAAATGTTTGAACTGTATGGAGAAGTAACAAACGCCAAAACGCTTGCTGCTGTTATTGTTCAGCAACGCAGCACCAACTCGTATCAAACCATTGAACAGTTAAAACAGGCCTTGCAATCGGTGGTGAAAGGAAATCCCAATAAATATTTTGCGCAGGTATTTCAGGCATTGCGGATAGAAGTAAATGAAGAGTTGAGTGTGTTGAAAGAGTTGCTGGAGCAATTGCCGGATCTGCTGAAACCCAAAGCCCGTGTGGCTATCATTTCCTTTCATTCGCTGGAAGACAGGTTGGTAAAAAACTTTTTTAAAAAAGGAAGTTTTCAAGAGGAAGCGTATAACCCGTTTGAAAGAGATGTAAAAGAAAACGTGTTTAACATCCTTACAAAAAAACCGGTTGAGCCGGGAGCGGATGAACAAAAACGAAACCCAAGATCAAGAAGTGCACGGCTGCGTATAGCCGAAAAAATATAAACCCATTGTAAAACGGATACAAACAAATAACTGAAACCAAGTAATTACAAACAAACCAATGGCAGTAAAAGAGCCGAAGATTGACTTTAAAAAATGGTTGAATTACCAGTGGATCGTAAAAAACGTTCCATACTTCCTTTTTCTCTCTGTACTGGCGGTACTCTACATCGCCAACGGCCACTACGCCGACAATACCATCCGCAATATCAACAAAACCACAAGGCAGTTAAAAGAGCAGGAATATGAATATAAAACGCTCAACGGAAAACTCATGTTTCAGAACCGGTTGAGTGAAGTAGCAAAAACAGTAGAACAGATCGGATTAAAAGAAAATATTCAACAACCCATCACCTTAACAGACAGTACTAAACAGAAAGAGAATTAATGGAAGTTAAAAAAGACATATTATGGCGTGTGTACCTGGGTTTTCTGGGTCTCGTGCTGTTTGGTGTGTTGATTCTCGGCAAAGCATTTTATACACAGCGCTTTGAAGGAAGCTACTGGAAAAGTATGGGCGATAGCATGCATACAAAGATCCTTGATCTGGACGCAGAACGTGGTACTATTTACAGTGAAGATGGCAGTATGTTAAGTACATCGTTACCGCAGTTTGATCTGTATGTTGATTTTGCTGCAGAAGGATTGCGCCAGAAAAACGGAAAAAACTTTTTTGAAAATATTGATTCACTTTCTCTTTCATTAGCAGGACTGTTTAAAGATAAAACAGCCGCAACCTACAAAAAAGAATTAAGGCTGGCTTATAAAAACAAAGACAGGTATTATCCTTTACGCAAAAAAGTTTCGTTTGAAGAGTATAAAGAACTTCGTGAATTTCCGTTGGTGCGTTTAGGAAAAAACAAAAGCGGATTTATTGCTGAAGTAAAAACGAAACGTCTCAATCCCTTTGGTGAGCTGGGTTTCAGAACCATTGGACTGTACAGAGAAAATTCAAAATTAGTTGGCCTGGAGCGTTCATTTGACAGTGTGTTGCGTGGTACAACCGGTAAACGTCTGGTGCGTTTTGTTGCTGGTGGTGTAATGATGCCGGTAGAAGGATTTGAAGTTGAACCTGAGAACGGAAACGATGTATACACAACCATTGATGTAAACATTCAGGATATTACCGAGCGTGCATTAATGCGTACTATGCAAACCAATGAAGCTTTAGAAGGCACCTGTATTGTAATGGAAGTAGCTACAGGGAAAATTAAAGCCATTGCCAATCTCGGTCGTACTAAAGAAGGTATTTATTTTGAAACAGATAATTATGCATTGCGTACTTCAGAACCCGGTTCAACAGTAAAACTTGTAACGCTGTTGGCTGCATTGGAAGATAAGCATGTAACCATCAATGATAATATTGCCATACATGGCGGCCGCTGGACATTGAATGGCCGTACAATTGTTGATGATCATCACGGACCAGAAGTAACTACAATTAAAACTGCATTTACACAAAGCTCCAATGTAGCCATGAGTAAACTCGCTTATCAGTATTATACAAGCGATCCCAAAAAATATTACAAGCATTTCAGCAATCTTCATCTCACCGGTAAAACAGGAATTGAGTTGAATGAAGAGTTTAAGCCATTAATCAAAAATCCAAACAAAGCAAAATACTGGCACCCGCAAACCCTTGCTTCATGGGGATTTGGTTATGAACTCATGTTATCTCCGCTTCAGTTATTGATGGTGTACAATGCAGTGGCCAACAATGGAAAAATGATGAAGCCTTATCTGTTGAATGAGATCAGAAGTTATGGCACCATCATTCGTAAAAATGAACCGGTGGTATTAAATGAAGAAATCGCCAGTGCATCAACCATTCAGCAACTGCAGGAATGTTTGGCCGCCGTTTGTACAGAAGGTACCGGAAAAAAACAGTTTGAAACAGCAGTATATAAAGCAGCAGGAAAAACAGGTACCGCAAAAGTGAATGATGGTAAATATAAATACAGTGATGGTGTGTATCAGTCGGCTTTTGCAGGTTACTTTCCTGCAGAAGCCCCAAAGTATTCCATTATTGTAGTGATCAAGAACAAGCCACATGCAGCTAATTACTATGGCGGTTCTGTTGCTGCGCCCGTGTTCAGAGAAATTGCTGATCATCTGTACAAGTACAGTCAGGAAAAACCAATGCCTCTGCAGTTACCAGCAATGGCAGATTCAATGATGTACACTTTCAGCGGATTGAAAAAAGAAGTGCAGACACTTTCTGCAAATTTCGGGTTCAGTTATACAGATCAACTGGTAGGTAATTGGAGAAAATCGTTCTTAAAAAATAATACCGTTCAATCGCAAGCCGTCAATACAAACGAAGCAACGATGCCCGATGTAAAAGGCATGGGATTAAAAGATGCATTGTATGTATTGGAGTCGGCAGGAATGAAAGTACAGATAAGTGGCAAAGGAAAAATTAATAACCAGTCTGTAGCAGCAGGTGCACCTGTTGCAAAAGGACAACAAATTGTTTTGTATCTCAACTGATGGCGTTGTTAAAAGACATATTGTATAAAGTACATCTGCGCAGCGTGCAGGGATCAACTGCTGTTGAAATAAATGATCTGCAGATTGATTCCCGCAATATTAAAAGCGGAGCTTGCTTTCTTGCCATCAAAGGTGTTTCAACAGATGGTCATGATTATATCAGCAAAGCCATTGAGTTGGGAGCCGTTGCTGTTGTGTGCGAACATTTGCCGGAGCAGATGAATGAAACGGTTACTTATGTGCAGGTTGCAAACAGTGCAGAAGCGGCGGGTTATATGGCCAACGAGTTCTTTGGCAATGTGAGTAAGCAAATGAAAGTTGTGGGTGTTACCGGTACCAACGGAAAAACAACCATCGCAACATTATTATTCAAATTGTTCAGTGCATTAGGATACAGATGCGGATTGATTTCAACAGTTGAATACCATGTAGGCGACCAGGTATTTCCATCAACACATACAACACCCGATGTAATTAATCTGAATCAGTTGCTTAAGCAGATGTATGATGCCGGTTGTACTTATGTGTTTATGGAATGCAGCAGTCATGCCATCCATCAGCACCGCATTACAGGAATTGATTTTGCAGGCGGCCTGTTCAGCAACATTACACATGATCATCTGGATTATCATAAAACCTTTGATGAATACATCAAAGTGAAGAAACGTTTTTTTGATGAGTTGGGATCAGGTGCATTTGCTATCAGCAACAAAGATGATAAACGTGGCGAAGTGATGTTGCAGAATACAAAAGCAAAAAAACTTTATTACGGGTTAAAAAATATTGCAGACTATAAAGGAAAGATTCTGGAGAATAATCTCACTGGCTTACAGATGATGGTGAATAATGAAGAAGTACATTTTCGTTTAATTGGTGAGTTTAATGCTTACAACCTGCTGGCTGTTTTTGGAGCAGCCGTTTCACTGGGAGAGGATAAACATAAAGTGTTACAGGTATTGAGTGGTGTAACAGGTGCAGAAGGAAGATTTGATTATCTCATCTCAGCAAAAGATCTCATTCTTGGTATTGTTGACTATGCACATACACCCGATGCATTGGAGAATGTACTGGCAACCATCAAAAAATTAAAACGTGGACATGAGCAGGTGATCACTGTTGTTGGTTGTGGCGGCGATCGGGATAAAACCAAACGCCCGGTGATGGGTGAAGTAGCATGCGAGCTGAGCGACCGTGTGATTTTCACCAGCGATAATCCACGTACTGAAGATCCATTAGAAATAATCGCCGATATGGAGTTTGGGTTAAGCTCTGCAGCAAGAAGAAAATTTATTTCTATTGCAGATCGCAGAGAAGCCATTAAAACGGCTGTGAGTATTGCAAAGCATGAAGATATTATTCTTATTGCCGGTAAGGGTCATGAAAAATATCAGGACATCAAAGGTTTGAAGTATGCGTTTGATGATAAGAAGGTATTAAATGAAATGTTTGAATTGTTAGAAAGATGAACGATGAGTAATCAGTAATGAGTAAGTATTCAAGATTCACTACTGACGATTCACGATAAAACGAAAACATGTTAAAGAACTTAATCGATTGGTTGAACAGTATCGGGATTCAATTTCCCGGCGACAATCTGTTCCAGTTTATCACCAGCAGGGTGATGCTGGCAATGGTGCTGTCACTGGTTATTTCAGCTGTATTCGGTAAAAAGTTAATCAACTATCTGCGTAAACGTCAGGTAGGCGAATCGGTACGTGATCTTGGCTTGGCAGGCGAGCAGCAAAAGAAAGGTACACCAACCATGGGTGGTCTCATCATCATTGTTGCAATTGTATTGCCCACTTTATTACTGGCCGATGTAAGCAAAGTATATATCATTCTCATGTTGTTTGCAACCATCTGGATGGGTATGATCGGTTTTATTGATGATTATTTAAAACTCCGTTCAAAGAAGCTGGCACAACAACAGGGTGTTGCATATAAGAAAAGTGATAAAGATGGATTAGCCGGCTGGTTTAAAATATTGGGTCAGGTGGTGTTGGGCATTGCTGTTGCAACCACATTGATGTTTAATGATTCGGTTAGTGCGTACCGTGAGTTTACAGGAACAACCGTTCCTGCAGGTGCAGATACGTTTGTGTTGAAAATTGACGGAGCAGAACGCATCATGATCAAAGCAAATGACCCTGTTACCACTATACCATTTGTGAAGAGTCATGAATTTAATTATTCAAAACTGTTGCCCAAAGCCGTGCGTGGTTTCACATGGCTGGTTTATGTGCTGGCTGTAGTTTTTATTGTTACCGCTGTATCAAATGCATCCAATCTTACAGATGGTATTGATGGATTAGCCACCGGTGTATCGGCAATCATTGGAATTGGCCTTGGCATTTTTGCATATGCAAGCGGCAACATGCGATTAGCTGATTATTTGAACATTCTGTATATACCGGGTATTGGTGAAATATCCATTTTTATTGCAGCCATGATTGGAGCATGTATTGGTTTTCTCTGGTACAACTCATACCCCGCACAGGTGTTCATGGGCGATACAGGAAGTTTAATGTTAGGCGGAGTAATAGCATCACTTGCATTTTTAGTGCGGAAGGAATTGTTGATTCCTATTTTATGTGCCGTGTTTTTTGTTGAAACATTGAGTGTAACACTGCAGGTGAGTTATTTCAAGTACACAAAAAGAAAGTATGGTGAAGGCAGAAGGATTTTTTTAATGAGCCCTTTACATCACCATTATCAAAAGCTTGGATTTCATGAGAGTAAAATTGTAACACGCTTCTGGATTGTCACCATCCTTTGTGTTGTGTTTGCAATTGTTACACTCAAAATCCGGTAAAGGAGTTATTGAAAAGCCACAAGGTTTTCAAAAATCCAAACCCAACTGATCCTTTGTAAAACAGATTTAGAACCAACTATGTAAAACCTCTGAGATCCTGTACTAACCCATACTTGTGAAGAGCCTTTTTTATTTCACTTAAAGAAATAAGAAAAGCAGAAAAACCAAAAATGTAAAAAAGCAGTTGCCGGTTTCAGGTTACCGGTTACTGACAACAAGCAACCTGTAACAGGCATATGGCACACAAATGCTACATACTGGGAGGCGGCGAAAGCGGAGCCGGCGCAGCAATTCTTGCAAAGAAGCAGGGGTATGAAGTATTTGTGAGTGATGCAGGTCCTATCAAAAACATATATAAAGATGAGCTCAGTGAATTTGGAATTGAGTTTGAAGAAAGCATGCACACAGAAGATAAAGTATTGAGTGCAGATGAAATTGTAAAGAGTCCGGGTATTCCTGAAAAGAGCGACATGATGAAAAAGATCCGCAGCAAAGGAATTCCGGTGATCAGTGAAATTGAACTGGCCTGGCGGTTTAAAGGCAACAGTAAAATTGTAGCCATTACAGGCAGCAATGGTAAAACAACCACCACTGCTTTAACCTATCATATCTGCAAACATGCCGGGTTGAATTGTGCAATGGTTGGTAACATCGGCATCAGCATAGCCAAACAGGTGGCATTGGATCCTAAAGAAGTATATGTAGCAGAGATCAGCAGTTTTCAGCTCGACGATATAAAAGATTTCCGTGCAGAGATTGCTATGCTCACCAACATCACAGAAGATCATTTAGACAGATACGATTACAAATTTGAAAACTACATCAACGCAAAATTTAAGATCATACAAAACCAAACAAACGAAGATTTTTTTATTTACTGTCCGGATGATCCTATAACAGCCAAATATCTCAAAAAACTTACAATCTACTCAACCCCATTACCATTCACCATGAAACAGGAACCACAAAAAGGTGCTTTTATCAAAGACGGGCAAATGACCATTGCAGTAAACGATGATAAAGTAACCATGAGCGTAGACGATTTTAAGATCAAAGGAAAACACAATCAGTACAACACAATGGCAGCAGGTATTGCAGCGGCTACACTCGGTATCCGTAAAGAAAAAATAAGGGAAGCCGTTACCACTTTTGAAAGCCTGGAGCACCGTATGGAAATGGTGGCTATGGTAAAAGGGGTGGAATACATCAACGACAGTAAGGCAACCAATGTAAACTCTACATGGTATGCATTGGAAAGTATGACAAGACCCACCATTCTTATTCTTGGTGGTGTAGATAAAGGAAATGATTACGAAGTATTAAAAGAACTGGTAAAAGAAAAAGTAAAAGCTATTGTTTGTCTTGGTTTGGATAACAGAAAAATTCACGAAGCATTTGGCGATTTTGTTTCGCTGCTGGTAAACACCACCAGTGCAGAAGATGCAGTGAAAGCAGCGTATCATTTTGCAGAAAAAGGCGATGCTGTTTTATTAAGCCCCGCATGTGCAAGTTTTGATCTGTTTAAAAATTATGAAGACAGAGGCGATCAGTTTAAACAGGCTGTAAGAGATCTGTAAACACACCACGTCAGACGCCCTCGCCTGCCTGCCGGCAAAGGCAGGTCGAACAGGAAACAGAAAAAAGAGAATGAGTCAAATAGGAAACATATCATCTAAATTTTCAACTGCAGGACTGCGGGATAAAACCCGTGGCGATAAAGTGATCTGGGCCATAGTGATTGTATTGTCGCTGGTGAGTTTGCTGGTGGTGTACAGTGCTACCAATTCACTTGCATATAAATTGTACAAAGGCAACACCTTTATCTATCTCTTTAAACAGATTGCATTCATTACATTGGGTATATTGATTGTGTATTTCGCTCATCGTGTGAACTACACCATTTATTCAAGAGTAGCGAAAGTGTTGTTTTATATTTCCATTGTGCTGTTGATCTATACCTTGTTCTTTGGTGCTAAGATCAATGACGGAAGCAGGTGGATTAAATTACCCATCATTAATCTCACGGTACAAACATCAGATATTGCCAAGCTGGCTTTGTTTATGTACCTGTCGAGATTGTTATCAAAGAAACAGGATGTCATTAAAGATTTCTGGAAAGGGTTTGTACCCATGATGATTCCGGTACTCATTATCTGTGTATTAATTATGCCGGCGAATCTTTCAACAGCATTGTTAACAGGTGCAACCAGTTTGTTGCTGCTGTTCATTGGTCGTGTAAGTGTAAAACATATACTGCTTGTAGTAGGCGTAGCTATGATTCCTGTTTTGTTTTTGATTATTACAGCAAAAGTTTATTACGATAAAGAAGAAGGTAAAACAAAAGAATTGCCGGCCATGCTTTCTGCAGGTCGTGTGCCCACATGGATCAAACGGGTGCAGGATTTCATGTATGCAAAAAATGATGAATCGCCTTACCAGGTACAACAGGCAAAAATTGCAGTAGCAAAAGGTGGAGTGTTTGGTTTAGGTCCCGGTAATAGTGAGCAGCGTAATTTTTTACCGCATCCTTATTCCGATTTTATTTATGCCATCATCATTGAAGAATATGGAATGATTGGCGCTGCATTTATTGTATTCATTTATCTGGTGTTTTTATTCAGGAGTATACAGCTGTTCAGAAGATGTCCCTATGCATTTGGTGCCTTCCTTGCATTGGCACTCAGTTTTACATTGGTGATTCAGGCAATGACGAATATGGCAGTGAATGTGGGATTGTTTCCTGTTACAGGTGTAACACTTCCGTTGGTAAGTATGGGTGGCAGCAGTTTTCTGTTTACCTGTTTGTCTATTGGAATTATTTTAAGTGTAGCGAGAAATGTAGAAGAAGCAGAAGGAAGCCCCCAACCCCTGAAGGGGAGTGAGGCAACAGCTTGATGAAATTAAGCAGTTTGGCAAGATAAGTTCTTTAATAGGGGTGTTACAAACAGCAGGATTTCAATGATGCTTCAGTTGCGTCGCACACTTGTACTGAAAGAAAAAAATGAACAATGATAATGATACATATAGTGAGAGTGTTGCCGGTTCCCCCTTCAGGGGGCGGAGGGGGCTTCATATTCTTTTAGCAGGTGGCGGAACAGGTGGCCATATTTTTCCGGCCATAGCTATTGCAAATGCCATTAAGAAGCAACGACCCGATGCAGAGATTTTGTTTGTTGGTGCAAAGGGAAAAATGGAAATGGAAAAAGTACCGCAGGCCGGTTACGAAATAAAAGGGCTGGATATAGCAGGTTTTAACAGAAGTTCTTTGATAAAAAATATTGGTTTACCGTTTAAGTTGGTGAAGAGTTTTATTCAGGTGCGTTCGATCATCAACAGCTTTCAGCCGGATGCAGTGATTGGAGTAGGAGGCTATTCCAGTTTTCCTGTGTTGCGATTTGCACAGAGTAAAGGCATACCAACCTTTATTCATGAAAGCAATTCGTTTGCAGGTAAGAGTAATATCCTGCTGGGGAAAAAAGCAACCAAAGTATTTGTGGCAAGTGATGGAATGGAAAAATTCTTTCCTGCTTCAAAACTGATAATTACCGGCAATCCTGTTCGTGCAGCAATTGCTCATAGCAATATTACAAGGGAAGAAGGATTGAAGTTCTTTGGATTGAATGCTGATAAAAAAACCGTACTGGTGGTTGGTGGAAGTCTCGGTGCAAAAAGCATCAACGAAGCTATTGATGCAGGTATAGATGAGTTTGAACAAAACAATCTGCAGCTCATTTGGCAAACGGGTAAACCTTATGCAGCGCAGGCCAAGGCAAGAGCAAACGGAAAAGCAAATGTGTGGGTGAATGATTTTATAAAAGAAATGGAGAATGCATATGCCGCAGCCGATGTTGTGATTTCAAGAGCAGGTGCCATGGCTATTGCTGAGATCTGTTTAGTGGCTAAGCCGGCTGTGTTTGTTCCTTATCCGCATGCAGCAGAAGATCATCAAACAGTGAACGCTCAACATTTGGTTCAGAAAAATGCAGGGCTCATGGTAAAAGATAGTGAAGCAAAAGAAAAATTAGTGAGCAGCATTATTGCATTGGCAACAGATGAAACAAAGCAAATCGAATTGAAACAACAGATTGCAAAGCTGGGAAAAAGAGATGCGGATAGAATTATAGCAGAAGAGATTTTGAAAAATATAGCACACTCCGTCTGACGCCCTCGTCGGACGGAATAACACGAAGAAAAAAAAATAAACGGTCTGACGAGGACGTCCGACCTGGCAAAATCCGTCAGACGCCCTCGTCGGACGGAACAATAAAAAGAAAAATTAAATCGGTCTGACGAAGACGTCAAACCTCGAAACAAGAATGATTCAGTTGAACGATATAAAGGCCGTGTATTTTATAGGAGTGGGGGGAATTGGTATGAGTGCAATTGCAAGGTTCTTTCATGAAAAAGGAGTGAAGGTGAGTGGTTACGATAAAACAGTAACGCCTTTAACCTCACAATTAGAAAGCGAAGGAATAGAGGTTCTTTATAAAGATGAAGTAGAAATGATTCCGAAGGATGTGCAACTGGTGGTGTATACACCGGCTATTCCAAAAGATCATCAGGGTTATCAATATTATCTGCAGAATGGATACAGTGTGGTAAAGCGGAGTGATGTGCTGCAGATCATCACACAAAGTTCTTTGAATATATGTGTAGCAGGTACGCATGGTAAAACAACCATCAGTACAATCACGGGTCATTTGCTGCGCCACAGCGGGTTTGGGTGCAATGCTTTTCTTGGAGGTATTGCTGTAAACTACAATAGCAATTTTTGGGCAAGTGAAAACAATGTGTGTGTGGTGGAAGCAGATGAATATGATCGTTCTTTTCACAAGCTGAGTCCGGATATAGCAGTGATTACGGCCATGGATGCAGATCATTTAGATATCTATGGAACTGCAGAAGCGATGGAAGAAGCCTTCATTGAGTTTACAGGAAAAATAAAACCCGGTGGCTGGCTCATCAGCAAGCATGGATTGAAACGGAAGAACGATCTGATTGCTGATCATCATATCACGTATCATTTAAATGATCGCCATGCAGATGTTCATACAACGAACCTGCAGGTAAAGAACGGAGCTTATTTGTTTGATGTGCTGATGAAGGATTGGATATTGAAAGATGTTCAGTTAAACATTGGCGGGTTACATAATATCGAGAATGCCATTGCTGCCATTGCTGTTGCACATATACTGAAGATAGAGGATGAAAAAATCCGTATGGCCGTTGCTGACTTTAAAGGAGTGAAGAGAAGATTTGAATACGTGATTGCGCCTGCAGATGGTGAGATTGTTTTTGTTGATGACTATGCTCACCATCCCGAAGAATTAAAAGCACTGATCACCGGAGCAAGAAGTTTGTTTCCTGATCGGAAAATGATTTTGGTTTTTCAGCCACATCTCTTTACACGTACAAGAGATCTGGCAGATGGGTTTGCAGAAAGTCTGGATATGGCAGATGAAGTATTACTTCTTCCTATTTATCCGGCAAGAGAATTACCCATTGAAGCTGTAAGCAGTGAATTGATTTTAGATAAAATGAAGTTGACGAAGAAGCGGATTGTAACAAAAGAAGAATTGTTGAATGAGGTGAATGGAATTGTTGGTGAGGCAACCAACAACAGCATAGAGGGGGCTCTGTTTATTACAGCAGGTGCAGGCGATATTGATGCACTGCTGCCCGAATTGAAAAAGAAGATCGAACAAAAATAAATGAGCAGTAAAAAATTTTCATGGAAGAAGCTGTTACTCACCATCGTTTGGATGGTGACGGGAACTGTTGCAATTGTGTTGCTGGTGGCGGCTGCAAAAAACCAGAATGGAAAACTGTGTAAAGATGTAAGAGTAAATATTAAAGGTGTTGATGGTACAGCTTATATCAGCAAGCAGCAGATCTTAAAAACAATTTCGGGCGGCAGACCCGATTTAATGCAGGGGCAGCTCATTAAAACATTTGATCTGCAGCAACTGGAAGAGTTACTTGAAACCAATCTCTGGATAAGGAATGCAGAGTTGTTCTTTGATAACAATGATGTGTTGCACGTTGATATAACAGAGCGGGAACCGGTGGCAAGAGTGTTTAGAGAAAATGGTGAGTCGTTTTACATTGATGATATGGGTGAGCAGTTACCCATTACCAATGATCAGGTTGCACGGGTGCCGGTGTTTACATCTTATCCCAATGAAACAACTGCAGCAAGAGTGAAAGACAGCACACTGCAGCAACAGGTAAAAGAAATGGGGAGTTATATTTTAAAGAACGATTTCTGGATGGCACAGGTAGATCAGGTGAACATCAGTAATTATGAATTTGAACTGATGCCAAAACTGGGCAACCACGTCATTCTGTTTGGTAATGGAGAAACCGTTGCAGCAAAATTCAACCGGCTTTATTTGTTTTATAAACAGGTGATGCAAAAAACAGGATGGAATTATTACAGTACACTGGATGTGCGTTACAATAAACAATTAGTGGCAGTGAGGAGAGACAGTGTCAGTTTGTTTAAAACATTTGCTGTGGAACAGAATAGTGTAAAGATTAATACAACCATTGACAGCAGCCTTATCAGAAACGATTCAACACAAACAATTGAGAAGCCAATAATAAAAGAGAACACCAACACTTTGTTTACCTCTAAGACCAATCAGGGCGAACCAACAGTTGAGCCCGTTTTAAAATCCGCACCTGTGAAACCACAAACTCAAAGTCCCAATACTTTGAAAAACCAACTCCCTACCCCTTCAACAGGCAACAAGGTTCAAGGAGACAAAAAACAAGTAAACAAATCCACTATCCAATCAAAGACAAAGCCTGTATCAGAAGAAGAAAACGTATTGAATGAAGCAAAAAAACAACCGGTGAAAAAACAACCAAAAGCAGTGATGAAGAAGAAAGATGGATGAAGCGGCCTCCCCAAACCCCTCCGGAAGAGGGGCTTTGCAAGGCACGGGCCAACTTATCGAAGAGTTTGATGATTGGATAAAAAGCTGAATAAAAAACAAAAGATGAAATCCCCGCCTGAATGAAGAAGTTGGGCAGGTCCCCGGAGGGGAGACTTAGCAAGGCACAGGGCTAACTTGTTGAAGAGTTTGTTAAGCAGATTGAAAACAAAAAAGATGAAATGCTTAAAAGAAGAAGATGATGAATGTACAAAAGTTTGGCCTCTCCTCTTGGGAGGAGATTGAGAGGTGGGTTTGAAAAGGAGATAACAGAACGATGAAGTGAGTGACCCGCCTTCGCAAAAGCTACGGACGGGCAGACACAACAAAGATGAAACATGCACAACAGTTGATAACCTTAAATAAAAAAAATCACACAACTAAAAACAACATAAACTATGACAACGGATTCTCTAACCAACGGAACAGCAAGTAACGGACAAGCTGTAAACAACAATCCCATTATTGTGGGCCTTGATATTGGTACCACAAAAATTGCCGCCATTGCCGGACGTAAAAACGAATTCGGCAAACTCGAAATTCTTGGCTTTGGCCGTGCAAACTCCAGCGGTGTGCAACACGGCATGGTGTTAAACATTGATCAAACCATTAAAGCCATTGAACAGGCTTTGCAAAATTGTTATGCCAGTAATCCCAACCTTGAAATCAATGAGGTGTATGTGGGTATTGCAGGGCATCACATTAAATCGTTGCAAACACGTGGCGATATTGTTCGCCAGAACAACGAAGAAGAAATTGCACAACGTGAAATTGATCAGCTCATTGGCGATCAGTTTAAAACCTATATCCCTGCAGGCGATCAGATCATTGATGTGATACCTCAGGAATTTACGGTAGATAATTTTCAGAACATTCCCAACCCGATTGGTTACAGTGGTGTAAAAGTGGGTGCAAACTTCCACATCATCACCGGCGATAAAAATGCCATCCGCAATATTAACCGCAGTGTTGAGAAAAGTAATTTAAAAGTAAAAGACCTGGTGTTACAGCCATTGGCATCTGCTGCAGCTGTTATGTGTGAACATGATCTGGAAGCAGGTGTTGCCATTGTAGATATTGGTGGTGGTACAACTGATCTGGCTGTTTTTTATGAAGGTATTTTAAAACACACTGCAGTGATTCCATTTGGCGGAGAGAATATCACCAACGATATTAAAATGGGATTGGGTGTACTGCGTACACAGGCAGAGCAAATGAAAGTGCAGTTTGGCAGTGCATTGGCTGATGAAGCAAAATCAAATGCATTCATCACTATACCGGGTATTCGTGGAATGGCACCAAAAGAAATCAGTGTAAAGAATCTTGCACACATCATTCAGGCACGTATGAGTGAGATCATGGATTTTGTAACCTATCATCTCAAGCAGGTGGGTTTAGATAACCGCATGCTCAATGGTGGCATTGTGTTAACAGGTGGTGGCTCACAATTGAAACATCTCATTCAGTTAACAGAGTATGTTACAGGTTTAAATGCACGGATTGGTTTCCCTAATGAACATTTAGCATCAGGTCATATTGATGAACTCGCTAAACCAATGTACTCAACCTGTATTGGTTTAATCCTGAAAGGTTACAATGTATTTGAGAATACGCAAAACAAACTGAAAGGCATTGAAATAAAAGAAGAACCTGTTGCTGAAGTAGTGAACGTGTACGATGAACAAACAGATACACATCAGGTACGTGTAAAAAAACGCAAGAGCCTGAAAGGATTTATGGACAGTATTAAAGACGGACTGATTGATTTGTTTAACGAAGAGGAAGATCGCAAGCTTTAAATACAGTCTTTAGCCGATAGTCTTTCGTATGTAGTAAAGGACTATCAACTAACTACTATCGGCTAACGGCTTCAACAAAAAACTTACAACCCCACAAACCCGGAAAGTTATGATACATTTTGATCTGCCAAAAGAAAAGTCATCCATCATTAAAGTAATTGGTGTTGGAGGCGGAGGAAGCAATGCAGTAAATCACATGCATGCTCAGATAATTGAAGGAGTCAATTTTATTATTTGCAATACCGACGCACAGGCCATTGCACAAAGTATGGTTCCCAACAAAGTGCAGTTGGGTCCGCATTTAACACAAGGTCTTGGTGCCGGTGCTAATCCTGAAATTGGAAGGCAGGCAACAGAAGAAAGTTTAGAAGAATTAAAAAGTATGCTGGAAGTAAACACCAAGATGGCGTTTATTACTGCAGGTATGGGTGGCGGCACCGGAACAGGTGGTGCACCCATCATTGCAAAAATCTGTAAAGACCTCGGCATCCTTACTGTTGGTATTGTTACCACTCCGTTTGGATACGAAGGCAAGAAGCGGATTCAGCAGGCAGAAGATGGCATCAATAAATTAAAAGATTATGTTGATACATTGCTGGTGATCAGCAACGACAAACTGCGTCATCAGTTTGGAAATTTAAAAATGAAAGAAGCATTTGCCAAAGCAGATAATGTATTGGCAACTGCAGCAAAGTGTATTACCGACGTCATTAACAGCACCGGACAGATCAATGTGGATTTTGCCGATGTATGTACCGTAATGAAAAACGGTGGTGTGGCTATTCTTGGTAATGCAACAGCAAG
The DNA here is from genome assembly GCA_022841365.1 of Chitinophagaceae bacterium. Taxonomy (GTDB): domain Bacteria; phylum Bacteroidota; class Bacteroidia; order Chitinophagales; family Chitinophagaceae; genus Lacibacter. The sequence continues at coordinate 13,310 of JALHRP010000036.1, read as the reverse complement.
CGGCGAAAACCGTGCACAGCGTGCAATTGAAGAAGCCATGAATTCACCGTTATTGAATGATAATGATATCCGTGGTGCTAAATGGATTCTTATCAACATCAACAGTGCAGAAGGTGATCATGAATTTACGATGGATGAAGTGGAAATTATTCAGAACTATCTGTTGTCACAAGCCGGCGAAAATACAGATGTGATTCTTGGTTTAGGCTATGATCATTCACTGGGTAATGAAATTGGTATTACCTTAATTGCTACCGGTTTCGAACAAAAAAACCCGTTTGATAAAAAGCCGGTTGTAACAGAAGAAGTGGTAAAGCCAAAGGCTGAAAAGATTGTACTCACTTTGGGTGAGCCTGAGAAAAAAGAATACAAACAGCCGGTGTTATTTGATGAAGTAAAAGATCCTATTGCTCCAACCATTGTTGAAGAAGTAAAAGAAACAGCACCTGTCATACAAATGCAAACAGCAGTTGTTGAAACTGCAAAAATTGAATTTGTACTGGAGCCTGTTGCTGCAACCACATCCGTAGCAGAAACAAAGCAGGAACCTGTTTTGCAAAAACCGGCAGAAGTAATTGAACAAACATCAACAGAGAAACCTGTTATTGCAGGCGGTTTTTTAAAGAAGCCTGAAATTATTTATGCAGAAACAAAAGAAGAATCCATTCCGGAAATAAAGGCCGAAGAAAAACCGGTTGAATCTCCCGTTCAGCTGCACATTGTGAAGGACGAGGAAGAATCGTTCGACATGCAGCTGGTGGAGAAAAAAGAACAACCAACGGCGGAGCCTGAGTTAAGGGCCGATCAAAATGTTCATCTTGCTTCTTCGGAAGAGCCTCCGGTAACGGATGAGGCAGAAGAGCAACGGAAGAAAGCAGCCGATCGTTTACAGAAGTTGAGAAACCTCTCGTTTAACATCCATGCTGCAGAACCGAATAATGAGTTTGACACTGTGCCGGCTTATCTCCGCCGTAATTTAGAATTGTATAACAGTATTTCGCCTGCAGAAAATTTTTACAGTAACTACACCGTGCAGAGCGATGAAAATAACCAGGCACAAATCAATACCATCAATACGTTTTTAGATGGTAAGAAACCTGATTAATACAACGCTTCCTGTTTTTGCATGAAGCGTAACCTTTGTTTATTAGTTGAAAGGAGAATGTCAGACTCCGTTTAGTTTATTAGTTGTGTAAATCCCCTGCATGTGCGGGGGATTTTTTTTGAAAAGAAAGACCAGCTCTTAAACATGCATACGTGAAAAAATCAGCCCTGCTATCAGCGCCTGAAAAAATCCATACAGTAACCAGGAGAGAATTGTGAAAAGCGAAACATTAATGGCACTGTATGTAATTAACAGAGAAGGAACAATTGCTACCAATAAATAAATCAACGCCATTTCTGCAGCCTGCATCCATGCGTTCCCTTTTAATTGCGATTTAAATCTGTTCCAGAACCAGCTTAGTCCAAATGCAAGTAAAAACGGATGTACAAAGTATAATGCATTTCGTGATGCATCATTTACAAACGCAGGACTGTAATATTCTTCGGCCACCTTTGGAATTAATACAGGCATTACCTGTAAAGCAATATAAGCAAAGAGTAACAGCACCATGCCTGCTATAAATCCTGATCCGGTTATTTTATACATATGTACAGGTTTACAATGCTAAGATCGTTCAGGTGCATTGCGATTGAACTGATACAAATAATCTATTGCAATGATTGTTATCAGCAACAGTTGTCCCCACCCGTATTTTCACGCTTTCATTTGCAAAGGGTTTTGATTACATTAGTAACACCTAAACCTTTTTTATGAAATCACTTCTTATCATCAGCTGTCTTCTGTTTGTTTTAAACGGGTACGCACAAACAGCACAGCGTATTGATACCACAACTGGCTTCGGCCTCATCTTTGATCAGGATTTTTTTACTCCGCAAAATCAGGATCGCAACTACACCATGGGTGTAAGCATCAGTGTAAACGGTCCGTTGTACGATAAAAATTTTCTGGTAGTTCCATGGCTGCGGAAAGGGGCAGATCGTTTGTTCGGCATTAAAAAATGGCACAACGATGGAGAAAAGTTTTTAACAGGCATGCAGCTGGTTGATGGCGCTTTTACACCGCTTAATATTGAATCAACCGTTCCTGTTACAGACGACAGACCGTATGGAAATATACTTGGCCTTGCTTCTTCACGAACAACCATTAATGAAGAAGGCGATTTAAGTGAGAACAGCAGCATTACCAGCAGATTGGTCGTTGGTATTATCGGCACAAGAGTAGGAGAAGCGGTACAAACCTACATTCACAAAACTTTTTTTGAAGGTAAACGTGCAGTACCTCTGGGATGGCCTACACAAATTTCTGATGGAGGCGAACCTACTTTGCTGTATCAACTGCAATACATGAAACCTATTTTTGAACAGCGTGATTCAAAAAATGAAACCATCAAGCGTATACAGGCAACCTGGCTGCTCGAAACAAATCTGGGTTACTTTACCAATATGGCCAGCGGATTTTCATTTCGCATTGGTCGCTTTACAACTCCCTTCTGGAAATTCAGCAACTCGGGTATGTCTGCCGTATCGCAGGCGCCGGCAAAAAAAGATATCAAAACTCAGTTTATGTTTTTTGTACAGTTCAGAGGCAGGGCCGTTGTGTACAATGCCTTACTCACCGGGCAGTTTAAAAAAAATGAGTACGAATTACAAAGTAAACAGGTAAATCGTTTTTTGCTGGAAGCAGAGAGCGGCGTGTTGCTCAGTATAAAACGACTCACCATAATTTATCAGCCTTATATTTTGCGTACATCCGAAACTGCGTTGCCACTGGCCCGCAATCATTCATGGGGCAGCCTTGCAGTGTATTATAATTGGTAACAGCATCATTCAGTACAATGAATTATTACATCTATCACCACGGTGCAAAGAAAAAAGTAAACAGTGCTCAGGTTTCAGGTACACGAGTAAAAGACAGTTCTGTTTTAATTATTAAGTTTCGTGGCGGGTTAAGTGAACGGGCTATTCAGTTTAATAAAGCAAATGGGATGCTGAAAAAAAAAGCATGGCGAAAAGAGGAACAGATCTATCTCTGTTACTTTAAAAAGATGTCGCTGCGTAAACTGGCAGCATTGGCAACTGCATATCATAAAACAGGGATTGCTGAATTTGCTGAGCCGTATATGCAACACCGCATCAGCAATGCAGCGCTTGCATTAAATGATCCGTTGTTTACATCGCAATGGATATTTGAAAACGCCGGACAAAACGGTGGTGTTGCAGGCGAGGATATCGGCATATTGGAAGGTCTTTCTTTAATTGCATCATCCGGCATCAGTTTGCAGAATAATATTTGTGTGGCGGTGCTGGATGAAGGTGTTGACATACAACATCCCGATTTAAAAGACGGAAATCTGTGGCATAACAATTTCAGTGTGTTTGGTAACGGCCTCAATCCAAAACCAAAATCGGAAGATGTGCATGGCACTGCTGTTGCAGGAATAATTGCAGCCATTCAAAACAACAATATTGGAGCGGCCGGTATTAATCCGTATTGCAAGCTGATGGCGGGTAAACTGTATTATTCTTATCCGCAGCCATTTGCCGATCCGTTGAATCTTGAATATGGTATACGTAAAGCAGTGGATGACGGAGCAAGAGTAATTAACTTAAGCTGGAAAGTTGAATACAGTCCGCTTATTGCAAGTGCAATTGAATATGGGTTTAACCGCAATGTGGTGTTTTGTGTTGCAGCAGGTAATTATGATGCAGATACAGAACAGTCAGTTCGTTTTCCGGGAAGCATGGATGAAGTGATAACAGTAGGTGCATGTAATAACCGGGCAGAATGGATCAATTTAGCAAACAGTCCGGCCAATTATAAATTCGGATCCTGTTATGGTCGTGAGCTCGATCTGGTTGCACCCGGTTTGTTTATTACCACAACAGTAAATAAAGGAAAGTACATCACTGATTTTTTTGGCACAAGTGCTGCAACAGCCATCGTATCTGCGGTGGCGGCCATCTTGCTGGCGGTGAATCCGCAGTTGAGTAATGTGCAGGTGCGTGACATATTGCTGTCTACCGCCGATCTGGTAGCAGGCGATTCAGGTATTCCCTATTTTCACCGGGTGGGTCATGGAAAAATCAATGCACTGAAAGCGATTGAAAAAGCAATTGCATCAATGGGAGGGTGATGCAATAAACGCAATACCACTTTGCTGTTTGTATTGATGTGATGAATGTAAGTCTGAAATGACAGGGGATAAGCATTATCAGTTGAAAATCGAAGCGAAGAGTTCTCTTCTGATAAATGTGTTTTGTTATTTACTGTTTATTATTCTTGCCTGTTTCCATTTAAAATACTCTATCAATTCATTTTTGATTGACTGATACCAACGGGTATAATCTTTTCCTTCTTCATCATCAGTATATCTTTTATGGATTCTGTAATATTGGAATTGCCTGTATTCGATCCATACAGATTCAGCAGGTTTAATACCTTTTGTTGCTGCATATAAGGCAAAGTCAATACTTCCGTCATCAGGGCGTGCTAAATTATAGCACATGATCTTTCCCGTTGCATCTACTAACAGGTATCTGGGAACAGGATCTATATCCCAAAGTTGATTGATACTGCTGTCTGTGCAATAAACATTAATCCCGGCGGGCTGATATTTTTTTAAAATCTTTTTCCACTTTGTTGGTGACTCGTCAATGCAAATGTTTATGAATTGTATGTTAGAATCAATCCCCGCAACCTGCATTCTTTTCTTTAACTGCTCTGCGTGAGAAAATAATATAATGCAGGGAGCACAGTTGGTGGCCCATACATCTATGTACAGAATTTTACCTCTGAATTCTTCCAGTGTTCTTTTGTTCCCTTTTTCATCTGTAAATGTTAAGGATGGTAATACACGGCCTGTATCTTTTGTATAGCGGGGGAAACGGTTTGATGCAATCCATGATGAATCAACTTCCTGTCCATAGGATAGTAAGCAGGCGAAATTTAATAGTAAGGTGCAGAGTAGTTTCATAAATGATGTATAGGTAGTTTGTAATAAATCTTCACTGGAGCAAAGTATGTAATTTATTTTTCGCTTTTTCAAGGTCGCCTTTAAAAATAACAGTTCCTGTTTTATCAATCAGAAAAGTTGTGGGATAGCCTGTTACATCAAATAATTCAGGTAATGTATCAATGGCAGGTATAAGAATAGGGAAGCTGTAATTTTTCTTTTTTAATAAAGCAAACGCTTCCCCAATACTGTCACTCATAAGCGGTTTGTTTACAGCTATAATCAGTATAGAAGTGTCATACTTGTATTTACTATAGAGCTCTTCCAGAACAGGAAATTTTTCAAAACAAATTTCGCAGCGGGTATGCCAAAAGTCAAGTAAGAGTATTTTATTCTGATAGTGTGCAGGGCTGAAAACTTTCACTGTTTGTGTGTGCCCATTTAAAGCAGCAGGCATCGAATACCTGACATTACCTGTAAATGTTCCATAGTTTATTTTATGAAGCCAAAGTGTATTTCCTGTAAATGCAATCCAAAGTGAGCAAGCCAGCAGAATAACCGTCAATATTACTTTAAGTTTTTTTGAAGCCAGGTGCGTTACAGTGCCAAATAGTATTCCGATAAAATGACCCGCTGTACTGATCATGGATAACCGTGTACCTGCAAAATCACTTATGTGGAGCGGAAAATAAAGTATGGCAGGAGGAAGAGCGAAAATGAGAAAGACAAAAAAAGTTTCTTTTGCAGAAGATGTTTTATTCAGAAAAAAAAGAATAAAACCAAAATAGATTAAGGCAGCGGCTAAAAACTTTAGATGATGACCGGCATATCCACCAAGCGGTATCAGCAAAAGCACTGTTGTAACAGACAGCAAAACAAGTTTAATGTAATATCCTTTTGTTAAATAAGACATTCGTTTAGCAGCTATAAATCAGGCAGCAATATAATATTCTGTTGCCTGGTAACCTTATCTTATACTTGGTTAGTATAAATTTTAACAATTGTAGTATGCTGTTTCTTGAGTATTCTTATCGGCAATGGCAAAAATGTATTTCTTCAATCAGCTTAAAGTCATCTGCAATGAAATCTAAATCAACATCCCTGTTTTTAGCACATTAAAATTGTTTGCATTAACCAATTCGGTTTGCAACACTCAGTTCAACAAAAGCAAGTGTGCTCACAATGATTATTTCTCCAATAAAATAGATGATGCCTAAGAGAGTAAGTTGTTAGTAAAACAGAATGACAATGACGGTAGTAAGCAGGCAGTACAAAAGATTGGCAATGGCAACAGCTCTGATAAAGGCAGCCCATTTTGATTGTAAGAATAAAAAACAAACAAAAGAGTATACGCATAAACATCCTGCTGCTGCAGATAAGTACAGTAAAACTGTTTCAGGCATGCCAAAGTAACTGTTAAAGCTCCGTAAGATTACAAACAGCGAAAAGAAGGTAACAAGTGCCCCTGAAAAATCAAGTAGAAAAAGTTTTTTTGGCTTAGCAGCGAGAAGAGGTACTATTTTTTTAATCATCTTATTTATGGTGTGAGAGTGGTTAGTATTATGGTTATTAAAAGCTCTAGGATATTTGCTTTTCTGTTTGGTTGTTTATTTCGATTAATGAAAGAGTCGGTAAATTTAAAGGAATCAGCAAGTACTGATGCGTCTGATGTTAAACTTCGCTTACAGGTTTTAATACCTTTAGCTTTGCTTTAAGCATTTATGATGATCTTTTTTAGTCAACCTGTTTCAGGATAAGACAATGTTTTGTTGACGTTAAAAACAAAAGTTCATACCTATTCATCTGCTGAAACAACAGCCGGCATATACAATCAGCAGATGTTACAATGTTAAACTCAACTTATATAAAACCAGATGTTTTGCATAGGTGCTTTTCACAAGATTATTTAAGGTGATATTCTTTTTTGAGTGCTTCAATTAACTCTATGGCTATATTCTTAAGAGGTAACAGAAAATTAACAGCATGATGATGTCGGTATATCTGTGATACAAAATCCAGCCATCCGATAAACTCCTTCAGCAGTGCCGGATCTTTATTAATTAAAGGGGGATTCATTTTAAAAACAGAATCTCTTATATATGGCATACTGTTAAGAGAATCCCGTACCTGGGCAATTCCCTGTCGGGCAAGTATCTGAATGGCATAACTATCGAATAATTTAAAATACAGCTCTTCAATTTTTGCAAATTCAAGCTGCGTTAACCTGTAATCATCTTCAAGTCCGTTTAGTTTCTTTTCATAAACATTAATCAACTGTGAAATAGTGTTTCCCATTAACCGGAGATTGCCTGAGCCTTTCAGCTGTTCAATAGCTGTGTTTTCGGATGCGTATAAACTGATTAATGTTGTGTAGGAGGCATAGTAATAAAGCATGCCATTTGTGATCTTACGGCTTTCTTTTTCTGTAGCCAGCAAACAAAAACTATCCAGTTTGCCCGTGAGTATTTTAATATCCTGAATAGTTTTGTTTATACCGGCAGTATCTTTCTTTAGCTCCAGATATAAATTGGCGGCATATACTTTTGCCCTGTCTTTTTCAATCTTATGTTCTAACCGGTACTCTGCTAAAAAGCCGCAGAACACAGCAAGGAACAACATTAAAAATTCCCAGAAATAAGATTTCCAGCTTTTCTTATGAGGAGGAGCTGCCGGGTTGTGAGCATGATGATGTACTTCCATGTTTTTTGTTTCTTGAATTGGGTCAAAAGCTTCTGTGTTCTCAGCAGGTGTAATTTGTTCAGATGTTTTTTCCGGTTGATGTTCTAACGGAGTATGAAGATTTTCTTCTGTTATATTGTCTGCCATTTATTTTTGGTCAGTTAAGTTAATGGAGTGTATAACCGCATCATGCACAATGGGCAGGTATTAACTATATGGCGGTATTTGAAAATCGTGAGCCCGGAACCGCAGATAAATGTATAACTAAAAGCCGAAGTTTATAACTACTGCCCGGCAGAATTTCGTTCGCCAATATGAAGCCGGGATATGCACTGCAGATGAAAGATGCATTCGGTTTGGCCCACTTACATAAAACCCTAACGGTGGTTGCAGGCATTTTGCATACATGAAAATAAACTCTACTTTAACCTGGCCTTTTTTTGTTAGCTGAAATTGATTTAACAATTGACTGTCCGGTTATTATTTGAATTTTTTTATCTAATGTGTCAAGTGTCAATTTATGAGCTTGTTTAAGCAGGTTCTTTGCATAACTTTTCTGAAAAGTGTCAAAATCTGTTACGGTAAGATGTCTTATTCTGTTACCGGTTCCTTTTAATATTTGTTTTGGATCGTCAAGATCAACGCCATGGTCAAACCCAATATTTACATATTTGTTATACACCGCAATGTGACAGAACATTTCTTTTTGTTTGTCAGAAAGAGAATAGCCGATTGCCAAAGCATTGTAGTTGTCATAGATTAATTCATTTGTGTCTGGAAAAATATTCAAAACAAACTCTCTCAACTTCAAAGCGATTGTCTGAACTTTTTTGTCAAATGGTTTTAGGAATTTAAGTAAGTCGGAAAGTGGTTTTCTTGCCATAGTAGAATGTTATTTATGCTTGCGGCTAACGAACAGGGCTTGCTGCTGTGCTGGTATTTTATAATGTCCAGCCCGGAGCCGCTGCTGATTGAAAATACAAATGTTCATTTATTGTTTTCTGTTCAATTGTGTTGGGTCAAGTTGGAGCAAAAGCTGAATAGAGATTTAGTGCCGATTACCTGTTCTTCACCCGCTATATGCGCCAATGCGATGTTGTGTGTTCGCTTTTATAACGTATGTGATGCTGCGATTCTGAAGCCAATACACCCGTCTGCAAAGTCCGAAGCAATCTCATATCTTTTATAAACCGTGCAATGAATAGCCCAGTTATGATGGCAACCGCCACGAAGCACTCTTTCCGGGCTTTCGATCCGACAGGGAGTTCCATCAACAGGGATCTTGTATGCATCTCTTTGGAAATAATCCTGGCACCATTCCCATACGTTCCCGCTCATGTCAAAAATACCTAATTGGTTTGGAGCTTTCTGGCCTACTTCATGTGTTTCGGTTCCCTTTTGTGTGTTTTTCAAATATTGCAGGATACTTGAATCTGTAATTTTTCCGGCGTTTTTTTCATACCAGCCTACTTTGTTTATATCGTTGCTGCCGCTAAAATGAAATCCGTCTTTCCAATGTATGCCCCCTCTTGCAGCATACTCCCATTCGGTTTCTGTAGGTAAGCGAAGGGATAATGCTGCTGGCATCTTCTTTTTTATTTCATCCAATTCATTCAGCTTGTCCAGGAAACCATTCCCGAATGTAATATCATTATAAGAAACTGTTTCAGCCGGCCTGTTACTGCCTTTAACAGCAGCAGGGTTACTACCCATAATATAATCCCAAAGCCGCTGGGTTACAAGGTATTTTGAGATGAAAAAGTCGTTGATGTGAATATTCAGTTTCAGTTCATCGCCAAACAAATAGGTAGTATCTCCTGTGCCTTTTACAAATACCATGGGGAAACTGTAGTTGATTTCAGAGAAGAAAATATCAAAATTAGTCATGGCTGAAGTATTAGGACAGTCTGCTTAAAGTGACGTACAACGTCTAGGCATTTGTGTTTGTGGCGGAGTTTGAAACTCGTCTGCCTGGTACAAATGCTGATGTAAAATACAAAAGTTCATTTTTTATTCTATTGCTTGGCGTTATTCGTTTGCTGAAACTGAAGTTGAACAGCGAACAGAAAGCTGAGAAGATATTTGTCGCTCCACCATATTGCTAAACCGAATGTTGTGCAGTCGTGGAATATATTTGGTGTTATTCACTGGCAAGACTTTTTCTAAGCTCAGGACTGATTTTTGATTTAGTCAAGTATCCTCCATCTACACGTAAATAGGAATTGTTGCCGCCACCGTTTTCAAAGTAAAATAATTGTGTTGTACCTTTTTGCCAAATGCCACTACCCATATAATTATCCTCCCAGATTATTTCAACAACTGGGTCTTCGTTACCAGATACTTTCCATTGTCCCTTCCAGTTTTCTTTAGATACTAAAGATTCTTTTTGACTACCATTAGACTGATAGGCGCTGGAAAATTTTCTTACGCTTCCGTCTGCTAAGAAAATGTAGCTGCCCCATTTATAATTTGTAAGTTCCCAGAAAAGCCTGTGCTTTGTATTGTCGTTTTCTGCCGGTTTTTTGGAAGTAATTTCTGATTTTGAATTTTCTAACTCTGTCACTTTTTTTTCTGTAAATGCTCCAACTCCTTTAACATAGTAAGTATGTCCGTATTCAATTTGCATGAGATTCTGAGGTTGGCCTTGATAAAATAGGGAAGCAGCATTTACTATTCTACGAACTTTTATTACATCACTGTACTCTTTATCATCAACTTTTATCCTTATATTTTTTTGTATAATTATATGTTCATAAAAATACTTTACTCCATTTATATCAACCGTTTCTTTCCAGGAACTTCCTTTAGGTTCGTTTTGCTTAAGTGCAGTGTAGGTCGTAAACCCTAGGCTATTCCCTTCAAAATTGTCAAATAACTCATATTTGGCCTTTAATATTCCGTTAGCACAATGATAATATATAACCTTTCCATTATTGTCAAGTCCTTTCCATAACTCTCCCATAAAACTCCTCGTTTTATCAAACTTGCACAAAGGGAAATAGTCGCAGTCACAGTTCTTTGAATCACTCTTCCCATCGGTCGCTAGTGTGGTAGAAGTTTTAAGGACTTGTAGTTTTATTGTCTTGCTGTCAATTGAAGTAAGTTTAAATGATTGTTTTTGTCTACAGGCATTTCATCCCAAAACTCATCAGCAGCGTCAGTGTATATAAAACTTAATGTCGCAACTGAGTTATTGAAAGTTGATTTAAGCCCTTTTACTTTTGAATTTGATTTTAAGTACTCTTTAAGTCCAGTCAGACCGGGATTGTCATACTCTGTACTACTTACAGTAATTGTAACTGAGTTTGCAGATTGTGCAATTCCTATAGTTGTCAATAAAATAAGTGAAAAGATGAGTAAAACAGGTTTTTTAAAATTAGTCCAGCTCATATGATTATATTTTGGTTGTAAATATTTTCTTATGACCTCTGTGTCTGTTTATTCATGACGCACAACGGCCAGGTACTGCCGAAGTGCAGGAAATATAATTCCGTCCGCCTCGGCTAACTGCTGCTGAATAAAGATAAGAAAGATAAGGATATGCACATAGCTAAATAGATAAGGTCAAGCTGGATATGCAGCCCAGCAGAATTACAGCAGTTGAAACACGGCTTCCGTCAGCCTGCATTTTGGCAATACTCATGTTGCCTGTAGTGGCTCGTCGTGAGCTTCATCAATTGCAAAGGTTAAGTTACTTTGTAATTTGTGTGGTTCAATACGACGATTAGCAAGGTCAATGTAGTCTTGATTAATGTCATAGCCAATATACTTCCTGCTTGCTTTTAATGCTGAAATCGCAGTCGTTCCGCTACCAATAAATGGGTCAAGTACAATGTCGTTTGTAAATGAATAGAGTTGAATAAGTCTGTTTGGTAGTTCTTCTGGAAACGGTGCAGGATGCCCAATTCTTCTTGCACTTTCTGCATTCATTGTCCAAATAGATTTTGTCCATTCCATGAATTGCTCTTTTGAAATGGTGTTTTCTTTATTCCCTTTTTCTCTTTTATAATCACCCTTTGAAAAAATTAAAATGTACTCATGGACGTCTCTTAAAATTGGATTTGCTGCACTTTGCCAACTTCCCCAAGCAGTAGAAGGGCTTGCACTTGCGGCTTTATTCCAAATGATTTCTCCACGCATATTAAAGCCAATCTCAAGCATCATTTGAGAAATGTAATCTGAAAGTGGGATATAGGGTTTGCGTCCTAAATTAGCAACATTGATACAAGCCCTGCCACCATTTACTAAGACTCTATGAGTTTCTGTAAAAGCATTTTTCAAGAGTTGCAAATATTCTTTTAAAGAAAGGTCATCATCATATTCTTTAGAAACATTGTACGGTGGTGAGGTAATCATCAAATGAACTGAACTATCAGGTAGCTCCTTCATGTTTTCCGCTGAACCAAGTAGTAAAGTATTTTCTAAATAATCAGGAAAATCATTTTCGTTTTTGTCAAGCTCTTTTTTATCGCCAAGCTCCTTGTACAGTTTTGAGTTGTAGAATTTAGAACTGTCGTGATTACTTCTTCCATTCGTTCCGAAAGCACTTGTTTCTGTTCCGTTTTTTCTTTTCATATTAATTTCGGATTAGGGTTAAGAATTTTTCAGCTTTTGCAATGTCATTAGTTTCTTTGCCTGCAATAGTTATAAGTTCCCCCAACTTTTGTTTGGAAAGCATTGAAGAAAAATAGTTCATGTCGTTAGTTACAAGTTCTTTGCAGTAATCAAAAATTTGTGCTTCATTACTTGCTGTTTGGAAACCTAATTTTGGTGAACTTGAAGAAAATGAAGATGTAGTTGGCATTGGATTTAAAGAAAGGAAGCCCTGGATAACACCTGATGTTTTGAGAAAGTCAACTTTCTTTAAATAACTATCAGTAATTGGACTATTGCCCAAAACAATGACTGGTATTTTTGTAGAAGCTATTCCTGAAACTCTTATGTTAATTGATTTGCCAATAGCTTTTAGCATACTATCAGAACGCATCAAAGATGGTTGTCCTTTGTGTGATTTATAGTCGCCAACTAATTGTACGCCATTTACCTCATCGTACTTGTAATTTGAAACCACACTCATTTTAATTTCAAATAACAATTTTATGTTCTCGGCTTTTTGGATTGTGTCATTTGTTGTACAAAATGCTAAGTCTGCACTTGTTTGTCGTGTCAACCCAAGGTCATCACAAACAACACTGTTGACTGCATAAAGTCCCAGTTGTTGTGCGATGGGTTCAAAGAATGATTTACACCATTTTTCAGTGAATTGTCCAATGAGTGAATTTCTGCTTTGGAGAGTTTGTCCTTCGGCATCTGTCCCTTTAGGGATATAGGCGAAGTAGCCTGATTGTAGTTTATAGAAAATTTGTTCTGGTGAGGCAAAATTCTTTAATGCTTCCGTAAAAAACTGTATTTCCGTGTCGTTATTCCAAAGTCCCATTAATGTGATTAATTAGTGTTCAAATGTACTAAGATTTTTGGGACTGTCCGATTTGAGTACTGTCGCCCTGCCATTACGTTCACAGCTTTGCGGTCGGCGGGGCAATTGTTTTACGTCGCCCCGGGCGACGACTGATGAGCTGTGATACTAAAGATAAAATTTTATTCAAAAGCCTA
>JALHRP010000035.1 GCA_022841365.1 Chitinophagaceae bacterium | reverse complement strand
CAGACATTTACGTATACCAACTTTAGTGGTGAATACAGAGATACCGTTTCACTGCCTTCATTTGTTGCCAATGCATCGTACAACGGTTACAGGTACAGAATTAAAGTAGCTACATCGCTTACCAACTTAACACTTGGAAGTTGCTCAGTATATAACAGTACCGATGTAATTACAATTAACATCAATGAGTCCTGTGATGTGCTGCCGGCCGGCATCAATTATTTCAAAGCCGCACCTGAAAATGCAGGCACAGTTTTAAAATGGAAAACATCAAGAGATGAAGAGCTTACCTATTTTGAAATTGAAAAAAGCAGCGATGCCAGAACGTTTGAGAAAGCAGGCATTGTAAACAAACGATCTGAAGCAGGATACGAATACCGCTTTACAGATACTGCTCCTTTTCAAACAAAAACCTATTACCGTCTTAAACTGGTTACAGCCAATGCCGCTGTTTATAAATACAGTGATATTGTTTCTGTTACTGCCAACATGCAAAGTCAGTTTCAGGTAAGCGGATTAATTAATCCGTTTGATGCAGGAATCCGGTTTACCATTACTTCTTCTCAAAACCTGCCGGTAACCATTTACCTGCGTGATATGGCCGGCAGAAAAATTCTTACACAGCAGCAACAGATCAATGCGGGCAACAATCCTGTATTACTCAACTGTCCGCCAACTTTACAACAGGGCTCTTACATTCTGCAGGTAATTTCTCCGGCCGGTACTATCCTCAACAGTGTCCTGCAGAAAAACTAAGAAGGGATAAAGTGTAACCTTTTATTCAGTATCCAATCTTCACATGTATTCTACTGGTCAGTTGTTTTTTGGTAAAAACACCATAGGCTACCCGTATTTTCAACATTTGGCATCTGTCTAAATATTAAGTGTTATTGCTTATTCACGGTAATGCTATATGTATTAATTTGCATGCTGAATCCTATTACTATGAAACCAAAAAGTTTACTTACTTTCTGTACAGGCAATCCCCCTTTCATTTTACATACTTTCTTAGTAGAACCCCTGTCTGTATTGGTTTACAGTAAACAGATTGATTGCAGTTAACCCAATTTGAATCCAATAAGTCCAACTATCACATTGATCAACCAAATCCATTTCCAACATGAAACCAGCTTACGGCTCTGCTATTTTTAAACAAACAATTTTTGTTTTTCTTTTTTTTATCAGTATGTCTGATTCGGTTGCACAAACCATTAAATATTCTGAGGTGAACATTTTTGTACCAAAAGAAAAAGTGAATCAGCTTTGGGAGTTCGGATTATCATTTGATCATTTTAGTTATGATAAAAAAGGAAAAGTACTCTCTACTGTTGTAAACCAAGACGATATTGCGTTATTAAATAAATATGCTGTTCCTTATCAGATTATTGAAGCTGATGCAGTTGAAGCATTTGTGCGCAGGAATAAGTATGCTGATCCTTATCAGTTTGATGATCGTAAGAGTTTAATTAAAATTACTTCCCGGTTATTTCTCGAGTCGCCGGATAAACCCTACAGCAACATCATAACAACACCTGCTGCTTTTATGAATCCCGCAGGTTCAATGGGTGGATATTACACGTTGGCAGAAGTGTATACACAAATTAATAATATGCGTACCAACTATCCCGGGCTGGTGAAGATTGATACCATTGGCTGGACGTTTGGCGGCAACCGTGTTGGTGCTGCAACGCCAAGACCAATCTGGGTGGTAAAAATTTCTGACAATGTGGCAACGGATGAAGTAACAGAATCAGAAGGAATGATTACAGGACTCAATCATGCAAGAGAAGGTATGAGCATGATGAATATTATCTTCTTTATGCAATACATTTTAGAAAATTACAGTACTAACCCAAGAATTAAAGAAGTAATTGATAACAGACAACTTTATTTTATTCCTGTTTCAAATCCTGATGGTTATAAATATAATGAAGACAGCAGCCCTGCCGGTGGAGGATTACACCGCAAGAACAGAACCACAACAAACGTCACAACAAATATTGGAACTGATATTAACCGGAATTATGAAATAGGTTGGAATGAGATTGGAATTGGCGGTAGTGCAATGAATCCGGGTTCATCCACAACAACAACCAATGATACGTATCGTGGACCAAGTGCCATGTCGGAACTGGAAAGCCAGGCCGTACGTGATTTTTTACGGGCACGCAGAATAAAAATGTCTTTTAATCATCACTCTTTTGCAGAAGTACATATACACCCGGCATGTGTTTCGTCTGTTACAATTTCTGCTACCGATCTGGATTTTATTCAAAATGTATCGGCAAGCATGACCAAGTATAATTTTTATATGCCGGGTAATCCCAATACAACTCTTGGAGCTGTAGCAAGAGGATCAAACGACGATTATTTTTATGCAGGAGATTTAGCCAACAGAGGGAAAATATTTTCGTGGAGTCCTGAAATTGGCCCCAACGCCGGCGGTATTGGTGGTTCAAGTTTCTGGCCCATCTCCAGCCAGATTATTCCATTAGCCAAAGCCATGTTTTACAGTAATTATCAATTGGCTTTAACCACTGGTGCTTATACAAGAATTGAAGACCGCTCACCGGCAAGTGTATCATTAACCAGCGGCTCATTTAATTTTCGTGTCTACCGAATGGGTATAGTTGATTCTTCAACAACCGTTTCAATTATTCCGGTTGAAAATATTCAGTCTGTTGGTGCGCCTGTAAACATCGCAAGTATTGCCAATCATTTAGGCAGCAGCGATGGTTCTATCTCTTATACATTAAATGGATCTATTACAAACGGACAGCGCATCCGCTTTATCTGGAAAACAGTAACGGGTGGTATTACACAAGCCGATACAGTGATCCGTTTCTTTAACGGTAATACTACCGGTGTAACCGGATTTACAGATGATATGGAGTCTGGTGCTGTAGGAACAAATTGGGTAGTTGCAGGTGGTTGGGATTATTCTACAGCAACCATGGCAGGAGCAGGAGCGTTCAGCGGAACCAGAAGCCTTGCGGAATCTCCGGCTAACGGGGCAGCTTACACGAGTAGCTCTACCAGAACAGCACGTATCAACCGTACATTTAATTTTTCTACAGTTGGCGCAGGATACCTTTCGTTTTGGTTAAAACACAGGGCACAAAATGGTAACGACTATTTACGTATACAAGCTTCAACAGATGCCGGTGGATCATGGATAACATTGCCGGGAAGAAATACCGTTTCTGAAAATGACGGAGCAGTACTTGGTGTACCGTCTTATACCGGTCGTCAGGATTTCTGGACAAGAGACTTTATAGATCTGCAACAGTTCATGGGGCAAAGCAGTGTTCAATTCCGTTTCCTTTTTGTATCAGATGGCGCAACTAATGATGATGGCTTTTTTATTGATGATGTGTCAATAGTAACCAGCAGTACAAGTACCAGTTTGCCGGTTGAGTTTATTTCGTTCAGCGGTAAAATACAGAACGATCAGACATTACTTAACTGGGATGCTTCAATGGATGCATCACATGATTATTTTGAAGTACAACGTTCAACCGATAAAATTAATTACACTGCAATTGGTTTGGTAAAATCTGTAATACCTGCATTTTCTTTTACGGATGTACAACCCGCTAACGGAGTAAATCATTACCGGATTAAGCAGGTATCTAAAGACGGAACATTTAAATACAGCAATGTAATTGCACTTTCTTATAACCGTATAAAAGTATCTGTAAAATTATTTCCAACTGTTACAAGCGAAAGTATTACAATCCAGACAGAGAGCAGTGTTAATACAAAACTGCGTCTTGATTTTATTGATGAATATGGCCGTATGACAGCGCAGCGTGAAGCAACTGTTACAACCGGAACAACTAAAATAAACCAACCGGTAACAAATTTCAGTACCGGTGTATACTATATAAAAATTGTAAATGATAAAAATGAACTGATCAGTGTAGAGCGTTTTGTTAAACAATAAAGCTGATTGCTGCAGGTATGATAGCCTGTACCCTTAAAATATCCTGATATGAAAACCTTAAAAAATAAACTAAAAGCTGTTGTAAAAGTTCTGGTGCTTTTATTGTTATGTATCAACTCTCAGGCAGCTACCTATGTTGTTACCAATACCAATGATGCCGGTGCCGGTTCATTACGTCAGGCCATTACAGATGCCAATGCCAATGCAGGTGCAGATATCATTCAGTTCCTGATTCCGGACTTAGGTTTACCAGGCCAGTATTTTGAAGGTGGTATCGGTGCAAGGTTTGCAGTTATCCGTTTGGTATCTGCATTACCTGTTATTACCGAAGCTGTTTCTATTGACGGAACAACGCAGACAAATTCCAATACCGGTATCATGGCTGGTAAAGTAGTAGGTGTAGACAATATAATTCAATCATCCATTAATTATCCCGATGTATACATTGTTCCTAATATGGCCGGAGGATATTTGCGTTCTACTAATACCACCACTTCTGCAAGGGGGTATGGTAATGGAATAAATATCAATGCCATTAATGTTTCTATAAAAGGCATTGCTATTTCCGGATTTGGAAATACATCTACAGCCGGAGGTACAGCAGGTTTATCAGGCGATATCTGTGTCCTTCGTTCTGCTACAGTTCGTATTGCTAACACATCTATTACCGAATGTTTTATTGCCTGTGATCCATTAGGGGTGGCTCCTACACAAGCCAGTAACCGCAGAAGTTTAAGTGCTGCCGTAGTGATTGGCGGTAATACCTTTAATGGAAACATCAGCCGAAACTATATCCGTAATACCGGTACATACGGTATTCATTTTAACGGTGGGGTTGATCATGCTGGTGTTGGTCCCTCAAGTACAAATCTGCCAAACAGGGAGTGGGTCATTGAAGAAAATCAATTTATTGATATATCCTGGAATAACAGTTTTGTTGGCCCTGGAGGTATTGTTACATCTGCTTCTTCAGCACTTGTATCAGATGGTATCAACATCATGCATTGCAGCAGATTGCGGATTAATAAAAACTATCTTGAAAATGTTGAGCAGGTAGGAATTGATATTGGCTGGAATGCTGACTCGAATTATGTATCCAACAACTCTATTACCAATTTTACAAAAACATATGCAGGACCTGTGCAATGTGGTATTCGTGCCGCACTCTCATCTAAAGGGGACTCCATACTTAAAAATAAAATTTACAATAATACAGGAACTGCATTTATGTCCGGTATTTGGATTGACCGTAGTGCACCTCCTTTGCCAACTACCGGTTTAACCGGGTATGATAATGAGAAGCATGTGGTATTGCAAAACCATATTTATAATAATTCAGGTTCGGGCATTACTTTAAGTACGTTTACACCAACTACATTGGTGGGTAACAGAAACAATAAATTTTCTCAGAACATTATTTATGATAATACAGGTCTTGCCATTGATCTTGAGTACAATGGTACTACCGGACCAACTGCGGTAACTGTAAATGACAATGCAGATAGTGATGCAGGTACCAATGATCTGATTAATTTTCCTGTCATAGATTCTGTTATAAGAACACCCACAGCCATCCGTATCTGGGGTAAAGTTGCCGCAGGTGCCACGCTTGAATTTTTCTTTACCGATGGCGGTGCAAACATGCATGGCGGAAGACTCTTTCCTTATGGAGAAGCCGAATATTTTATTGGTTCAGGTGTAGAAGGAAGCGGGGCCGACTTAAATACAGCAACAGGGCTTTCTTATAATACAGATGGGAATGTGGCAACTGCTAATGTCAATGGATTTTCATTTTCTTTTCCACTTGCAGTGATGCCTCCCGGAGTATCGCCTATTGTTTCAGCAACAGCAACCATTGGCGATAATACAAGTGAAATGGGCCCGATGTTAGGTGCAGCCGGTTTACTGGATAATGAAATATTTGCTTTCAGCGGTCGAAAAATAAATAGTTCTTCAGAACTGAAATGGGAAGTGAATGCAAATGCTCTCATGCAATTTTTTGAAGTTGAACGTTCAACCGACGGTATTCGTTTTTCAGTTGTTGGAAAAATAAATTATGATCATGCAAGAACTGTTGCAGGGCAAACTGCATTTAGTTTAACTGATGCAATGCCAAACGGTGGGGCAAATTATTACCGTATTAAAACAGTATACCAAACCGGCAAAACACAATACAGTAAAACGGTTGTACTCACATTCAACAATGCTATATTTACTGTTACTGCAGGGCCTAATCCGTTTACCAATAAAATTAATATTGGTTTTGATGAAAGTAAAATTGCCGGTATTTATCAATTCCGCCTGCTGGATCTTTCAGGCAGAGTGATTACTTCAACAACGTATAAGAGCACAAAGGGTTACAATACATTTGAGTGGGCTAATTTAAATATGCCTTCGGGGAATTTATTTGTTCTTGAAATTATTTCTGAAACCGGCGAACGCTGGCAGAAAAAACTGATGCATTAAAAAAAACACCCCGCATCTGCGGGGTGTTTTTTTTAATAAAAATTTTAAATTCAATTACATCACCTGTGCATCATCTGTAACGGAAGAATCTGTTTCAATTGTTTGTGATGGTTCTTCTGTTTTTCGTTGTTTAAAAAAACGTTTTTGAAACAGGAGGATGGTAATAACTCCCGCAGAAATAGAAGCATCAGCAATATTAAAAATTGCCTGGAAGAATGTAAACGGTTTGCCGCCAATAAACGGTACCCAGCTTGGCATCATTTTATTTTCAATAACAGGGAAGTACAGCATATCAACTACATGACCGTGTAAAAACGAAGCATATCCTTTTCCCGTTGCTTTAGCTAATCCATCGTATCCAAAATAAGAATCAGTAGCTGCATTATAGATCATGCCTTTATCGAAGATCATACCATAAAATAAACTGTCAATTAAATTACCGAGGGCTCCTGCAAAGATCAGCGAAGCACAAATAATAAATCCACGGTGATATTTTTCACGAACAATTTTTACAAGGTACCAGCTGCCGAAAATAACCGCACCTAATCGAAAAAGAGTGAGTGCCATCTTAGCCCATTCACTGTTGCCCAGCTTCCATCCATAAGCCATACCTGCATTTTCAATAAAATACAAACGGAACCAGCGGCCAAGAATGAACTTCTCATCCTGGTACAACATATGTGTTTTAATCCAGATCTTGAGTGCCTGATCTGCAAATAAAATAAGGAGAATAATAAATAGAACGTGACGAATCTTCACAGCCTGATTTTTTAGTGGACAAAGATAGAGGAAAGCTGCAAGCTGTTAGCCATTAGCTTTTAGCTGCAGGTATTAAGAAATAACCAGCTATCGGAAAAGGGATTTCAGAAAGCCAGCTAACATTTTTTGTTCTTCTGATACATTTGTAATAAGGTCAGCTACCTTTCTGTCATCTCCGAATTTTAATCGTTGAGCAATGAGTAATTGTGTTTCCAGTTCAAAAGAAGATCCTAATGAAATTTCAATAAATCTACCATAATCTTTTTCACTTGTTCTGCTGCTTCCCTCTGCTACATTCGATGGTATAGACACTCCGGCTCTGTTTATTTGAGAAGAGATACCAAACCTTTCTGTCGAGGGAAATGATTCTGTCAATTGAAAACAAGAGATGGCTATATCCATCCCTTTTTGCCAGATTTTTAAATCCTTAAAATTTTTCATAAATGTTATTTTAATAGTAAGTGATTTGCTTGCAGCTAAAGGCTAATGGCTAACAGCTTTTTTATTCCTCAAAATAGACCCGTTTCACCCGTTGGCTGATGCCGGTCATAATCTCATAAGGGATGGTATGGCTCCATTGCGCCAGTTGATTAATTGAAAGATTTCTGCCAAAAACAATTACTTCGTCGCCTTCTGTTACATCGGGAATGGCCGTTACATCCAGCATGGTCATATCCATACAAACAGATCCGATAACAGGTGCTTTTTTCCCGTTCACCAGCATGTATCCTTTACCGTTGCTGAGGTTACGGGGATAACCATCGGCATAGCCAATACGAACTGTAGCAATAACAGAAGGCTGCTGAATAATTCCTCTTCGGTTATAGCCTACCGTATCGCCGGGTTGCAACTGTTTCAATTGTGCAATAGTAGTTTTTAAATTCAGTGCTTCTTCTAATTTCAGTTGATGGGATGCAGAACTGATGCCATACATACCAATACCAAGCCGCACCATATCGTACTGCAATTGCGGATGACGTAATGTGCCGTTCGAATTATCCAGATGCCTGATAAATGAATACTGCAATTGCGATTGAATATAGGAACATGCTTCTTCAAACAGTTTTGACTGTTGCAAGGTAAATGCATCTTCCTGTTCATCTTCACTTGCTGCAAGATGACTGAAGACAGATTGCACGGTGAAATAATTTTTCTTTTTAAGTAGTTCACATAAATGTGGTAACTCCTCCTGCATAAACCCCAAACGATGCATGCCGGTATCTATTTTAATATGAACCGGATAATCAGTAATGGCCTCTTTTTCCAGATAGTTTTCAAATGCATGAAGAATAGAAAATGAAAACAACTCCGGTTCCAGATTATGTTCGGTTAATGCATCAAAGCTTACTGGCTCCGGATTCATTACCATAATGGGTAAAGTAATGCCGGCTTTTCTTAATTCAACACCCTCATCAGTAAATGCAACTGCCAGATAATCTGCATGCATAAACTGAAGGAGATTAGCAATTTCATAGCTGCCGCTTCCATATGAAAATGCTTTCACCATCGCCATGATTTTGGTAGAGGGCTTCAGCAGTTTCTGATATTCTTTAATATTTCTTGCAATGGCAGACAGATTAATTTCCAGAACCGTTTGATGTGTTTTCTGCTCAAGCAGCTGTGCAATTTTATCCAGTTCAAAAGCACGGGCACCTTTTATCAGGATTGTTTCGTTTGAAAAACTGATCGTTGCAAACTGCTCAATTAATTCCAGTGTTGAAGAAAATCTGCTTACCTCTATGCCGTTTAAAAAAGCGGGAACGTGTTGTTTTATTTTTTCTCCTACTGTAATTAAACGGTTTATACGATGGCTTTGAATCAGCTGTGCAACTAAGCGGTATACTTCCTGTTCCTGTTCTTCCGGTACAGGAAAATCTGAGAGGATAATTGTTTTATGCTGGTGCTGCCGTTGCTGCTGCAGCATATTCAATGCAATGGTAAACGAACTGAGATCGGCACTGTAACTGTCGTTGATGATTGTTGTATGGTGAATACCACTTTTAAGTTCAAGTCGCAGACTTACAGTTCTTAACTGCATAAACCGATCTTTCAAACGGTTGATTGGTATGCCTGCGTATAAACAAACAGTGAGGCAGCATAGCGCATTTTCAACAGATGCGTCATCTGTAAATGGAATAGTAATCAGATCTTCTTTGGTGTTCTCCTGAAAAAGAATTTCAGTTGAAGAAATTTTTTTACTGATCTGTTTAATTACAACATTATTATTACTGTTATACCCCCAGGTGAAAAGTTTTTCTGCAGATAAAGTAAGTTCGTTTAAATGTTCGGGAGAACAGATCAATACATCTGATGTTGCAGCAAGTTTTATTTTTTCATTTAGTTTTTGTTGCTTGTCTGTAAATCCATCACTATGCGCCTCTCCGATATTTGTAAGTACTGCAATGGTGGGCTGTATTATTTTTTGCAGTTGTTCCATTTCGCCTGTCTGAGAAATGCCTGCTTCAAAAATGGCGAGTGTGTGTTCCGCTTTCATATGCCATACACTTAAGGGAACACCAACCTGTGAATTGTAACTTTTCGGGCTGCGTACAATATTGTATTCTTCAGAGAGTAATTGGTTGAGCCATTCCTTTACAATGGTTTTTCCGTTACTGCCGGTTAGTCCAATTACAGGAATATTGAACATGCTGCGATGATGAGCCGCCAGTTTTTGCAGCGCCTGAAGTGTGTTATCAACCAGCAAAAAAAATGCATCAGTAAAAGGAGTGGTATCTGTTTTCTTTTGTACAACAAAATACCTTACACCTTTCTGATAACAGTCTTTGATAAAATCATGACCATCTCTACGTTCAGTTTGTAATGCAAAGAAGATGGTTGATTGGGGATGAATAATACGTCGGCTGTCGATCTGGATATATTCAACAGCATGTTCTGTATTTGCTTTTTGCAAATAAACTGCTTCAAGCACTTGGGCAATACGTTCGATGCTGTACATGGCTGTTGAAATAAAGATGCAAACTATTTTGGCATGTCGGGCGGCAACCCTTTTTTCTTATGATTGATGGAATACAGAATAGAACCGCTAATACAAACTATAATAACAATCAAAGAAATAATCACCTGCGATGTTTTGCCAACAACTTCATTGATCCATTTTTCTCCCAGCATCTTCACACCAATAAAGATGAGTACGATGGCAATACCCTGTTGCAGAAAATCGAATTTGCTAACTGCACCCCTCAGTAAAAAGAAGAGTGAACGTAAACCCAGCACGGCAAATACATTTGAGGTATAAATGACCAGTGCTGCATAGTCGCTGTTGCGGTCTACAATTCCTAACACTGCCGGAATAGAATCCAGTGCAAAAACAATATCTGTAGTTGCAAGCATAACAACAACAACAAACAAAGAAGTATAAACAACTTTGCCATGTTCTGTAATGCGGTAACGGCCATCACCGTCATCCATTGTAATGGGCAGAAATTTCTTCAGAAATTTGTACACTGAGCTGTCTCTGGGATCAAATTCTTCTTCCTGATTAGTGGTAAACATTTTATAACCGGTGTACAACAGAAATGCACCAAAAATGTACAATACCCAATGCACCCTGTTTACCAGTTCAACTCCAAGAGTAATAAATACCACACGGAATACGATGGCCATTAACACGCCAATTAACAATACCCTTGGTATATACAGTTCTTTTACACGAAAGAAACTGAAGATGAGTACAAATACAAAGATGTTGTCAATACTTAAACTCCATTCCATTAAGTAAGCACTAACATATTCAAGCGATGCCTGCTTCCCATCCTCATACCAAACAAAACCGCCAAAGCCCAATGCAAGCAGAACCCAGAAAGTAGTTTGATACAATGCCTGTTTGGTGGTAAGCTCTTTCGATTTTTTGCTTAATAAACCCAAATCAAATACCAGTGCAATCACCAGAATAATTCCAAAAACAAGATACGTAACCTGTGTATGGCTCATAAAATAATTATTGTGCTTTCTGTCTGTTTAATGTTTATAACTGTATGTTCTTTTTCGCCACTGCATATAAATAAAGCCAATCAATGCTATCAGTAATAATGGAACAGCAATATTAATCAGCTGCCACATTAACCGCTGTTCATTTACTTTAACGGGATTGAGTAAACGCAGGGTAGCTTCTTTATTCCTCAACGCTACAATGCCAGCCGCTCCTGTAAGATGTTGTAATGCGTTTTGTAAAAAACTCCGGTTAGCATAGCTGCGTTCCTGTACACGGCTGTAACCCATAGGAAAGGGTTCTTTTTGTGTATAGCCGTTTAATACAACATCACCATCGCCAATAACAATCTGTTGGGTGGGCTCTGCTGCCTGTGTTTTAAACGACCCGTAAGCCGATGTAAAATATTGTTTCATCTCGGCCGATATGCGGTTGCTGTAAAGACTGTTGAATGTGCCTTCCAGTAAAACAGCAACAGGCAGATTTTTTTTATTGTACAGCTTTACATCTTCAATGGTTCTTAATTCCTGCAGGCTGATGATAGCGGGTGTGCTCACCACTTTTGCATTCTCGCTTGATGTAAGCAATATCGTTTTTGTAACGCCCTCTGCTTTTACTGTATCAATCGTGTTGGCAAACTGACTTAAAACCGGTTCCAGATTTTTGGTAATGGGATGATTACCTGTTGCAACAAGTAACGGGTAGTAATTAAAGGGCACATCTGCCAGTTGCGGTTGCCCGCCGGCGTTACCTACAACCATTTTACTGAAATCGCATTGCTGATCCTGCAACAGATCCCTGTTAATCCGCACACCATATTTAAACAACAGATCATCGAGCTCCAGGTTGCGGTCGTAAGCAAGTGTTTGAGAAGTTAAAGCCAGGCTGTCTTTTTCTGCATGCAATACATCCAGCATCCAGATAATTTTTCCTCCCTGCATAACATACTGATCAATTTTCATTTTAACTGAATCAGAAAAAGCAACGGATGGTTTAATAATCAGAATAGCTGTAAACTCTTTTGGAATGATCGGTAGTTGATTAGGATCTATAATCTGGAACGTATAATCTGCATCTATTGTTTGTACCAGATCAAACGTTTCCGGCCCGGTTGGCTCACCGTTGCCGGTTAAATAACCAACAAGTGGTTTTTGTTTTCGTTGTATTTTTTCAATGGCATCAGCAAACTTAAATTCAAGCAAGGCTTCTGCATTGCTGATGCTTTTTGTTTCGTCTGTAGCCAACCTGCCCGTTAAAGGATCACGGCTGTATTCGGTTTTACCGCTGAGTAAATCAACAGGTATAATTCTGTTGCCGTAATGTACAATGGCAGATGGATAAATGACCCGTTGCGTTTTTGCATCTTCTTTTTCCTGCACTTCAAGTGTGTAAGGCATAATGCCCAGCGTTTTTAAAGAATCTGCAATAATCTGCTGAATCACTTCCTCATTAAAATTGGGGCGTGTTTGCCGGATGCTGTCGAGGTTAATGCCGTTAAACTTTAATTCATTCAATAAATTGCTCAGCATGTTTGCTTTGTCATCTTCTGTAAATAACTCTTCTACTGTTTTATAATTTACAACAAGCCGTTTGCCGCTGTACTCTTTCATTTCATCTAACAAATCACCGGTGCTGTTTTTCAGTTTTCTGAACGAAGAGCGTACATCACCTTTCAGAAACACATCAATGGTAATAGTGCTGTCTATATTCTTCAGTAATTTTTTTGTTTGAGAGGAGAGCGAGTAACGCTGTTCGCCTGTTAAATCAAGTCTGAACTTAAAGGCAGCAGCCAGCAGATTCAGAGCAATGAGTGCAGACAGCATCAGCACCCATCCATATTTCATTGTGATCATTTTTTTCATGAGTGAGCTTGCTTTTTGCCGCCGGTATGCTGAACAGTTAGGAAAAGTGCAAAGAAAATAATACTGAGAAAGTAAATCACATCTCTGCTGTCTATTACACCTTTTGATAAACTGCGGTAATGAAAATCCATTCCCAGCATTTCAATGGTATAGTCAAGGCCTGCACCCAGCAACAGACTTACTGCAGTAAATCCGCTGTAAAAAATAAAACATACAAATCCGCTGAGTAAAAAAGCTACAACCTGGTTTGTAGTATATACGCTGCAACAAACTCCAATAGCTGTAAACGCAGCACATAAAAAGAAAAGACCGATGTATGAACCGATAATTCCACCCGTGTCTAAACTGGTGCCGTCTGCAGCCATCGCTTTCAATGTAAATAAATATGTAAGGGTAGGGAGCAGGGCAATAACAACTACTAACAGAGCAGCCAGGTATTTGCCAAATACAATTTGCTGAGCAGTAAGCGGTCGTGTAAGCAGGGTTTCAATTGTTCCGTTTCTCCATTCATCGGGGAACAGACGCATGGTTACGGCAGGGATCAGAAACAATAAAATGAAAGGGGCCAGTTGAAAAAAGTTTTCAAGCGTGGCATAACCATAATCTAAAATGTTGAAGTTTGAGAATACAAACAGCATTAATCCGTTCAACAACAGAAACAGAATAATGGTAATATAACCGGTAAGATTGCTGAAAAACTGCCGGAATTCTTTTTTACAGATTGCCCACATAGATGAACAAAAATAATGGAATAATGTTGATGATCAGGGTTGAAGCATAATCTGCAACAGGTATTTGAATGAAATTTTGATAATTTATGTGCATGGCTTGATTTTTGAATCAGCTATACAATTATTTTTGAAGAGTCCCTCCTCTGAAAACGAACTGCAAGCCCCACACCTCTATCTGGTTCCCGGAGTAAACAATTTATTACATCAATTAAATTAAACCCTTTATGAAAAGAGTTTTACTTTCTGCGCTTACCCTTTTTTCAGTTACAGCCAATGCTGTTTTTGCACAAAACATTTTTAGCGGAGAACCTGTTCAGGTGGTGGGCCAAATGAACGGTTACTCTACTGCAGCAGCTGCAAATTCGGCTTACAGACGCCTGTCTGTAAATGCAGGAACACCCACCGATGGAAGAGGACAATGGACTTTAACTTATAATGCTCAGGCATCGGGCGGCGATGTGTTAAACACAAATATGGCCGGTGGCGGCGGAAACGGCTTTTTATTTATTTCAGGACCGGCAAGTGGTGGACCATGTGGCGGACGGTTCAATAACAAATGGGTTTTTTCAGGAGTTGGCCAGGCTACATTAAATCAGGTTAACAACATTACCACCTATTCAAGTGCATGCGGCGGAACAGATATGGGGCTTGATATGAGTACGGCAGGGTATTACACGTTTGTATTTAATGATGCAGGATATACACAAACCAATGCTTCTTATTATGTTGGTTATACTGCAGCTGCACCTGTAACACTCACACCTGGTATTACAACAGGTTTAGGTAATGGTGCATTGCGTGTAAGAATCACCACTTCTGCAACACCTTCTGCCAATGAACGCATTTTTGTACGTTACAGAAATGCAGTCAATGATTTCAGCAGTTCTACTTCATTGGTTGAAGCAACAGGCAGCGGTACTTCATGGACTGCTGATATTCCATCTCAACCCATTGGCAGCACTACTTATTATTTCATGTTCTCTTCTACCAGAACATTAGCTGAGTTAAATGCCGATGGTGAATTTCAACGCTCACTTGCAGCTTTACGTTTTAACGATAATGCAGGAGCTAACTTTTCTTACAATGCATCTGCACTGCCGGTATCATTTACATCGTTTACTGCTGTAAGTGAAAATGGAAAAATTAAATTGAACTGGAGTGCTGAAGAAACAGACAACCTCTCTCATTATGAAATAGAAGAATCAAACACACCTGACAGACTCGTTACAACCCAACGGGTTGAAAAGAAAAATGAGACAGGACGTGGTTCTTACAGTTATGAAGATGCAAGTGTAAGACGTGGGGCTAACTATTACAGAGTATTGGCAGTAGGAAAAGACGGTGATAAAAAGTATTCACAGGTGTTGCGTGTAAATATTGGTACAGCAGGTAAAGGAATTGATATTCTTCCTTCATCGGGCAGCGAAACACTGGTGATCCGTTTTAATGAAATTGCAAAAGGAACCTATCAGTTAAATGTGTTTGGTAACAGCGGAGAGATGGTTTACAGTAAAAGAATTGTGCATGATGGAACAGATCAAACACAACTTATTCAGTTGGGTAAGGCATTGGCTCATGGTCTTTACCGTGTGCAGTTAAGCGGATTAAACGAGCGGTTTACAGAAACCATATTTAAATAAAGGAAAAACCACATATGGCCCTGCAGTCTTGCACTGCAGGGTCTTTTTTATTTCAATCAGTTGGCAAATAAATTTTGGAATTAAAAATAATGGAGATTCGGTTGATTTTTAACGTGTAAACATTATCTTTAAACTCTCCCCGCATATCCTCTGAAAGTCGCTCTTGTATTGCCTTTAAGAAGCCTGTTACAAATAAAATCATAGTATGATGATGAAAACTGCAGCTGGCTTTTTCCTTTTTTTTGCGATAGTATGTACAGGTAATGCTCAAACTGTTTTATATACAGCCGATTTTGGAACAGGCACTGCTTTTCCAACGGGCTGGAGTGTAACGGGACCGCAAGCAGCCAATATTGAAATTTCAACAGCAACTCCATCAAACATCTACAACTTTCCCATTTCTTTTTCTGCAGGATCAAATTTAAATGATGGTGCAACCGGTGCTGCAAATGGTACCGCAATCATTACAGTTTCAGGTGTTGTAAATACGGTTGGGTATACTTCTGTTCAGGTACTTTTTGGTGCACGGGAAACAGCAAATTACTCAGGTACTTTTTTATTCGAATGGAGCAATGATGGTACAAACTGGAACGCCATTACATTTACCAATGTAGCCAATAACAGCACCTGGCAATTGATTAATGCTGGCAACTGGTTAACATTACCTGCAGGTGCATCCAATCAACCCAATCTGCAATTCAGATTAACAATGAATCGTACAGGCGGAGGTAATGGCAATTACAGTATAGATGATTTTACAGTACAGGGATTTGCAACAGGCGGCAGCAATGCAACAGATTATTTCAGATCAAGACAATCAGGCAACTGGCATTTATCATCCAGCTGGGAATCTTCACCCGATAACAGTACATGGATCAATGCAACACTTATTCCAACAGTTTCAGCCAATACCATTCAAATAAGAAACGGGCATAGTATTACAATGAACGGAAATGTAACTGCCGATCAACTGATTGTTGATGCAGGTGGTACCTTGCTTCATCCCAACTCCACCGCTTTTACAATTGATAACGGACCCGGAGATGATATGACGGTGTCAGGAACCTATGTGCTTAATGGCGCCAACCCTTTAGGTTTAGGAACATACGTTGTAGAAAATGGCGGCATCGTTCGTGCAGATAATAATACCGGAGGCACTGCTGATGATATTGCTATGAGCAGTAACGGACGGGTGTTGTTTAAAACAGGAAGCATCTTTCAGTGGAACAATACCAGTCAGTTTAGTGCAAACGGATTCACTTATTTTAACAGCGCAACTGAACGGCCTGTTTTCAGAATAACTCAAGGTATTGGTCTTGCAGTTGGTGGCGGAGCTGATCTGCTGATAAACGGATTGTTTGAAGCTGACGGATCCATTTCTTTTACAGGTGCCGGATCAAAAATATTCAGAGATGGTATAATCGGTTCAGCTAACATTACACAAACAGCTTCATCTGGAACATTTATTATTAATGGAACAAATGCACAATTAGGAGGCACGGGTTCAATACAGTTAAACAACTCTGGCCTGCAAATAGCAGCAGGTGCTCAGGTATTGCTCACGGATCATAAAACGATTAATAACTCATCATTCATAAATAACGGAACATTTAATTGTCAGTCGTTTACTGTTTCAGGAACAACCGCTTTTACACTCAGCGCCGGTGCAACACTCGGTATCGGATCTCCTGATGGAATTACCAGCGCAGGAGCGGGTAATATTCAAACATCTTCCCGTACCTACAGCAGCGGTGCAAATTATTTGTACAACGGAACAACCAACCAGGTAACAGGTGTTTTTACAACCACACCGGTTGCGAACAGCATCAATGCATTGAGCATTGCAAATACAGGTAACGTTGTTACGTTAAGCACAAATAATTTAACAACAAACAGCCTTTATTTAAACAGTGGTTTTTTTGCATCAGGCACAAATCAAACTTTACGGATAACGGCCAATGGTATTATTTATGGTAATGGTGGTCACAACCAAAACAATGCCGCAGCAGGATTTATTGAGTTTCTTGGGAATGGTTCAACCAACGGCATTGCTCCGGGTTTTCCAAATCTGTATGCGGTGATTGCAAATGGAGCAATTGATTTTAATGGAAATCCCAATACACAATCGGCCACCATCATGAACCGCCTGCAGTTAAACAACGGTTCATCTGTTTCGGCTGCACCGTTTTATTCAACAGGGTCTACGTTGGTTTATAACACCGGCTTTACCTATGCAAGAAATGTAGAATGGGGAAGCGCACCCGGTGTACAGGGTTATCCATATCATGTAACGGTACAAGGGAATACCATTCTTGATTTAAATACCAATCCTGTTGCTACTGCTCAGCTGGCATTGGGAGGAGACTTAACTGTTGGAACTGTAAATGGCTGGGGACGGATTTATATGAATGCCGGTATGGATAAACCACTTTCAATTGGTGGCAGTT
This sequence comes from Chitinophagaceae bacterium, assembly GCA_022841365.1. Classification (GTDB taxonomy): domain Bacteria; phylum Bacteroidota; class Bacteroidia; order Chitinophagales; family Chitinophagaceae; genus Lacibacter. The sequence continues at coordinate 26,062 of JALHRP010000035.1, read as the reverse complement.
TAATCATTGGTTCAGGAAATGCTGCATCTAACAGCAGTGAACTTTATCTGTCTAATAACATCGGCGGAGACCTTTGGCTATATGGAAGTTTTACACGTTACAATAATTGTTTTTTTACAGATAACAACCGGGCTGTGTATTTAAGAGGAAGTAATAATGCATCAATAAACACACCAGATATTAACACACCGGGAATACCATCGCAGAACTTTAGTTATGTTCGTTTAGAGAAAACGGGTAACGCCACCATTACATTAAACTGTGCAACGGGAATTACAAGAGAGTTGAGTTTTATCAGTGGATACACACAGAGTAACAGTAATAATCTGTTGGTTTTTTATAATGATGCACTTGCACTTTCTGCCGGTACCACATCGTTCAACAATGGTCCTGTTAAAAAATTCGGGAACGATGCATTTGTATTCCCTGTTGGTAAACCGCAATTAGCCGGGCCTGCAGGTGGAGGTTACCGGTTTATGAGTATTTCAGCCCCTGCTTTAACAACCGATGCATACACGGCCGAATTTATTGTTGGAAGCGCAACAGGGCTGGGGCCAATTGGAGCGGCTGCTAATACTTTAGGTTTAAAACGTGTAAGCCGTTGTGAGTACTGGACTTTAAACAGAGACAATGGCAACTCAGCAGTTGATGTTACCATTTCCTGGAACGATAGAAGTAGTTGTAATGGTACGTATGTAACTGATTTAAGCACACTCGCTGTTGCACATTTTGATGCAGTATCCGGCACATGGGATTTGTTTGGCGGGCAAGGTAATACCAACCCATTATCCACTGTTGTTGCGGGTTCAATTACATGGCCGGGTGTAACTGTGTTTAGCCCATTTTCACTTGCCAGTACCGACTTTCTCGAAAACCCTTTACCGCTTACTCTTTCAAGTTTTACAGCAAGAGCACGTAAAGATGATGTGCAGCTTGACTGGCATGTGATGAACAATATTGATCAGGATGAATACATTTTGGAAAGAAGTGGAGATGGCAGATTATTTCATGAATTCAAAAAAGTTCCTGCCAAAGTCATCCTTAATCAGGCTGCTTATACCGAACTGGATAAGAAGCCGCTGTTTGGCTGGAATTATTACCGTTTACGGGCAGTTGATAAACAGGACAGAGAAAAGGTTTCTGATGTGGTGAAGGTTTGGTTTGGTACAGATGAGCTGATCAGAATAAGCCCTAACCCTGCTTCTGAAAAAATTGTTCTCAATTTATCTCAACCAAGCAGCATTTTACAAATTGAACTTGTCAATATAGCCGGACAAGTGTTACAGAAGTGGAGCAGAACTCAATTTACAACTGAAATAAACATCTCACATCTGCAAGCGGGAATGTATTATTTACGTATACAAGGAAAGAACGGGCTTTCCACCAAGTGTTTTGTCAAAAATTGACAGCCCGAAACCAACTGCGAAGAAATCCCCTCCAAGGAGGGGATTTTATTTTTTTATTGTTGACTGATTAAACTGCAAAACTTTCACCACACCCGCAGGTACGGCTTGCATTCGGGTTATTAAAATGAAACCCCTTTCCGTTTAAGCCATCACTGAAATCCAGCGTAGTATTATAGAGGTATAAAAAACTCTTCATGTCAGTTACTACCTTCACCCCATTATCTTCAAACACCTGATCATTCGGCTTTGATTCATTGTCAAAATCAAGCTTATAACTTAACCCGCTGCAACCTCCTCCAACAACGCTCACCCTTAAAAAGTAAGAATTATCTGCACCTACATTGGCTTTTTCCATGAGGGTTGCTACCTTTTCTTTTGCTTTATCGGTTACAAAAATCATAATCGTTTTTTTTAAAGAGAACAAGTTGCATACCAGTTCAACCGGTATGACTTCTTGTCTGTAAAATTAAATAAATAAGAAACGGGAGTCGCCGCTAATTTATCGGTAAGTGATTCCGGATATTCCCGATGGTTGTAAATTGCCTTAAAATAAGACGATGCAAAAAATAGAGCATATTGGTCTTGCGGTGAAAGACCTGTCGGTATCCATCCCGTTATTTGAAAAGCTGTTAAATACATTTTGCTATAAAACAGAAAAGGTGGAAAGCGAACAAGTGAATACTGCTTTTTTTCAAGTAGGTGAAACAAAGCTGGAGTTGCTGGAAAGCACACAGGCAGGAGGTACCATTGATAAGTATATTGAACGCAGAGGAGAAGGGATCCATCACATCGCATTTGAAGTGGCAGACATAGAAGCTGAAATGAAACGGTTACAAAGTGAGGGATTTATTTTACTGAACGATCAACCGAAACAAGGGGCAGATAATAAACTGGTTTGCTTTCTTCATCCAAAATCTTCGAATGGAGTGCTTGTAGAATTATGCCAGGAAAAAAAATAGCTGCCTTTTCAGGCAGCTATCATCTACAGTGAGTTTTTATTTTACTGTTTTATAAGCGAAGTGTTTTCAATCACTCTTCCGTTTTCAATCAATTGCAGTAGATACAAGCCCGACTGCAGATTACCTAAATCAAGCTGAAGGGTGTTTTTGCCGGCGGCAAAAAACGTTTTTACCCTGCTTCCTTTTGCATCAATCAATAACAGACTCTGTCCCTGAGTAAATGAATTTTTTGAATAAACCTGTGCAACAGATCCTGCAGGATTTGGGTACACACTGATGTTTTTCCTTACCTGATTATTTAACAGTACAATTTCTGAGAAACCTGTTCTGCCGTCTGTATCAACCTGTTTAATACGGTAAAAATTATTGCCTGCAAGCGGGCTGTTATCATTGAAACGGTAAATTGTTTTTGTAGCTGCATTTCCAACGGACTGAACTGTACCAATGGTGCTCCAGCTTCGTTGATCGGCACTTCTTTGAATAATATAATCGGTATTGTTTTCTTCATAATTAGTAGCCCAGTCTATCTGAACACTAAAAGGCTGTTTCTGTTCTGCTTTTACGAAATCAAAACTAACCGGTAACACACCCGGGCCACCACCAGTTGGAGTAATAGCATAGGGTCCAACAACATCATTATCTCCATCCCATACAGTATTGCAACCCATATTGATTAAATCTGAATTACCGCTGGCGGCTGTAATGATACCCGTGGGCGCATACACCTGAATAAAACCCATATTTCCCAAATGCATTTTTCCTCCTGCCTTGAATTGGAGTGTACCGCAAATGAAAAGATATATACTGGGGGTTTCAACCGGATCAATGATTAATGGTGAGCAGGATGAGGGGGCACTGTATACTTTATTATTTATCTGTACAATTCGTCCTGCCGGAATACAAACAATGTCGTTGTGAAGCGGAACTCTGGCAGGAGACCATGTAGCGGGACTTTCCCAATCTCCATTATTAACAGCAATGATTGTACAGTTAGGAGAAACCATTGTACTGCAGCGTGGTCTTGGAGTTGGGAAAGGCCAACCCTGAGACATTGCCTGAGAACATACAATTAACAATAAAACAAAAAGCGTACTTTTTTTCATGAAAGACCATTAAATAAGTGAACAGATTAATTTAACGGCTCGTTTCAAAGGATCGGAAACAGGATCAACAAAGGAGATTGAAAGAGAGATTTCTCAATAAGGATATGAGGAGAGAGTAACCGTAAAAATACCGTTATTATCGGTATATCCAAACTTTATTATAAAACTTCTTCCATTTTCATACTTCTGGATCCTTTTATAAGGATATGTGTATGATTCAGCTTCTGTAATTGCAGCCAGTTTTTTGCTTCTGCAGCTGTTTGAAAATAGCTGTACGAATGTTCAATTTTACCAAAATCACCTCCTACCAATACCACTGCGTGCCATGGGTATTGACTGAGCAAATCAACAACAGCCCGGTGTTCTTCCAGACTTGCTTCTCCCATTTCGGCCATACCGCCCAGCATCACTACTTTTTGCGGTGCATGTAACCGGGCAAAATTTTCAATGGCTGCCTTCATACTGCTGGGGTTTGCATTATAAGCATCCAGAATAATGCTGTTGGTACCCTGTTGAATCAGTTGTGAGCGGCTGTTGGAAGGGATATAATTTTCTATTGCTTCTTTAATGTTTTTTGCCGGCACATTGAAATGGATGCCTGCACTTACTGCAGCCAGAACATTGGGTAAATTATAATCACCTACCAATTGTGTGTGTACAGGTCCATTCAATGATTTGCTGCTGATTTCTACTTTCAGGAACGGTTCACTCTCAATAAGACTACCCGTTGTTTCTGCGTTTTTTGTACCGTAGGTAATTTGATTGCTGATACCCCTGCTCATTTCCCGCAGGTAATCATAATCTGTATTAATAAAAATAGTTCCATTGGTGCCCCGGATAAAATCGTACAATTCTCCCTTTCCTTTTCTAACACCTTCAATGCCGCCAAAGCCCTCCAGGTGGGCTTTTCCGCAATTATTAATAAGTCCGAAGTCGGGCAGGGTATAACTGCAATAAGAGGCAATTTCCTTTTGATGATTAGCACCCATTTCAATTACTGCTATCTCGGTGTCGGGTTTAATTTTCAGTATGGTTAAAGGAACTCCGATATGGTTGTTGAGATTTCCCTCGGTAGTAGATGTTTTATAAGTAGAGGAAAGCACTGCATGGATCAGTTCTTTAGTAGTTGTTTTACCATTACTTCCGGTGATGGCAAGGAAAGGAATGTTGAACTGTTTTCGGTGATGGAGTGCCAGCTGCTGCAATGTGGTTAAAACATGATCAACTTTGATCAGTCGGGGATCCTGATCGTGCAAATCCTCATCAATTACTGCATAAGCAGCACCTTGCTCCAGCGCCTTTTTCGCAAATAAATTGCCGTTATAATGCTCGCCTTTTAAGGCAAAAAAGAGGTCTCCGGCACTTAATTTACGTGTATCGGTTTGAACGTTTGGGTACTTTAAATAGATGGAATACAGTTCTTCAATTTGCATGGTTCAAAGATAATTACAAGGGGTGAAGCAGAAAGAATCGGTTTTTTATTTCGGGTGCCCTTTTCAAAGTTTTAAAATTTGTGAAAAACAAGATCAACGGCATGTTTAGTTTCCAATTATATTCGCACTGCAAAAAAACTATGTTTATGAGAAAATTAATACTTCTGATGGGGTTTTCTGTACCCGCATTGTTTTCAATGGCACAGGACAATGATGCCGAAAAAAATTCCATCTTTTTTCGTTTGGGCGGAGGTTACGCTCAACGTTTAAATCCGTTGCCGGGCGAATTGGATGCGGATGGTCAAAAGCATTTTGGCCGTTTGAACCGTGGTGGAAACCAGACTCTGCAAATAGGATATTTTGTTACTGAAAAAGATGCCTTGGCGCTTGTGTACTCAAGATTTGGTTCAAAAGCTGAGAATAAGATCAGCGGAAATAACCGTAAATCTCTGGTGAACACTTCATTTGCAGGTATCAGCTATCAGCGTTTTATTCCTGTTGGAGATAAAAAAGACATCAACTTTAATGTAAAGCTTGGACCGGGCTTTTTGTTTCATCGTGAAGAGTCAACCATAACCAACAGTGTTAACGGATCAACAAAACAAATAGATTATTCTAAAAGACAACCCGGTGTTATTACAGGAGCCGGATTTGACTTTAGATTAAACAATAATATCCGCTTTGAAATTAATGCAGATAAAACCTGGGGTCGTATAAAAGATAAAACCACAAATATTAATTTAGGTGTTCTTTCAATAGGTGCCGGATTAAGATTTCAGTTTTAACTGCAACATGATATAAACAAAAAAGCCTCCAATTTGGAGGCTTTCTTATTTCAGTATGTTTTGATTTAGTTTCTTTTACGGTTGTTTTGCTTTCTCTTCTCGAACCAGTTACCGGTTTTTCTTCCGTTACCTTCCTGGCTTCCATATCTTGTCATTGCACAACGGAAACCAATCATAGAACTGCTTTGATCTTCTTCAAGGAAACGACGGCTTCCGGGAGTTAACCAATAAGCACGGTCGTTCCAGCTACCACCTTTATATACACGACTCTTATCACTTACTAAAGTAGTTACACCGTATCCGTATTGTACAGCACTTAAAGAATCACCATCGAGATAATCAATTACATATCCTTTCTGATAGTTCCTGCGGTTTTTTACTTCTTCTTCTGTTTCATTACGGTACTTAATACGGCCCATTGAATCTCTTTCAGCCTTTCCTGTACTCAAATCTATACGTTGAAAATTGTTACCACGGAAATAGTTGAAATCATCACCATCAGTTGGTGTAAGTGGTCTGTACACATCAGCTACCCACTCACTTACATTACCGGCCATATTATATAATCCAAAACCATTTGGATAGAACGATTTGATTGGACCGGTAATAACAGCACGGTCGTTTAAACCACCTGCAACACCCATGTTATCACCTGCACCTCTTTTAAAGTTGGCAAGAAACTGACCCTGCCATGTACTGCGGCGTGCATCACGCAAACCATTTACATTTTGTGCCCATGGATATACCTGTTTGTTTGCAATCAATTCCTCACCACGGCGCTTTTCGCTTTTACGTGGATTGGGGTTTTGAGCTACATAACCATATGCTGCATATTCCCATTCTGCTTCAGAAGGTAATCTGTAATCAGGTAAAATCAATCCTTCTTCAAAGCTGATGTTGGTAGGAGCCTGTTTGGTAATAGGATCTTTATAGTTCTTAATATTTTTTCCGGGAGTTGCCTGATACTCGCCCAATAAATATGCTTTTGTATTAAAATTATCCTGTCCGCCGCCCTGCATTTGTTTCTGCAGTTCTGCTTTTTTATTGGTAATCCCTTTTTCGTAAAGAATATTTTCGTTTACACGGTCACTGCGCCAAAGGCAATAATCATACGCCTGTTTCCAGCTTACGCCCACTACAGGATATAAATTGTAGGAAGGATGACGGAAATAATACTCTACATAAGGCTCGTTGTAAGCAAGCTCACTGCGCCAGCAAAGTGTATCCGGTAATGCACGGTTGGTGATGGCTGTATCCATGAATACACGGTTCAGCCAATAGAGATATTCACGGTAGTGAACGTTGGCCACTTCGGTTTCATCCATGTAAAAGGAAGCAACTGTAACACGGCGTGGAACATTATTCCAGTCACGCATCACATCTTCTTCATTAGCACCCATGGTAAAGGTACCGCCTTCAACAAACACCAGACCGGGGCCTGTTTTTTGTTCTTTTTCTTTTGAAACACGAAATCCGTTTCCATTGGGGTCATTATACGTCCAACCCGTACTGGAAGATTTTTCCGGTTTCTTTTTAAAGATGTTACAAGAAGTAATAAGTGTGGCACCGATTAAAAGGATACCCAGATTTTGAATGCGGAAAAGGTTTTTCATCTTTTCGTTTTGATAGTTAACGAGTGAAGTTCAAAAATATTGTATTGGATTTATCGCCCCAAATTTTGATTGAGGTGATGACAAACATAGGTTTTTCTTTTGGAAATATCGAAGAATTAAACGTTCAACTGACCATTTTTAGTATTTCTGCTTAGTATGCCGTAGAATTACGAAGTGATGCAGCAAACCGATTAAAACGATTCTCTTTTAACAGGAAACGTATACTGATATCAACAACTGAATTCAGGTATATTTGTTCTTCTCCTAATTATGCGTTACGCCTGGCTGCTAATATGCTGCTGTTCTTTTTTCTTTGGTACTGCCCAGCGCAGCTATCGCAGCAATTCTGTTTTGTCAACGGGGAGCTGGTATAAAATATCTATAAAAAAAGCTGCTGTGTATAAAGTAGATGCTGCTTTTTTACAAAGGCTTGGTATCAGCACAACCAATCTTTCAAGCAACAGCATCCGGCTTTTTGGCAATGGCGGACAAATGCTGCCTGAAGCAAACAATGTACAACGGGCAGATGATTTGGTTGAAAATGCGCTGATGATGTTTGATGGCGGTGATGGAATATTCAGCGGCAATGATTATTTTTTGTTTTATGCCAACGGGCCGCATAGCTGGATAAAAGATTCTCTAAATCAAACATTTCATCACCAAAAAAATCTGTACGCCGGCGAATCTTATTTTTTTATCAGTATAGAAGGAACCGGACTTCGGATTCAAAACAAGGCCAGTGTATCTAACCCCAATCAGTTGGTTACAACTTTCAGAGATCGTTATTTTTATGAACTGGACAGTCTTAATTTTTTAAAAAGCGGAAAAGAATGGTTTGGAGAAGAGTTCAGCAATATACCGGGAAGGTCATTGTCTAAAACGTTTGTATTAAATTTTCCCAACTTGCTCACTGCTGCACCTGTGCAGCTTGTTTCAAATGTAGCATCAAGAAGCAACGGAGCGCCGGGTTCGTTTACAATCCGTTTCAATAATAATACAGCAGCAACGCATATTGTACCGGCTGTAGGAACGGGTACTTATGATCCTGTTGCTTTTCCTCATCAGTTGCAGGCAATGTTTTCTTCTGCTCAATCAACCATTAACCTGCAATACAATTACCAGCCCGGTAGTGTAAATGCACAGGGATGGCTCAACTGGTTTGAATTATTTCCGGTACGGCAACTGAGTATGGCAGGTGTTGATCAATTACTGTTCAGCGACTGGACTTCAGTAGGAGCAGGCAATATTGCAGAATTCCGTTTGCAATCTGCCGCTGCAAATACTATGGTATGGGATGTTACAAATCCACAGCAACCCATCAATATAACAGGAGAACAGGTTGCATCTGAACGCAGGTTCAGTAATACGGCTGATCGTCTCCGTGAGTATGTGGCATTTAATAATCAGGGATTTCCTGTTCCGGAACCGGGCGGAAGAGTAGACAATCAAAATCTGCATAATTCTGCACCTGTTAATTATTTAATTATCACACATTCTTCTTTGTTAAGTGAGGCGCAGCGCTTGGCAACATGGCATCGTCAAAACCAGGGTTTAAGTGTTGCAGTTGTAACCACAGAGCAGGTGTATCATGAATTTTCATCCGGTACACCCGACCCCACTGCTCTTCGAGATTTTGTAAAGATGTATTACGATAAAGCAGGCAGCGATACAACAAAACGTCCCCGTTATTTATTATTGATGGGCGATGCATCGTACGATTATTTAAACAGGGTAAACGGAAATACCAATCTGGTTCCCTGTTATGAAAGTGATGCATCTCTCGATCCCTTATCTACCTATACAAGCGACGATTTTTTTGGTTTGCTGGATGATGCGGATGATATCAATCAACAGTTTCCGGTTAGTTTGCTGGATATTGGTGTGGGTCGAATTCCTGCAAAAAATGTACAGGAAGCGGCGGCTGTGGTAGATAAAATTATACGCTATCATGCAAAAGAAAGTTTTGGTCCCTGGCGAAATGATGTAACACTTGTAGCCGATGATGAAGATAACAATATACACCTCGATGATGCCGAGCTGCATGCACAGGTGATACAGCAAAACAAAACTTTTAATCTGTCAAAAATTTATCTGGATGCATATCGCCAGCAAAGCGGAAGCGGCGGGAGCCGTTACCCCGAAGTAAATCAGGCCATCAACAGTAAAATATTTGCCGGTACTTTAATCTGGAACTACAGCGGTCATGGTGGTTTTAGAAGACTGGCAGGCGAAGCTATTCTTGATCAGGATATGGTTAACAGCTGGAGTAACCCCAACCGTCTTCCGTTATTTATTACTGCTACCTGCGATTTTGCTCCGTATGATAATCCATCGGTTAATTCTATTGGCGAGAATATTTTATTACGGGAACGCACAGGCGCTATTGCCCTAATGACAACCACCCGTGTTGTATTTGCGTTCAGCAACCGCATCATCAACAATAATTATTTTCAGCTGGCATTAACGCAACAGGCAAACGGTTTGTTTCCATCTTTAGGCGAAGCCATCAAACAAGCTAAAAATTTTACCTATCTCAACTTTGGTGATGTAATTAATAACAGAAAGTTTACGTTGCTGGGCGATCCTGCTGTTCGTCTTGCTTATCCTGTTTTAAAAGTAAAAACAACAAGCATCAATAATCAGCCTGCAGGAGCAGATACATTAAAGGCATTGGATCTCTATACTATTAAAGGTGAAGTAACAGATGCATCAGGTAATTTACTAACTCAATTTAACGGGAACGTATACCCGGTGATTTTTGATAAAGTTCAACCTGTAAAAACATTTGGGAACGATGCAGGCAGTGTAATTATCAACTTTAATCAGCAACAGAATATTCTTTTTAAAGGCAAAGCAAAAGTAATCAATGGCAAGTTCAGCTTCACCTTTGTTGTTCCCAAAGACATCAATTATCAATTTGGGAACGGCAAAATCAGTTATTATGCGGAGGATGGTGTAAAAGACGGAAATGGAGCAGAGACAACGATTGTAGTTGGTGGCGCAGGTAATAACCCTGCAAGTGATCAAACCGGTCCGGTGATAAAAGCTTATCTGCAGGATGAGAAGTTTGTAAATGGCGGCATTACCAATGAAACACCTGTACTGTTGCTGAAGTTGTTTGATTCAAGCGGTATCAATACAGTTGGCACAGGTATAGGGCATGATCTGATTGCAACACTGGATGGAGATAACAGCCGCTTTTTTATACTGAATGATTATTACGAAGCGGAAACAGACAGTTATCAAAAAGGATCGGTGCGTTTTCAAATGCCGCAGTTAACGGAAGGTGTACATTTTTTAACCGTTAAAGCATGGGATGTACATAACAACAGCAGTGAATACAATCTGGAGTTCAGGGTGGTGAAAGATGCAGAACTCAAAATTGAACGGGTGTATAACTATCCCAATCCGTTTACGACCAAAACAACATTTATGTTTGAGCATAACCGGCCGGGAGATCAGTTGCAGGTGATGATTCGTGTATTCTCTGTTTCAGGTAAAGTAGTTAAATCAATCAACCGTACAATAAATAATAACGGAAACCGTTCTTTTGAAATTGAATGGGACGGACGTGATGATTACGGACAGAAAATTGGCAGAGGCGTTTATATTTATCAGTTAGAAGTAAAAGATTCTAACGGAAAAAAACAATCCGCCATTCAAAAATTAGTGTTGTTGTAAAACCAAAACTTTTCTTTAAACCTTGCTTTTTGTAAAATTCTTCTATTTTTATGGCTCAAACCTTAACTCAGATGAGAAAAATTGCTGCACAGTTCATGTGCCTGTTCCTGCTTGTAGTTTCACTTAAAACAGTTGCCCAGGATTCTATTAACGTTGTTACAACGGCCGTTCCTATGTTGCGTATATCTGCTGATGCACGTGCAGGTGGTATGGGAGATCTTGGTATTGCAACTTCGCCCGATGCCAATGCTTCATTCTGGAATCAGGCTAAAATTCCGTTTGCTTCACAAAAATCTGCTATCTCTTTAACGTATACTCCGTGGTTAAAAGATCTGGGATTAGATGATGTGTTTATTTTCACCGGTGCAGGATATTATCAGATCAATGAAGATCAGGCTGTGTCCGGTTCTTTACGCTATTTTAATTTGGGAAGTATTCAGTTTACCGATTTTGCAGGGAACGATCTGCAACGTTTTAATCCACGTGAATTTGCAATTGATGCAGGTTACAGCCGCAGATTGAGCGATAAAATAGGTGTGGGTATTGCTCTTCGGTATATTTATTCAAACCTCGCCAACGGTACAACTCCGGGTGGTGTTACTTATAAGCCAGGCACTGCCGTTGCAGGTGATGTATCATTTTACTATAATGGTATCAATGAAGAAGGAAATGGGTTTACAGCTGGTGCGGTGATGAGTAACCTGGGCAGTAAAATTTCTTATACCAATGATGCCCGTGGCAAAGATTATATTCCTGCCAATCTCGGCCTAGGTGGTGTATATCATAAAACAATTGACGAAACCAATAAAATCAGTTTTGGTATTGATGTAAATAAATTGCTTGTGCCAACTCCTCCCACATCACGCACACCCGAAGATTTAGATGCATACCGTAACAAAAGTGTTGTAGGCAGCTGGTTCTCTTCATTTGGTGATGCACCGGGCGGTGGCGGTGAAGAGTTGAAAGAGTTTCAGATTTCAACCGGAGCAGAATACAGTTATAATGAATTGTTCTTTGCACGTGCCGGATATTTTTACGAAGCAAAAACAAAAGGAAACCGTCGCTTTTTCAGTGTTGGTGTTGGTGTTAAATACAACCGTCTTGGATTTAATTTCTCTTACCTTGTACCAACGGGTCAGGGAATCAACCGTAATCCTTTAAGCAATACAACCCGTTTCAGTTTGTTGTTTGATCTGGGCAGCGGTGGCGGTGAAGAAACCACAACCACAACGAATTAATACAGCAGATAAAAGATTTTGTAAAAAGCGGAGGTAGTTTACCTTCGCTTTTTTATTATCAGTATGGCATACAGAATAGGAACAGGAGTAGATTATCATCAACTCGCCGAAGGAAGAAAATTATTTATAGGCGGTGTGGAAATACCTCATCACAAAGGAGCAGTGGGCCACAGTGATGCAGATGTGCTATTGCATGCCATTTGTGATGCCATGCTTGGTGCATTGGCATTGGGCGATATTGGCACTCATTTTCCTGATACATCTGCTGAGTTTAAAAATATTGACAGTAAAATATTGCTGCAGCGTTCATTTGAAAAAATAAAAGAGAAAGGTTATCATCTGGTGAATGTTGACAGTACACTTTGCCTGCAGGAACCTAAAATAAAACCATTCATCAGCAGCATGCAATCAACCATTGCTGCTATTCTTGAACTGGACACAGATGAAGTTTCCATTAAAGCCACAACTACAGAGCAAATGGGTTTTGTAGGAAGAGAAGAAGGACTGGTTGCTTATGCCACTGTGTTACTCAAAAAAAGCAAGCAGCATGACGGTTCGCATCATTAATCAATCCAACAACCCATTACCTGCCTATGCCACCGAAGGATCAAGCGGAATGGATCTGCGGGCCTATTTACAACAACCAATCGAATTACAACCTTTGGAACGTGCATTGGTGCCAACCGGTTTGTTTATTGAATTGCCACAGGGAATGGAAGCGCAGATAAGACCCCGAAGCGGATTGGCAATGAAGCAGGGTATTACCTGTTTAAATTCGCCGGGAACCATTGATGCAGATTACCGTGGAGAAATTAAGATTATATTAATTAACCTGAGTGGAGAAATACAGTCTGTAAAGAGCGGAGACAGAATAGCGCAAATGGTGTTTCAAAAAGTGGAGCAGGTGAATTGGCAACTCTCAGTTGAACTGGATGATACAGCAAGAAGCAGCGGTGGATTTGGAAGCACAGGAGTACAATAAATCATTATGAAGAGAATTTATTTAACGGCAATCGTATTTGCAGGATTGTTCCTGTTCACAGCCTGTCGTTCTACAAAAAAAATTCAGCAGGCCATTGTAAAAAAAGATACAGTGGCAGTTGTTGTTACTGAAGTACAGCCTACGCATGCAGATACCATGAAAATGGTGAACGAAGTATTAACCAATGTGCAGCAAAAACGAATTGAGTTCAATACCTTTTCTGCAAAAATAAAAGTGGATTACAGCAATGAAAAAGGCAGACAGCCCGATTTTGTTGCAAACATCCGTATGTTGAAAGACAGTTTAATCTGGATTTCGCTCAGTAATGATATTGGCATTGAAGGGATTCGTGTATTAATCAGCAGAGACAGTATTAAAATACTGGATAAACTTGCAAATACCTACCAGGTGCGTACGTTAAGTGCCATACAGGAAGTGAGTCAGATACCATTTGAATTTGCAGATTTACAAAATCTGCTGGTAGGCAATCCCATCTTTTTTAATAAAGACAGTATTACTTCTTATGCACGCACAGCAAACGGATACACATTGCTGAGTTTTGACGTCTTGTTTAAAAATCTCATTACCATCAGCAATAATTTTACTGTTGAAAAAAGCAAACTGGATGATAATGATCCGGCGCTGAACCGTACCTGTAATCTTGAATACACAGAGTATGAAACCAAAAACGGTATTCTGTTCTCTACCATGCGTGAGATTGTTATTTTGCAGCAAAGTAAAGTAGATGTGAAGCTGAAGTTTAAAGATTATAAGTTCAATGAACCGTTGAGTTTTCCGTTTACAATTCCTAAAAAATTCAAAAGACGCTGATCCTGCATACGTTTTAGGTATAATTGGCGTTTACCCTCTTATACCGATTCCTTATTTTTGTACTTTCTAAATGATGCCTATGCACAAAATTTTTTTGTTTGCGGTTTGTACGATGCTTCAGTTAGCAGTGAATGCGCAGGATAAAGCAGAACTGGAACGCAGAAAAAAACAAACACTTCAGGAAATTGAAATGCTGAATAATCAGTACAATCAGGTTAAAAAAAACAAAAAAGAAAGCATCGGGCAGTTAACGCTTATTCAAAATAAAATACGGTTACGTAACCAGGTTATTGAAACAATAAATAAGCAGGTGCGTTCCATTGATGGAGATATCAATACTTCATACCGTGAAATGCGCCGCCTGCAGAAAGATCTGGATACATTAAAAATGAAGTATGCTCACAATGTAGTATATGCATACAAGAACAGGAGCAGTTACGATTTTCTCAACTTCTTATTTTCAGCAACAGATTTTAACGATGCCATCAGACGTATTGCTTACATGAAAGCATACCGCAGTTACCGCTCTCAGCAACTCGAGGCAATCAATCAAAAAGAAGTATTGTACAAGCAAAAAATTACCGAGTTAACCAATAACAGAAAAGAGAAGCGCAGTGTGCTGGAAGGGCAAAGCAAAGAAATGGGTGAGCTGGTAAAAGATAAACAGGAGCAGGATGCGGTAGTTACAAAGTTGAAAAAAAGAGAAAAGGAAATCAACAGCAGTATAGCGGCGAAGCGCAAGCAGGCACAATCGCTGCAGGCATCTATTACCACCATCATTAACCGTGAAATGGCGGCGGCAAAAAAAGAAGCCGATGCAAAAGCAAAAGCTGAACGTCTGGAACGTGAACGGAAAGAAAAAGAAGCAGCAACAGTAAAAACAAATACACCAGTTACCAATGCACCGGCTACAACAAAAACGAATCCTGTTGTAAAAAAAGAGGAGCCTAAAAAAACAGAAAGCTATCTCGAATACAACAAAGAAGATTTAGCGCTGGGTAATAGTTTTGAAAGCAGTAAAGGACGGTTGCCTTTCCCGGTAGATAATGGATATGTGTCGGGTAATTTTGGGAAAAACACCGTGCCTGGTACAACAATCATTTTTAATCAGGACTTTATTACCATCTCATCACCTGCCGGCACTTCTGTAAAAGCATGTTTTGAAGGAGAAGTGGTGAGTGTATTTGATGTGGGAGGAATGAGTGCTGTAATGATTAAGCACGGAAAATATTTTACTACCTATAGTAACCTCTCATCTGTAAGTGTAAATAAAGGACAAACAGTAAAAACAAATCAGGTGATTGGTCGTGTGGGCACCAACCTTGATGGTGATGGTGAACTGAATTTTATTCTTGCACGTGAAAACCAGATGATCAATCCATCATCATGGCTTCGCAGCCGTTGATACGGGAACAAAACGCTCATACAATTCTTCATACAAAGGAACAATGTGATGGATATCGAATTTCATTGCCTGTTTCTTTGCATGTTGTTTCATCTTGTTCAGCTGCTCCTCATTTTTTAACAGTGCCGTTCCCAGCTTTGATAAGGTAGCAACATCGCCTAAGGCTGCCATATAACCGGTTTCGCCATGAATATTGATCTCCGGCAATCCGCCTGCATTAGTAGATAATACCGGAACACCGGCAGCCATTGCTTCCAGCGCCGAGAGTCCAAAGCTTTCATATTCTGAAGTAAGAATAAACAAATCTGAAATTGCAAGGATCTCTTCCATTTCCTGTTGTTTGCCAAGGAAACGAACATCGTCACAAATATTCAGCTCACGGCAAAGTGCTTCTGCATCGGGTCTGTCGGGCCCATCACCCACCATTAATAATTTAGACGGTACTTCTTTTGCAATATTGGCAAAGATGTGAATGATATCATTCACCCGTTTTACCTTTCTGAAGTTGGAAGCATGTGCAATAATACGTTCGCCGTTTGGTGCAAGTACTTTTTTAAATGCATCCAGCGGCTTTTTATCAAACCGTTTTACATCAATAAAATTATAAATGACTTCAATTTCTTTTTCTATCGCAAAGGAATGATAGGTTTCATCACGCAGGTTTTTTGATACGGCTGTAATGGCATCGCTTTCGTTAATAGAAAATGTTACCACCGGTTCAAAGGTTTTGTCTTTGCCAACCAGTGTAATATCAGTGCCATGTAAAGTGGTAATAACAGGAATGTCTTTGCCTTTCTTTTTTAATATCTGCTTGGCCATATAAGCAGCCGACGCATGTGGGATGGCATAGTGTACGTGTAACAGATCCAGATCATTGTTGAGCACCACATCAACCATGGTACTTGCCAGTGTGGTTTCATAGGGCGGGTAATCGAAAAGCGGATAATGCGGTACCCGTACTTCGTGATAATAAATATTTGTAAAAAAACCGCTTAGCCTTACCGGTTGCTGATAAGTAATAAAATGAACGAGATGGCCTTTTTCTGCCAGTGCTTTTCCAAGTTCCGTAGCCAGTACACCGCTGCCGCCAAATGTGGGGTAGCAAACAATTCCAATTTTCATATAGCTAAAATGTAAAACGAAGTTACTGATTTCAAAATACAACTGTTTTTCAACGCTTGCCGTTTGTACAATTTAGACACTCACAGAGGAATATCTTTTTGTGCGTAAGCATAGTTGTTTTATTTTCATTTCATTCAATTAACAGAATAACAACATATGCGTACAATTTGTTTATTCATTGCAATGATTGCAACAGCAGCTGCAGCAAATGCACAGCAAACATCCGATTCAGTTGTATTTAAACGGATAGCCGATGATATTTTTATTAACAGTAAAGCGTATGAAAATCTGCGCTTTCTGTGCAAGCAGGTGGGTCCACGGTTAAGCGGCTCGCCACAGGCAGAGAAGTCGGTAAAAGAAACTGCCCGCATGATGAAAGAGCTGGGTGCCGATACCGTTTATCTGCAGGAGTGCATGGTTCCGCATTGGGTGCGTGGTGCCAAAGAAAATGCATTACTGGTTGATGATAAAGGCGGTACATTTTCATTGAATGTGTGTGCATTGGGAAACAGTGTGGGCACAGGAAAAAAAGGAATTAAAGCCGAAGTGATTGAAGTGCGTTCGTTTAAAGAGCTGGAACAACTGGGAGAGAAAGGAGTAAAAGGAAAAATTGTGTTTTACAATTTCCCCATGAACCCAACCAATGTAGAAACTTTCCGTTCCTATGGTGAAGCAGGACAGTTCCGTGGGCGTGGCCCATCTATGGCATCGAAGTACGGAGCAATTGGGGTGATGGTACGTTCACTTGCAAGTAATATTGATGATTTTCCGCACACAGGTGCAACAACCTACAATGATTCGTTTCCAAAAATTCCAGCCATTGCTGTTTCAACAAGACATGCGGAATATGTAAGCAGTGAGTTGAAAAAGAAAACAGGTATGCAGTTGTATATCCGTACCGAATGTGAAATGCTGCCCGATGTAAAAAGTCACAATGTAATTGGAGAAATTAGAGGAACAGAATTTCCAAATGAGATCATTACCGTTGGTGGTCATCTTGATTCATGGGATCTTGCAGAAGGTGCACATGATGATGGTACAGGTTGTGTGCAGAGTATGGAGATCATCCGTGTATATAAACAACTCGGCATTAAACCCAAACGTACTATTCGTGTAGTGATGTTTATGAACGAAGAAAATGGTTTACGTGGTGGCAGAAAATATGGAGAGGTTGCAGCAGCAGATAAAACAAACAAATACATTTTTGCATTGGAAAGTGATGCCGGCGGATTTACACCCAGAGCCTTTGGCTTTACTGCCAAGCCGGAGGTGCTTAGTAAACTCCGTAACTGGGTTCCGTTGTTTAAACCTTATGGTGTGTATGAATTCAGCGATGGCGGCGGCGGAGCAGATATTGGTCCGTTGCGTCCGTTAGGGACGGTACTCAGCGGACTTCGTCCCGATTCGCAACGCTACTTTGATCATCATCATGCAGCCAATGATGTATTTGAAATGGTGAACAAACGGGAACTGGAATTAGGCGCTATCAATATGGTGTTGCTTTTATACGTTGTTGATCAATACGGATTATAAATGATGCATGAATGTGAATGAGCTGATCTCATTCACATTCATCATTTAACACCTGCACTACTTTATTGTAAAATTCAACCGCACGTTCAGGTGTACTGCCAATAGATACCAGCCCTACTTTGCCAAATTGCGACAGCGCACTGATTAAATGAAACATCACACCTTCTTCCATTGCATTACTGTAATGTAAACCGTTGAGCATAGCAATATCAATGAGATCATGCGGAGTTAAACCTTTGTAACAATCCCGTTGCAGATTATCTGTAGCAAAATAATAACGTTTCTTTCCATCGGGCATAAAGTATTCACCTTTATCCGGATCATAATCACCTTCTGTTAAAAACTGCAACATTAAATAGGGATGTGTGGTACCGCCTTTCCTTAAATTAATTTCAATGGCATAATGTTTATATGCATCGCCCTCTTTTGCGGTGATAAAGTCAACTCCAAAACGGCCAATCACACCTTCCAGTTTTAGCCCTTCTGAAATAAGATGTCCCAGTTTGCCAATTTCTCTTGCATACGCTTTGTCAGCAGGGAAGGTAGCGCCTAAAAAAATCTGGTTGTCTTCTCCGCCCAACATCTGATCATGTGTTGAGAGTACTGTGATAGCGCCTAACGGATCTATGCGGCATTGCACAGAAGGTGATGTGATGGTTGCTGCATCAATAAACTCTTCTACAATGCCTTCCATCTGTTCAAATTTTTTAAAGAACAGATCACTTGAAAGTTTAGCAGCAACAATTTTCAATTGATCATTCATGTGTTCGCTGATCCAGCTGCGCAGATGTTCATTATCCGGCGCTCCATTGTAAGAAAATACCGCATTGCCTTCGCCCGAAAAACCATCATTCATTTTAATCACGGCTTTTTTTAAATCCGGCTTTTGCTGTTTTAACAGAGTAAGACAATCAATTACTTCTTCTTTATTTTTTACATCCTCAAATCCATCAGGGGTAAGAATATGTAACGACTTAAATAATTTTCTGCAGGCACTTTTTGTTCCGAGATAATTCAACGCAGGATCGCAACCATACAACGGAATTTGTAATTGCAAAGCAAGCGACTGTTCATACTCTGTTACATTAAAACAGGTAATATGTGCAGGCGAATGCGGATCAATCAGGTTCCTGATGCGCTGAATTAACCGTGGACGTTGCAGAATTTTTTCTGTCAGTGCAACAGATGATGCATCAAAACAACTAAGTAATGTAAGCCGCTGCCTTGCATGATAACCGGTAATGCCCGGCAGTAAATGCAGATAGTAATCAATAATGGCCGGATCAATCGGCACACTTGTTACATAAATCACTCTTGTGCGTGGCATCCGCAACAACATGAGCAAACAAAGCAGGCGCTCTTCGTAAAAAACATGCCCCTTTACTTTTGAAAGAATGGTATGATCCAATGTAAGGCTCGGAATAACCACCACTGTTTTTGAAGCCAGGCGATCAGGAAAACTTGTTTTAAACTGGTTGATTAATTCAGCTTTCAACTGATCAAAGCTTTCTTTGTCTTTTGCATGCAAAGCCGGAGCTGTTGCCTGTGCATCTGCTGTTCCGGGATGAAGTTGTATGATATCTGGCATAACACAAGATATACATTCAGCAGAACGAAGTCAAGCATACTGATTTCAATCATGTGCTCAACTGCCGGCTGTTCCTTTTGCAGCTTACCGACGGCTTGCTGTTGTTTACCGACATTTACCTGCGGCTTCTCTATGAACTGTTGACTGTTGTTTGATGTAACGATAGTTTTGTTCTAAATTCATAAAAATGACAAATAATTGTATGGGAACGAATAATAAAGCAAATGAAAAATGGATTGGGATAACCATTCTTGGTGTAGGTATATTGTTTCTGTTGCGGAACTTTAACTTTCCGATTCCAACGGTATTTTTCTCCTGGCCCATGATCTTAATTGCCATTGGTTTGGTGGTAGCATTAAAAGATAAATTTAAAGGCAATGCCTGGATCATCCTGATGGGTCTGGGTGCTTTCTTTCTGTTTTTAAAATCACATCCCGAATGGAACCTGCGTTCATTTATTTTACCGGCCATTCTGATTGCAATCGGATTGAGTTTTTTGTTTCGCAGAAAAGGCGGGTTTATTGCCGATAAACGAAAAGATACCATCATTGATGAAGAAGTTTCTTACAATGAGGGAACTGCTTCCGCTGCTGTTGATGAAGAAGATAAAATAGATATTGCCGCAGTTTTTGGTGCGGTGAAACGGAATGTATATTCAAAAAATTTCCAGGGCGGCGAATCAGTTGCGGTGTTTGGCGGTTCGGAAATTAATCTGGCTCATGCCGATTTTAACGGAACCATCAAACTGGAAGTGGTGAATGTATTTGGAGGGACTACCTTGTTTGTGCCGGCACATTGGCAAATAAGAAGCGAAGTAGTGGCCATCTTTGGTGCCATTGAAGATAAACGTCAGCGGCCTGCCGGCGTTAGTACAGATAAAATTCTGGTGATTGAAGGCTTTGTGATGTTTGGCGGTATTGATATTAAATCAATCTGATTACACAACCACAACCTTAATCATTAAATCAACTGCATGTATGAACTGGTATCTTGTTAAAATGGTTTTTCAAATCATTTGCGGCAATGGCAAACACACGGCACAGTTTGAAGAACAGATCCGTTTAATCCGGGCTGATGATGCAACAGCAGCAATCAGCAAATCAACACTGTTGGGAAAACAGGAGGAGCAAACGTTCTTCAATCATTCGCAACAATCTGTTTGCTGGAAACTGATTGCTGTTACAGACATTTATCCGTTTGTTTCTGATATAGATGGTGCTGAAATTTTTTCACGCATCAGTGAAGAAGAGCAGCCAGCATCCTATATTCATGCCGTGCAAATGCGTTCAACAGATACAGCAGAGCGGATAGCAGATATTCATCAATCCTAAACAACAGTCAGTGGCTATATCACCTTTTCGTTCAAGGCAATTCATGATTCCCTTTTGCATCAGTTGGTTCATCTGGATCTGTGTGCAGCAGTTGGCGTTGTACCAAATGGGATTAAACTGGTTCGAAGCGTTAACCGATAGTATCGTCAGCAACAGTCTGCTCATTTATGTGTCCATGCTGATGTTCACGATCCTCCGGTTTTATTTACCCCGTACAAACAGTGTGTTGAATCTGTTTATGTGGGTGATGATACTTACAACCGGATGGTTTTTTGCTACTGATAAGTTGCTCGATTTAATTTACGGATCAAATCAGCACTACCAATCCATTGTAAAAAATACATGGCCCATTCGTTTTGCCATTGGTTTCTTAATCAACGGCGGTATCAGTGTAATTGGTTATGCTTATTTCAACTGGCAGGAACGTGCTGAAACCGAAAAGAAAAAAACAGAAGCCGAACAATTAACCAAAGAAGCAGAGTTGTATAAACTGAGGCAGCAGTTGCAGCCGCATTTTTTATTCAATGCATTAAATTCTATTAATGCATTGATTGGTTCAAGACCGGCCGAAGCAAGAAATATGGTGCAGCAGTTATCTGAGTTTCTTCGATCAACCTTAAAGAAAGAAGAACAGCAATGGGTAAAGCTGGAAGAAGAAGTGCATTCACTTCAACTCTATCTTGAAATTGAGAAAGTGCGTTTCGGTCACCGATTATCAACACGTATTGAAATGGATGCCGATGCATTGCAACTGCAGATTCCTGCTTTATTGTTGCAGCCGTTGGTGGAGAATGCCATTAAGTTCGGCTTGTATGATACAACAGGCGATACATTGATCAGTTTAAAGGCCATCAATGAAAAAGGAGAACTGTTTATTGAAGTGGAAAATCCCTTTGATATTGAAACGGCTGCTGCACAAAAAGGAACCGGCTTTGGTATCAGCTCTGTTCAGCGGAGATTGTATTTGTTGTTTGAACGGAATGATCTGCTGCAAACTGAAACAAAAGAAAATATCTTTATCACACGGGTGAAGGTGCCGCAGCCATATCTTCCCGGGGCATTAAAAAAAGTTTGATCAAATGAGTGATCGGTGAGACACCGGCCAATAGGACAGCCGAGGTCGGTGTCTTCACCGACCGTAATGAAGAATTAATTTTTAAAGAAGCTTCAAAGCAGAAGATGATATGCATTATAAAGTATTGATCATAGATGATGAGCCACTGGCACGTAGCATTGTAAAAGAATGTCTGCAACCATATCCGCAGCTGCAGTTGGTGGAAGAATGCAATAACGGTTTTGAAGGAGTGAAAGCTATTCAGCAGCATCAACCCGATTTAATTTTTCTGGATATTCAAATGCCTAAGATCACAGGGTTTGAAATGCTGGAGCTCATTGAAAATCCGCCGCATGTCATTTTTACCACTGCCTTTGATGAGTATGCCATGCAGGCTTTTGAAGCCCATGCCATTGATTATTTATTAAAACCGTTTTCACAACAACGCTTTGATAAAGCCATCAGCAAATGGATGGAGATCAGTAAAACAACAACAGCTGCATCAACCGATCAGTTATTAAAAGAAGCTGCCAAACATCCATTGCAGCAGGAACGGATTGTGGTAAAAACAGGAACGAAGATCAAGATTATTCCCTTGCATGAAATTCATTACCTGGAAGCGGCAGATGATTATGTAAAAATTATAACAGCCGAAGGTAGCTTTTTAAAAAAACAAACCATGTCTTATTTTGAAGATGTATTGAGCACAGCTTTATTTGTGCGTACACACCGTTCGTATATGGTCAACATGCAACAGATCACCCGGATTGATCCGTATGAAAAAGAAAATCATGTTGCTGTTTTAAAATCGGGTGCAAACATTCCGGTGAGCAGGGCAGGGTATCCCAAGTTGAAGATGGTGTTGGGGTTGTAGTTATTTATTTACGTACAGTAAGCTCAATTTTATAATCTTTTTCATCATAGGTTTGGCCCACTCTTGGTTGAGGCGTTACTATTCCTAATATAAAATGAAAGCCGTTGATGGTTGTATCAGCATAATATCCATTGGTATTACTAGTGTATAAATGAAAGGGAATTGATTGCCGTTTGCTGTTGAAAACAAAACGCAGTTTTGCAACACCGTCAAAATTGGAACACCCGCTGCCAAAACAACGCTCATCATACAGTACATTGGTAAAAGTCACTGAATAATCACCTGAGCTTGAACAAATTTTTTCATTTAGGCCTATAACGTTGGTACTGCCCGGTTCGGCGTCGCAGTTGTTAAAAAACTTTTTACAACTCAGTAAAAACAGAGGTAGCGTAAAAAATAGAAGAAGCGGTGTTTTTGGTTTCATAAATAGATAAACGTATTTCCCGTAAATAAATTTTGTTTTACCATTCCTGCCCCACCCATACAGCACCGCCAATACTATCTCTTGCGGCACCGGTGCCTTCGCTGAAAAAATTATTTTCTTCTCTCCAACGCAACACGGCAAAAAATGCAGCAGCAACTGCTTCTTTATAAACAAGGGGTTCAAGTGTACCCAATGTTTTTTCTGCAATACTGATAACAGGAGGAGGCGTGCCGCCTAATGCCATATGAATAGAATTAAAATCGCTCACCACATTTACACCGGTGATGGCTGCAACTGCAGCGCCATCGCCTAACTGATGACTCATTTTTGCAGCGGGTGAATAAAAACCCGGATGCCCTGCAACTGCAATGAGCTGCACCTGATAATCGAGCTGTTGATCACTGATGAATTGTTTGGCGCTGTTTGCAATCAGGTGACCATAGTCAACATGCAATTGCAAATAATCAACTGCTGCAAGCGAAGCAGCTCCCTGCAAACGGGAAATCCATTCAGCACTGTAAGGGATAGACATGGTTTGTCTTGTTTCAAAGGCCCATTTTTGTCCGCTCACTTCAAAGGAAACAAATGCCAGATCTAATGTGTGTTCAATTGTATTGCTGCTGATGCCCAGGGCCCTGTAAACCATTCGATTTTTATTTTTAGTTGGATGATGCGGATTTTTTTAGCCGCATCAATCGGGTTCAATCTTTATCAATAGATTTGTAAAAGTAAGACAAGCAGTTCTTGTACAGAAGTTTGATGAATAGTTTTGTTGCAGTACAAGAGGGCGACAAGCCTGCGCAAAGCTCCGGCTTGCAGGCGCAACAAAGTTAACTGCATCAAAACTGACTGTAGCAAAAACATATAACGACTTATTATACAACCATGGTTATTAATTTAAGTGAACAGCATTCGTTGATGAGCAACTGGGTTGCTGAGTTAAGAGACACAGAAATTCAGGTAGACCGTATGCGTTTCAGACGCAATCTGGAACGTATTGGTGAAGTGGCTGCGTACGAGATCAGTAAACTGCTGCCATGGGAAGAGCGGGAAATCACTACGCCGCTTGGAACTACGCCGGCGAAAATGCTCAAAGAGCAGCCGGTACTGGCTACAATATTACGGGCCGGTTTGCCGTTACACCAGGGGCTTTTGAATTATTTCGATCGGGCTGATAATGCATTTATTTCAGCTTACCGTAAACACCACCGTGATGGTACATTTGAAATAAGTCTGGATTATGTGAGCTGTCCCAATTTAGAAAACAGGGTGGTGATTGTTGCCGATCCTATGCTGGCCACCGGCAGTTCGCTGGTAAAAACCATTCAGTATTTGAGAGATGAAGGAAAGCCTTCAGAAATACATATTGTTTGCGCCATTGCCTGTACTGT
Organism: Chitinophagaceae bacterium; assembly: GCA_022841365.1. Taxonomy (GTDB): domain Bacteria; phylum Bacteroidota; class Bacteroidia; order Chitinophagales; family Chitinophagaceae; genus Lacibacter. Next base: position 1,309 of record JALHRP010000035.1, on the reverse strand, counting down.
AGGGATTGAGTATGTGCACCGCAGCGAACCAAAAGTAAAGATCTGGTGTGGTGCCATTGACGATGAATTAACGGCAAAAGGTTATATTGTACCCGGGCTTGGCGATGCAGGTGATCTTGCATTTGGAACCAAACAGCAGATGTAAAATGTAGAAGGCACAGGAAACAAGGGACAAGGAAGAAGAATGCGTTTATTGATCCATCATCCTTTACATGTATTTTGCTAAAGCAGCTAATCATTATTGAAAGACGTCTTACATAACAACCGCCTCTGATGAGAAAATTTTTAATTACTCTTTCGCTGATTGTTTTTGGATTGCATGTAAGTGCACAGGATCCTAATTTCTCACAATTCTTTGCTTCTCCTTTAACACTCAATCCTGCATTAACAGGTAAGTTTAACGGTGCAGTGCGTGTTGCAGGCAACTATCGCAATCAATGGCCCACAATCAATAATGCATTTCGTACAGGAACCGTCTCTGCTGATTTTGGTATACTGCCCAACCGCATACCGGAAGTTGATCAGTTTGGTGTGGGTGTGATGGGGATGTATGATGTAAACGGCGATGGGGTAATGAAGAACAGTTATATCTCCGGTTCATTGGCTTATCATAAAGGGTTAGATGAAAACGGGTATCATCAGATTGGTGCAGGCTTCAGCGGTACCTATGCACAACGCCGGTTAGATATTGGCAAACTTGATTTTGCAGATGAGTTAACCAGTCTTGGTTTTACAGGCAATACTGCCGAACTTTTTGCAAACGGTGGTTTTTTAAACATCAACTATGCCGATGTAAATGCAGGATTTGTATATAACGGTGCCACCAACGATTACAACAATTTTTATGTGGGTGTGTCCATGTATCATATCAACCGTCCCAAAGTAAGTTTTCAGGGTGCGAATTTTATTTTAAATCCACGTTATACAATTCATGGTGGTGGGTATTTTCCCGTTGCAGATGCCACTACTTTATTTGTAAGTGCCAATCATCAGCGGCAGGCAGGTGCTTCCGAAACCATGCTGGGCGCAGCACTTGGTCTTACTGTGAATGATGATTTTGATAACCCCACCGATGTATATGCAGGTGCATGGTTTCGTGTGGGTGATGCTATTATTCCTTATGCAGGTCTTGAGTTTGGCAGTTACCGTTTTGGTATTTCTTATGATGTAAATGTATCGAGATTAGCTGCAGCATCACGCCGCAGAGGTGGTATTGAACTGTCGCTTATCTGGATTAAAAAGCACAGCGATCCCAATAAAAAGAAATTGAACTGTCCACGGTTTTAATGTCTTCTTTTATTTACGTTTT
>JALHRP010000034.1 GCA_022841365.1 Chitinophagaceae bacterium | reverse complement strand
TCTCCTTCTTTCATGGAGATGGAGTTTACAATACTTTTTCCCTGCACACATTTCAAACCTGCTTCAATGATCTCAAATTTTGATGAATCAATCATCAACGGAATCTTCGCAATGTCGGGTTCGCTTTGCATCAGGTTGATGAACGTGGTCATGGCATGTACACCATCGAGCAATGCATCATCCATGTTTACATCAATGATCTGTGCACCGTTCTCTACCTGCTGGCGGGCAATGCTTAGCGCTTCTTCGTATTTGTTTTCACGAATAAGGCGTGCAAACTTTTTACTACCGGTTACGTTGGTACGCTCACCTACATTTAAGAAGTTAGTTTCGGGTCGAACAACTAATGGTTCTAATCCTGAAAAGCGGCTGTATGGTTTTATAACGCTCATATGTATTGTTTGAACCACTAAGACGCAAAGGCGCAAAGTGGCACTAAGTTTATAAGATTATCCGTTTAATTCCATCTTTCATTAAAGGCACATGGAAGTTGAGAAGGAAGCCTAATCTTTTCTGAGACAATTTCAGGTAACTCAGAATTTGCGCTTCCCAAACAGGATGAAAATTTTCATGTGCTTTAAACTCTACAATAATTAAATTATCAACTAAAAGATCTAAGCGAAGTCCGTCATCTATTTTTAACGTTTGATAAATAACAGGAACTTCTTTTTCTTTTTGAAAGGATATTTCTCTTTGTGTTAATTCAAAATAAAAACATTTTGCATACACACTTTCTAATAATCCGGGGCCAAGCTCTTTGTGAACCCTGATAGCTATATCAACGATTTGTCTTGCAAGGAATTCTTCCCGTTCGCTTAGAGTTTTATACATATCCTTCGTGTTACTTTGAGAACTTTGTGTCTTCGTGGTTCAACGTTTGTTAAACTTGTTCCACTACCGGTAATTCTCTCGGTTGTAATTTCCTTACATGATCTGCAATATGTTTGATGTGATCAGGCGTGGTACCGCAACATCCACCAACAATATTCACCCAGCCTTCTTTTGCCCACTCTTCTAAATAGTGTCCGGTGTCTTCCGGATTTTCATCGTACTCACCCATTGCATTTGGTAAACCGGCGTTAGGATAAGCAGATACATAGCAAGAAGCGATCTGCGATAACTCTTCAATATGCGGACGCATTTCATGTGCACCCAATGCACAGTTCAAGCCGACACTTAATGGATTTGCATGCATCACGGAAATATAAAACGCTTCAAGTGTTTGTCCGCTCAAGGTTCTTCCACTTGCATCAGTGATCGTTCCGCTGATCATGATCGGCAGTTCGGCCCCCCCACCCCCCAAAGGGGGGATTTGTCCTTGCACAGCCCCATCCGTTCTGAGATTTTGTTGTTCTTCGTTAACCTCACTTTGTGCGATTGAAGAAGTCCTTCCGCCAGCGGCGGATGGATTTAATGGATGCTCATGAAAATATTTTTTAATAGCGAAGATGGCTGCTTTGGCATTGAGTGTATCGAAAATCGTTTCAATCAACAATACATCCACACCGCCATCAACTAACCCCTTGATCTGTTCGTAATAAGCAGTTACCACTTCATCAAACGTAACTGCACGGTAACCCGGATTATTTACATCGGGTGAAAGTGATAAAGTTTTATTCAACGGGCCGATAGCACCGGCAACAAATTTTGGATCCTGGTTAGTTGGGTTTTGGATTTTGTATTCATCAATGGCTGCCCTTGCACATTTTGCTGAAGCAACATTTAATTCATAGGCCAATGATTGCATATCATAATCGGCCTGAGCAATACTGGTACTGCTGAATGTGTTGGTTTCAATAATATCGGCACCTGCATCTAAATATTGTTTGTGAATACCGGTAATGATCTGCGGTTGTGTAATGCTCAACAGATCGTTATTGCCTTTTACATCGCAATGCCAGTCTTTGAAACGTTCGCCACGGTAATCGGCTTCCTGCAGTTTATGCCGCTGGATCATAGTGCCCATGGCACCATCAATAACGAGGATTCTTTTTTCGAGTTCTTTTCTGATGTCCATAGTTCAATAATTTGCTGCCGGCTGTTGTTGCCTGAAAGCAAAAACAGTTGACAGTATAAATAAAAACAGCGCAAGTTCACAACAGATGTTGAAGGTTGCAGTGTTGCATACTACAAACAGGCAAATTGAACTATAAACGTTTGGGAAAACCGGTTGAGAGTTTTGTTGACGTTTATTAGTTCCGTTTGGCCGAACAATAAACAAATCCGCCTGAATGATGTGCAAATGTAAATGAAAAAGCCGCACCAACAAGCGGTGCGGCCTACTATAGCAAGGAATGGAGTTGGATTTTTATACGGGACTAATTTTTTGTAAAATGAAGCTGATCGTCCTGTGCAGGGTTATCATCTTTCAGTTTAATGCTGGCGGCTGTTTTTTCGGTAATCATCCAGTCATCGTTCAACTCACTGAGAACGGGATCTGTAAAGCTGATGATGAGTTTGGTGCTTGTTTGGCTCCATGTTCCGGTAACAGCAGCGCCTGAGCTTGTATGTGCCATCAATGTTCCATTGCTGAGAAACATAAAACTAAAACTGGTAAAATCGCTTGTTTCATCTTTTTCATCCCAGTAATAACTTACACGCCAGGTACCTGCAGTAAGATCAACCGTAGTTGTATTGTCGTCATTTTGCTTTTGACAGGCAGTGAGCAGGCTGCTGCAAAGGATCAGCATATAGAGAATAGCTTTCATGTTTTTGTTTTTATATTATACGATAAAAGTGATGCAATTGTTTTATACCAGCAAGATTTGTTCACTGATCAGGTTGTTTACTGTGCTGAGCAGGAATAATCATCCACCGGCCAGCCATTTTTTAAAATCGGCCGATCGTTCCGTACTCACAATGGTTTCCATTTTGGTGGGCGGCTTCAGTTTAATCATTACTCTCCCTTTGGTCCAGGTACTCATTTCTTCAATGGATTGTATGGAGATGATAAACTGCCGGTTAATACGGTAGAATTCAGCGGGGTTGAGCATTTGCTCCAGCTGATCGAGATTAAAATCAATCACATACCTTCTGGCATCTTTTGTTACAAGAAAATTAGCACGTGCTTCAGTATAAAAATAAGCGGCCTCTTTTGTTTCAACCGTTTTGATATGTTCACCATAACGAATCACAAACCGCTGGCGGTATTTATCTGCCGGTGTTTGTGCAACTGCCTGCAACAGTTGATCAATATTCATGGGCTGTGCAGCTTTTAATTTTGTAAACTTTTTTAACGCCTGTTGCAACTCATCTTTTTTTATTGGCTTCAACAGGTAGTCAATACTGTTTAGTTTAAATGCCTGCAGCGCATACTCATCATAAGCTGTTGTAAAGATGATGGGACAGTTGATTTCAATTTGTTTAAACAGTTCAAAACTGATTCCATCGGCCAGGTGAATATCTACCAGCATCAGTTGCGGATGCGGATGCGTTGCCAGCCAGCTTTTTGCTGCACTGATACTGTCCAGCACAGCAAGCACTTCAACTTCCTGTGTGGTTTCATGCAATAGTTTCTGCAATCGTTTTGCAGCCGGTTCTTCATCTTCAAGAATTAGTAAATGAATCATGGTCGTTTAATTAAGGGAAGTTGTACAATAAAATGTGTGGTTGTTTTTTCAATCTTTATTTCTTTACCTGCAATGAGCTGAAACCTGTTTTTGATGTTTTGCAAACCCATGCCTTCGCTTTTTCCTCCGGTTGATTTCTGATGCAGGTTGTTACTTACAAATAATAGTTCATCCCGGATATACATTTCCAGTACCAGCGGTTTGTCTTTTGATACAACGTTGTGCTTAATGGCATTTTCTGCCAGCAACTGAAGTGTGAGCGGGGGAATACTGTAGAGCACTTTTTCTTTTTCTGATATACTGTTTTCAAATATCAGTGCTGTGCCGAACCGTTTCTTCTGGATAAAAAAGTAATCCTCAATAATTTTTAATTCATCTGCAAGCAGGATCAAATCTTTTTCACGCATGTTTACAATGCTGCGGTAAAAATCGCTGAGATGCTCTACATAGGGTACCGCTTTCTGCGGATCTTCTTCAATTACATTAAGCAGGGTATTGAAACTGTTAAACAGAAAATGCGGATTTACCTGGTTCTTTAATGTTTCATATTGCGATTGCAGTTTTTCCGTTTGAAGCTGTTGCCATTTTTGCGCAGCTTTTTCCCGCTCTTTGATGACATAAATTAAAAAGCCTGTAATGATCGCTATTGCAAGTGCTACAAACCACCATTCTTTCCAGAAAGGTTTATGTATAGTGAATGTATAAAAGGCTTCAGATGCCTGATCAAAATTTGCTGTAACAGATGAACGCACACGGAACGTATAAGTGCCGGGTTGCAGTTTTGGGAAATTGACTTCGTTATTTTTACTGGTCTGCCATTCATTATTATAACCATCCAGCTTATATTGGTATTGTACAAGCGCAGGGTTTGAAAAATACACGCCGGTAAATGCAAATGAAAAATTGTTTTCATCATGAGCAAACTCTTTCTGTTCAGGTGTATTGATTTCTTTGAGAAATAAAGATACTGCCGTGATGGATGTTTGCGGCTGATTCGTTTGCTGATAAGGAGGTTTTGCGTAATGGAAAATACCATTGCCTGTATGAAACAATACGCCTGATGCTGTATGGCTTGTGCTGTTAAGATCAGTATTAAATATGCCAAGCCTGTATTCATTGCCCGGCAGAATAACGGTTTGGGTTGCGGCATCAATCAAAAAATAACCACTTCTGCTGATACAGAACACATTGCCCATGTTGTCGGTATCCAGTGAAGAAATATCCAGATCGGGCAATCCTTTCTCCAATCCAAAGTTGGTAAATGTTTTTTCGTTAAAGCGGTACAATCCCTTTTGCAAAGCTGCACACCAGATATTTCCCTGTTTATCTTCCGTTACAGAATAAATTACTTTCGCTGTAAGTCCCTGCTTTTCGCCATAATGTGTAAAGCGGTTGTTGTTCATCATCACCAAACCTTTTCCATCTGTTGCAAACCACACCCGTTGTTTACTGTCTTCATAAATATGATAGATGTAATTGATGCCAATGCCGGAGAGCTCGGTAAGGTTCTGAAAAAAATAGTCATCTTTTGTAACAGTGGTATGATAGATTCCCTGCAGCGATGAGATCCAGATATTATTATTGCGCCCTGTAACAGAAAGTACACTCATACTCTCATTTCCGGGCAGTCCGTTCATTCTTTTTACAAGATTCGTTTTTGTGTTAAGCAGGTAAATGCCTTTACCCATGGTGCCAATCCATAAATTATTTTCTTTATCGCCATACAAACTGGTGATGTCTGATTTATCATCTACACCCGGTAAGGGAATAATTGTTTTTTGTTTTTTTGATGGATGATATTTAACAATGGCACCTTTAATACTATACCAGATATGTTGTTCTTCGTCCTGCCAAACATCATGTATCTCCGGGGTTTCTGCGGGCAAGGGCTGTGCAATTAACTGCAGTTTTTCCCCGGCATTTTTAAGCAATCCTGTTTTACTGATTAACCAGATATTGGCTTCTGCATCAGCCAGAAGTTGTGATGGGTTGCCGGGATTTTGTGTGCCGATGAGTTGAGACTCTCTGCTGAGTTGTACAACACTGTTGTCTGTTGTTACCCATACCTGTTGATGAAGAATAAGCAAATCATTTACCTGTTTATCTTTTAACTGTGGGACTGTTACCAATTGAACCTTACGTGTAGATAAAGAAAATTTACAGATTTCGCCCTGCTGAAACCCAAGCCAGATAGTGCTGCTGTCGTTTGGATCTGTACTGATGCAACGAACAATGTTATCGGGTAAACCATTGGCGGTACTGAAATTCTGTACACTTTTTTTTGATTGATTAAATGTGCAAAGGCTTAATCCTTTATCTGTTGAAGCTGCAATGATATTGCCCGGCAGCAGTTCCAGATCATATACATAATTATCACCCAGACCATCATCTGTATTAATGTTGTAGATTTTATTGTTATCCTGCAGATAAACGCCTTCGCCTTTTGTTGCAAACCAAAGCCGGCCTTTTTTATCAGTGATTATTTTACTGATGGCGCTTGCAGGTGTTCCTTCCTGTGGTTTAAAAAGAAAACTTTGTTTGTTGTGAAGTTTTAAGATGCTGCCGTTTTGTAAACCAATCCACAGTACCTGATCTGCATCTTCGTGCAGGGCTGTAATATTTGCTGTTTTGGTTTCTTTTAAAGGGATAGCAGAAACAGTAACACCGTTGTATAGATACATACCTGAAGCTGTACCAATATACATGCAATGGTTTTTTGAAAAAATCATACACTGCATTTTGCCATCTGCAGCCTGTTCACTTAACATTTGTTGCCAGAAAGTAAAAGGTGCATCAGCAGCCACCTGAGCGTTGCTATGTAAAAAACAGCTGAATAAAAGTATAACGAGGGAGCTCCTCATTTTACAGGATTATTTTGCATACAGTTCTGTATTGATACTGACGTTGATTTCGTTGGCAAGTTTTTCTTTTACAACTCTGGGGATAGGAATAGCGTGGTCTGATAAGAGGACACTGAACTGGCTGATGATGCGGATACCTTTTTCTGTTACTTCAAGATCACTTTTAATAATCCGTTCCTGCTCCACACCATGTATAATCAGTTTGCCTTTTGCACGGATGCTGTATTTCCCTTTCTTACTGTAATCAATGGTTTCAATAATTTTTCCGTTAAAAACAGCTTCGGGAAATTTTTCACTCTCCATATAGTTTTCATTGAAGTGTTCTTTTTGCAAGGGACTGTTAAATCCCTCAAACGAACGGATGCGTATACGGAAGGCAAAATTGTTTTTTGATAAATCAAGTGCTCCTTTTAATTCTTTGCTGCTGGCATTGATTAATTCAAAAGGCGCTTCAGACCGAAAGCTGACCAAACCATTATTACTGGTGTATATCAACGGCTGCACAAAAGCTGAGCAGCAAATAAATAAAACCATCAATAATCTTGCATAGTGCATGCTTAAAATTAACGTGTAATTAAACAACGTAACGGAAAGCCGTTTATTTTTTCCTGTTTTTCTTTAATGTAAAAACCCTCGATATATTAAAGCCAAACAATATATCGCCATTGCTCCACTTACCGGCTGTTTCACTGATAAATGTTCTTTCTGTCATTCCTCTTGAATTGGTAAAGTGCAGTTGAAATACATGACCTCCGGTTTCAATATCAACCCCTACAGAAAATGAATTGGCAGTGTTGGGCATTTTATAGCCCGGCACCTGGTAATAATATTCTGCATTGATGGAGACACGTGGAGAAATTTTTTGCCGTCCGCCAATACCGATGGCTATTACATCATTCGGATCACCGGCCAGTTTTACCAGATTGTAGTGCACCAATGTGGGCATTAACTGAATGGATGTATTTTCAGAAAACTTGCGAGCAACAATTACCTGGTGTGCATAGTACATGCGTGATGAAAAATAATTAGGCCGGCTGGTATCTGTCCACTTCATGGTTTGCACCATGGCCGATGACATTACTGCCAGACTCACCGGCATGTTTCGCTTACCGCTGCTCTGCCGCAGGATCTTGTATTTAAGAAATGCATCGTATTGTTTTTGATACGTACTGCGGCCAACACCCGCCATTAAACGGGGCGTTAATCCAAAATCAAAACTCATCCGCATACTGGCATTGTCTAAACCAAACAGATCATACAAACCACCATTGATGGTCCCAAAACGGTGGGCAATTCTGAAATCCATAATTCCTTTTTGAGTTACCTCAACCGAATGGCCATTGATGATCCTCGTTGATTTAAACGTGGCTTCTGTATAACGGATCTTATCTTTCTCTTCTTTTTTCTGTTCCTCTTCCAGCATTTGGTTTAAATCAATATCCTGTGCATAAACAAATGTGCATATGCAGGAAAGGAGGACGGCAGCAGATAATTTTTTAAACATAACAGTAAGTTTGAAATCAGGACTTAGGCTGGTAAGGATCGTAACTGCAGTTAACGGTTACTTCTATTACCTCTGCAATTTTTGATGATTGAAATGAAGGAACTGAAACTTTGTAATCGGCCAGCTTTATTTTAAATGTAGAAGCCGAACTTATTTTTCCTCCTTTTACAGTGATGTTGCCAGAGGTTTTTATTTTGTTGGTAACACCATGCAGGGTTAAATTACCTTCTACCGTTACTGGATATACAGCATCTTTTTTAAAATCTATTTTAGATACATCGATAATGGTTCCTTTAAATTCAGATTTCGGAAACTTATCAGAATCCATATAACTCTTCTGGTTAAAATGTTCCTGCATCGCCATTTTTTTAAATTGAAACCCTTTAATGAGTACAATAAACTGCAACGCTCCGGTTTTTGTATTGAGTACACTGGACACTTCATTGTTTGCAGCTTTGATGTCTTCCAGTGCTGTAGTTGAAAAAAAAGTAATCTGCCCGTTCCTTGTTAAATGAACTTCCTGTGCAGCAACTGTTATCAGTAGCAGGGAGGCAAATAAACTCAAGACTGTCTTTTTCATATTCATTTGTTTACAATGGTTAATTATTGGGTGTTCCGTTTTGGATCCATGCTCTTATTTCTTCTATCCGGCAGTTGGGTAATTTGGCTCCACCTTTCGGCATTTGTGAAAAACCGGGGTTGTGTGAAATTACATTCAGCAAGGTGCCGCTTACTGCTTGTGCTTTCACTTCATCATAAGTGCCGAGTCTGATGCCTGCACCTGCAGATGCATCACCACCATGGCAACTGAGACAATTAGCCGTAAGTGTATTTACAATTTGTACACTGTATTTTACATTTACTGTATCACATTTTTCAATACCATACAGCAGCTCTTCTTTATCGTAATAGCAGGAAGAGAGAACATATATCATGCAGCTGAATGCTGTAGCTAATTTCATTTTCATAATTTGTGTTTCAATTGTTTGCTGCACCCGCATCAATCCATTTTCTGATTTGTGTTATTTTACATTCGGGTAATTTATTACCCCCTTTAGGCATTTGTGGAAAGCCGGGACTGTGCGAAATAACCCCCAGTAACTGACCGCTTAAAGCAACAGTGCGTATATTGGCATAAGTGCTGAGATCAATATTTCCTGAAGGAGCCGTTCCGCTGTGGCAGCCAATACAACTCGATTGAAGCGTTGGTAACACAGCACCTGAATAAGTAAACAACGTTGTATCACAATTATTACTGCAGTTGCTTGTGTTTAAAGCGCCTTGTACAATCCATTTATAAATGGAATCTTTTTGTGCTTTGCTCAAAGGCAAAGCTGGCGGTGGAGGCATGCGTTTATCTTCTCTTGTTTCCATAATCAGTTTCCAAGCTTCGCTGTTGGCCGGCTCATTGGGCTTGATGGTAACCATAATTTCTCCATAGCTATCATACCGCAAACCTTTTGCTTTGGTAACGGCATCATGACAGCCGCTCTTGGCACAGTTGCTTACAAAAACCGGAAGCACGTTTGTTTCAAAACAAATGATACTTGCTCCAACTGCAGGTGGAGTAATGCCGGGCGGTGGAGTTCCTCCGGGAATTAATGAATTGTGTTTACATGCATACAGGTAAACAGCCAATAATAAACTGATGAATACAAGCCGCCTCATGTTACTTTATTTTATAGCACCTGATGAGTACCACATCGGTTAAATATCCTGTGCAGATTCCTTTCAATGTAAGCAGATCGCCTTCCTTTGTTTTAATCTCTTCTTCCATTGTACAATTTACGCCAAACATCGGGTCATCGGTTTTCAACATCAGTACTGTTTTGCCTTCATTGTTTTTTGAGACAGAAGCAACAGTACCTGTTACTTCAACTACCTTATCAATATACATGGCGTTGGCGGCCTGTTCATTTGTACTGTACGCTTGAAAGAGCGCAGCAGCCTCCACTTTTACAGCTTCGGCATTTTTTATGTTTTGGCGGGGTTTGTTCCAGATAAAAAACCATACATAACAACTGCCCAGAAGAAGTATTAATGCAAAGAGCAGTAAAAGTCGTTTTCCCATTTTCATGCTATTATATATTAACTACAAAATAGCTTTGAAATTGCAAGCTCATGCAGAATAAGCAACCGAGCAGGGAAAAAGCATGTTTGAAACGGAATTTTCTCCCGTTGAAAATTGTAGAACTGATTTTTTTATTGACGGAAGAAGTGCCGTCTTTATTTCATGGATACATAACTGGCAACCGGTTGCCTGTTCTGCAGGCTTTTTGCAAGTGTTAATTCATCAGCATATTCCAGTTCGCCGCCAAAGGCAATTCCTCTTGCAATGGTGGTGATTTTTACAGGCAGATCTTTCATTTTTTTGCTGATGTAAAACAATGTGGTATCGCCCTGAATGTTTGGACTTAACGCAAAGATGAGTTCTTCCACTTCATCTGCCCTAAGGCGTTGCAGCAGGGGTTCAATGCTGAGCTGATCGGGCCCAACACCATCCAATGGAGAAATAACACCGCCCAGTACATGATATAAACCGTTAAACTGCTGTGTGCTTTCAATAGCAATTACATCCCGGATATTTTCTACTACACAAATGATTTGTTTTTTACGGGAGCTGTTGCTGCAGATGTTGCAGATAGCGGTATCGGATACATTGCAACACTTGCCACAGAAAGTAATTTCTCTACGCATACCGGCAATGGTTTCTGCAAACAACTTTGCTTCCTCTGCCGGTTGCTTAATGAGATGCAATGCCAAACGGAGCGCTGTTTTTTTTCCAATGCCCGGAAGTTTTGCAAATTCATTTACTGCCTGTTCAAGTAAAGTTGATGAGAAAGACATAAGCGAAAGTAAATAATAATTATATTGCTTTTGTTTTAAACGAATGAACCAATGAAACATTTATTCTGCAGATCTGCTGTTAGTTCAGTTATTGTGTTTTTTTCGCTACAGCTTTTATCATTTTCATCTTTTGCACAAAAAAAACAGAATCAGCCGGGCAAAGTATTGCTGAAAAACGGTCAGTCATTAACAGGTACTGTAGAATATGGTGCATGGGCCCGAAATCCGAAGATGATTGTGTTTACAGACTCGCTCAATAAACGTTATGAACTTACACCTGCCAATGCAAGTGTAATTGAAATAACAGGGAAAGACAGCTATAATGCGGCTGTAGTAAAACGTTATATGAATTCACTGGATGTAAACGATCTGAAAGATGCTGCCTATGAAACCGAACAGGAATTAACCGAAGCGGTTTTTCTGCGTGAACTTACAAAGGGAACAGTATTAACCTTGTATTCTTACAGAGATGAAATTAAGAACCACTATTTTTTGAAAGACCGCAGCGACTCTATTTTTCCATTACGTTATGTGATGTTTTTTAACAGCAACACAATGCAGGTGCAGTCTAATTCTATATACCGAGAGCAGTTTTTGCCTTACATCATCCAGGATGAAGAAGCAGAAATGTTCAGAAGAAGAGCAGGCTGGAGAAATGATGATATGATTAAACTGGTTAAACTCATTAATAACGATACGCAAAAAAACATGGTAGAAATAGAAGCCGAAAAACTAAAAAAAGAAAATGGTTTGTTTGCAGGAGCCGGGCTTGCATTTATTGCATTTAGAATTGAAAGTGATCACCGTTTTTGGGGAAAGTACAATTTCAACAATGCCGTGAGCTTTATGCCGTATGTGGGTTACAGACTTTCTGCGGGTAGAAATATTCCCGTACTTTCTATCCAACTATTAATGGGTGGGTACGCTTACAATACCACCGGTGTTTATAATTGGGTGAACGAACAAAATCAACGGGTAACAGAAGCCATGCAGATCCAGTACAAAAATCTGTTTGTTGGCGGTGAAGGAATGGTTACAGTTATAAAAACATCCGTGCTGAAAGGTCAGGCAGGTTTGGGTATCAATGTAAATTTTGCTTTACAGGCTAACTCATCAAATACAACAAACGAACTGCAGATTAATGGCAGCCTTGTAGGCAGAGACCAGTATGAACTTTCACAAAGCACCAATATGCTGCTGTACGGTGCCTTACAGGCAACACTGTTGAAAAAGCATACGGTACGTTTTACATTCAGGCCGGGACAAAAAATAGATAACACAACCAACTCAAGACCAAAGGAACAATTATTTTCACTGGGCTATCATTTCAATTTTATAAAGAAGTAGATCAGAAAGTAATCTCCAGTTCATTATCCCAGTTTTCTTTTACCTGAAATGTTTTATTGAGTTGTAACACAATTTCAGGTTGCCGTTTCTTTTTGGCAAAGTATTCACCTGCATCCCAGATGCCGTTTTGATTTGTGTCGTACAGAATACCCAGCTGATAGTTTCCGGGTTTGTATAATTTTCTGTACCACTCTTTACCGGAAATTGGATAGCTGCCCGTTAACTGATCATTGCTGTACAGCAATAAAACAGGATGCCGGGATGTATCAAGATTTTTAAAACGAACTCTTACAGATCCGTATTCCTTTTCTGTTTTTACACGAAAAGTAATGGTATCGTTTCTTGTTGCTGCCAGTCCTGTTGTATCGGCTGCATAATCTTTATTTAAAAAAAGCTGATAGGCTGCTCCCTGTTTCCAGGTTGTATACAGAATGAGTTTTTTATTGACCGTATCATTTTTAATAAACAGATCCGTCACCCGTTTTGCAGAATCAATAAACAGAAGAATTTTACCGGTATCGAAACGTTTTAATGGTTTCTGATAGCTCAGTTTAAAACTATCCATAAAATCCTGTGCACCTGCATCCAGATTGTTGATGCTCATCAAAGAACGGATTTCACCCTTTGCCGGTGCCACACGTGGCGGCTCTTTTGGTTTTTCTTTTTCTGCTGCAAAGGCATATAAGGTAACAGGTTTTGTATTTCCGGTTACAGTAATGGCTGAATCAAGAAACGCAAACTGTTCAATGGGTTGGTTGTATTTTTTATTGCCATCAGCATCAAGCAATGCGTACACATAAAAAGTGCCCGATGGCAAATTGGTAAACTGAAAATTTCCCTGTGCATCAACTTTTGCCACATAGCGTGGTGTTTCTTTTGCTACAGTAGAATCTTCCTGCTTACTGTATAACAATGCATACATGGTGCTGTCTGTTTTTCCTGTTTCTGCAAGCACAACTTTACCGCTCAGTTCATTACTGTCTATCTGTGATCCGGTTGAAAAAATATAACGGAATTTTTTAAGCACATTCCCTTCGTTTAAATCTGTAATGGAATTGCCAAAGCTGATGCTGTAAGTGGTGTTTGGTCTTAATGAATCTTTTAAACGAATCGTTACTGTTTTCAATTTTGATTCAATCAGTGGCTGTTTGGCAGGGTAGGGTGAGATGAGTACTTCTTCCGAACTGTTTTTTAATTCAATAAACTCATTAAACGTCAGTACCAGTTTTTGATCTTTCACCTGTAAGGCAGAATCTTTTGGTGAAGCACTTACCAGCACAGGCGGAATACTGTCTCTCGGCCCGCCCAGCGGAGGAACAATATTGGCGCAACCTGTGGTCTGAACCATGGTTAATGAGATACAAAAGATGATCAGTATAAATGGGAAAATTCGTTTCATGTGTAACAACCAGCTTCATTTACAAAGTGCAAACATACCTTCTTTCAGAGGAATTCATTTCCTCCAAATCCTAATAATCCTATAAATCATGGTTCAGACTTCCTCCTCATTCAAATCATGCAAAGCAACTGTCAATTCGTTGCTTTTTACAAAATTGCACCAATGACAGTCTTCTTTGCCGCAGCCGATGTAAAATTCTTTGTTCTGTATTTTTTGCCAAACAGAACTGATTTGCTGGCTAACGGTTTCAATATCTGCGGGAGTAATTATAATCTTTTCTTTGTGATAAATTTTCTTTTTATCGGGTTCAATAAAATCGAATTCGGTGCTGATTACTTTCCAGTCTTTCTGTTCATAATTATCTACAAGCATTTTATAAAACACCGCCTGCCGCCAGTAATCGCCACCGTTGGGTTCTTTCTCATTGGGACCTTTCATTTTTGACAGTGCCTTTTCATAGTCGCCTGTTTTATAATCCACCACATTCACCTGCTTGCCATCAAACTCCAGCTTATCCAGCTTTCCCTTAATAGGCACACTTTTGATCATTACATTACGTATGTTGCGTTCAATAGCAACGATCTTATTAAAACTGTGAATGTATTTATCGTAATAGTTGCTCAACACTTCCACTCCGTATTCCAGTCTGCGTTCAAACTGCTCTTTGGTAAAACTTTCACGGTGGCGATGCATGTACCATTCAAAGTCGGCAATGAATTGGTCTTTGGTATGAAATGCATCTGTGTTGCTTTCTTTCAATTTAAGAAACAACTGTTCCAACGCATAGTGTACCGATGAGCCAAACTCTGTTGCTTCGTTTTTGGGCGATGGGATGCGGATAAGATTTTTAAAATAAAATTCCAGCGGGCACTTTAAATAATTATTGAGTGCCGTTACATTCATCACAAACTTTTCAAGTATGGGTTCAATAAAGGCTTCTTCTGTTTTTTCAATCTCAGGTGCCTGTGCTTCACCAAATAATAAAGCTGTAAACGCACTCAATGCTTCCTGTGTAAGAATAACCGGTGTTGTTTTTATATCCTGTTCATCCTGTATTTCTGCAACAAACATTGATGGTTCCATTTCTTTACCATCGTTTTTGAACCTGCTGTAAGAAACACTGAGATGTGTTTCGGCTCTTGTTAATGCTACATAAAACAGTCTTCTCAGTTCTTCTTCATTATTATCTGTTGTATCGGTTGATGTGGTAAAAATAGTATCAGGTAGTTTATAACCACCTGCCGGTTTGCGTTTCTTTTCCCAGAAACCGGCATTACAGCCGGCAAAGAATACATGTGCAAACTCGAGGCCTTTGGAACCATGCACTGTTAACAGATTCACTGCTTTCTCACTGCCGCTCACCTGTACAAGTGGTAAAGGAATGTTTTCTTTCTCCATCAACTCAATAACACTTACCAGTTCTTTTAAACTTAAAAGCGGGTTGCGTCTGGTTTCTTCTTTTACAAAATCAAACAATCCGGTTAATACTTTTAACAGCCAGTGTTTATCCGGGCTTTGCATAATATGTTTTAATATGCCTGCTTCACGGATAATATTTTCAAACAAATGCTGCAGAGTCAGATTGGGTACATCAGCAATCAGTTTTTCAAAAAGAACCGATGCTGTCTTCATTCCATGATGAATACTTTGTGAAAACAAATCTTTTGCAGGTGCATGTGCTTTCTCATGCAGGAGCCTGCGCATAGATGTTTTGTTTTGACTGAACATCGTGGAAGCTACTTCAACACTCAGTTTGGCAATTTCAACAGGAGGAATGTGAAACCAGTTGAAGTGCAGAATTTCAAACAGCATTTCATCGCCGCCATAGGGTACATCATGCTCGGCTGCAAGATATTTGAGGATTAAAATAATTTTTTGCGCCAGTGGTATTTCAAATGTGTTGAGGTTGCGTTTGCTGTAAAACGGAATACCCAGATGATTGAAATAATGCGTTAACTCATCACCATACTTATTCTCTTTATAAATGATGGCAATTTTGCCCGGTGGAATTCCTTCGCTGATGAGTTGTTGTACCTGCAGGGTAATATCAATCATTTCCTGCCGCTGCGTTTCATATGCTTTAATGGAAGGCAGATGAAACTGCTGCTGTAGTTTTTGATTGGATGAAACCAGATCTTTTGTTAAGCCTTTAATTTTTTTAATCAAGCGTTCTTCATTCCGGTTAATAACGGATTTAGATACATCCAGAATGGGTTGGGTGGAGCGGTAGTTGTTGGTAAGTACAACCGTAAATAAATCTGCTGCATAACTGTTTCTGAATTTTTCCATGTTCTCAACGTTTGCGCCCTGAAAACGGAAAATACTCTGATCATCATCACCCACAACGAATACATTGGGGTTTTCCCAATAGCTGATCAGCAGTTCAACAATTCTGTTTTGTGTACCGCTTGAATCCTGAAACTCATCTACCAGCACATATTGATATTGCTCCTGGTAATTGGCCAGCAGGTTTTTGTTTTGTTCAAATGCTTTGATCACCCATGTAATCATGTCATCAAAATCGTAACGGTTACGTTTGCGCATGATGGTTTGAAAACGGTCGAACTCATTTACAGCAGCACGGAGTTTATCCATCTTTTCTGTTTCCGCATCCAGTAGATTTTGTTTTACATCACCTGCATTAAATTGTTTGTATTTCTTTTTGTAAATGTATTCATCTCTTGTTGGCAGATCGTTGAGATAATTTTCTATTTTCTCAAGAATATAAGCCGGCGTCCAGCCCTCTTTTTTCATGGTGCTGAACAGGCGGTCAAGATTATTGATTTCAAAATATACATCACCACGGTAACGTTTCAGCGGATGATTTTTTGGAAAGGAGTCAATCAATTCTTTAAACAATTCTGTTTTCTCCAGTTCAGAAACCGGATCCAGTGCAGTTTTTTCAAATTGAGAAAGATTCTCCTGAATCACATCATTACAAAAGGCGTGATAGGTATAGATGTTTACTTTGTATGCATCGGGGCCAATAAAACCCAGCAATCTTTTTCGCATAGCTACCACACCTGCATCGGTATAAGTAAGACATAAAATGTTTTGTGGTAACGCATCCGTTTCCAGTAATATTTTTCCAATGCGGCTGGCAAGAATCTGTGTTTTACCGGTACCCGGACCGGCAATAACCATTACAGGACCTTCAATGGTATCAACCGCCAGTTTCTGTTGTTCATTTAAACGGTTGTATTCTTCTGTAAATTTCAGTTCCAGTTTTTGTTTGTTCAGCGACATGTTTCAAAGTTAATTCTATCAGAGAAAGGTTGTCCTGTAAAAAAGTAGCAGCATTTACCTGAGCATGTGAAAAGTGTGGAGAAAAATAGAATAAGATATGCCCGAAGAATGAAAATCAGAATGCAGTTTTCAAGTAATTTTCAGCAGTTCAAATACGAACCCGTTTTTAAAATCCAGCATTGACCGTACTGTAATACAGCCGTCTTTTTTAAAGGCGGCTTTTTTTATACCCTGCCCTATACCCGATAAGTGGTATTTTTTAGTAGATGGGTTCCCTCTAATTTTACAGTGTTGAAGGTTTTAGCCGTTGTTTATCCTAACACCCGCTGATTAGTCAGCTTACCTGTTTTAAGATTACTACACCGGAGGCAGAAATGAACAGCTACCTATTTTTAAATGCCGTTTCTGCCTCTTTTTTTATCCCGGTAAACGGGAAATGTATTTCTCCATTTGTTTAATCTGGTCAACGATTTGTGAAGTAGTGGGTTTTAATGCCTTGGCTTTGCGGAAATAATCTTTCGCAGCTCTGAACTCCCGTTTGTTCATCATAATACTGCACATCTGTAGGTTGGCAGCGGCCTGGTTTTCTTTATCGGGCAAACCTTTACGTAACGCCTGACGAATATAGCTTTCGGCCTGTTTAAAATTATTTTTCTGCATGGCCAGCATTCCCATTTGCAGCATACTTGCACCTTCTGCACCTTGCATCAGGGAAGAACCGGAGCCCAGATCAATTCCTTTCTTCATCATTACTTCGGCGCCATCATAATCCTGTTTCATCATGGCCATATTGCCTCTCAATGTATAATAAACCGAGCGGATGGGCTTAAAGAGAAGACCGGGGAACTTAACTGAATTGAGAATTTTTTCTGCACCTTCCATATCACCTGCTTCCATGTATTCCTGAATAAGACGGAGTGGTCCGAAAAAGAAATGACCAAACAGACTGATGGCAGCTATGAGGTACAAAATGAACGATGGCCAGAAACTGGTAAAATAGTTCACTACAATTGCGGCAATCAGGAAAATGATTGCCAGCGGAAGTCTGTAGCGGATGTATACGTTTAAAAATTTCATCTGTTTATTTATTGGGCAGCAAAGGTAGGGAACCGATATTTGAAATTGGAAGATTTGGCTATTGAAACAGGCGAAACAACTATTTTTGCCGCCAACCAGCTTCGCAGTTTACTGTGAACCCGGATCAACGCCGTTTGGAGTTGAAATATCCCGCAGGCAAAGTGGCCCGATAGTTCAATGGATAGAATAGGAGTTTCCTAAACTCTAGATACAAGTTCGATTCTTGTTCGGGCTACTATGCCGGCAGCGGGACTAAACCTCAGTTAAAGGTTTTATTTCTTTGAGGGTACTTCTTTAAGTATGTCATCCTCTTTTCTTACGAAAATTTTAGTTTAAGTTGAACTGTTGATTTTCTTTTGACAGTTACAATTCTTCTCTGTAATTCATCATAATAAATATCGAAAGGAACAAGTGATCAGCTATTACGATGTTGTATGCTTTTACTTTCATGATGCAGTGATGCAATCGTCAATTTGTATTATTTCCTTACAAACGCTTGTGTAAAATTTTCTCAATGAAATCTTACAAGGATGCTTTGCACACAAAATAAAACTGTGGTGGGGCAAAGTATTCTTTCATAAATAAATCGTGTAATGTAACTTCCCCCAAACTTCTTACCGTCATCTTTTATCCATCGAACGAAACATGCACAGTACTGATTCTTTTTATTCAAAGCCTTTGCCGCAGTTGCCCTCTGCATCAGCTTTTCAACAGATCCTGGATGGAAAAAAAACTGATTTATTTATTTTGCAAAATACTGCCGGTACAAAAGCTGCCATCACGAATTATGGTGCAAGACTGGTGAGCTTGCTGGTGCCGGATAAAAACGGTCAGTTCACCGATGTGGTTCTTGGGTTTGCTTCACTGTCTCATTATTTGCAATCGGGTGAACGTTATTACGGTGCTACTGTTGGGCGCTATGCCAACCGGATTACAAACGGAATATTTCAACTCAACGGAGAACAATATCAATTAGAATGTAACAACGGGAATAATCATTTGCATGGTGGTGTAAAAGGATTTCAGGAAGTTGTTTGGGATGTTGTGCAAAAGAGCAGCAACAGTTTGCAACTGAGTTATATATCGGCCAATATGGAAGAGGGTTATCCGGGCAACCTTCGTGTAAAAGTTACTTACACACTATCTGATGAACATGAACTGATGATTTCATACGAAGCAGTTACCGATAAGGATACTGTCATCAACCTTACCAATCATGCATTTTATAATTTAAACGGTGAAGGCAGTGGTTCTGTAGCCAATCATGTACTCACAATCAATTCGAATGAATACACCCCTGTAAATGATACATTAATACCAACAAGTGAAATTGCAACAGTTGAAAACACTCCGTTTGATTTCAGAACAGCAACAGAAATCGGTGCACGCATCAACACCGCACATGAGCAATTAATAAAAGGAAACGGGTACGATCATAATTTTGTGCTCAATCCTAAAATGCATGCCGGTATTATGTTTGCAGCAAAAGCTGTGGGTGATAAAAGCGGCATTGTTATGCAGGTATACACAGAGGAACCGGGGCTTCAGTTATACACCGGCAATTTTATGAAAGGGGCTCATACATTAAAATCAGGAGCAACCGATGATTGCAGAACTGCTTTTTGTTTAGAGACCCAACACTATCCCGATTCACCTAATCAACCTTCATTTCCCTCAACCCGGTTAAATGCAGATGAAGTATATAGTACAAAATCTGTATATTGTTTTTCTATTCAGGAATAACAGGTCAGGCAGCAATCAATTTGTCAGTTATATATTCGTTCACATCAGCAAACTACAACCATTATGAGAGGACTTGCAACATCCGATTACGTTGTTTTTATCATCTACTTTATTCTTGTTTCCAGTTACGGCATATGGGTTTACCGGCGCAAAAAAACGGAAGGTGCATCTTCCACTGATTTCTTTTTAGCTGAAGGTCAGTTAACCTGGTGGGCTATCGGGGCATCATTAATTGCATCAAATATTTCTGCTGAACAGTTTATTGGTATGTCGGGAAATGGTTTCCGGTTAGGACTTGCCATATCGGCCTACGAATGGCTGGCAGCCGTTTCTTTGGTTATTGTGGCTGTATTTTTTATGCCCATCTATTTAAAGAACCGCATCTTCACTATGCCACAGTTTTTAAAAACAAGGTACAATGAAACGGTGGCCATGATCATGGCGGTGTTCTGGTTATTCCTTTACATTTTTGTAAACCTCACTTCCATATTATATCTCGGAACCATTGCCATTAATAATTTAACCGGTGGTACACATTTTCATTTAATCATGATTGCACTGGCAGTGTTTGCTTTAATTATTACACTGGGTGGTATGAAGGTGATTGGATATACGGATGTGATTCAGGTACTGGTATTAATAATTGGTGGCTTGGTAACATCATACATTGCTCTAACAGTAGTGAGTGAAAAATTTGGTTATGGAAAAGATTTCCTTGCAGGTTTTTCACAGTTATTAAAATCGGCTCCCGATCATTTTAAAATGATTTTTGACAAACCCGGCCCTGATGCAACACAACAACAGATCAATCATTATTCCAGCTTACCCGGTTTAGCCATGCTTACTGCAGGTATGTGGGTGGCCAATTTAAATTACTGGGGTTGTAACCAATACATCACACAACGTGCATTGGGTGCCGATTTAAAAACAGCACGTACAGGAATTCTTTTTGCTGCATTTTTAAAACTCATGATGCCGTTGCTTGTGGTATTGCCCGGTATTGCTGCGTATGTGCTTCATCAAAATGGAGAGTTGCAGCAACAAATGCTTACCAACGGAGAGTTTAGAGAAGACAATGCGTACTCTGCTGTTCTCGGATTTTTGCCCGAAGGTCTCAGAGGCTTATCAATGGCAGCATTAACAGCAGCTATTGTTGCATCACTTGCAGGCAAGGCCAACAGCATCTCCACCATCTTTACACTCGACATTTACAAAAAGTATATCAAGAAAGATACAACGGAGCAAAAACTGGTTTGGACAGGACGTGTTGTGGTGATTATTTCTTTGGTGATTGCCATTATTGTAAACTGGCAGGATGCATTGGGTATTGGAGGTAAAGGTGGTTTTGAGTTTATTCAAAAATATACGGGCTATATATCACCTGCCATCTTCCCTGTTTTTCTGTTAGGATTTTTCTGGAAGAAAACCACTTCAAAAGCAGCGCTTACCGGTATTATTGGCGGTGTGTTACTGGCAATATTGTTTGATAAGTTTTTGCCCGGCATTGCAGGAAACGAAACATTCCTGTACACGGCTTATCCAACTGCATCAGGTGCATACGAAATTCCTTTCCTTATTCAGATGGGTTGGGTATTTTTCTTTACAACATTGCTGATGATTATCGTAAGTCTGTTAGATACTAAAGGCCGTCAACAGGTACAGGCGCTTGAAGTAGACAGCAGTATGTATAAAGTTTCACCACGTATAATGGTGATGATTATTATCCTGCTGAGTATTATACTGGCGATTTACCTCCGTTTCTGGTAACAGAACGCAGGGTTGCGTAATGATGAATAAATATACTGCAGCAGTATTTACTGCTGCAGTATTGTTTTTATCCGGAATCATTTTAGTTTAGCAATAGATACCCGTTCATCAGGCGGTATTTTACACCATATTCAATCCTTCATTTTAAATATACTTGTATGAACCGAAAAGAGTTTATCCGCAATACCGGTTTGGCTGCAGCTTCTGTTGCCGTAATACCTGCTGATAGTTTGTTTGCAGGCAGGAATGAAATAAAAATTAAAACTGCCATCATCGGTGTTGGTTTACGTGGACAAAATCATCTTGATCTCCTGTTAAGACGGAGTGATGTGGAAGTGGTTGCTATTTGTGATATTGATGATCGTATGTTAAACCGTTCAAAAGAACTGATTGCAAAGAGCGGAAAAAAAATGCCGCAGATTTTTACCGGCGATTTATATGCATGGAAAAAAATGCTGGAGATAAAAGAACTGGATGCCATCATCATTGCAACGCCCTGGGAGTGGCATAAAGAAATGGTGATTGGTTCTGTAGAAGCAGGTATTAAATATGTTGGTACAGAAGTAATGCTGGGTATTACGTTACAGGATCATTGGGATGTTGTAAAAGCTGCGGAAAAATACAACGCTCATGTAATGATGCTGGAAAATGTTTGTTACCGCAGAGATGTGATGGCGGTATTAAACATGGTGCGGCAGGGAATGTTTGGAGAGCTGGTGCACCTGCAGGGTGGCTATCAACACGATTTGCGTGAAGTAAAATTTAATAATGGTATTACGGCTTATGGCGAAGGTTGTGAGTTTGGAGATAAAGGATGGAGCGAAGCAAGATGGAGAACACATCACAGTGTTCACCGCAATGGCGATCTGTATCCGACACATGGCATTGGTCCTATTGCACATTACATCAACATCAACAGGGGTAACCGTTTTGTAAATCTTTCTTCCTTCTCTTCAAAAGCAAGGGGACTGCATGAGCATATTGTAAAAGAATGCGGACCCGATCATCCCAATGCAAAAATCAATTTTAAGTTAGGTGATGTTGTTACTACTAGTATAGGTTGTGCTAATGGCGAAACCATTTTGTTGCAACATGATACCAATTTGCCAAGACCATACTCTCTAGGTTTTCGTGTACAGGGAACAGGTGGTTTGTGGATGGATGTTGCCAAAGGAATTCATATTGAAGGAAAATCGAAACCACACCAATGGGATGAAGCAAAAACATGGTTGGAAAAATATGATCACCCGTTATGGGCAAGATGGAGCAAGGAAGCACAAGGTTCTGGTCATGGGGGAATGGATTTTTATGTAATTCATTCATTCATCGAATCGGTGAAACGTAAAACAGCAACAGCCATGGATGTATATGATGCAGCGGCCTGGAGTGCTATTACACCTTTAAGCGAACTCTCTATTGAAAAAGGAAATGCAACAGTTGAGTTTCCTGATTTTACCGGCGGGCAATGGATGTACCGCAAACCGGTTTTTGCATTGAATGATGCGTATTAAAAAAATAAACCGATGCAACAACTGTTACAAACGGTGTTAGCTGAATATGGAATTGGAGGTAACAATGTAAAAGCCGATGCTATTGGCAGCGGTCTGATTCATGCAACATGGAAAATAACGGTTGAACAGGAGTGCTATATTCTGCAAAAAGTAAATCACAGTGTATTTGCAGATCCGCAGGCTATATCAGATAACATTAAACGGATGGGCAGCTATCTGCAGTTACATCATCCGCAGTATTTATTTGTTGAACCCATCGCAACGTTACATGAAAGTACACTGGTGATTTATAACGAAGAATTTTACCGGTTGTTTCCATTTGTAAAAAAATCGCACACATATAATGTTGTTAACGCAAAAGAACCTGCAAAAGAAGCAGCCGCTCAGTTCGGACGATTTACAAAACTGCTCAGTCAGTTCGACAGCAGTCAATTAAAAATAACCATTCCATCGTTTCATGATCTTGACCTCCGCTATCAGCAGTTTCTACATGCAGTTGAAAACGGGAACAGTCAGCGAATAAAATTTGCTGATGCATTGATTCAAAAGCTGATGAGCTTTTCCCGTATTACAGATGAGTACATACAGATCAAAAACAATCCGTCTTTCAGGTTACGGGTTACACATCATGATACCAAGATCAGTAACGTATTGTTTAATGAAGAAGGAAAAGGGTTGTGTGTAATTGATCTGGACACAGTGATGCCCGGTTATTTTATCAGTGATGTGGGCGATATGATGCGTACCTATCTTTCACCTGTTAGTGAAGAAGAACAGGATTTCAGTAAAATTGAAATACGTGAAGAAATTTATCGGGCCATCATCGAAGGCTATTATACAGAAATGAGAAATGAATTAACCCGTGAAGAAAAAAAATATTTTTTCTATGCCGGTGAGTTTATGATTTATATGCAGGCCATCCGTTTTTTAACAGATTTTTTAAATGATGATCTCTATTACACTGCAGCATATCATCTGCATAATTATAACCGTGCATTTAATCAAACCATGTTACTGGAGAAATACATGACAGCAAAAGAAAGGTTTCTGCAATACAACGCTTCGTTGTTTTAATAAGGGCTGTATTCCTTTGCTGCAAAGCTTTTGAAGTTAGGTGCAGTGCAAATATCCTTTTGTAATTACCTCTTACTTCGTAGATGATTGTTTTTAAAAAAACTTTTCTGCAGAACCACTTCTTGTTTGCACTCATTTATTCTACTACGAAAAAAATCTTTATACGGTTGTTTAGTTTTTTTAACAGCTTCAATAAAATAAATAAAAATTTTTTTCGATTAATGGGCAGCAGATTTTAATAAGCAGGTATCTGTGTAATATCAGATCTGTTTTAAAGAAAATATGTTGGCATGATACTTGTTTTTCCGGTAAACAGGTATATCAACAATGAATCATCAAATAAAAATCTAAGCATTATGAAAATGAAATTATTTTCCGCAGCAATTCTTTCTATGGCATTATTGATCAGCTGTAAAAAGAATAAAGAAGAGTCAGGCATTACCTATCAAATGAAAACATCTAACCGCAGCGGCGATGTATCGAGCCGTTCGGGTACAGATGCAGGTACTGCCAGCAGAACCGATGGTACCATTAACTGGACAAGCGGTTTCGCTTCTACTACCTCTATTGAATTTGAAGCAGAGAATTCCAACTCTGAAATTGAATACGAAACTGAGGTACGTAAAAAAGTTGATCTGTTTGCATCGGTTTCAACACTTGGTAACATCAATGTGCCACCCGGTACGTATGAAGAAGTTGAATTTGATGTTCAGCTTGCACCAAACGGGCCTGATGCAGCACTGGAGTTAAGAGGTACATACAATGGTACGCCTATTGTTTACCGTAACAACAATGCAATGGAAGTTAAAGTAGAAGGTGAGAATGTTGTCATTGGCCAGAATAATGGTTATAGTGCCATCATTAACTGGGATCTTTCATTTATGTCCCGTGGTATTACCTCTGTAGCACTTGCAGCGGCAACTTTAACAAATGGTGAAATTGTGATCTCTGCAAACTCTAACGCAAATTTGTATGGAATTATTACCGCCAATTTGTTCCTTATGTCAAGTGTTGAGTTTGAAGATTAAATGTTCAGTTTACAGCAAGCAGTTGGTGTTGATTGTTGATTATAATTATGGGCATGATAAAGGCAAGGTGTACACCTTGCCTTTTTTTCAGATCAGCTTTATAAAACAGAATGAAAAACTTACACCTGAATTATTTTCCATTTCCCTTTTTTAAAATAATACCAGGCTACCAGTGCAATCATTGTTTCTGCAAGTGGGATGGCAATAAATGCACCGGTTGCTTTCAGATCAAAACCCTTTGCCAGCAGATACGCAACGGGAATTTGAAATAACCAGAAACAAATCAGGTTGATGTAGGTTGGTGTTTTTGTATCGCCTGCACCGTTGAGTGCCTGTGTCATCACCATGCCAATACCATAAAAAATATATCCTGCTCCAATGATCTGTAAGGATCTTGCTCCGTATGCAACTACTGCCGCATCTTGTGTAAACAACCGAATGATGGGTGTGGCAAAAAATACAAAGAGCAGCGTTACAAAACTCATAAAGAACACATTGTATTTGGCTGTAAGCAACACACTTTTTTCTGCACGCTCTGTTTGTTTGGCACCGAGGTTTTGTCCTACCAATGTGGCCGCTGCATTACTTAAGCCCCATGCAGGTAAAATAAAAAACACCACATTGCGGATGGCTATCTGATAACCTGCCGATGCAGTGGTGCCGCCGGTTTCAGCAACAAGCCTTGCAAGAATAATCCAGCTGCCGCTTGCAATAATAAACTGTATGGTTGCCGGCGATGCAATGTTAATGATGGAACGGATGATTTTTGCATTCCATGTAAAGTGATGTGCATGAAATTTCAATAATCCGTTTCCTTTAAACAGATGATAACATTGATACAGCACACCGGTACTCCGGCCAATAACGGTTGCAATAGCTGCGCCTTTTAATCCGTAGAAATGGATAAAGATGGGGCAGAGAATAATATTGATGATACTTGCAAGCCATAAACTTTTCATGGCCATGGCAGCATCACCTGCCCCACGAAAAATTCCATTGATAAGAAACAATAGCATTATGGCCACACTTCCGCCCAGCATAATTCTTGTAAATACAGTGCCTTCTTTAATTACTTCGGCACTGGCACCCATCAGTCGCAGTACATCTGCAGCAAATACAATTCCAGCAATACTTAATACCACAGTTGCAATCAGGGCAATAATGATGGATTGTGCACCTGCATGTGCAGCTGCTTCGGGATTTTTTTCGCCAATTCTTCTTGCCACCACAGCTGTGGCAGCAGTGCTTAAACCAATGGCAACAGAATATATAATTGTAACAACCGATTCAGTTAGCCCAACTGTTGCAATAGCATTTTGTCCCAGCTTACCAACAAAAAACATATCTACCACAGCAAACACACTTTCCAGGCTCAGCTCCAGAATCATAGGAATGGCGAGTAAAAAAACGGCTTTGCGTATGCTGCCCTGTGTATAATCCTGTTGCTCGCCTCTGAGCGATTGTTTAAGTGTTTGATAATAATAGGCAAGCCTGTTTTGACTAGGAGAATTCGTCGTCATGTAAAAAAATTTAAATTATGGAAACTGATAACCGGTGAAACGAATGGTTTCACTTTACAACGGGAGATTTGTCTGTAAGACGACTTAGTGCTTCATATGCCTCGAATGAATAACTCAAATGTAGAGTTTTTATTTGTTTATCTGCAACAGCCGCACAAGGAAAATAAAACGATCCGTGTAAGACGGTATTTTAGGGGCAATGTTTTTTTTTGATTGCTTTATGCAAAACAAGTTTGTAATTTTAAGCACAATTGTAAAAATCATGCGTACGCTCATTTTAACCCTTCTTGTAATATCACTGGTTGCAGAAAGCCGTGCACAGGCCCGTATTCCTGTAAATGAACCATCAGGAAATGTAAAGCCCAATAACCCGCCGGTAACAAATACGGGTAACAGCAATACAGGCAGCAACAGCAGCAGTGAATTAAAAAAGTACAGCGATCCGCAGGGTCGTTTTACCATTGGCTATCCCGGCGACTGGAAATTTGAAGACAAAACAGAAAATGCGGTGATACAGATTACATCACCTGCAGAAAACGACAATGATAAATTCCGCCAAAACCTCAACCTGCAAATTGAAACACTCAGCGGTGGTACAACCATTGAAGAGTATGTAAAAACAAATATGGATGGTGTAAGGGATATGGTAAAAGGCTATCGTGAAGTGTCCAGCATGTATTTTAACCGGAACGGTGCAAAAGCGTATCAGATTATTTACAAAGGCAAGTATGGCGATATGACTTATGACATACAGATTAAACAATTATTTGCCATCGCTAATGGAAAAGGATATGTGTTAACCTATATCAGTAAAGAAGATGAACGTGATGCGTTTGAAACAACTGCCAATAAAATCTTTAACACATTTAAATATTAAAAGCCTGTAAAAAGGAACGCATAAAAAAATCCCCCCGATGCATCGGGGGGATTTCTATTTATATCTGAATATTATTTTCGACTGTTCATTTTTGCCAGTAAGCGTAAGATTTCTAAATACAGCCATACTAAAGTTACCAGTAAACCAAAAGCACCATACCATTCCATATACTTTGGTGCGCCCATGGCTGAGCCCTGTTCAATCATATCAAAATCGAGTAACAGATTCAACGCTGCAATCACAATAACTGCAAGCGAGAAAATAATGCCAAAAGTTGAACCTGTAGTTAAAAATTCAAACCGGATATTAAAGAATCCGAGTATCCATGTTAATAAATAAAAGAAGGCAATACTCGCTGTAGCCACAAAAATGATGGATTTAAATTTTTCAGTTACTTTAATAATCCGCAGTGTGTACAACAGATACATGCTGGCAGCAACTGCAAACGTAAGAAGCACTGCATGACTGATGATACCGGGGTACTTTTCCTGAAATATAAAATTGAAATAAGCAGATATAGCTCCTACAAATAAACCTTCCAGCAGAGCATAAGCCGGTGCCAGATATCCACTCCATTCTTTTTTAAAGGTGATCACCAATGCCACAACCAATCCGCCAAGTGCGCCAACCAACATCATGGGCATAATTTCTTTTCCTGCATCAAACCATTGCCATGCAAAAGCTGCACCTGCCATTACCATCAGCATCAGAAAACCAAATTTGTTCATCGTTCCCCGAACGGTCATGGTTTCACCACTGTCTACTGGTATGCTTTGCTGAAATTGCTTTTCACTTAGTGTTGGATTACCCGATTTAAATAAAGCCATGTTTAGTTATTTTATGTTCTAAAAATAAAGATTCTTTTACACATTCGGTTGTGTGCCGTCGTTACTGCCTTTTTTCTTTAACACATCGTTGAACATGTTTTCGGCCTCTTCTTTAATTTTTTCAGCCTTCGCTTTCAGGTCTTCTTTCAGTTTCTGTTTTTCTTCATCGCTCATGCTGTTGTACTTAAACAATCCATAGCCTGCAGCGGCGCCCAGTAAAAATGTAGAGATCTGTTTTAAGTTGAACATGGTTTTTGTTTTTATAAGAATGATCAAGTTTTAATCCAAAGATCAGCTATCTGTCAAGAATGCAGGCAGGATGTTGCCGGATTCAAGGCCTGAAGTAAATTTCTTTCCGTTTTGCCTGATATTAAAAGAAAAGATTGTGGATAGAGTTTAATTTTTTCATAGATTGAACCCGCCTAATTTTGCAATGCTATGACAAGAAACCAGGAAATATTAAACGACGTCGTTATTAAGTTTGCCGGAGACAGTGGCGATGGAATGCAGCTCACCGGCAGCCAGTTTACCAACAATACCGCTTTAATGGGGATTGATCTTGCCACCTTCCCCGATTTCCCTGCAGAGATCCGTGCTCCGCAAGGAACACTGGCGGGTGTGAGTGGATACCAGCTTCGTTTCAGCAGCGATAGTGTATTTACACCCGGCGATGCTTGTGATGTACTGGTGGCTATGAATGCCGCTGCACTCAAAGCAAATCTTACGGCCTTGAAAAAAGGCGGAAAAATCATTGTGAATACCGATGGTTTTGATGCAAAGAACCTTCGCCTGGCCAATTATCCCGAAGGTGAAAATCCATTGGAGAACGACAGCCTCTCTAACTACGAGGTTTTTAAAATGGATGTCACTAAAATGACCCGTGAATCATTGAGTGATATGACGATGGGCATGAAAGAAAAAGACCGGGCAAAAAATATGTTTGTACTTGGTTTTCTTTACTGGATGTACAGCCGTGAAATGGAGAATACCATCAACTTTATAAAAGAGAAGTTCAGCAAGAAGCCCGATATCATGGAAAGCAATATCCGTGTGCTGAAGGCAGGATATAATTATGGTGATACCACCGAAACATTTACCACTACCTATAAAGTAGAAAAAGCAAAGATGGAGCCCGGCATGTACCGTTCCATTATGGGTAACCAGGCAGTAAGTATGGGTTTGATCGCCGCCAGCCAAAAAAGCGGATTGCAATTGTTTCTTGGTTCTTATCCAATTACTCCTGCAAGTGATATTTTACACGATTTAAGTAAATACAAATCCTTTGCAGTAAAAACATTTCAGGCCGAAGATGAAATTGCTGCCATCACATCAGCCATTGGTGCTGCATATGGCGGATCATTGGGTGTTACCACAAGCAGTGGACCCGGTATAGCATTAAAAGGCGAAGCCATGGGTTTGGCAGTGATGCTGGAAATTCCGTTACTCATCATTAATATACAACGTGGAGGTCCATCAACCGGCTTACCTACCAAGACCGAACAAAGCGATCTGATGCAGGCATATTATGGAAGAAACGGTGAATGTCCCATGCCCATTATTTCTGCATCAACACCTGCAGATTGTTTTGATGCGGTGTATGAAGCAGTGCGTATTGCAGTGCAGCACATGACACCGGTTATTTTCCTAAGCGATGGTTATATTGCCAATGGAGCAGAGCCTTGGCGCTATCCGCAAAGTGCCGACTTACCCGAAATAAAAGTTTCGTTTAAACAGGGACTTGATGAAGGCGAAGAAAAATTACTGGCTTATAAGCGTGATGAAAAATTAGTTCGTCCATGGGCTATACCCGGTACAGCGGGATTGGAACATCGTATTGGCGGATTGGAGAAACAAGACATTACCGGTAACATCAGTTACGATGCAGAGAATCATCAGCACATGGTAAAAACAAGACAGGCAAAGGTTGACATGATTGCTGATTATATTCCGTTGCAGAAATTAGACAGCGGACCAGCAACGGGTAAAGTATTGGTGTTGGGATGGGGCAGTACTTATGGCGCCATTAAAAGTGCCTGTGCAGAGTTGCAGGCGCAGGGCAAATCAGCAGCGCATGCACATCTGCGTTATGTGCGTCCGTTCCCGAAAAACCTCGGCGAGATATTAAGCAATTATGAAACCGTTCTTATTCCTGAAATCAATAACGGGCAGTTGATCCGCATTATCCGTGATGTCTATTTTGTAGATGCAAAAGGATACAACAAGATTAAAGGCGTACCAATTACAAAAGGAGAGTTGATTGAGGAGATTGGGAAGTGGTTGTAAAGCGCTGTTGGTTATAATTATTAATCTGACACCCGTTGATATTAGAAGCGATAGTTTAATGACTATCGCTTTTTGATTAAATAATTTATTTGATCCATAAATAATTTCAGCATGCTAGTTAATAAAAATTGGGAAGTGACATGTAAAAGATATGTAGGGTTTATAGATATAATGGGGTTTAAAGACATGGTCTTAAAGAACACGCATCAAGAAATTTATAAAATGATGTTGAAAATAGTGGAAAGCACGAAGCTTTTTGAAGATGTGGAATGGGCTGGGAGGAAGAATAAGAATGAAAAATTAGTAACCACAACAAATTATTCAGACAGTATAATGATTTATTCAAAAGACGATTCATATGACTCACTTCATGATTTTATTTGTACAATTGCTTGTATAACTGAAGATTTATTTACGCAAAATATCCCTTTTAAAGGAGCAATAGCATTTGGAACGATGACTTTAGATACTGAGAAGTCAATTTTCTTTGGACAACCTCTTATTGATAGTTATTTGTTACAAGAAGAATTAATGTTTTATGGAATTATTGTTCATGCTACTGCAGAAAAGGAAATAAGTGGTCAAAAAAATATTATAGACTCACTTTTCTTGTCTAAATATTTGTGTCCATTGAAAAATGGATCAAGCTATCATTTAACAATTTATCCAATGAGTGCAGACAATACATTTCAAGAGGAAAAAGATAATCTTGATTTTCTAAAATTGTTAAATTCCATCGATGGTTTAAGGGGAAGAACTTCTGGGTATCTTCGAAAATATATTGATAATACAGAGTCATACATGAACTTCGTTCGGAGGTCTGATCGATAAATTTCAAAAGGCCTGATAAAGTTATTACAGTTTTAAAATAGTTATAAATAAGTTAGAGATCTTGACTTGGTTTGTGTCTTTACGAACCAATATGTGTTTTATCCACTCATTTCAATTCGCAAACCTTTCAGAGTG
Organism: Chitinophagaceae bacterium; assembly: GCA_022841365.1. Classification (GTDB taxonomy): domain Bacteria; phylum Bacteroidota; class Bacteroidia; order Chitinophagales; family Chitinophagaceae; genus Lacibacter. The sequence continues at coordinate 12,687 of JALHRP010000034.1, read as the reverse complement.
GCAGTAAATTTTTTCAGGTTCGTGCAGACACGAACCGTGGCATCAGACTTTTTAATGTTTTAATCCATCAATAGCCGTTGATGGATTTTTTGTTTTTTTTTAAAAGCGGCATTTATCTTGCCTCTAAATCTTATAATCATGAACAGAAACTTATTCATTGCTTTATTCCTGCTTCTTTCGGTTTCAACAACTGCACAAAAAATCAAACCACCCATTGAAAAAGAAAAATGGCATTGGGGCAATCCAAATAAACAGGATACATCGGCAGGGTATGCACAAACCGTAAAAGTAGGTGATGTGTTATACATCTCAGGAACGGTAGCAACAGATATTACTGAGGAAGGGGTGAAGCGTTTATACAGCGCACTTGAACGCTCACTCAAACAATATGGCTTAACCTTTCAGCATGTGGTAAAAGAAAATCTGTACACTACTGATATTGAATTGATGAAACAGTTCAACTTTGTACGTAAACAATTTTACAAAGGAGATTTTCCTGCAGCAACATGGGTGCAGATTGTGCGGTTATATATGCCTGATGCAAAATTGGAAATTGAATTGATTGCACATTTTCCTAAATTGTAGTTTATCTTCTTTCTTTTGATGCAGACAATTTCCACTTATACAATCTGTGCATCTCTGCCATATGCGGCAATGTTAAAACAGAAAGCAAAATAAATAACGAAGGCAGGCTGCTGCTCTGCATCCATTCAGCTTTTCCATATTTCATAATCAACAACAAAAGCACAACAGATCCCAAGGTAGCAGGCACAGCATTGAACAGCAGCTTTTTAATACCCGCCTGTTTAAATACCGAGAAACGGATATGTTGTAATGCCTGTACACTGTGCCAGCCGGTAAAATAAAGAACAAACCCAAGAATGAGTGAAGTATAAACGGTTGTATACATAAACAACAGAAAAATAAATACACTCATCCATTGATCCCGTTGCTTGAACACACTACTGAAAAGAAGCACTGCACTTACAACAAACCAAAGCAAATGTGGTACCTGTTCCAGAATGTTCATGATGGCCACTACAGCGTCCTGATTGCCTGAAACAAGCTGTATCCATTGTAAAGTAACAGATGGATCTTTCAGCAGCAGCCACATGAGTAAGCATAATCCATACATAAAAATGATCACCGGCGTTGGTTGTTTGTTGCTGAAGCTCAACATATCCGTTTCACCAAAGTGCCATGCTGTTAACAACAGAAACAGGAGCAAGGCAATGCCCGGTGCAAACAACCAGACCAACAGATAAATCAGTGCCGATAAAATATATTGAAGCAGATAACGGATGAGTTTAAATTTTTCTTTTTCAATAAATGAAGCCGTGAGATGATCCATGGCGCCATGTGGTATACCTGCAATAAAAATCCCTGCAACTGCTATCAGGTATTCAGCTGAGCTGCCCTGCCAGGAATTTCTGGTGAGCAGTAACAGCACAACAGTAAGCAACAGGATACAGGTATGCAGCAGTGTCTTATTCATTTAAACAAAGAGATTCGTTTTAAAAACGGCGTCCATGGTAATCCTGCAAAAATTTTCAGTTCATCAAGCAGAGAACTGTCTTCATTTAAAAATTTCAGAATACGCTGCAGCGGTTGCTGCTGAAACAGTTGTTTAAAAATGGCTACAGCGCAGGAAGGATCTTCCTGAATAATTTTAAGCAGCAGATGATCGTAAAATAAAAACCGCTGATGTCTTGTTCTGCGTTTCAGATGATTGGTTTCAAATGAATCGGCAATTTGTTTACAGTCTTCCATCATGCGCAGAAAAGCGTAACCGGTTGAAGGTTTAATTAATCCGCCTGCACCACCAATGTTGATGATGCCATCCTTTGTTTGCTGATGTATCTTTTCTCTGTACAGCGGAATTTTTCCTTTCTCTTTTTTAGTTACAGTATAGGCTGCGCAGTTTTTCTGTGAAAGAAAATTCCTGATCTTATTTTCATACACAGAAGAGTCATATACTTCGCTGGAGTAGAACGTATATTCAATCAATGCTTCGTGTTCATTAAAAGGCAGTACATATAAAAAACCAAATGGTCCACTTTCATAATCGCTAAAATCCATTAAGGATGCTGCCTGCTCATCAAACCAGGCTGTTTCAGTTTTTATAAACCAGCCTTCAAAGTGTTGCCACATTTGCTGTGGCGTATCTGCAACCAGTGCAGGCACACTGTTAAAAATCCGGGCGGTGTTGAATTGTTGTGTTGCTGTACCTATGGTGTAAGTATTTTCTTCCTTACTGATGCTGTTGATTTTTTCGTGCAGGATATGAATATTGGAATGATGAGTAAAAAAAACATCATTGAAGTATTGGTTAAAAGCAGAACCACTAATGCACGAATAAGTGAATGGCTGAATGCTTTGTTTGATGTTGATTTGTTTTGCATCAAATTTCAACTCCTTCCATTCTTTGTTTACGAGCTGTTGAAAAGGATTGTTTTCTGTTTCCCAGAAGCACCAGGTTTTTTCTGCTGTTGTATTTTCTTCTTCCAGTACTAGTATACGTAAACGGTTAAACCCTTTTTTTTTGCTGAGAAAGTAGAGTAACATACGACAGGCGGCACCGCCTCCTGTAAAAATAATATCGTATTGGTTTGCCTGCATGTGTAAGAAGAAAGAAAGGGCCTGCATTTGCAGACCCTTCATTCAATCAATTTATTTTTTAAGCAGATGCTTTTCTTGATAGTGCATAAATCACAAGGCCAAATCCAATTTTGTTTACAGCATCACCAACGTTGTAAACAATATCCATGGCTGCTGTTGCTGCTGCACGGTCTGCAACTAACTCCAGACCAAACAAACCACCTTTGGTACCGAGGATATAACCTAAAGGATAAATCGCCCAACCTACAAGTACAAACCAGGCTAATGTTTTTGTTGCTTTTGCAACATCGGGTCCTGCATCACCTGCAAGCTTTGCTACTTCACCAAACCATACTAAGTATGCAATGTAGAAGTAGAACAGACCGCTGATAGCGCCCCAAACCCAGCTTACGCTTTCTTCAGGATAAATGGCTTCACCAACATATCCTGTTACCAGCATACCTACTGATGCAGCAATTAATTTCCATAACAAACCTTGCTTTGCACCGGCTTTCTTTGTAATGAGATAAAACTCAACACACATCAGCGGTACAGTTAATAACCAGTCTACATAACGGAAAAAAGTAGGCGACTGACCCGTTTCTAAATTGTAACCACGCATGTAATAATAATGCACAGCTGCAATAAAAGTAATGAGGCCCGATACAAGTACAGAAGTACGCCACTTCTTGTCTGTATTGTTTAATTCAAAAAAGAAAAACACAGAGGCTGCCATCATGGCCATGGTGCCTACAAAAAAAGTAAACGCAACATAATTGTCGTTGGCAATTGGTTGCATCTCGAGGAGAAATGTCCGGAACATATGCATTCGTTTTGATGTGAAAATTTCCTGTTTGTTTAAAAAACAGGTCTAACGGGTTAAACAAAACGAAAGACTTGAAAAGTTGTTTAACAAAAACGGATAATTTTTTTTGGCGTTCAACTTCAATAGCTTTTCCGGTAAGCAAGTCTAAACAGTTTCTGTACTGATGCCCTTGATTGGTGGATCAGGCAATCTGCAATTATGATCACTATTAGTTGAATCGGCTAGGCTAAAGCGTTAGTAAAAACCACTTTTTATTTTTGGAGTAACGGCAATGATTAATTATTTTTTTGAAAATAACGGCAGGCTTGCTGCAATCCGCACTCTCTGCATTTAGGACTGCGTGCAAGGCAGGTATAACGTCCGTGCAGGATCAACCAATGATGTGCTTTGTGTACCAACTCTGTTGGAAAATGTTTGATCAGTTCTTTTTCAACTGCTAAAGGAGTGGTAGCAGTTTGCTTTACCAGACCAATGCGTTTGCTTACACGAAATACATGTGTATCAACCGCCATGTTGGGTTGTGCATCTATTACCGATGTAATCACATTCGCTGTTTTTCTTCCCACACCCGGCAGTGTTACCAGTTCATCAACAGTTAAAGGAACTTCGCCGCCAAACTCGTTCATGAGTTTTTGCGCCATGCCAATTAAATGTTTGGTTTTATTGTTGGGGTATGAAATGCTTTTGATGAGTGGAAACAATTCTTCAAACCTTGCCTTGCTCATACTTTCTGCATCAGGATATGTTTCAAAGATGGAAGGAGTGGTTAAGTTTACCCGTTTATCGGTGCATTGTGCACTGAGGATAACAGCAACAAGTAACTGATAAGGATTGTCGTACAACAGCTCGGTTTCTGCATTGGGAGCAAACTCAGTAAAATAGTCAATAACCGCCTTGTAACGTTCTTTAATCGTCATCCTGAAATTTGAGTGAAGGCGAAATTAGCGAAAGATCAGTTTGGAGAATTAATGCTTTTCTGCAACCTCTTTATGAGCATACTTCAGCACATTCAAAACTGTTTCTGTGCGGGGCGAAAACGTAAATTTAGTGAGACGATGAGCCGCTTTTTTAATCACTTCAAACTTTTCCCTGAGGGTCCAGTCTTCAGCCATAGCCTTTTCAATTGCGGCTGATTCTTCGGCTGTGGTTTCTTTATAGAGGTATTGTAACAAGTCTTCCGGTGTAAAGTTATGTGACATAAGCAATCCTGTTTTTTGGTGAAGGGGCTTTTCAGAGGATGCTTTGTTTAAAAACGCCGTTTAAAGACTTGTATTGTACAGGAAGCTGGAAATTTATTCGTTAAAAAGGAAAATATCTTCATTATCCTTCTTCATATAATACTTTTCACGGGCAATCCGTTCGTAGGCCGAGGGGTCCGATTTGCGCTTTTCCAGCTCGGTTTTGGCAGCATCAATCTTCTTATTATAGTAGGAGGTGTTGGTTTTTAATTCAGAAAGCTTCTGATAACGACCGATCTGGGTTAGAAAATCATTCCGGTCAATAAACAGCATCCAGATGGTAAAACCAATGATGGTTAACAGATACTTGTTTTTTAAAACAGATGGTATATGGGTTAGGAATTTCATTTCAGAAGTTTAAAGTTGAATTGTTTAAAGTTGAAGGTTCATATACAACCTTCAACTTTAAACCTGAAACATTCAACTGTTATTTACCAAATTTAATTCTTCCTTTTGGATAAATCGCATTGTCGCCCAGCATTTCTTCAATACGGATCAACTGGTTGTATTTGGCCATCCGGTCTGTACGTGAAGCAGAACCGGTTTTAATTTGTCCGCAGTTGAGTGCAACCGCTAAATCAGAAATGGTCGTATCTTCTGTTTCGCCACTTCTGTGACTCATGATAGAAGTAAAGCCGGCGTTCTGTGCCATTTGAACTGCATTGATGGTTTCAGTAACTGTACCAATCTGATTTACTTTTATGAGAATGCTGTTACCAATGCCTTTATCAATACCATCTTTCAAACGCTTTACGTTTGTTACAAATAAATCATCACCCACCAGCTGACATCTGTCACCAACTGACTCCGTTAATTTTTTCCAACCGTTCCAGTCGTCTTCTGCCATACCATCTTCAATTGAAACGATGGGATATTTATTCACCCACTCTGTCCAGTAAGCAACCATTTCATCGCTGCTGATCACTTTATCGGGATTGCTCTTATAAAATTTATACGTGTTGGTTGCTTCATCATACATTTCACTTGCAGCAGCATCCATGGCAATACCAATTTGCTCACCTGCTTTGTAACCCGCAGCAGTAATGGCTTCCAGCACTGTTTCAATGGCTTCTTCATTGCTTTTTATTTCAGGAGCAAAACCACCTTCATCACCAACATTTGTACTGTACCCTTTTTTCTTTAACACGGTTTTGAGTGTATGAAAAATTTCAACACCCCAACGCAGCCCTTCGCTGAATGTAGGAGCACCAACCGGAATGATCATGAATTCCTGGAAATCAATTTTGTTATCGGCATGTGCACCGCCATTCATGATGTTCATTAACGGCATAGGTAATACCGTGCTGTTTACACCACCGAGATAACGGAACAAAGGCAAACCACTTTCTTCGGCTGCTGCTTTTGCAACTGCCATGCTTACTGCTAATGTTGCATTGGCGCCGAGGTTCCCTTTATTCTCTGTGCCATCAATTTTAATCAGGAGATGATCAATATATGCCTGACGTGTAACATCAATACCAATCAACTGATCAGCAATAATCTCATTTACATTTTGCACAGCCTTTAAAACACCACGACCAAGAAACCTGCTCTTATCGCCATCACGAAGTTCAACGGCTTCATGTTTTCCGGTACTTGCACCACTGGGTACAGCGGCACGGCCAAGAATGCCATTATCAGTTATTACGTCTACTTCAACGGTGGGGTTACCACGGCTGTCGAGAATTTGTCTTGCGTGAATGTCTGCGATAAAACTCATAGTATTCAGTTTGAAGTTGTTGTGAACTTGCTGCTTAAAGCTAACAGCCTGCAGCTTTCTTTTCGCTGCAAAGAAAAGACTTTCAGCGGCAGCAGCAAAGAGTTATAAGCAGTGAAATGATTATTTTTAAGTATAACAAACGATTGTATGGATACAGAAATGATCAGTTCTATTGCGATGGGTATTGCGTTGAGTGCATGTTGCGGCTTCAGAGTTTTTGTACCGATGCTGGGTGCAAGTGTTGCGGCTTATCTGCATTGGTTCAATTTGCCGGTTGATATGCAGTGGATGGCCGGCCTGCCTGCACTGATTTGTTTTGCAACAGCTGCTGTATTGGAAATGGCAGCATACTATATTCCTTTTGTAGATAATTTACTCGATACCATTGCTACACCACTTGCTGTTGCAGCAGGAACAGTATTAGCTGCTTCTTTTTTACCCATTGCTGAATTCAGCCCCTTTGTAAAATGGGTGCTGGCATTGGTGAGTGGTGGTGCAGCTGCAGGAACAGTTCAGTCAGGAACAGGATTGCTGCGTTTGTTTAGCAGTAAAACAACTGCCGGTGCAGGAAATGCAGTTGTAGCAACCGGAGAAAACGTTGCAGCAGTTGGCGGCACTGCATTGGCTTTTGCAATACCGGTTGTTATTGCAGTGCTGATGTTGTTGTTGATTGGTTGGATAGTGAAGAAGCTGATTACGAAGTTAAACTCCTGAACACATCTTCCAAAGAACTGCTATCACTTCTTATAGATAAAATATTGAGATTCTTCTCTAAAGAAATTGTAAGCAATTGTTTTTTTAATTCTTCCGGATGATCCGTTTTAAATTTCCAGGTTGTTTGGTTGATGCGTGTGCCATTTGCAATTTGATTGAAGATGGTTTCATCTACATCTTCTTTTAATTCAAGAATTACTTCTCCTGCATGCACTTTTTTCAGCAAATGCGATAGCTGATCATCTGCTACGATAGTTCCTTTATTGATAATGATTACACGATCACAAATTGCCTGTACTTCCTGCAGGATGTGTGATGAAAACAAAACCGTTTTGTTTTGACCCAATTGTTTAATCACTTCACGTATTTCAATAATCTGGTTAGGATCAAGTCCACTGGTGGGTTCATCCAAGATCAATACTTCCGGATCATGAATCAAAGCTGCTGCTAAACCAACACGTTGTTTATATCCTTTTGAAAGCTGACTGATTTTTTTATGTGCTTCAGGAGTTAACCCAACTTGCTCAATTGTTTTTTGGATTTTGTTTTTTGGATTTTGAATCCGGTGCACTTCTGCAACAAATTCTAAATACTCTCTCACATACATGTCAACATACAATGCATTGCTTTCGGGTAAGTAGCCGATTTTTTGTTTGGTGCTGATGGGATGTTCGTTCACCTGAACATCACACACGACTGCATTGCCTGATGTTGGCTGCAGATAGCCTGTGATCATTTTCATGGTGGTGCTCTTGCCAGCACCGTTGGGCCCTAGAAAACCAACGATCTCTCCTTTATTCACTTTAAATGAAATGCCGTTCACTGCTTTTTGTTCGCCGTAAATTTTAACCAGGTTCTTTACCTCAATGGACATGCTGCTGAGTTTGTGTCAAAAATAAATGAAAAAAAGGAAGCACTTCCTGCTTAATGAATAACGAGTACAGTTCCTTTTTGCTGATATATTTTATTGTTGCGTTTGTATTGAATGGTCCATGTGTATAATCCTGTGGGGGCCTGCTGGTTGTTAATGTTGCCATTCCATCCTGTAAGAACAGAGTTGGTACTAAAAATCATTTGCCCGAAACGGTTATAAATATTGAATTTAAATTCGTCCACCTGGAAAAACGCTTTTGCATACAGCACATCATTTAACCGGTCTTTGTTTGGTGTAAAGGCGTTGGGCACAAAGATCATATCGGCACAATCCTTAAAGTCAATTACAATATCATCTATTGCAACGCCACAGGCATTCCCCACTGCAACCGTATAAGTTCCGGCTGTTGTAACACTGATGGACGAATCGCTGCTGTTGGTACTCCACAAATAAGCATCTGCCAACGGATGTGTTGCAACAAGTGTTAACGGCTCGTTGAAACAAAGCGTGGTATCATTTCCTAAATAAACCGAAGGTGTAAAGTTTCTTGTTATGGCAAAACTGTCTGTGCGTTTGCATACACCGTCGCTTGTAAGCAGGGTATATGTTCTTGTATCTGTCAGCATGCGGAGCGGAGCTGTACTTCCATCATTCCATAAATACATGGTTGCAAGCGGTTGCTGTGCATTAACAGAAAGCGTTTGTGCATCGCAGAGCATTGTATCTGCAGGAATGGTTCGTTGCAGTTGATTGGATCTTACAGCAACGGCAATAGAAGCCGAGCTGCTGCATCCGCCGTTTGTAACTACATCCAGTGAATAAATTCCTCCATCTGCAACCATTACATTCAAGAGTTGTAAGGTGTCATTATCAACGGGGTAACTGACGGTGCTTTTCTTCCACATGTATTGCAGCGCACTTGTAGTTGTTGAAATACGCAGTGTATCTTTTTCACACACAGGTTGGTTGCTTTGCAAAACCGGAGTAACCGGTGCAAATACTGTGAGTGGTATAAGTGGCGATACGGCCCTGCAATTAGTTGAATTGATGTTGCCGCTTTCGGCTACCAGTAAACGATAACTGCCACTGTTATTCAGCTGAGCATTATTAAGTGTATAGTTGGGAGTTGTAGCGGCGGGAATATTTACCCAGCCTGTTCCATCATTGAATTGCCATTGATAAGTTGGATTGAGATAAAAACCGGAAGCAACATTGCCTGCAAATGATACAGAGGTACCGGTGCAGGTGGTATTGTTGTTTTGATAAGTGCCGTTCACTACCGGATTGATGGCTGGTCCGCATAATGTAAATTCAATATCATCTAAACAAAGATCATTGCCTTGTCCGCCGGGTTGATTGTTAAAGATGCGGAGTATGACAGAATTCTCTCCGGCAGGCAAGGAAAAATTAAATCCGTATTGTGTCCATGTAAAAGAACTGAAACGGGGAATGGCAGGAGTAATAAAATTTGCAAGCACTGTTCCGGAAACTGCACTGCTGATTTCAAAACGAAGCACAGGATCCAATGGATCGTTAGATCCAAGTCTGATGAGGTTGGCAGCCCATGCAGAAAAATAAAGTTGTGAACCCGAGCAGAGATTTGAAACTCTGGTTTCATAAAATTTACCGGCTGTAAAATCGGCATTCACTATCATCATGTTTCCGCCGCTACGGTCGGTGCCAACGTGCCAGGAAGGGTATTGTGAATTGCCCGTTGCAATATCTGCTGTTGTTTTACGAATGCCATATTCGCCATCATTAATGAGTCCCAGTGAATCAAAAGAATAGGTTGTAATGCCGGGAGCAAGACGGGTGCCTGTTAAAGGCGTAGCAGGAGACCCTCCAAAATTTTCAGCAAATAACACATTGCCTGAGCATTGTGCCTTAGCAGTGATGTTAAACAAAAACAAACAACTGAGAGCGCCGCAGAAAGTAATAACCAATTTCTTCATTGTAATATAAACGGTTCTAAAAATAGTGATTAAACCTAATCAAAAGCCCCTGTTGAAAAACAGGGGCTTGATAAAAAACCAACCATATGAACAGACATCGAACTAACCAATAGGGAATGGGTTCAGTTCTTTCACGTAAAAAAGACCATGCCCGTTTCAGTTTCGCTGCTTAGCCTGTGTTATTTTTTCAGTCTGTTAACTCTTCTGAGCTTTCGGGTAAATGATCATACTCCCCTTTTAAAGCGTAGTACCCGAAAATCATCATGCCGATTGCAATGGGTATAAACACCCCTGCAAAAACAAACCACTGGATTTTGGTATCAACTGTAGGTTTGGCTGCAATTTCCTGCACGGCCGTTTTTATAAGATAAAAAGCTGCCAGCGGACCAATGACTATCCAGAGAATGCCTGCCAATCGTTTTATTTTATTCATGCTGTTGAGTTTAATCGTTAACGTTTGGATCAATTTTATTACTGATGTATAAGCTGCCAATGATCATACATAGTGCGGCAATGATAATGGGGTACCAAAGCCCTGTCAATGGATCGCCAGTATAAATGGTGGTGAGCAGTGTTGCAATAAACGGTGTTAATCCGCCAAACACACCATTGCCAATATGATAAGGCAAACTCATAGAAGTGTAGCGAATCTTAGTTGGAAAAAGTTCTACCAGAAAAGCGGCAATGGGTCCGTAAACCATGGTTACAAAAACAATCATGAGCCAAACAAGAAAAATAAATTTGATGTATTTCTCTAACCCCAGTTTTTTGTTGATGAAAACGGGAGTTGTATCTTTTTTATAAACAGATTGCGATCCGTTTGGAGTTAATGTATCCGTTTCAATTTTTGTAAACGTTGCACCATAATAATTTTTGTAGGATGAATTGATTTGCTTCAGCTGCAGATTATTATTGTTAAGCAAAGTGGTATCTGTTTGAATCAAGAGTACATCCTGCTTCACCCATTCCTTTACATCAGTATCTTTTACAAAAACAGAAAACAGCGGGCGATAAAATAAAATGCCTGCCAGCATGCCCGCCATCATGATCCATTTCCTGCCGATCTTATCACTCAGGCTTCCAAACACTACAAAAAAAGGTGTTGCAAATACTATGGCCCATAACACAATCATCCTGCTTTGATCAAAATCTAAACGACATTGATTTTCTAAAAAACTTTGTACATAAAACTGACCGGTATACCAGATGACACCTTGCCCCATAGTGGCACCAAACAATGCAAGCAATACCATTTTTAAATTGGCTTTATGTCCAAAACTTTCTTTTAACGGATTTACAGAAACGTTACCTTCTTTTTTTAGTTTTTCAAACAGGGGCGATTCGTTCATCTTTAATCGGATGTAGATTGAAACTACTACCAACAGTATAGAAACAAGAAAAGGAATACGCCATCCCCAATCGTTAAACTTTGCAATGGATTTAGTTAAATCAGGATCCAGATTATGTCTTGTTAGTAAAATCACACCAAGTGAAACAAACAAGCCTAGAGTTGCAGTGGTTTGTATCCATGAAGTATAAAATCCTCTTTTGTTTACAGGTGCATGCTCAGCTACATAAGTTGCAGCACCACCATATTCACCACCTAAAGCCAGACCTTGTAACAACCGCAGAATTAAAACAATCACCGGTGCAGCAAAGCCAATGCTTTCATAACTCGGTACTAATCCAATACCGAATGTTGCGCCACCCATGATCATGAGCGTTAGCAGAAAGGTATGTTTGCGGCCGATAAGATCACCTAAACGTCCAAACACCAGCGCACCAAACGGACGAACAATAAAACCTGCTGCAAATGTTGCAAGCGTTGAAAGCAATGCTGCAGTTGGATTTGTTTTTGGGAAAAACTGACCGGCAATAACTGTTGCCAGACTGCCGAAAATATAAAAGTCGTACCATTCAATTAACGTACCCAGCGATGAAGCACCGATCACTTTCCAGATGCCTTTGTTGTTTTGGTTCATGTACTGAAATTAATGAATTGCAGGTTTCATTTTGCTACCCGGTTACGCAAACGTTTACAAACAGTCTGTAGTTTATTTTGATTTAACTTGTGAATTCATTTTTATTAATTGTTTGCTATGAGTTATCCTTATCAAATTACTTCGCTTGAACAATACCATGCCGATTATAAAAAAAGTGTAGACGATCCCGAAGCTTTCTGGGGAAATATTGCTCAACATTTTCATTGGAGAAAAAAATGGGACAAGGTGTTGGAGTGGAATTTTAAGGAACCAAAAATAGAATGGTTTAAAGGCGCTAAGCTTAATATCACGGAGAATTGTATTGACCGTCATTTAGAAAAGTTGGGCGATCAGCCTGCTATCATCTGGGAACCCAATCACCCGGATGAACGTGTTCGTGTTGTTACCTACAACCGTTTACACAAACGTGTTTGTCAGTTTGCACAGGTCCTCATCAACAACGGTGTTAAGAAAGGAGATCGTGTATGTATTTATATGGGCATGGTACCGGAGTTGGCGTATGCAGTTTTGGGATGTGCAAGAATCGGTGCCATACACAGTGTAATCTTTGGTGGCTTCAGTGCACAAAGTATTGCCGATCGTTTATATGATGCACAAGCCGAATTTATTGTTACCTGCGATGGTGCTTATCGAGGCGAAAAAACAATTCCGTTAAAAAGTGTAATTGATGATGCACTGATTGGTAACAAAACAGTAAAGAAAGTAATTGTTTATACGAGAACAAGAACACCGGTATCTATGCTCAAAGGAAGAGATGTGTGG
>JALHRP010000033.1 GCA_022841365.1 Chitinophagaceae bacterium | reverse complement strand
ATAAACCAATGCGGCATCAGATCGTAAAACGCATGGATACCTGTTGATGCTTTAAACGTTTTGGTAATTTCTGTTCCGTTGTAGTGCGATAACAGAGAAGCTCCCTGTCCAAAATAATTAATCAGCAAACATGCTTTTACATATACCCATGAGATGCGGATATTATCACGGCCGCAATGACCCAGATCACTGTACAAAGCTTCTGCTCCTGTTGTACACAGAAACACCGCACCCAATAACCAGAAACCTTCAGGATAGGTTCTTAAAAAATCAAATGCATAATAAGGACTCAGTGCTTTAAAGATGGAGAGATCATCAAACACATGCACTGCTCCTAACAGAGCAAGCATGGTAAACCATACCAGCATCACCGGACCAAACAGCCGTCCTATAGAACCTGTTCCAAACTGCTGCATAAAAAAGAACAGCGTTAAGATCACCAATACAATGGTTACAGTTGTATCAACCGACAGTTCACGAAACTGCGGCAATACTCTTAATCCTTCAATGGCTGATGTTATAGAAATAGGCGGAGTAATAATCCCGTCGGCCAGGAGAGATGCACCACCGATCATGGCAGGGATCACCAGCCATTTTCTTCTGCGCCGTACCAATGCATATAAAGAGAATGTTCCGCCCTCGCCTTTGTTATCGGCCCGGAGGATCATCACTACATATTTAATGGTGGTTTGTAAAGTGAGTGTCCAGATGATACAGGACAGAGTCCCGACGATCAGTTTTTCTGAAACTACCCGATCTCCGATAATGGCATTGAACACGTAAAGAGGAGAAGTTCCGATGTCGCCATAAATAATGCCTAATGCTATCATTAAGCCGGCCGCAGTGACCTTTGATGTGTGCTTTCCCACAAATAGTATTTAAGTGAGGATACGAACCAATTAGTATAATTGGTTTTCCTTAACGGATCAAAGGTAGGAGTTGGGTTGAAATTGTCAAGAAAATGTTATGAGGCATCATTCTCTTTCCTTCTTCAAAAGAGGAGGACGGCACTTCACAGCACAGCCAAACATTATTTCTTACACCTCTGCCCTTGTTTATTGGTCAATACTATTATGTAGTTGAAATGCTGAATTGCAAATGCTCATAATTGTTAGTTGCCGGGCCTCCCTCTCTATGGGAGAGGGAACGAGGGAGAGGTCTCTCTTCTCCATAACAAACTCCCATCGCCGTAACTCAAAAAACGAAAGTCATTCGCCAGTGCATAGTCATATATTTTTCGCCAGTCGTTGCCCACAAAAGCAGCTACTAATAATAATAAGGTAGAATCGGGTTGATGAAAATTGGTAACAAGTGCATTGGCCAGCCGGATCTTATAACCGGGTGCAATTAAAATCTGTGTATGACAAATGAGTTCTTCTGTTTCATGTGTATGCATCCAGTTGAGCAAGGCGGTTAATGCATCTGTTGCTGATAAAGAGGAAGGCAGTTCATATGCATCCCACTGATGAATTTCCAGTTCCTCCATTGTTGCGGTGGGTTGATGATATGCTTTAACGCCCATCCAGTATAAACTTTCAAGGGTTCTCAGAGAAGTTGTTCCCACGGGAATAATATTGCCCGATTGAAAACACAGGATTGTTTCAATGGTTGACCGTTTTACCTGCATCCATTCTTTGTGCATTTCATGATCCTGCATGGTTGCACTTTTCACCGGTTTAAACGTACCTGCACCTACATGCAACGTTACATATGCTTCTTCTATTCCCTGCTCTTGCAACTGTTTTAATAACTCATCTGTAAAATGCAATCCTGCAGTTGGTGCCGCCACGCTCCCCTCCTGTTTGGCATACACGGTTTGGTAGCGTTCGTAATCGGCTGCTTCTGTCTGGCGTTGCAGATAAGGAGGTAAAGGAAGTATGCCTGCCAGATGTAATACTTCTGCAAACGTAAATTGCGGTTGCCATGTAAACTCAATGATGAAATGATCGGTTTTGCGTTCAATCATTTCTGCATACAGCGAAAACGATTGCTCCTGCTGTACTAATTTTTTTTCCAGCAATCCCTGTTTCCATTTTGCAGCACCACCTACCAAACAATTCCAGCGCACTTTACCTATGCTCATCATGGCCTGTGTAAGTTCGGTATCTGCAGCAGGCTCCAGACAAAAAATTTCAATACTGCCGCCGGTTGATTTTTCAAAAAACATCCGGGCTTCAATTACACGGGTGTTGTTGAATAACAGTAATGTTTTGTTGTTGAGCTGTTGGCCAATGTTGCGATACAGATCTTCGCTGATGTTCCCGTCTTTGTAGATGAGCAGTTTACTTTGATCCCGTTGCGCCAATGGATAACGGGCTATCCGGTCATCGGGTAAGTTGTAAGTATAATCTTTGATCTGTATCTGCGAAGGATGCATGCTGCAAAGAAAAAGAAATTGTCTGAACCTGGATTTGGAAGGATTAATGGGATTTGTGAGATGGGTGTTTACATGCTGGCATTTGCAATCACATGGTTAGTGTTTTCTCTAACCATTTTTTTCATTTGCACTCTGCATTGATTATCGCTGTTGTTGGCGTCCCCGCCAACAACCAACGAAACCCTCTTGCAAAAATGCATGCTGCTGATTAGCTTTAAATATGCATCTGAATGATCATCCTGGTTTTTTTTGATGTTGCACTCCTATTCAACCACTGCAAATGATGTTTTAATTTACAAACAGAACCATTCAAACATAAACATCCAATGGCCAAATTAGCAGTAATAAAAACGAAACAAACTGAAGCCAGTGCTGCAGATTTTATTCATCAGCTCGCTGATGTACAACAGCAAAAGGATAGCCGGGTAATCCTGAAGCTGATGCAGAAAGCAACAAAAGAGCAGCCCAAAATGTGGGGCAGTTCTATGATTGGTTTTGGTAAGATCAGATACAAAAGCCCCTCCACTGGCAGAGAAGTAGACTGGTTTAAAATTGGTTTTTCGCCCCGCAAAGCCAACCTCTCGTTACACCTGATGAATCTGAAACCCCATGCTGAAGCATTGACAAGATTAGGTAAACACAAAACCGGCAAGGGTTGTTTGTACATTAACAAACTGGAAGATGTTGATGTGCATGTGCTGGAAGAAATCATAACTACAGCAGTAACATAAAAAACTGCATATTCCTGTTTGAATTATTTTTCTTGCTGTTGTTGGCAACCCGTCAACTGCAGCAACAAAAGTTGCACACTATCCGATTGGTATTGAAGTCTTGAATTTTCAATATATATAATATTATATATATTTGTTTTGGCTTCAATCAATTTAACAATATGGTCCTTATGAAAAAAAATATCATTCGTCCTGTTTGCTGTTTCTGTCTGTTAAGTTTTTTATTTCTTTCAGCTTTTACCAGTGCAATTGCACAGCAACGCTCTCCGCATGATCTTGCAGCATGGATGATAGCTGCAGTAGCAGACAATGATACGACTACCATTAACTGGGCACTAAAGGAAGGCGGTAATATTGATTACAAACGCAGTGGTTACAATCCTTTAACGCAAGCGATTTTTACAAAGAAACCTTTGATGGTGAAATTTCTTTTACAAAAAGGAGCAAGTGTAGACAGTGTAAACATAGATGGTATGAATGCTTTACAATATGCCGAGAAAATGGGCGACCCTTCGATAATAGAACTCATCAAAAGCAAAATGAAAAAGCCAATGGGCGTAGTCAGTAAGGAGACAAAAGAAAAGAAGAAGGAGAGTGCTACCGGTTTAACACAAAAAACGGAAAGTAATTCCAATGGCTACAAATACAAAGTGGGAGAAAAAGTGTTACATAGCAGAGATAGAGGAAAAACCTGGGAGCCGGGAGTAATTAAAGAAATTTCAACCAATACAAGTTTAAGCTCAGATGGCATACCTCCCTACCTTGTAGAAAACAGTACAAAAACAGACCAGAGATATCTTGATACTAATTTTATTACTTCACCTCAAAGACAATCTTCCTGGACTACTTTTTTTATTGGTGATTGGGGCTTGTATTTACCAATAACTTCCGTAAATCGTCAGATTGATCGTGATGTTTATACAATCGTCAGTGGCGGAGACAGACTTCCTCCTTTACGAATCAATGAAGATGGAACATACATTTGGGTGATCAATAAGAACAAGCTGTTAAAAGGAAAATGGAAAATGAACAATGATGCTCCGGGTATCATCTTAATAAACGGAGACAGATCAGATAATTGGTTACTGTACAACACAACAGACGATAATAACAGAAAAATATTTAAAAGCGATTACATCATACTTTCCCCTTTATCCGGACGCTATTCTCCAAAACATGGATTCCGGGTTCAAAAGAAAAAATGATAGTTGTGAGTGAACGATCCGATTGCTTTTTTTGCAGTTGTGGGTGTTTCCGCCAATAGCAGCAACGTTATCTTATAATTTATAATCCCCCCTGACATCTTCACCGAAAGACGATCTCGATTTTCAGAAAATCTCCGCCCATATATTACAAAAATCTGTTTAATATTGTTTGCCCAAAACAACCATCAAAACCCATATAAAACCATTGGTCAGAATCAGTTATTACATTACCAGAGCATCTGCCATCATTGTCATTCTAACCGGCTTACTCGTGCTTATGGGCTGGCAGCTCAACATTGTTGTACTCAAACAAATACTTCTAAAAGCAGTGGCCATGAATCCTATGTCGGCCCTGTTGTTTGTATTATGCGGCATCTCTTTTTTACTGCACAGGCAAAAAGGCTTTAAACATCATCTTGCTCTTGCTCTGGCAGTTCTGGTGATGCTGATTGCAGCACTCAGAATGATGGCCGTTCCCGGCTTATATGATGCGGGGATTGACAGGTTGCTGTTTACAGAAAAACTGCAGACAACCATCTACAGCGGAACGCCAAACCATATGGTTCCTCATGCTGCGCTAGCTTTTTTTATTTGCGGTTTATCGTTGTTCTTTTTAATCAATGGCAGAGTGAATACATCGCAATGGCTGGTTTTACCGGTAAACGGTTTAAGTATACTTTCAGTTGTTGGTTACAGTTATCATATCAGCTCCTTTTATGTTGTTACTTCATTCATTCCTTTATCATTTCATGAAGGTATTTGTTTAAATCTGTTATCAATGGCTCTGTTGCTGGCAGACAGTACCAAAGGATTCATGGGGGAAGTAACCAACCTTCATGCAGGAGGCAAGGCTGCACGCATTTTATTACCGGCACTGGTTATGATCCCCGCTTTTCTGGGTTATTTTGTTTTAAAGGGCATTTTTAAAGGACATTTTTCTGTTGTTGTATGGATGGCATTATTTGTTTGTGCGGTTATTTTCATGTTTGGTTTACTTGTCTGGACTACAGCACGCATCATTAATAAATCGGAAGCAAAGCGGTTACTGGAAAAACAAAAAGCCGAAGAAGAACTGAGGCAAATGACTGAGTACAAGATTAAACAATCGCAGGAGCGCTTCTATACACTTATGAACAGTGTGGATGGAATTGTGTGGGAGGCCGATGCTCAGAACTTTGCTTTTACATTTATCAGTAAACAGGCAGAACAGATATTGGGCTACCCGACAGAACGTTGGGTAACCGAACCCACTTTCTGGGCCGATCATATTATTGAAGATGACCGCACATGGGCTGTAAGTTTTTGCGCCGCGGCTACTGCACAGGGAAGGCCTCACCAGTTTGAGTACCGGATGATTGCAGCCGACGGACGAATACTCTGGTTGAGGGATTTTGTTTCTGTATTAATGGAAAATAAGAAACCGGTAAAACTGAGCGGTATTATGGTTGATATTACCGAGCAGAAAAAAATGGAAGAAGAGTTAAGAGAAAAAGAACGGTCGCAACAAAAACTCATTACAGAAATCACCATTCTTGCACAGGAAAAAGAACGAAACGAACTGGGGCTTGAGTTACACGATAATATCAATCAATTACTCAGTGTGGTTAAACTTTATCTCGGCAGGGCAAAAACTGAAACAGCAGTAAGACAAGAAATGATTGATAAAAGCTACCTGCATTTAGAAGAAGCCATTCGTGATATTCGCAAATTATCGCATTCACTTGTTGCACCTTCACTCGGTCATGACGGATTAAAAGAAGCGCTTGAAGATCTTGCAAGAAGTGTGCAGGATCTCAATAAAATAGATATCCAGTTACTCTTAGATGAAGATTTTGAACATGCTCTGCAGGATAAAAAGAAGGAACTGATGCTGTACCGTATAGTGCAGGAACAACTGACCAATATTGTAAAGTATGCAAATGCTACGGAAGTGGTCATTTGCCTCCAACTGCAGGAAAATAATCTGTCGCTACTGATCAATGATAATGGCGTTGGTTTCGACATGCAGGTACCCAGCAACGGAATTGGTTTGAAAAATATCAACAGCAGAGTGCATTTTTATGCCGGCAAAATGATGCTCACCTCTGCTCCCGGTGAAGGATGTACACTGGAAATCCTGGTTCCAAATTAATAACGCATCCGTGGTTCAGCATCACTTCATTCAGCTTACAGCAACTCCTCCATCTTCCCTGCTTATCTTTGTTTTAAAGTTTGCATATGGAATTAGGCATTAGTATGTTTGGCGATAATCATTACGATACAAACGGGAATGTTTTACCCGTGGGCATGCGTTTAAAAGAACTGGTGGAAGAAATAAAACTGATGGATGAACTGGGACTTGATTTTTATGGACTTGGTGAGCATCACCGCCCCGACTATGCTGTTTCAACTCCTGAAATTATTTTAGCTGCTGCTGCAAGTGTAACCAAACAAATTAAGCTGGGCAGTGCCGTAACGGTGTTAAGCTCGGCTGATCCTGTTCGGGTATATCAGCAATATGCAACCATTGATCAGTTAAGCAATGGCCGTGCAGAAATTACTGCAGGCCGTGGAAGTTTTATTGAATCGTTTCCGTTGTATGGTTTTAACCTGAACGATTATGATGCGCTGTTTGATGAGAAGCTGGATCTGCTGGTTCGCATCAATCAAAACGAACGCATCACCTGGAAAGGTGATTTCCGTGCGGCATTAAACGATCAGGAAATTTTACCAAGAGCAGTTAACAACCAACTGAAATTATGGGTGGCAGTTGGCGGCACACCCGAATCTGTTTTACGTGCAGCTACACATGGGCTGCCGGTAGTGTTTGCTATTATTGGCGGCAATCCTGCGCAGTTTAAACCGTTGTTTGAGTATTACAAAAAAGCATACCAGCATTTTAAACACGATATGAAGCAGTTTGAAACAGGGGTGCACATGCATTGCTTTTTTGGCACAGACAGTAAACAAACTGCAGACATGTACTATCCGTTATATGCCGCTCAAATGGACCGTGTAGGACGCAGCAGAGGGTGGCCGCCGTATCAGCGTCAGCAATATGATTATGGACGTGGCAGAGATGGTGCATTATTCATTGGAGATGCATCTGAAACAATTGATAAAATTTTGTACATGCAGGAAATGTTTGGCATCACCCGTTTTTCAGCACACATGGATGTTGGCGGCCCATCGCATACTTCACTCATGAAATCAATTGAAATTTTTGGAACACAGATTGCACCCAAAGTGAGAGCGGCATTAAAGAAGTAAACATTTGCAGCAGTTTACAATTTTCATTGCTCTGCAGAAAGCAGTCTGCATTTTTGTACTGTTGTTTTTCTGCACTTACTTTTCTCCCTGCAATAAAACAACTATTTTGTTGCAATGAAAGCAAGCATATATACCAACTACGGGCAACCGGAGGTTCTTCAGCTAAAAGAAATTGCCACACCTGTTCCCAAAGACAATGAAGTACTCATAAAAATTTATGCAGCAACCGTTAACCGAACAGACAGTGGTTTCCTTACAGGCAAACCATACATCGCACGCCTGTTCAGTGGTATTCTTAAACCACGCAATCAAATTACAGGAAACGAGTTTGCAGGTATGGTAACAGAAACAGGTAAAAATGTTACAGCATTTAAACCGGGCGACAAAGTATTTGGTTATAACGATGTAACATTTGGTACACATGCAGAGTATATCTGTATGAAAGAAGATGCGCCCATTGCTCTCATGCCATCCAATATCAGTTATGAAGAAGCTGCACCGTTAACAGAAGGAGCACATTATGCATTGTGCGATTTGCGTGCAGCAAAAATTAAAAGCGGACAACAGATCCTCATCAACGGAGCAACAGGTGCCATTGGATCTGCAGCCGTGCAGCTTGCAAAATATTTTGGCGCAACAGTTACTGCAGTTTGTGATACCGATCATGTTGATTTAATTCAATCGCTTAGTGCAGATATGGTGATTGATTATAAAAAAGGAGACTTCACTCAACTGAAACAATCCTTTGATTTCATTTTTGATGCAGTTGGAAAAAGTACGTTTGGAAAATGCAAACCGCTGTTGACAAAAAAAGGGATTTACATTTCAACTGAACTGGGGCCTATGTCGCAAAATCCTTTTCTTGCACTCATCACTCCGCTATTTGGCGGTAAAAAATTGTTGTTCCCCATCCCCACCATTAGCCAGGCTGATGTGGTGTTTTTGAAAGAACTTGCAGAAGCCGGTCATTTAAAACCGGTGATTGACCGTACGTATACGTTCAATGAAATTGCTGACGCATACCGGTATGTATTAACCGGTCAAAAAACAGGCAATGTGGTTATCCGCATTGCACAGGATTGATGATTAAGAAATCACCGGCAGCTCAATAAAAAACGTACTGCCATTCCTCTGTTCAGTTGTGAACCAGATTTCACCTTTCATCTGTTCTACAATACTTTTACACATGGCCAGTCCTAATCCTGTGCCCGATGTTTTAGTGGTAAAGTTGGGATAGAAAATTTTCTCCTGCAGCTCAGGTTCAATACCATCGCCATTATCCTGCACACGAATGAGTACAGTATTTCCGGCAACAGTGTAATGAATACTTACAGTTGCTTTGCGATCGGTTGGTACCGATTCCAATGCATTGCGGATAAGGTTGGTGAATAATCTGTTGAGCTGGGTTTTATCAGCCATAATAAAAACAGATTGATCCGGTTTATCATAATCAATTGCTCCCTCTTCATACATGCTGAACAATGCAACAACTGATTGAATAGCTTCGCCAAGATTTACCTGTTCTAATCTTGGATTACCGATGTTTGCAAAGCTGGAGAAATCGGATGCGATATTGGAGAGATAATCAATTTGCTCTACCAATGTTTTTGCAACGCTTTGCGAAATATTTTTTGCATCGGGCGAATTGGAATCCACTGCCTTTTGCAGATACTGAATACTCAGCTTCATGGGTGTAAGCGGATTTTTTATTTCATGAGCTACCTGCCTTGCCATTTCACGCCATGCACCTTCCCGTTCGCTGCGTGCAAGCAGGTTAGCACTTTCTTCCAGCTGTAACACCATCTTGTTATATTCCTGTACCAGCTCACCAATTTCATCATTCCTGTTCCAAACGATTGCTTCGTTGGCCTTACCCAGTTTAATTTCTTTCATCTTATCACTGATAATAGCAAACGAATTGGTAATACGGCCTGTTACAAAAAAAGCTATCAACCCGGCAATTAAAAAAATAAAGGCATTGAGATTAATGAGCGTAACAAGAAAATTAGAAATCTCCTGTTTCAATTCATCCTGCGAAGTAAAGTAGGGAATGTTGAGATAGGCATAGGTTTTACCTGCTTCATCCCTTACGGGAACATAAATACTCATGTAAGAACGGGTACCTACTTTTTCGTCTTCAATGGTTTGTACCAGATACTCTCTTGATAATTTGAAATAAGCCGCAGGGTCAGTTTTACGGCTCAGCAATCCTTTGCTGTAATAATAAGGTTGTGATGAAATTTTCAGATTACCGGAAGGATCATAAATATTTACATCCACCCCGTGTATTTCTGAAATACGGTTTACTTTTCCCTGCAGATCTGCAGAGCTCACTTCATCATACACCTTCAGTACATCATCAAACGCAGCATGATGGTTGAGTGCTTCCTGTACTTCGGCCAGCATAATCTGTATAGTTCTCGATAAACGTTCTTTGTTAATACGGCTGTGCCGGTTAATAAAAAAGAAAATGGTAGATGCACCAATTACCAGAAATGAAAAGATGCTGATTCCGATAATGGTTGTATGTACCTGTGTGCGGAAGGTAAGCTGTAAATGATCTTTCCAGCCGGCCGGCTTTAAACCAAACTGTGTAATAAAACGTACAATGCGGTAGGCTGCCACCATTAATAAAAACACACAGAACAGATACGCAAACAGTGTAATGGTTTCAAGCAACTTGTTTTGAGGCTTGGCAATTACAACGGTTAAGTTAGAGGAAGCATTATACCACAACTCACTAAACCCGTTGTGTTTTACTTTAGTAAACGACGGCTGTTTGCTTTGCTGCCTTGTTAAGTGCACAGGAAACGGATAATCGTTGTAACTGCTGATGAGTTCTTTGTTCTTATACACGGCATACGCATAAGAAGGCATACTCTCCGGCAACAGATTAAATGTTTTGGAGAACAGCTGCGGATCAAATTTTTCATCGGCATAACGTTTGGGTCTTGCGATAAGAAATACATACCCTTCAATCCGTTTGGTTTGCGGATTGGTGATTTCTTTTTTGGCGATATAATAAAACTTATCAAACGACTCTTCATAAAACTGCCAGTCTTTTACAGTTGTGGGTTTGCTTTGCAGTTTGTAAATAATATTTAGTGTGTTGTAAGAGGCAGAGTCTGCATTATAAAGTGGATACTCCTGTTGATTAAACGTATACACTTCTGTTTCAAACTTATTCAGGTATCCGCTGAAATGTTCGCTCAGTAAACTGTCTTTTAAAAACTGATTACTGCCGGAGGTTGTAAAACGGCTGAAATTATCAATCAGAAAATCACTCCTGAAATTTTTCAATGCTATACTCAACAGATTTTCTGCAGAGGGGTCTGTCTGCAAACTCAGCTTTTCGGCCATACGTAAACGATCCTGCCATTCACGCTTTGCATTTTCTGTAATTAATAAAAAAGTTAACGACACGGAAAAGAAAAACAGCCAGAAAATACTACGTCCGCCGGAAGGAAAAAACCTGAAATCAATTTTATTATTATTGAGCAACACGGTTATTAACAGCAGCCAGCCCAGCAGGTATAAATGAAACAATACAATACCTGAATTAAATGTTGCAGTTAAATACAACAATCCGATAACGGTTAAAGCCAGCAACTGCTGTATTAATTTATTGTGCGTATAGTGTTTAAAAAAACTAAACAGCCAGTCAATCAGCAGAAAATAATTTAAAGCCAGGCAACCCAGCACACAAAATCCTGCGAAGCTGAAAACACTCAGACTGAAAAAGTTGGTAACATTAAAAGAGATCTGCGAATCAGCCACCAGGCTTTGAACAATGTTACCAAACAAAATGGTGATGAAAAAAATAACGGCTGATGTAACCACTAACCCTGCCACCGGATTAATACTGAAACGGAAGAGCGGCGCAGCACTCCGGTATCTTCTGATAAACAGCAATACCCATAACAGTAAAAAAGAATTGATGAGTAAATCACCCAATGATTTCAGAATATTATTGGATCCGTAAATTGAAGGATCAAACAAATCGAACTGACGGAGGTTAAGCGGTACCGGAAAAAAATAACTGCAGATGCGGATGGCCAGTATACAGGCAATTAAAAAAAGCAGACCTCCTGTAAATGTCTGTTTCAGTGCTATAGCAGCCGCCGCTTTGTGAATAAAAAATAAAAAACAGATCATGGCCAGCAAACGCAACAACACAGTGATGCTGTTGAGTGGCTGCGGAAAATTGGTTTGTTCTTTCAGCCAGAAAAGCGATGTACCGTCTGTACTTTTTACTTCCAGCTCTGTTTTAGTCACATCGCTGATGGAATAATATTTTTCAATGCCTTTGAGATAGGCAAAACTGTTGCTTAAATAATCTGTTGTAACAAAATAATTCCACTTAACCGGAATCAATGCCATGGCAAGGCAGGTACCGCCATTGGCCATGCGGCATGTTTTTTTATATACCGTGTAATATCCATTGATGAGCTGTTCAAACCAAACACCATCGGCCCTGTTCCATAATTGATCATCGGGGAGTATACTTTGTGTATTCCAGAAACGTGTTTGAAATCCATCGCTGCCAACAGATGCCACAAATACAAAATAGTCTTTGCTCAACAGTTCCTGAAAAACCGTTTTGTTGTAAGTACCGTTGTTTAAACTTGTAAGTAATGCCGTATCATTGAGAATTTTCTCAAAGTCAGATTCTCTGTTATTGATAGTACGCTGTACCGTTTTTTTTACCTGCGCCGGTGCAGAAGTGTAAGACCAGTAATATTCAAACAGGTAAGAAAACGTCAGCAGCCAGCCGGCCAATATGAGCAGGTATCCATTTTTGAATAAAAAGTGGCGGATGGTTTGAATGTGGTTCAAGTGATCAGAATTAAACTTCTCTGTTTTTTATTTTAATCCGGTTCCAGATCAGATCCATTTCCTGCAGGCTCATATCAACCAGTTGTTTTCCTTCACCAACAGCCTCCTGTTCCATTTGTGTAAACCGTTGAATAAACTTGCGGTTGGTTCTTTCCAGCGCATGGTCTGCGTCTATCTGCAAAAACCGTGCATAATTCACCAGTGAAAAAAACACATCGCCCAGCTCCTCCTCCATTTGATCCCGGTTGTTTGCCTGCACCACTTCTTTCAGTTCATCCATTTCTTCTTCTATTTTTTCAAACACCTGATCTTTATTATCCCATTCAAAGCCCACCTGCTTTGCTTTTTCCTGTATACGGATGGCTTTTACAAGCGATGGCAATCCTTTCGGTACGCCACTTAAAACAGAGGTCTTTCCTTCTTTCAATTTTAATTTTTCCCAGTTGCGTTTTACATCCTCTTCATTTTTTACTTCTACAGTTGCGGAACCGGCCGGAGGATAAATATGCGGATGTCTTGCAATCAACTTTTCACATACTCCGTTGATCACTTCATCTAATGTAAACTGTTGCTGCTCTGCACCGATTTTAGAATAGAATACAAGATGCAGCATCAGATCGCCCAGTTCTTCTTTGATGTGCTGCCAGTTGTTTTCAGTAATGGCATCGGCTAACTCATAGGTTTCTTCAATGGTGAGCGGCCGAAGGGTTTCAATGGTTTGTTTTTTATCCCATGGACATTGTTCCCTGAGTTCATCCATAATTTTTACCAAACGCAAAAAACTATCGGCGGTTGCTTGCATACATTAAATATTAAAAGCTGAGAAAACTAAAAATCCTGTAAAAAGAAAAAGAACAATAAAGAAAAAGATGAAGTTAAGCAGAAAGAATTTGATGACGGTAATGGCTCTGGCCTGCTGATAAAAATTCCGCATGGCCTTATATAAATAAATAAAGGAGGCAAAAAACAGAAATACATTGATCAATGAAAACAGAGACCAGCCGGTCACTTTCAACAGTTCATCTGTAGCAAAATAAATCAGCATCAAAATAAAACAGAAGATATAATAATAAATGCTGAAGATGGAATGATTGACAAAATTAAAACGGCTGCGGTGCCGTATGTACAAAAGGAAAAGTATAAATGCAAAGATGGGAAGCGATATAAAAAAGATAGTGGGCAGCTTATGCAGAAACACATCTGTCATGCGTGCAAAAGCAAGCCCCGGCCTGTCGCCGTATTTTTCGTTGAGCGCTGCCGATTTTCTGTTCAATGCTTTTTTAAGCCAACCGTCTTTTGCAGTTGGTGGCAAACTGTTTTGTATTGAATCGTACTCTGCAATACTGTTGTATTGCTTTCCGAAATTGATCACATTAAATGAAGATTTCTTATTCTCTTCAGCAGTAGTATCCTTTTTTGCTTCGAGATCAGCAGCTTTCACCAATGAATCAATCAGGGGTTCGTTCATTTCCGATAACCGATTGATGTTACCAACTTTTACTCCGTTTACTTTTATATCGCCTGAGGTAAAGCCCACATGAAAATCGGCTGAGGTATTACGGAAACGATCCTGCAGCTTGCTGTAACCAATTTCCATTTCGGTATTATTCACTTTAAAAATGGAAAAGAAAATGATGAAAAAGAAAGCCGATGAAAATACATACATCCGCACAGGATTCATATAAGCAGCACGACGGCCACGGGCATACTCTGCTGCAAGAAAACCCGGCTTAAACATCAGATAACGGATGGCTGTAAGAAACTTTCCTTCAAAGTGAGTGATGTCGTTAAAGAAATGCACAATCAGCCCGCCAAGTGTTTCCTTTGGTTCAATATTTTCCTGTCCGCAAAAATGACAATACCTGCCAAACACCCTTGCATTACAATTTAAACAGTTCTTTTCTTTCCGTTCCTTCCCGTGGGACATACAGCTGATTTTTGCTAAAAATAGAAAATCGGCCTCAACTTTAATCAAGTTTTGAGCTTTACCTGTTTTTCAGAGTAAACAGGTACAACATTTCAGGAGCACCAAACGTTTATGCAGCGTGAACTGTGGAAAAACACAGAAAACCCCGACTACTTCAAATATCTTTGCCCTTACCATGAACATCAAGCATTTTTTAGTTACACTGTTAACCATCGCAGTTATTCCATTCTGCAGCTACAGTCAGTTTTATCAAAAAGATATACTTAGTACCAAAGAAGCTGCCAGCCAGTTGAAACAATACAAAACGAATAAGATAAAAAAAGTAATCCTCAATTCATTTGAAGCAACAGGTGAAGCGGTTGATAAATTTATCTGCTACCAGGAAGTGTCGCCCTCTTACAACAGTATTAAAACATACAGCCAGACTATTCAAACACTGCAATCAGTTTTGAGCAGCCAGTTTAATTTTAAAGGACAACTCACCCGCAGTGCCGACAGTTCCAATACCACTTTAAATGTATCGTCTTATATCTATGATGCAAATGGCAGATTAATCAGTGTTGAATCTGTATCGCAGGCTTATGCCTATCAAACCAAAGAAATTGAAAAAAGATACTGGACCTACGACTCTGCTAACCTGCCTGTAAAAATGGTACGCATCAAAAACAATACAGATACCATTGTTGTACTTTTTACGGCCGATGAAAAAGGAAATATTGCAGAAGAAAGATGGCTGAGCAAGGGAACAGAAACACAGGCATGGTATTATTATTACGATGAGCAGAACCGCTTAACCGATATTGTTCGCTTTAATGACCGTGTGAAAAAATTATTACCGGATTATATTTATGAATACAATGAGCAATCCTTGCTTACACAAATGATTTCTGTGCAAAGCGGCAGCAGCAATTATGTAACCTGGAAATATCAATATAATCCGCAGGGATTAAAAATAAAGGAAAGCTGTTACAGTAAGCAAAAGCAGTTGATGGGGTATATTACGTACAGGTATGAGTAATGAGTGGTAGTGGTGAATGATGAGCAGTTGAAATTGAATAAACGAAACAAATTATAGTAAACAAAAAAAGCAACGAATAATCGTTGCTTTTTTTTACTTGTGCCCCGGAACGGAGTTGAACCGTTACGACCGTTGCGGGTCACAGGATTTTAAGTCCTGCGTGTCTACCAATTCCACCACCGGGGCATTTAGTTGTGGAAGTAAATATTTTATTTCAAATAAAATTCAATCGTTCTTTTTTGGATCACCCCGATCTTAATCGGGGCGTGTCTACCAATTCCACCACCGGGGCTCCAAAGAGGTGAAAAAAAATCCCGCTTTAGATGCGGGACTTTGAGCGGAAGACCGGGCTCGAACCGGCCACCCCGACCTTGGCAAGGTCGTGCTCTACCAAATGAGCTACTTCCGCTTGAAAAAGAACTATCGGGGTGCAAATGTAAAGAAGCCTGTGTAATTGACAAAAAACTCACCCAATTATTTCTGATAAAAAAAATCCCTTCGCAAAAAAAGGAAGGGATGAATGTATTGAAACAGTTTGTTTATTTATACTTGGGATTATACAATGTACTCTCCGGCACTTCAACAGTTGGTTTGCCTTTGTAACGGTAGCTGTATAATTTATAACATCCACCAAGCAAAAACGCAACAATACAAAACAATTGTACATAAAAAAGGAAACGGGAAGATGTTACCCAGTTACCGGTGATGTCTTTTGCCTTGTTATCAATGATTTCCTGTGCCATATCAATTTATTTTCTGCTGCAAATGTAAGGGATGATTAAACATATCCAGTTAATCGGGCTGCACAATTTCTGAAAAAATCCTTCTTTTTTTAACGAAATACTGCCACACAATACTTCCTTTATATACTCCCTGCATTGCAGGATAGCCTGCCTGTATTTTTTCTTTTTTACGTAACACCCATGCGGTAAAATGTACATGAGCCTTTACCACTGCCATAAAGTAACCGGTTTTGCCACTCAGCAATTCTTTGTATGCAGAAAGGGCATCGAGTGCCAAACGAAACGGCAGTTTCCAGATAAGCTGAGAAAAGGGCAGATTTTTGTACAACATGATTAGGTTGTTCCTGAAGTTGAGATACACTTTTAAGGAACTGCCTGTTGGTAATGTGCCACCTCCTACATGATATACGACCGATTGCGGACATGTATATATAAGGTATCCGTTGCGTTGCATTCTCCAGCATAAATCAATCTCTTCCTGGTGAGCAAAGAAATGTTCATCAAACCCACCCATTTCATGAAAGCAGTTTGCCCGCACAAACATAGCGGCTCCGCTGGCCCAAAAAACAGGTGAGGCATTATTGTACTGTCCGCTGTCTTCTTCTAACACATCAAACACCCTTCCTCTTGAAAAAGGATAACCCAGACTGTCTATCCATCCACCTGCGGCACCGGCATATTCAAACTGATGTTTGTTGTGATAAGCAAGAATTTTTGGCTGACAAGCCGCAATCAATGTATTGTCTTCCATGAGTTGTATTACCGGTTCAATCCAACCGGGCTCAACTTCTACATCACTATTGAGCAATATGTAATAATCTGCTTCTACCTGTTTTAAAAAATGATTGTATCCTTTAGCAAAGCCCAAATTGTTTGTGTTGGTTAATACTTCTACCGTAGGGAATTGCTGTTGTACAAATGCAACCGAATTATCTGCCGATGCATTATCGGCCACAATTATCCGTTTGTTTATATAGGCAGATGCCAGTACGGAAGGAAGAAACTGCTGCAGGAATTTTTTCCCGTTCCAGTTTAAAATAACAATCGCAACAGATGGTTGATGCAGCAAGTGTGATAAATATTTTTTCAAAAATAGCTGTTGGCAGCCAAACCTTCTCTAAATTAGGTGCATGCTTGGTCAATATTTTAACTGGAGAACGCTTTTGGCACTGGTGGCCATCGGTATTGTAACAGGAACCATCTTTTACTCAGACTTTCTTGCGGGAAAAATTGCAAAAGATGAACGGCAAAAAGTAGAGCAATGGGTTGAAGCGGGCAAGTTCATCATCAACGCACCTGTTGATGCAGATACCAAACTGCCCAGCTTAATCCGCAACGAACAAAAAAGCATCCCCATTATTGAAACAGATGAAAAAGACAGTGTAGTTAGTTTTATTAATATTGATTCGGCCAAAGCTGCTGCAGACCCTGACTATGTTCAAAAAAAATTAAAGGAGTTTAAAACGGAGAACAATCCTATTACATTAGAAGTAAGCAAAGATCCTTTGCTCATCAATAAATATTACTACGGTCATTCTGTGTTGTTACAACAGGTACGGTATTATCCCATTGTGCAATTATTGATTGTAGCTCTGTTCATCATCATCACCATTTTTTCATTACAGGCAAGAAATAAATCAACACAAAACCAGGTATGGGC
The DNA here is from genome assembly GCA_022841365.1 of Chitinophagaceae bacterium. Lineage (GTDB taxonomy): Bacteria > Bacteroidota > Bacteroidia > Chitinophagales > Chitinophagaceae > Lacibacter. The sequence goes on along the minus strand of JALHRP010000033.1, from coordinate 27,541 downwards.
GGGCATGGCTAAAGAAACGGCACATCAGCTTGGCACACCCGTAACATCGTTACAGGGTTGGGTTGAAATGCTGAAAGAAAACAAAGCCAATGAACCTATTGCAATAGAAATTGAAAAAGATGTACAACGTTTGCGTTTGGTAAGCGATCGTTTTGGAAAGATTGGCAGCATTCCGCAACTTGAACCGAATAATGTAGTTCGGCAGGTTGAAGAAATGGTTGAGTACATCCGCAAACGGGCAACAGGTAAAGTGCATCTGGAAGTAAAAAAAGATCAAGCAGATATGATTGCACCTATTTCGGCTCCTTTGTTTGATTGGGTGATTGAAAACTTATTAAAAAATGCGCTTGATGCAATGGATGGCAAAGGCTCCATTATTGTTCAAATGAAAGAAGAAGAAAAAAACATCCTGATTGATGTAACAGATACCGGCAAAGGCATTTCATCGCAAAACATCAGCCGAGTATTTAAGCCGGGCTTTTCCACAAAAAAACGTGGATGGGGCTTAGGTCTTTCACTCAGCAAACGGATCATAGAGCAATACCATAAAGGACAGTTGTATGTAAAACATTCAGAACTGGGAAAAGGAACTACTTTTCGGATAGTGTTGAAGAAATAGATGTTAATGGTTGGTAGTTTATAGTTTTTAGTTAATATGCTTACCCTAACTACAAACTGCAAACTTGTTTTTTCTTCTTTTAAATTTTCAATTACATTTGCTGCCCTGAATGAAGAGTTGAAGAACTCTTTTGCCCGGGTGTTGAAATTGGTAGACAAGCCACTTTGAGGTGGTGGTGTTCGAAAGGACGTGCTGGTTCGAATCCAGTCCCGGGCACTGAAGTGGACAAATCGAAAATTGATTCGGTTTGTCCATTTTCATTTTGGCTGAAACCCTTACCCAGACTGTATATTAGTTGAACAGCTTCGTTTAATCTGGCGGTTCGATATTGAAATCCGTCAAAAACGAGTTTTTCGAATATCGACCCAATCATTTCTATTTTGGCTTTGTTGTCTGCTTTTTCGTATAATTTATCTAAGGATGTCAATGTTGATAATGCTTTATTCAAAAAGGGTTCTATGCTTTTTCCCTCCTTTGACAATTCTATCAGTTTTGATTCAAGCCCGGTAATTCTCTTTTCATACTCAAATTTTATTGACCTATATTCTGATGGCTCAATCTCGTTTGCTAAAAGCAATTTACGAGCATGTGCAAGCTCTGTAGTGGCTTTTTCTAAGGTTTCCTTTACCTGCTTTAAATCTTCCCGCTGAGACTTTGTTTGGGCTTTAAATTCTTCCTGCAAAACAATTTTATAAACTTCAGTCGTACCCGGTTTTGGAACTAATTTTTTAAGTTCACTTGAAAACTACTGGTTTGCATTTTCTGCTTTATAGTTTTTGGAATTGTGTTTTGCTGGATAGTTTAATTCATCTTATATGATAGCCAATCGCAATTCCAATATCTTTATCCGGCGCAATGGTTTCGTCATTTTGTTTGGAACGTAGACGTAACGATTTATATAAACAGCGAAAGGATTGCGCCAAGTCTTTGATGATAGGTGAACAAAACGACGAACTGAGCGTCGCAACAAAAGATAAATAGAGATGAAAGAGCCGGTATAAAAATTATTTATTCTCTTGTTACTTATTGTCAACTAACGCTTGAATTATTCATTCCAAACAGAATCTGTCCATTCATTCAACATGCCTTGCTGTTGTTTTTCATAGTATCCTAAAAAGCTCTTTGATTCTTGGCACAAGTGAACACATATTTAAAACATACCAGCTATTTCGAATCATTATCGTATAAAATCGTTTCAAATCGAATCATTTTTCATTTTTAATTTCGAGCTAAAATCGTACATTAGCGTATCAAATCGTATTATTAAAATATGTCAAACTCGATTTATACCTTCACTTTTGAACCAAATTGGATGCACTTGACCAACCAAATCAGTCAGTTAGACCGGTTTGATGCCTCATGGGCAACAATTGAAAAAAGGGAAGGTCAAACACTAAAGCAACTGAAATCTATCGCCACTGTCCGGAGTGTAGGTGCCTCTACACGTATTGAAGGTTCTAAAATGACAGATGATGAAGTGGAAGTGCTGATAAAAAATCTTGCCATTTCAAAATTGGAAGAACGGGACCATCAGGAAGTAGCAGGCTATTTTGAAGCACTGGAGTTGATAGCAGAATCATTCAGGGATGTAGAAATTACAGAAAGTAATTTGAAACATCTGCATAATACTCTGATGAAGCATAGCGAAAAAGATAGCTGGCATAAAGGAAACTATAAGCAACATAGTAATGTGGTGGAAGCAGTAAATGCAGATGGCTCAAAACATGTTGTTTTTAAAACAACAGAGCCGGGTCTTGCTACCGAAGATGCTATGAGTAATTTAATAACCTGGTATAAATCTGATACACAAACATTGCCTTTGATAAAAGCCGCCATATTTGTGTATAACTTTTTGAGTATCCATCCATTTCAGGATGGTAATGGAAGATTGAGCCGTTTGCTGGGAACATTATTATTGCTTAAACATGGATATTCATGGGTGCAGTATGTAAGCTTTGAACATGAAATTGAAAACCGTAAATCGGAATACTATAAAATTTTAATGCAGTGCCAGCGGCAAAGGCCGGGTGAAGATGTTTATCCCTGGGTATTGTTTTTTTTAGATTGCCTGAAGAACATCCAAAGCCAATTGATGACGAAGTTAGAGGTGCAAACAAAAAGCGGAAAGCTTTCAATAAGAGAGAAAAAAATATATTCATACATTGAAAATCATCCGGGTTCTCAATCAGGCGAAATAGCAGAAAAATTAAGCATCCCTTTACCAACAGTGAAACGGATACTTACCGGTATGGTGAAAGACAAACTACTTGTAATGCATGGCGCCGGGGCAAGTACCAATTACAGTATTGAAGGAACGGCGTCTATAAAAAAAGATGCAGCCATGCGCTTTACAAATACAGAAAGGAAAAAAGAAATTACATTAGTCAACTTGGGGTCGTTCATTGAGATTAAAAAAATAATACTCACCCCATTATTCACCTGGTCGCACCCTGATGAATGGGCTGCTCAACTGATAAAAAACGCATTGATGATTGAAGTTAGATGTGTAACTAGTAATGGGATGAAAGTAAGCCAATCTTATTCCGTTTCTTCATATAACACCCCGAATAATTATCAGCCTGTGTTTTCATTAAGCCAGTCAATAAAAATTCCAGATAGCCTTTGGGAAAAATCACCTTACAAAAAAGATTATCCCATACAGGTTACAATAGAATTGACAGGCACTGCAGATAAATTTGATTTTAATGTGATGGTGGTGTATGATGAGGCGTGAGGGTGAAATACAAGTTCAATAAATTATATAGTGGTTTTACTTTTTCTAAAGTATTTAAAATCAGTTAATAAAAACTTCTGCCTTAATCCTATGCCGTCACAAGGTTCGCCAGCCTTGTCAAATCAAGTATAAAATGGTTCGAGAATTGTAAAGTTGGATACACAAAAAAAAGGATAAACTGATCAACCGGTTTATCCTTTTTTATTTGATAGCATTTGCACCTACTTGTCTTTATAATGTACTTCCGGTAATGAGCGGAGTGCCGAAGCAGCTGTCTCGGCTGTAATATCCCGTTGCGGATTAGCCAGCATTTCATACCCCACCATAAATTTTTTAACGGTAGCGCTGCGTAATAACGGCGGATAAAAATGCATATGCCAATGCCATTCTTCATGTGCACCATCGTTTACCGGTGCCTGATGCATACCTGCAGAATAAGGGAACGATACATTAAAGAGGTTATCGTATTTAGTGGTGAGTTTTTTTAACAGCGAAGCAAGCGATGCTTTTTCTACATCGGTAAACTGAAGCAGATGTTGCACATGCCGTTTGCTGATGATCATTGTCTCATAAGGCCATACCGCCCAGAAAGGAACCAGCGCTGCAAAATGTTCGTTCTCAACAACAATACGTTCCTGTTGCTGCAGTTCAATCTGTAAATAATCGCCCAGCAAACTTTTACCGTTGCTGTTATAATACAACTGTTGTTGAGTGGTTTCTTTAGAAAGTTCTAATGGAATGGATGATGAAGCCCATATTTGTCCATGCGGATGCGGATTGCTGCAACCCATGATCTCTCCTTTGTTTTCAAAAATCTGGATGTATTTGATATAACTGTGTTGAGACAGTTCTGTAAACTCCTGCTGCCACAGTTCAATTACTTTTTCTATGGCCTGTTCACTCATGCGTGGCAACGTTAAACTGTGATCGGGTGAAAAACAAATCACTTTACAAATTCCGCTTTCACTTTTTGCCATCAGCAACGATGCATTGTTGTATTCACCGTCGGGTGTATCTGCCAGCAACGCAGAAAAATCGTTGGTAAATACATAAGCGTTTTCATATACCGGATTAACTGTACCATCAGACCGTTTATTACCGGGGCATAAATAACAACCGGCATCATATTGCGGCCGGTCATCTGCAGGAAGATCTTCAACCTTGCCCTGCCATGGGCGTTTCATGCGATGTGGTGATACCAAAATCCAGTCGCCGGTAAGAATATTTTTCCTTGTATGAGAATGTTCTTTTAAATCAAACATGGTTTATGCAATTATTTCTGTTCCGTTTTCAATTGTTGCGATGTAATAAGTGAGCGGCAGATGCATGGCTGCTTCGTAAGCTGGCTGCAAGGTTTGTATAAGTGGTGCAATGGCTTCTTCTTTTATTAAGTTGATGGTACAACCACCAAAGCCGCCACCCATCATACGTGCACCCATCACTGCCGGATTATTTTTTACCTGATCTGCCAGCCAATCGAGTTCTTTACAACTCACTGCATACATTTCGCTGAGGCCCTGATGTGTTTGAAACATTTTTGCACCAAGTGCTTTTGTATCACCCTTCTCCAGATCTGTACAACCTGTTAAAAGCCGGTTGATTTCCTGCACCACAAAACGGCTGCGTTTATCAATCAATGCATCTTTGGGCAATACATATTTATCAAGCATTGTTTCATCTGCATCTCTCAATGCTTTTACTTCGGGATGATGCTCCTGTATCCATTGAACAGCCTGTGTGCATTCTTTTCTGCGTGTATTGTATTCACTTGAAGCAAGCGAATGCTTTACGTTGGTATTCAGCAACAGAATTTTATACCCATCCAGTTTAAACGGTTTGTATTCGTAATGCAGCGTGCGGCAATCTAATTGTATAACATGATCTTTTTTGCCCATCATGGATGCAAACTGATCCATAATACCGCACATCACACCGGCGTATTCATGTTCTGCTTTTTGCGCCATCTGCACCATGGTAATGCGGTCGAGTTTTGCACCCAGCAATTCATTTAATGCAAACACAACAGCACATTCAACTGCAGCAGAAGAAGACAAACCTGCTCCCATTGGCACATCGCTTGAGAGGACTGCATTAAATCCTTTTAACTGTATTCCCCGTTTCAGAAACTGCGCCGCACTGCCCAGCATATAATTGGGCCAGCTGATATCGCCTACCGGTTTTAAATCACTGATGGTTGTTGAAAATGATTCGTTGAGATCATGTGCTAGTAAATGGATTTCATCATCGTTACGCAGGCTGATGGCTATATAAGCGGCTTTGTCAATTGCTGCAGGCAATACAAATCCATCATTGTAATCGGTATGTTCGCCAATGATATTGATGCGGCCGGGTGAGCGGACGATGAGTGGTTCAACAGAAAACTGACGAATGAACGCTTGTTTAATGGTATCTTTTGTGTGCATGTATAAATTTTTAGTACTCCCCCGTCAATTATGAAAGCAACTGCTGCTTCAAAAACACTGCAAAGAAGTAATATTTACTACCGGTTTAAACTTTTGTAAGATTACAAAACATTTAAATATTATTTGTTTCATAAATTATTCCATTTGATTCATTTCAAAACATGTGTAGGGTATATGTTTTTGAATATACCTATGCCTTTTTTTTGATGTAAGCACTTACATACCCTTCTGCTTTCATCACTCGCAGAATAGAAACAAATAAATGAATGAGCCCTCCGCTTATGAAATAATTAAACTGCTCTATAAAAAAGAACCGGATCGTTTGTCTGGCGACGATCTTTTTCCCTGAAACAAACGCTTTGATGTTATTACTTTTCGGGAACATCCTTTACACATCTGAAGCCGGTATGTTCCAATCCGGTATCGGGGCTGCTTTTCATTCTTCTGGCAACACGGTAACCGCTGCAGTAACTGTCGTTGCAGAGAAAACTCCCGCCACGCAATACTTTTTTAGGGGTATAAGGATCCTGCGGATCAAAACTTTTTTTGGGTCCCGCAGGGTTTATTGCAGTTATGTTTGCGATTGATTGGTAATAATTATGATCGTACCAATCACTGCACCACTCCCACACATTACCTGCCATATCAAACAAACCGTAACTGTTACAGTTGTATGATTGTACCGGTGCATATTTTACATACCCGTCTTTTTGTTCATTCAAATAAGGAAACTTTCCTTCCCAGCTGTTTGTTTTTGGAGTACCTGCATTTACATGTTCATTACCCCATGGATAAATATTTTTCTTCAAGCCGCCTCTTGCAGCATACTCCCACTCTGCTTCTGTGGGCAATCGCTTTCCGGCCCATTTGCAATAAGCCATTGCATCGTCCCAGCTAACATGCACTACCGGAAAATTTTCTTTGCCTTTGATATTACTTCCCGGACCTTCCGGATGCTTCCAGTCAGCACCTGCTACCCAACTCCACCATTGTGCGTAATTATTTAAATCAACAGGACCATTACCTTGTTTAAATACCAATGATGCCGCTATCAATACACTATCTGGCGGCTTGGGCGTACCGGGTGGTACTGATTTTTTTAATTCTTCCCAATCGGGTTTACGTTCTGCAGTTGTGATGTATCCGGTAGCATCAACAAATTTTTGGAACTGTGCATTCGTAACTTCAGTTACATCCATGTAAAATGCATCAACGGTTACATTATGTTTCGGGTATTCATCTGCAGAAGCCTGATCATTATCTGCTCCCATTTCAAAAGTACCAGCCGGGATTAACACCATTCCTTCAAGTAAACTGCTGTCTGTGCTGTTTACTTCTATACTGTCCTGTGATAAAAAACGGCGTTGTGCCGGCATGCAGGAGTGAACTGAATCGCTAACCGTATCTGATGAGCTGGCAGAATTATTGCACCCCGTGAAAAACATCATGCACAGGGTTACTAAAACGCAACTGCTGAAAAGAGCATTCGTAAATAACCTCTCACACATTCGAACGTTAAAATTGATATATACTATTGTCATTGCTAAAACGAATGTAAACAACTAAAATAATAATTCAATTTTTGATCCTGCATGAATACTATTAGCTGACTCCGACCATGTCAGCACTCATACTTCATCCTGAAAAATTTATTTACTTTTATAAACACGTATGTAATCAATATAAGCCTCATCGGTATTACCAGACTGTATCCATTCATTTTTTCGAATATCCCCGTCCACCCAATTATTTTGTCCAAAACAACTGCCGGAGAAATAAATAAACTCAGCTACACGTGGAATGAGTTTGGCATCTGTTATCGTTGCCACAACTTTTCCATCAAAATAAAATTTTAAATAAGTAGGCGTCCACTCAAAACCATAAATATGATACTCTGTCTTGTGCATATCCGGCGCCTTAATCAAGCGCCCGTTGGACTTATGTGCCGGCTTTTCATATCCATCCCAGTGTAACCCTAAAGAAAATGCATGTTCTTTTGTTGCCTCTACAATATCAATCTCTGCGCCATCATTCGCTGTACCGTCCACTCCTTCTTTTTTCATACCTGCACCTTCCGGCATCATCCAGAATGCGGTTTGATGACCGTTCGGTTTTACAACATGCATTTTACATTCAATAAAACCATACGTTGGTGCATATTTTGTTTTTGAATGAAACCTTCCGGCATTATACGCTGTATCACTCACCGGAGATTTGCGGTAATAGATATACATATTACCGTTCTTCTCTTCAATCTGATTACTGTCTGCATACAGTGTAATATCTACACGCTTTTTAATTGATTCTTCAACGGTCCATTTAAATGTATCAACCGTATGATCATTGAATTCATCCGAAAATTCAAGCCTCCATTTTTTCCGGAGCTCTTTTTTTGATATTGAGTCGGACGAAACCAAAGGAACAGCATTTTTTGGCGTTTGCGAATCAATAAACTTTTTACTTACTTTCTGTGCTGCGCCTTCATTTATACTTCCGCATAACAACACGAACAAAAAGAGTAATGATAATTTACAATTCATCTTTAGGTACTTAATTATTACAAAACAAATCCACCTCTTAAGAAAAAAGGATTACCTCATTTATAAATGGCTGATTTAAATTTCGAATCAGCAAATCAGTTTTTGTTAATCAATATTTACCGGAAAAACAGGAGGTGAAGGCAAATTGTTCCAGTACTTCGCAAGATCATTCAACGTTCCGTTTACATCAACTGCATTTGTGCGTGTTTGAAAATAAGCGTAACGCTCAACATATGGAAGACTGTTTAACCATTCAGAAGATAACTGCATGAAATATTTGATCAGATTTGGCCGGGCATTTCTGCTTGGGTTACAATTATATTCTGTTAACCAGAGTTTTTGATCAGGGTACGTTAACCGGGCTCTTTCAACATAGGTTTTAAACCGGTTGAAAACCTGCTCCGCAACAACGGTATCGCCGCCTGTGTTGCTGTTTTCATTTCCCCAATCGTACCAATGCAGACAGATATAATCTACCCTTAGTTTTTTAGCTCTTGCAGAATCCATAAACATAGGCAACCATTTACCTGCAACGAGTGCGTTATTCTGTTCTACTGCAGGAGAGCCTAATCTTAATCCTGTCTGCATCATAATTCTGTAACGGGCAATAGCAGTATCAATGCTGGGGATGTTTGACTGGCCAGGATTATCCGGTTCATTAAACGACAACAAATGATTTACATCTTTCCGGTCAGCCAGGTAATTCACAAAATCTGTTGTTGCTGATGATTTACCCCATGTCATTGGTATAAAATTCATGGCGCCAAATGATGGCCGGTTGATACTCCAGCCATAATACCATGTTGCATTGGTAAATTGTTTAACAACATTACTGTCAGTAAACGCAACCCCTTTCTTTGATGGATTATCAATAGGTATATAACGCACATAAGAAACCTTATCTCTCAATCTTGGTGAAAAATTAAGTTGAATACCAGCTTTAGCAGCTACATAACAGGATGATTCGCCTGAACCATCACTGTTTTCTGCAAATACAACCATATATCCTTTGGGCAGATAAAAGGAGGCAATATCATTATCAAAACCGGCAGGCAATGGCTTAAACAAAGGACCTGTATTCATATCTGAATAAACAGAATCGGCACTCAAATTAATTCTGGGCTCAGCCATATTTAAGCCTGATGCAATTGTTAAGCTGTTACCCTGCTGAAAGCCATTGTACTTATCAACCTCTGTTTTTTTGCAAGATGCAAAAACAATGGAGAGCAACAGAATATTTAAAATTTTTGTTTTCATTATTTACTTTTTTATGAACAGATGTTTAAGAAATAAGATGAGTTACTGCCATGCAGCATTCTGCACCAGGTTTTTATTTACATTCAATTCGGTTTGAGGTATGGGAAAGGTTTCAGACTTTAATCCACGATATGTTGGAGCATAGCCCGGCACCGCATCGTTTACGATGGCCTGAAAAGCTGCCTGCATAGTACCCCATCTTTTTAAATCCATAAAACGCAAACCTTCAAAAGCCAGTTCCACACGTCGTTCCCTTCTTACAACTGTTCTTAATGCATCTTGCGACAACCCGCTTCCTTCTACTGATTCAACTGAAGGCATTGATACACGTGCCCGTACCTGATTAATGAGTGGATATACACTTGTTAACTGATTGGTTTCAAGAAATGCTTCTGCACGCATGAGCAACACATCAGCAAAACGAATGACAATAAAATCCTGCCCTCCCGGTGATGATACTGCAATACCTGTTGATGAAGCAGCTCTGCGTACATATTTACGCTGTCCGAATCTGGTAGCAGTATTTCCGGTAAAAGCTCTGTTTAAATCTGTAAGAAAAATATCACCCGGAAAATAAATGGTTGCACCGCAACGGGGATCTCTGTTAGTACCGGGAGCTGCCGGATTGTATAATGGTGAAGATGTAATTGGCCTTCCATCTGTACAGGCGTAATCGTTCACTAAATTTTTCATAGGAGCAGACTCTACTCTCGGTGCTCCCAGAAAAGTTGCGGAGAATGTTTCATTATTATTGGAAACATCCTGGTTAAACCGTACAGAAAATAATATTTCTCTTGAAGATTCACCTGCTTCTGTAAACAGTTGTGCGTAACTACTGTTTAACGAATAACCTAAAGGCAAAATAGCTGTTGTAGCATCCAGCACACCCTGGTAATTTTTATTGTATAAATGAAACCTTGCTAAAATTCCCAATGCAGCACCTTTGGTAGCATAACCATATTGTGCAGGAGGATAAGATACCGGCAGATTATCTGCAGCAAATTTTAAATCTTTCACTACCTGATCTGAAATTTCCTGATAGGTATTTTTTGGCACCAGCGCTTCTTCTAATTTCTGCACTTTTAAAACAAGCGGAGCCTCCTGAAAGTACACTGCAATATGTGAGTAAAATAAACCTCTTAAAAAATATGCCTGCCCTAACAGCTGATTTTTTTTCTGTGCAGTGATTGCCGTTTCGGGCATTTTTTCAATGTTCTCAATTGCCAGATTTGCACGGCCGATACCTCTGTACAGAGAGCCCCACAGTGTTTGAAACAACTGATATGTAGGATCAACATTACCCAGCATATAATTACCCGGACCTACAAACAGCCAACCGGTAGCATTAAACACATTATCTCCAAAGCAATCATACATTGGAAAACCGGCAGCTGCAAAGCCATTCAGGTTACCACTATACTGAATACGATCCTGTAATGCATCATAAATTGCATGGATGCCGAGCAATGCATCATTTTCTGTTTTCCAGAAATTTGCCGCTTCCAGGCTCCCGAGCGACGGGCTGTCTAAATAACTTTTGTTACAACCTGCAAAAGCAATAATTGAAACGAATAATATTAATTTTTTCATGGCAATCAGAATTTAACATTTAAACCAAACGTGTACACTTTATACAGAGGCGCATTTTGATCTGTGCTTCCTCCTCTTTGTCTTTCAGGATCAAAATTTTCAAACTTTGTAAACGTCAGTAAATTTTGACCACTTGCATAAACTCTCAACTTGGAAATTCCAAATCTGGAACTGAGCTTAAACGGTAATGTATATCCCAGTTCAATGTTTCGTAATCTTGTATAAGAAACATCTTCAACAAAAAAGGTAGAAACCACACCGTTGTTCTGCCCGCCGGCACGTGGATATTTTGATGATGTTTTACCCGGCGTCCAACGATCAATTAAATAAGAGAGTACATTATTCCGGCTGTCTTCCATTACACGTTGTCCGTTGTCATTCATTACCCGTTGTATTCTTCCAACACCTTCAAATGTAAAAGTGAAATCTACTCCTTCATAATCAAGGCTTCCGTTAAAACTGTAAACTGATTTTGGAAAAGGATTGCCAATAACTGTGCGGTCGCTTTCATTAATAACGCCATCGTTATTTAAATCAGCATAGCGAAAATCGCCCGGAGCTGTTCTGTTATTTGCAAACTGACGGGGTGCTGCTGCCACTTCTGCTGCTGATTGAAAAATACCAATCACCTGATACCCGTACAATGCATTAAAAGGAACTCCTACTTTAATGATTGTTTCGGCGCCGATGGTTTCTCTGCCACCCTGTCCCAAGCCTGTTACCTTATTATCTTCAAATAAACTTAAGCCGGCTGCAACATTGTAATTTAATTTTTTGATTTTGTTTCTGTAACTCAAACTAAACTCAGTACCTGCATTAACCATATCTGCAGCGTTTTGAGCACCAAGACTTGATATACCAATGGTAGCAGGGATGGGATAGTTGCTGTACAAAAGGTCTGTACTCATCCGCTTAAAGTAGTCGGCTGTAAATTGTAAACGATTGCTGAAAAAACCGGCATCTAAACCAATATTGTACTGCTCAACTGTTTCCCAACGGATGTTCTCATTTGCAAGAGAAGTTAAAGCCACCGTACTTACAATTGCATTACCAATAAAGTAATCTCCCGCAACAGAATAATTTTGCGAATAAATATTGTTATCAATATTATCGTTACCTGTTATACCCCAGCTGGCTCTCAGCTTTAAATCAGAAATCCATTTCAGTTTAGAAATAAATTCTTCTTCGCTTATTCTCCAACCTGCAGATGCAGACGGGAATGTACCATACTTATTCTTAGGTCCGAATTTAGAAGAACCATCTCTTCTTACATTTGCTTCAAACAGGTACTTACCATTAAAAATGTAATTCACTCTTCCAAAAAATGATTGCAATTTTTCAACACTTGCACTGCCGGACACATTGGGATTTAAATTACCGCCGCCATTAAACTCCTGCAGGTTGTTGGTTGGAAATCCTTCTAAATTACCTGTGAAACCATTGTTGCGGTTATACACTACCGAGTGACCTGCCAGGATAGAAACATCATGTTTATTTCCATCAAATTTTTTCCCGTACCGAAATATATTTTCGTTGAGCAACCTGTAATTAAAGCGGCTGCTTTTTCTTAACGAGTTGACTAAATTTTGTGAAACAATATTACCTGCCCAATCTCTCACATCGCTGGTGGGTGTAAAATTTGATGTATACCCAAACAGTGCATTCACACTTCCACTGGTTTCAAAAGAAAGGCCTTTGATAATATCTACTTTTACTGCAACCCTGTCTGCAATATTGAGTTCATTATCTTTATAATCGCCCAACACTCCACGACGTAAAGGATTTGTAATGGGCGGACTGGCATTTACTTTTAAATACGCTCCATCTACAAAGCCATATTCACCATTTGAATAATAGGCAGGTACCACCGGATGTGAACGCTGAAACTGGTTAATGATCCCTGTTTCGCCTAACACAGCATCTGAACCGCCTGATGGCCCAATCACTTTTGCCCAATATGCATTTGTTACATTACTCACATTCAGCCATGGTTTTATTTGTGAATTAAGATTTAAACTGAGATTAAACCGTTCAGTTTTAAACTTACCACGTACAATGGCTTCCTGATTAAAGTAACCGGCAGAAATACGATAGGTTGTATTTTGATTACCACCTGAAAAAGCTAAATAATGATTTTGTATCGGTGCAGTTCTTAAAATTTCTTTTGCCCAATTGGTATTACTGAACTGATCAGGCTTATTTCCATCCTGCATTGCCTGAATTTCATCAAGCGTATATCGCTGAGAAGTGGTTGGTCCGGTTTGATTTACATCACGCTCATTGATTAATGTAGCATAGTCTGGCGCATTTAAATACTTTGGTATTACTGTTGCTTCCTGCAGACCGAAATAACTATTGTAAACTATACTGCCGGTGCCGCTTTTACCTTTTTTGGTGGTAACAATAATCACCCCGTTTGCAGCACGTGCACCATAAATAGCACCGGCTGCTGCATCTTTCAAAACAGAAATTGATTCAATATCGGCAGGAGATAAATTATTAAACTCATTTAAACCGGAGTACTGAATGTTATCAATTACAACCAAAGGAGCCGATGAACCAAATGTGCCCAACCCTCTGATCAGTACACTGGAACCATCAGCACCGGGTAAGCCACTGCCTTGTGTAATTTGAACTCCCGAAAACTTACCATACATTAACTGACCTGCATTACTTACAGGCTGATTTACCGCATCACTGAATTTCAGCGTTTGTGTTGCACCTGTTTGATTCACTTTTTTCTGTGTACCATAACCTACCACCACTACATCCTGTAAAACGGAAGCGGCGGGTTCCAGTTTAATGGCAATGTCTGCAGACCCATCCCATTCATAAGTAAGTGTTTGAAATCCCACACTGCTGAATACAAGAATTGGTTTAGCTGATGAAACCGACAAAGTGAAAAACCCTTTTTTGTCTGTTGTTGTTCCTTTTGCTGAACCCTGTTCTGTAACTGATACAGCAACAGCAGGTGTATTATCAACTGCATTTACAACCGTACCGGATACAACTCTGCTTTGTGAAAATGTATTTAGACATACAAACAGCAGCAATGATAAAAAGCAGAAATGGCGTTGGAATTTTCGTTTAAGCACAAGCATCGCTTTCGTTTTGGTTTGATAAATAATTACAATTACTAAGTAAGCAACTAAATATTACACTCAGGGTGTGCAGGTATTTCAAATAAGCGGTGCAATCAGGTCAACAGCAAAAAAAACAGTCAATTTATTTTGAGTAGTCTTTCATAAATAATCATTACACAAACTCTGTTTATTTTAGCACAGAAGAGTATTAAACAAAGTTGTTGAGTATGTCAGCATCAAACAACAACCATATAAGAAGTTGATCTTTCTGGTCTGATGTTGAGTAAGAGCAATCCGGAAAATGTGATAGCGGCTTATTCTGTAATTACAGTAATAACAGTAGTTTTTAAGCCGGGAGATGAAGCTTCAATTTTTACTTCACCCGCTTCTCCCTTCTTACTCTTGATTACTAACAAACAGAGTCCGTTAAAAGTTTTCCTGTAATTGGCCTGAAAGGGTTCAATAGATGCCGCATTGCCATTGTCAACTGCGGCAATGCTTGCCGGACCCGACAGTTTAAAGTCAATTTTATTATCGGCAAGAGGGCAGAAGTTTCCATTTTCATCTTCAATTTTTACTGTTACAAAAGACAAGTCTTCCCCATCGGCACTGATGGAACTTCGATCAGGTATTAATTTGATCCGGTGGGGGCTCTTCGCCGTATTTATTATTTTAACTGCCGCTTCTTTTCCGGCTTTGTAGGCTACAACTTTCAGTTCACCTTTCTCATATGGTACATTCCAGTTTAAACGATAAGGCGATTCGAAATTTTTGCTTCTGCCTTTCCATGCATTAAATGCAACGGGGATGATTGTTTTATCAACACCCATTTTTTTTCTTCCGTACGATTTGCCATTTACAAACAACTCCGCTTCATCACAATTGGTATAACAGTAAACAGGTATTTCTTTTACACCGCTTTCTTCCCAATTCCAATGTGGTAGTATGTGCACCATTGGTTCTGTTGTCCACCTGCTTTGGTATAAATAAAAACGATCTTTCGGAAAACCGGCTAAATCAACTGCACCAAAATAAGAGCTTCTTGCAGGCCAATCCACATCCCAATTTCCATGCGTGAGATTATCTTTTCCGCCATAGGGAGTTGGCTCGCCTAAATAATCAAAACCAGTCCATACAAACTCACCAATTACATTGGGCAGTGAATCCTGAAAATAAAATTCAACATCGGGAGGATAAGCCCAGTTGGGACTTTGATTATCATAACTGCTTACCTGGAGTGAGGGATGTTTATCATATTTTTCTAACGGCAAATGATAAATGCCTCTTGATGATACACAGGATGCGGTTTCTGCTCCATAAACAATCCAGTCTGTATACTTCTCCATTGTTGGCGCATAGTCTGCAGGTTTGTAGTTGGCACCAACTAAATCAACTTCTGCTGCCAATCCGTTTTTAATTGCAGCAGCAAAATTATTGAACCCTGCAGTTGTTGGTCTGTTGGGATCTTCCTGTTTGCAAATTTGTACAAGAGATCTTGCAAGAAGATAACCGTCCTGTTTATTTTGTTCTCTCACTTCGTTACCAATACTCCACATAATAATGGAAGGTCTGTTTCTGTCACGGCGAATCATATCACGCAAATCCTGTTCATGCCATTTCGCCCAGTACTTACTGTAATCATTTTCTACTTTGGGCATTTCCCAGCAATCAAATGCTTCTTCCTGTACAAGGAGCCCCATTTTATCACAGAGATCAAGTTGCTCAGGCGATGCCGGATTGTGTGATGTACGGATAGCATTTACACCCATTGATTTCATGATTTGCAGCTGACGCTCTGTTGCCCTGTAATTCACTGCAGATCCCAATGCACCCAGATCATTATGTAAACACACACCTTTCAGTTTTACTTTTCTGCCGTTGAGAAAAAATCCTTCTCTTGTATAGCTGATGGTACGTATGCCGAAATGCTGAACATAGGTATCAACTGCAATATTATTCCGGTAAACAGTTGAAACGGTTTTGTACAGATGCGGCGTTTCAATATCCCACAGTTTTGGATTCTTTACTTCCAGCTGCTGCATAACCGTTGCTTCACCTGCTGTAAAACTGAAATCAGACATTGCAGATGACACCTCTGTACCTCCGGCATCAACAATACTTGTTGTAATATGATACTTACCGGTAACAGTTTTTTTCCTGGCAGCAATCTTGGTTTCAACCTTTACACCTGCTTTACTTTTTTCAACAGATGGGGTTGTGATATGATTGCCCCAATGTTTTACATGTACCGGGTTTTTTATTTCCATCCATACATTTCGGTAAATACCTGCACCGGTATACCATCTTGCAGACAACATTTCCGGATTTACTTTTACTGCAATAATATTCTCACCTTCTAATTTGACATAGTTTGTTATATCAATTTCAAAACTGCTGTAACCGTAAGGTCTTTCATATACTTTCTGTCCGTTAATGTAAACAGATGAATTGTACATGATGCCATCAAACTCCAGCGTAATAATTTTTCCCCTTGCAGATGCATCAACAGTAAAATGTTTACGGTACCATGCTTTATCAAAAACAGGAAGTCCGCCTGTACGTAAATTATATTCGGGTTTAAATGGTCCCTCAATAGCCCAGTCGTGGGGCAACGATAATTTTCGCCAGCCTGCATCGTTGTAAAAAGTCTGTGCAGCGGCAGCATCTGCTGTTTTGTTAAACAGCCATCCTTCATTAAATGAAAGTCGTTTTCTCAAAGCACTCTGTGCCGCAAGAGAATAATGCAGGAATAATACAACGATTAAAAGGAATGAGTTTTTAACTATGTATCTGTTGTTCATTGTTTAATTATTTTATGCAGCGTGTAATTTGTATTAAGCCTGAAGCTGCCTGCTTTATTAGCTGAGAGCCACAAGAAGAGTTGTTTCTTTAATTGCTTTGCCTGCAGACTATTTACAGTTGACAGATTTTTCTTTTCTCCAATATCAACTGAAAGATCAAACAACTCCACACTGTCATCTTCGTAATAATAAATGAGTTTAAAGTTTCCTTTACGGATAGCTGCAGAAGGTTTGCCTCCCTGATTACTGTAATGCGGATAATACCAATACAATGTTCTGCCCGCAGACTTCGGTTGATTTGATAACAGTTGTACAATATCTTCTCCTTCAACTACTGCTTCTTTTTTGTATTTTTTGTTGATGGCAGTTACAACTGTAGAAAAAACATCCGATGAGGTAACAGGTATATCAGTTACAAGTCCGGGCTGCAGCTTGTCTTTCCAGTACATCAGCATCGGCACTCTTATTCCACCTTCATATAACCATCCCTTGCCTGCTTTTAAGGGAGCATTGGTTGTAGGGCTTCCTTCTGCTGTACTCAATCCGCCGTTATCTGATGTAAAAATGATCAGCGTATTTTCAAGCAATCCTTTTTCTTTCAACGATTGTATGATGCGGCCAATATTCCAATCCATATTTTCAATCATTGCAGCATATACAGCATGGTCCTGCACCAACCTGTTTTTCCAGTCAGGTTGATGTTTCATCCAGGCTTCATCTTTTATGAAACGGTCTTTGTCATTATAACCAAGCCGTTGTTGTTTTTCTTTATACTTATTGATTAATGCCTGCGGTGCCTGCAATGGATTATGAACAGCATATAATGAGTACATCAGAAAAAATGTCGATTGCTTTTCCTTTTGAATAAAACTGATGCACTCGTTGGCAAGGCGATCTGTAAGATATTCACCTTGTGGACCATCAGCCAGTGTTGGATTACTGTAAGGAGTGAAATAGCCGCCGGTACTGTCGGTTTTTTTTCCGGTAGGCCCACCCTTGCTCCATCCTCCTTTATTCGTTTGAAATCCCTGACTCAAAGGCCAGTATTTTTCTTCTTCACCCAGATGCCATTTGCCGGCAAAAAAGGTTTGATAGCCTTTACTCAATGCAAACTCTGCAACTGTGTTTTCATTCAGTGATAATTCAAAAGCAGTAGCCGGTGTAATAAATTTTTCAAATGGTTTTGCAGTTCCGTTTTCCTGTCTTCCTTTTATCCAGTCTGTAACTTTTGTATTGATTGGATTTTTTCCTGTCATAATACTTGCACGTGTGGGACTGCAAACAGGGCTTGTTGAATAACTGCCGGTAAACTTTACACCTTTTGCAGCCAGCGCATCAAGGTTAGGCGTTTCATAAAATGTACTGCCGTAACAGGAAAGATCTGTCCAGCCTAAATCATCAGCAAGAATAACAATGATGTTGGGTTGCTGATGTTTATCTTGTGCACTTGCACTTAAAGAGCAAAAGAGGAAAGTGAGCCATATAATAACTTGTCTGTACATTACTGTTCGTTTTAATTAACTGTTGATTTACGTTTGAACCAAAAGAGACGCTTCATTTTTTTTACTTGTTTACTGCATGTTTAACAATACATCAGTTGACTATATTCTTATTCATACTTTACCTCATACATATAACCGACAACTCATACAAAGAAGGCATTGCTGTTGCTTTTAGAACTTTAAAACGCATCTTACTTGCCGTGTAATTTTTGGGCAATCGAATTACTTTACAATCGCCCATTGGTTCAGTTCCCAGATAAATTGTTTGCCATACCCCCTTTGTAAAAACATCAATCGTGTATTCTTTTATTCTTCCGTTTCGCACCTGCGAAAAACCATCGGGCAAATTTTTTGTATCCTGGTATTCAAAAATGCTGATCTTATTGAAAGCATCATTGGGATTCAGTTCTATGATTAGCTCTGCCAAAGTATCTGCAGCCATCCACCTGCTGTCGAGACTTCCGTCATTTACATATGATGCGCTGTAAATTTTATCCTTTTCAGAAAATACGCTGTTTGCTTCTGCAGGCTTTAACAGTGAAATAAATGTTCCGTTTTTGGGCAAGGGTTTATTCTCACTCAGGCCTAACCGTTTCCCTAATTCAATTACTGCGAGTGCCTCATATTCCCGAATCATACCTGTTCTATCGGGAGGCACATTTATTACCAATGAATTGTCATTGTCTGTACACCAATAGAATAATTCCTGCAGTTCGTCCAGCTCTCTTACTGCCAGTTGTGCTGATTTTTGAAACCAGTTCCAGCGGCTACTTAAACAAAGTGTATGTTCAAAGGGCAGATAATACGATTTGCCTTCATGCAAATATTGCTTCTTATCAAACTTGGATATGATTTTCGGATCCCATAACCTGAAATCACTTGGGAAGTACTGAAAAAAATACTGATTATCTTCTGTCATTAAAGAAGGCAATACAGCTTTTCTTTTGCCAGCTTCACTTACAATGGTATGGTTCACACTTACTGCACACTTTGGATTGTATTGTTTCACTAATTGATAAATCTGATCAATACCCCAATCGGAGGGTTTTCGTTTCCATCCGCCATCAAGCCACAACTCACAAATGGAGCCATAGCCTGTAAACAATTCATTTAATTGATTGAGCATGTAATCAATATATTTCTGCGGATCTTTATCATTAAACGAAGGTTCATGCCTGTCCCAAAGTGAATAATAAACAGCAAACTGAAGCCCGTATTTTTTACAAGCTTCTGCAACAGCTTTCACAACATCCGTTTTAACCTGAGCAGAGGCAACGTCGTAATCAGTATACTTACTATCCCATAAACAAAATCCATCGTGGTGCTTCGTAATCAGCAATACATAACGGAAACCTGCTTCCCTGGCTGTTAATACCCATTGATCCGGATTGAGATTGGTTGGATTATATACACCTGGAGGTATAGTACCAT
The DNA here is from genome assembly GCA_022841365.1 of Chitinophagaceae bacterium. Lineage (GTDB taxonomy): Bacteria > Bacteroidota > Bacteroidia > Chitinophagales > Chitinophagaceae > Lacibacter. Next base: position 7,561 of record JALHRP010000033.1, on the reverse strand, counting down.
CCGACCATTCTACATCTGTAAATGTGTTAACACCAAAGTGAATAAACATGCCATAACCCCTTTCAACCAATTCTCTTTGTGCTTCATTGGGTTTGTTAGCCGGTGTAATTATTTGCGCTGAGGAACTGATGCATGCATTTAAGCATACAAAAAGTAAAACCAAAAAGCGAACTGTTATGTTGAAACGCATCATATTTATAGTTAGTACCGGTTCAGATTTCATGGCCCTATGATAAACATTCAAGAGTACAAACGGAAGTATTCATAAAACGGAATGCTTTTTTTACGCACTTATTTTTGTTTGATTTTTTCCAGACGCTGTCTCATTTCTGATACTTTTTCAGGATATGTTGTTGCAAGATTTTTTGTTTCACCCGGATCATCGGCCAAATTGTATAATTGTGGTTCAGGCGAATTGCCTAATTCTGTATTGGTATCTTTATTCATCTTTGGACCTTTTGAAGGTTCGATGTATTTCCAGTTACCAACAAGTAACGACAACGTAGAGTTAAGTGATTGCTCTACCAAAAACTCACGGGGCTTATTGGATTGACTCAGTAATACAGGCAAATTGTTTTTACTGTCCGGCGCCTGCTCCTCCTCTACTTTAACACCCGTTAAGTTTGCAAGACTTGCATACAAATCAACCTGACTGAATAATGCATTGTTAATTGCACCCGACTTTATTTTTCCTTTCCAGCTAACAATAAACGGCACTCTGGTACCTGCTTCAAAAGCACTGTACTTGCCACCTCGATAAATACCATTTGGTTGATGTTTGCCTAATTTTTCAACCGCTTCATCTTTGTAACCATCATCAATCACCTGTCCGTTATCACTTGTAAAAATGATCAGTGTATTTTCAAGCAGGTTATTTTTTTTGAGTATGGAAACAATTTCACCAACTGTCCAGTCTAACTGCAGCAGCACATCGCCTCTTGGCCCCATACCGCTTTTTCCCACAAAACGTTCATTGGCAATCCGGGGTACATGTATATCATGCGTAGAGAAATATAAAAAGAAGGGGTTTGCCTTTTGCTGATTAATAAAAGCGGTTGCCTTTTGTACAAGCACAGATGCAAAGTCTTCATCTTTCCAGAGTGCACTGTTACCACCTGTCATGTAACCAATGCGGCTGATGCCATTTACGATCGTCATATCATGCCCGTGCGATGGAAGCATTTTTAAAAGCTCCGGATTTTTTTTACCTGTAGCTGCAGCAGTATCAATCGGTTTTTTATAATCAACTGTTATCGGATCATTTTTATCAAGACCCACTACATGATGATTTTCTACAAATACACAGGGAACCCTGTCGCCGGTTGCAGGAATTAAAAACGAATAATCAAATCCGATTTCCAACGGCCCCGGTTTGATAGCTCCGTTCCAGTCGGGTCCTTTTTCGCCACCTAATCCTAAATGCCATTTACCAATAACTGCTGTTTTATAACCTGCTTTTTGCAACATACCCGGCAAAGTGGTTGTAGCAGTTGGAATGAGTAAAGATGCGTCGCCGGGAGCAATACCTGTTCCCTGTTTACGCCATGCGTACTTGCCGGTAAGTAAAGAAAAACGGGATGGTGTGCATGTAGCAGATGTTGCATGTGCATTGGTAAACCGCACACCGTTCTTTGCCAACCGGTCAATATGAGGCGTAGCAATGGCTGAAGTACCATAACAACTTACATCGCCATAACCCAGATCATCGGTATAAATTAAAATGATGTTTGGCTGATTGCTTTTATTTTTCTGAGCATCAGCATGCATAAAAATAAATACAGCAATCAATAATAATAAAGATCGAACGGCAATGGCTTTCATACATGCTGTTGCAGTTATTATCTGAGTATGTAACTGCAGCATCTGATCCGGAAAAACAAACCGGCGATGTTCAACTATAAAAATTTCATTTTTCATATGCGTATTTTTTCAAACTGCGATTCTTTCTTTACCTGTTTATTTTTTCACTGATGGCTGCAGTTTTGTAATGCCTCCCCATTTTAACAGCAGCCAACCTACAGGATGCAGAAATGCAATGATTAAAAACCAACTGGCATAACCCTGACCCTTCACTATATTTAAAACGGGTGATAGTATGGCCTGCAAACCCTGATCTAAAAAACCGGAAGCTTTTGAAGATGGCCCTGAAACCATTGCTGCTACAATCATATTCATAATAATACCACCAATTGTACTTCCTGCTGCCACAATGCTAAATACAGTTCCTAATGAATGGCCGGGAACAATGTCAACAATAATAGAACTGAGATTAATCAGCCATGCCAGTGATGCCAGCACCACCGCTGCAGAAATAACAATTGACAAATTGATACCTGTAACACTGCTGATGAATGGAGCTGCCGGCATAATGCAGGCGCACAACAGCATTACTTTCATTCTGCTTGAAACAGCTTGCTTCCCGTTTTTAATAAACCTGCCGGACAGCCAGCCGCCAAACAAACTACCAACTCCTGCTGCTGCATAAATAACCCATGTAATTTTTAAAGCATCCTGCGATAAGTTACGTTCTGATGATAAGTATTTTGGAAACCAGAACTGAAAAAAATACCACACGGGATCAGTCAGCAAACGGGCAAGTAATAAAAGCCATGTGCCACGATACGTTAATACTTTTTTCCACGACCATGTTTCATCGGTTTTTGCCGCATCAGTTTTATTTGCTTCATCATCCTGTTCAATATAATCCAGCTCCTGCTTTGTAATGAGTTTACTCTTTCGTGGTGTTCTGTAAATCAACAGCCATGGAACAATCCACAGCAACCCAACAAACCCGGTAATGATAAAAGCCAAACGCCAGCCTGTACCCTGGCCTAACCAGTTTGCAACAGCAGGTAACTGATCAGCATAACTATACGTTGCCAATGGTATTACAACGTATGGTGCAACTGTAGCACCAATGGTTGCCCCCATGGTGTACAGTCCAATTGCAAATGCCCGTTGTTTTGCAGGGAACCATTCTGAAACTGCTTTTGAAGCAGCCGGCCAAATACCAGCTTCGCCCAGACCCAGCATAAAACGATAGGCCCCGAGTGATGTCATTCCTCTTGCTGCTGCAGTAAGCATGTTTGAAACAGACCACCATATTACAAAAATCATTGTGCCTGTTCTTGTTCCGATCTTATCTACAATTCGTCCTGAAATAATGTAAGCAATGGTATAGGCAATCAAAAATATATTTACAATGTTTGCATAATCACTATCGGTCATTCCTAAGTCTTTCTGAATAGTTGGTGCCAGTGCAGAAAGGGTTTGCCTGTCAATATAATTCAGTACAGCTGCTGTAAACAGCAACCCTACAATCCACCAGCGCATTCCTTTAATTTGTTTCACCATATTAATTATTTACTTCCGGACTCTTCTTTACACTTTCATGTCATCGTTTTACAACAAACCGTCAAAAATGACAATACCGCCTCTATTTTCTATGACTATTCGTTTACTCCCAATTGTATTCTTGATGATTATTTCTACACTGCTTCCGGGATTGATTGCAGGAACCGGATAACTGGTTTTCATTTTACTGCCATCCATGATTTTTAAAATATGGTTGGTAATGGTGTAAGAAGGAAAACCGGTTTTTGCCGTGATGACAATTTTATTTTTCTGAACAACTACCGTAACGGGTGACAATTCTTTTTGAAAAGCTGTATACAATTCTCTGGGTTTACGGTTTGCATCTACAATGCCCCATGGTCTGTAACCATCTTTATTGGTACCTGCAAAGCGGCTGAGATAATCATTGAAGCTCCAGTAAGAAAACCCAACTACATAGGGATGACGGTTTATTACATCAATCAATCCTTTCAAGTGGTCTACCCTTACCTGTTCATTCTTTACTTCATCCGACCGCATACCGGTTTCACTGATAAAAATGGGCTTATCCGGATATTTTGCATGAAGTGCTTTCATATTTTTTTCAAGCCCTTCTACTGCTGAATAATTATTGAAATTTAAAAAGTCGCAATACCTGAACGCATCATGAGGCAATTTTAAATTAACGGGATTTACAGCAGTGCCAATAGCAACAAAAGTTAACAGCCGGGTTGTATCCAATAACCTGTATTGTTCAAACATTTCTTTTGTCCATTCATCACCTTCCGGAGTCCAGCTTGCATATTCATTGCCTGCACTATATGCCACTACAGATGGACTGTTCCAAAAGGCTTCAACCATTTCTTTCATTTGTGCAACAAAATCGTCTTTTACTTTTTGTGTGGCCATTAACACAGGACTGATTTGCCAGTTAGGTGTTTCTGCTACCATTAAGTAACCGTGCTCATCAGCCCATTTATAAAAATGCTTACTTACAGGTGTGTGGTTCATTCTTGCAAAAATCATATGACCGCTGCGCTGCAATTCCATATCCATCTTTGCAAGTTCTGCCGGCTCAGTTGATCCGTACAACGGATGATCTGAATGACGGTTACTCCCCGCTACACGAATTGGATTTCCATTTAATAATAACTGAGTACCTGCTGCTTTAAATTCCCGTATGCCGAAATAGGTTTCAAATTGATTGATCGCTTTACCTGCAGACTCAAGAGTGGTAACAACATCATACAGATTGGGATTATCAAAATCCCACAACATCACTTCACCGGCCTGCATGTTAAACTGCTGAATAATTTTTTCTGTAGTAAATGCTTTTATGTTGATTGAATTGACAGGAATGCTCCCCCGCTGAATCTGTGAACCTGAGGTTCGGTTTGTAACAAATGGTTTCACCATCACTGTTGCATCGGCAAGAGATCTGTTTTCAATCCAGGTAATAATTTTAACCTGTGCTGTGCCTGTTTTTAAATCGGGGACAGATTCTATTTTTTGATTTTTGATGTACACTTTATCTGTAATCAATAAACTTACATCTCTTGTAATGCCACCATACTCGTACCAAGGAAAAAACTGTGCAGACGGATGATCGCCCATTCTTGCACCGGGCACTGTTAACTCCGTCCATGAGTTATCAACTTCAACGGCAATAAAATTTACTTCACTGTATTTAATATGTTTGGTAATGTTTACCGTGAAAGGCGTGTAGCCACCTACATGATAAGCAGCCAATTCACCATTAATGAAAATGCGGCATTTGTAAAAAACCGCTTCAAACCTGATCCGGATTAATTTGTCTTTTGCATCTTCAGGAAGTTTAAATGCTTTTCTGTACCAAGCCTTACCAACAAAATTGTAACGGATATCTGTACTCCAGCAATGCGGAACATTTACTTTATCAAAGCGATCGGCAGCATAACCATTCGTGCTGTCTTTTTCATTAATCTTCCAGGGCTGGTCCCATCCCATTGCTTCGCCTCTTGCTAATGGGTCTAATGCAAAATTCCATTGACCATTGAGTGATATTTCCTGCGACTCTGCAAAATGCGATACAACAATTAAAACAAGCAATAGTATCAGTCTATTTAATTTCATAGCAATCATTAATAACATCTTACCTCAAACAAAGACACAGGAGCAGTACTGTCTGTGTTGGCGATTTTTATTTTTAATTCAGTTACTTCAACAGGCTTCTCGAATACGATGGTTCGGTGTGCCAGATAATTGCCTGAAATTTCACCCACCAGTTCGTTATTGCAATTAAACAGTTTTACCTCATCGGCACAAAAAGGCATTTTCGTTTCGGGGTTTTGCAACAGTACAGATTCCAACGGGTGATCATCATCTGCATCAAAAAATAATTCTACTTTATTGATTGTTTGCTGCTCATTCCAGATGATTTTTATTTCAGCATTCCTGTTATCATAATCAGCTGCCCATGCATTGGTACTTTGTACAGGACGTTGTAACCCGTTTTTTAAATGTTCAGGAGAAAATGCTTGCAATGCTGGTTGAATTTTCATGGCAATATTTTTTCCGGCAGGTCTGCGTTGCGGACACCAGAATTCAAATGCTTCTACACCAATATTTTCAGGTGGTTCCTGCTTGCCAAAATTTGAAACAGCAGGATTGATGGCATTGTAAACCGAAAGAATTCCTGTTATTCTTTTATCACTAATTGCCAGTTCCACATCGCTGTTACTCATGAAGCATACAAATGCATATTGAGCTTCACTAAATACATATTCAAATTCAAAGCTGTATTCATTTACCCCTTCCTTTATCTGCAATTCTTTTTCCGCAATGATTACATCGGGTGTATGATTGAATGATTTACTGCTTACCCTCAATTGAACATTAAGCGAAGTTTGTTTGTTCGACTTTGCCCAAAATGTAATTGCAGACATTTTTTGTTTACCCACCGGAAGCATTTGTGCCGTTGAATAATTGAGTTGCTGCCAATCACCTGACTGTGGAATTTCAGCAAGCGCTAATGTTGAACTTGCTTCTATACGCAGCGCTTTCTGAACAAGATCATTTGCATCCTTTAAACGAAAACCGGGAATGTGCTGACCTGTTTTCATCAACTCCGTTTGCAATTCAGCAATATACTTTTCACCAACTGTTTTAGGAAGTTCATTGTATTTTTTACAAAGAGCGGCTGCAATGGCAATTGCCTGCCCGCCATGTGCACAGGTTGCCATTACCCTTGTAGAACCAAATGCCACATGTGTTGCACTCATAATGCGGCCGGCTAAAAACAGGTTGCTGATGTTGCGGCTGTAATAGCAACGGTAAGGAATACCATACACACCTTTTGAATGCCATTGATTGCATCCTTTTAGTTCACTAAACACACCATCAGCAGGATGCAGATCTACACTCCATCCGCCAAATGCCACTGCATCATCAAATGCTGTTTGTTCAATAATATCCTGCTGCTTCAACATATAATCGCCTTCAAACCTTCTGCTTTCTCTTTTACCCGGCACATGACCCACCCATTCCAGTGTAAGATTTTCAGCTTCGGGAAAATTGCCTGAGTTCTTGATGTAATTCCAGACACCATAAACCACTTTCCATAATTGCCATTTGATGTTTTCTGTTTCATGCACTGTATCTAAACGACCTCCATATTCAATCCACCATAAACGGCAGCCAATCTCTTTTGTATTAAAACTTTTATAGCGGGGAATTTCTTTTGTAACATCAATAGCAAAAGAAGGGGCAACGTAGTTTACTTTTTTACCGGTATCTTTTGAATAGAAGTAAATAGAATGGCCCAGCAGTTCACCATATTCTTTTGAAGGGGCAAATTTTTCTCCAAACTCATCTTTTGATTCAGCTCCCATTCGAAAGGCAGCACCTGCAAGAAAACCAACAATACCATCACCTGAAGCATCACAAAACAAAGGAGCTTCCAGATGATAAGCTGTGGAATTCTGCGAACAAAATGCCTGTACTGATTTTATTGTATCTGCATCTTTCTTTTCAATTTCATGTACGGCTGTATTCAATAACAGGGTGATGTTTTTTTCCAGTACAACTTTTTCAAGCAGAATGGTATCAAAAATCAACGCATTCCCTTCAGGATTCCGGTATGCATTTTCCAGTAACAGTTCATTGATGACTCCTCCTTCTCTTGCCCAGCGGTTATTATTCCCCATATGTGAGGTGGCGCCTAATATCCACAAACGAACTTCGCTGGATG
>JALHRP010000032.1:15826-45424 GCA_022841365.1 Chitinophagaceae bacterium | reverse complement strand
GGCTTCGGTATAGGTAATGGCATTGTAAAGGCGTTCGTAGGGTACAAAACCAAGAGCGGGGTCTTTCATTTTTTCCTCTTCCAGTAATTGTCTGGCCATAGGGTTGTCGTAGGCATCTTTTTCTTCATTTTCATTACGTGAATCTGTGTTACAGGAAAAAAAGAGCAATGCAGATAGTGCATACACAAAAAAATGTCTCATAAAGAAATGTTGGTATAGTTTGGTTGTTGATGTGAGCGAAAGATAAAAAAGAAAACGAACGTTGTATGTTTTGGTGTAACGATTTAGCCTGATACTTGTAACAAGTTATACACTTTTAAAATTATTTGTACTCTCCGAACACGGCTCTTAACTCATCCGCAATTTCACCTAAAGTGCATTTTTGTTCCACAGCTTCAATAACAGCAGGCATCAGGTTCTCACCAGAGGAGGCTTTGTCATTAATCATTTGCAGACATTGATCAACCTTGCCCGGGTCACGGTTGTTTTTTAAACGGTTGAGTTTTTCGGTTTGTACCGCACGTATGCTGTCGTCAATTCTAAACCCTGGAGGAGATGTTTCATCAGCAGACTGAAACTTATTTACACCCACAATTATTTTTGAGCCATTTTCAATATTCCGTTGATATTCATATGCACTGCGTGCAATTTCATCTTGTATAAAACCCTGTTCTATAGCGCTCACACTTCCGCCCATCAGGTCTATTTTGGCAATCAGTTCCCATGCTTTTTGCTCAATTTCGTCGGTAAGCGATTCCACAAAATAACTCCCGGCAAGCGGATCAACCGTATCAGGAACACCGCTTTCAAACGCTACGATTTGCTGGGTGCGGAGTGCTATCCTTGCAGCTTCTTCTGTTGGCAAACTCAATGCTTCGTCATACCCATTGGTATGGAGCGATTGTGTTCCACCCATCACAGCAGCCAGTGTTTGAAGTGTAACTCTGGATATGTTATTGAGAGGTTGCTGAGCCGTTAAGGTACTTCCGCCGGTTTGCGTATGAAAGCGGAGCATCATGGCCTTTTCATCTTTAGCGCCTAACTCTTTCATCATCTTTGCCCACATTCTTCTGGCTGCACGGAATTTTGCTGCTTCTTCAAATAAATTATTATGTGCATTAAAAAAGAAGGAGAGGCGTTTCCCAAACACATCTATATCTAACCCTTTTTCCAAGGCTGCTTTTACATAAGCTTTTCCATTGGCAAGGGTAAACGCAATTTCCTGAACGGCCGTACTGCCTGCTTCACGAATATGATAACCACTGATGGAAATGGTATTCCACTTTGGTAAATCATGACTGCACCATTCAAAAATATCGGTGATGATGCGCATGCTTTGTGTGGGTGCTAAGATATAAGTACCTCTTGCAGCGTACTCTTTCAAAATATCGTTCTGAATGGTGCCGGTTATTTTTTTTAAATCCGCCCCCTGCTGTTTGGCTAAAGCCACATAAAAGGAGAGGAGGATAAAACCCGTTGCATTGATGGTCATTGAAGTGGAAACATCCTGCAGCTGAATGCCATTGAACAGTGTTTGTATATCTTCAATACTGTCAATAGCAACTCCTACTTTGCCTACTTCACCTTCACTGAGCATATGATCACTGTCATAACCAATTTGTGTGGGTAAATCAAACGCTACACTCAAGCCCATTACTCCCTGACTTAATAAATAATGGTATCGCTTATTACTTTCTTCAGCAGTTGAAAACCCGGCATATTGCCGCATGGTCCAGAGTTTACCTCTGTACATATCTGGCTGAACACCACGTGTAAAAGGAAATACAGCCGGCTGCTCCAAAGCATGCTCAGAAGACACATCAGCAGCAGTGTAGGTTTTTTTTACTTCAATTCCGGAATCGGTATGGCGTTTCGTTTCTTCCATATACAAGCATCGTTCAGTTGGTAAAATTAACGCATCAGTTGTTTCGCTTCATTGTTGATGAGTGTGGCAACAATGGGCTGCAGTGACACATGTTCTTCCTGTGACATCAATTCAACAATTTTTTTGCTCAAATCCATACCGTTTGCAGCAGGAGGTAACATGGCAGAAAGTTGATTGATGATAAAGATCTGCTGGTCTTTTAAATTTTTGATGCCATCCCATGCTGCATCAGAAACATACAACTGCTGACTGACATTGTATTCAAACTCAGTTTTGATGCTTTGAATCATGGCCGCTTGTAATTGCGAAGCCGACAGTTCATTGATGCTGAATTTGCTGAGTAAGTTGGTAAGGCTCATACGTTCACATAAAATACTCAAACGCTCATAAGCCTGTAACTGCAAGCGGAGCATTTCAGGGTTGGCTGATTTAGTTGTTCTTGCAGCAGTTTGCTTAACCTGTTGTTCCTGTAGTTGTTGTTCTGCCCGCTCCTGCAGTAACTCCTTTTTTCCTTTTATACGCAGATAAATTGCCAGAGCAATAAAAGCAACAGCTCCTCCTGAAAAAATATAAATGTAGATGGGATCCATACTGATTTTTAGTTGCAGCAAATGTAAGTGTTTGCCTCTGAATACCTGAACCGCAAACGAAGCTGTTTTAAAAGCCGATTTGTATGTAAATTTGCAGATAAATAAGAGCAGCATGGAAACAATGAATCTTACACCGGTGAGTTTTACAGCAGGCGCCGTTTCAGAAATTAAACGATTGTACACACAGCAGCAGGAGGGTAAATTTTTACGGGTTGGTGCTAAAGGAGGCGGTTGTTCAGGTTTAACTTATGTACTCGACTTTGATGAGCAAGGCCCAAACGATGAGCTGTTTGAAATAGACGGTATACAATGCATTATGGATAAAGGACAGGGGATGTATTTAATGGGTATGCAAATTGATTGGGACAACGGACTCAACAACCGAGGTTTCACCTTCAGCAACCCTAACGCCAGCAAAACATGCGGCTGCGGAACAAGCTTTGCCGTTTAACTCTATTATATAGTCAACAGATTTATGAACCTCGGACAACCGGGGTTTTTTCATGTACCCACTGCACGGTATTGATACAGTCTTTAATTAGTTGTAACATGCATTCAAATTTGTGATATGAAAAAGTTGTTTCCGTTTTTTCTGCTGTTAACACTTTGCATTTGTAAGAGCAATTTTGCACAAAAGAAAAAACCTGCAGCGGTATCTGCTATTATCAGTGGAGATACGAGAGATGAAAAGAATACGAATAACAATCCATCCGGCGGAAATAAAGAACTCAAGATTACTGCAGCTGAAAAAGTGATGGAAATGAAAATCCCTGCAGGCGGTGCAAACGGAGCGGCAGTGGTGTATCACCCTAAAGAAAAATTGTATTATGCTGCGCAGGCCGGTAATAAATTATTTCCGCTGGTTATTTTTACTAAGGATGGTGATGTTGTTTCGGATGAAACACAGGAGACACTCATTGATGTGCGTGGTTTGTGGTACAATCCAAAAACTAAACAAATCAGCGGCAATGGTTATGATGAATCCGGATGGTTTCATTATGACCTTAATAAAAAAGGGCTACCCGAAAAAATTGATATCTTTAAAGAGGGCTTGTATCAACCCGATAAAAACAGTGGCGGTGTATTAAATACAGATGATGAAGAAATCCTGTTTCTGGATGGATTGAATATCGCCTGCTATAACACAAATGGAACGGAGAAAAAGAAAACCATTCAGCTTCATATCGGTTCCATGCATTCAAAAGATGGGGTAATGACGACCACTACCGATTTTGAAAAAAATTACAATGTCCGGTCATTGGTTTATACAGGCATAAAAGGAGCAGAGATCGGGTTATTAAATGTCTCCAAAAAACAAGTGGAGCTTTATAACATGAAGACGGGCTATATGAGTCAGATTGTTCAGTTGCCTTTGGATTTTGTGCCTGAAAGTTTTTTCAACTTTTCATACTGTAATGAAATTTACTGGGTGTTTGATAAAACAAACCGTAAGTGGAAAGGATATAAATAAACAAGAACTCAATAAAATAGTAAACCTGACATTTCTGTCAGGTTTTTTTATCTTACACACAATGAAGGCAAACCGCATTTTATATTTCCTGACAGGTTTGTTACTTCTTTCAATAGCAGCGTATTTTATGACTCTCTGGATTATTGTTGCGGGAGACGAAACGATTTCCTTTGAACAGACAAAAGCGGAATATTATGAATTGCTTCCAACTTTTTTACGAAAAAGAGTCCTGTTCGGTTTTTTTAAAATTTCATTACTTTCTATTGCTGCTTTTTTATTTTACAAATGTATAAAAGCAAACTTTCTGAAGAAAATCAGTTGGGTTGTATTTGTTTTATCTCTGCTGCTTGCATACTGGAATCTGTTTTCATTGATGTAAGAACGATGGTTATTTCTCCACTAATTGCATTATCTCAAGTTGCTTTCAAAATCATTATGGAAGTGCTTTTTAAATAACCCCAACTTTTAAGTTAGGGGCACTGAAGAAAAAAGCCTGGCTTTAGTCTTGTTTACTATTTATGGCTAAAGCCACACACATTATTACTAAACCCCGGCTTAAAAGCCGGGGTTATTTTTAGTGCAAAACTCAGACTGTTTTTTATCAATTTAAAGACTCTACATTAAAGACAGATTATTTCACTACGTATAAGGTTTTTAATAACCCCAACTTTTAAGTTGGGGGGACAGAAGGAGAAAGCCTGGCTTTAGCCTTGATTACTATTCATGGCTAAAGCCAAGTACTTTATTACTATACCCGGGCTTAAAAGCCGGGGTTATTTTTTGTGCAAAACTCAGACTGATTTTTTTAATTTAAAGGCTCTGCATTAAAGACAGATTATTTCACTTCGTAGAAGGTTTTTATTAACCCCAACTTTTAAGTTGGGGGGTACAGAAGGAGAAAGCATGGCTTTAGCCTCGATTACTATTCATGGCTAAAGCCAATTACATTATTACTATACCCCGGCTTAAAAGCCGGGGTTATGATTATTGTAGTGAGTTTAGCAACTAAATTTAAATAACAGAGCTATTGTTAACGGCTTCTCTCATTCATAAAAAAAACCTGACGTTTCTGTCAGGGTTTACTTTTTATAACAAGCAATTAAAATTAGCTGATGGTATGTCTTGCTTTGGCAAGGGTCTTATCTTTTTCAGGCTCACCCAATGGTTTGTCTTTTGCAAAATCAATCAGGATAGGAGCAGCCACAAAGATAGAAGAGTATGTACCGGTGATCACACCAATCAACATCGCAAAGGCAAAACCTCTGGTCACCTCACCACCAAAGATGAAGAGGATGAGCAAGGTTAAGAACACTGTTAACGAGGTCATGATGGTACGTGCCAAAGTATCATTGATGGCTTTGTTCAGAATGGTTCCTTTGTCCTGACCAAACATTTTACGGCTGTATTCACGCACACGGTCAAATACAATCACCGTATCGTTCATGGAGAAACCGATTACCGTTAAGATGGCCGCAATAAAGTGCTGATCAATCTCCAGCGGGAAAGGAACAATATTCTTTAAGAACGAGAACACAATCAAGGTCACCAATACGTCGTGAAGCAACGCTACGATTGTACCAACTGAATATCTCCAGTCACGGAAACGGATAAAGATGTACAATGTAATAGCCAGCAATCCAATGATCAACGCATACAATGCACCACGTTTTAAATCGTCTGAAATGGTTGGCTGTACAGTTTGAGATCCTTTCTTGTACACTTTATCAAACTGATCGTAAGTAGTACCTGCAGGAAGGAATTTGGTTAAACCTTCGTACAACTTGTACTTCACTACGGAATCAACCTGTAAACCGGGTTGCTCAATCATGTAATCAGTAGTGATGTTTAACTGGCTGGCTGTACCAACTGTTTTAATAATCGGGAATTTGCCAAACACTTTATTCAGTTCATTGGCCACTTCTTCGTTCTTCATTTCCTGATCAAACTTCACAGTATAGCTGCGACCGCCACGGAATTCAACTCCATAATCAAAACCATTGAAAACAGCTGCAATACCACCCAGTAATACAACCAGTGAAATACCATAAGCTACTTTGCGGTATTCAATGAATTTGTATGCGGCATGTTTAAAGATGCGGCGGGAGATTCCTGTAAAATATTCGAAGTGACGTTTTTTGTTTGTCCAGAAATCAGTAATTAATCTTGATACCAGAATACCGCAGAACAAACTCAATAAAATACCAATGATCTGTGTGGTAGCAAATCCTTTTACAGGACCTAATCCAAAATATAAAAGGATGATAGCAGTTAACAACGTGGTTACGTGTGCATCCAGCACAGGTGCAAGTGAACGGCGGTAACCTTCTTCAATAGCCAGTTGATAACTCTTACCCTTGGTGAGTTCTTCTTTAATACGCTCAAAGATTATTACGTTGGTATCAACCGCCATACCAATGGTTAACACCAGACCGGCAATACCCGCAGCAGTTAAGGTTGCTTTGAAAGCACTTAACACACCAACTGTAAAAAGTAAGTTCAGGATCAATGCAATGTTTGCAACCCATCCGCCTGTATTGTAATACACAAGCATGAGTACAAAAATCACAACGAATGCAATCAGGAAGGACATAGTTCCTCCTTTGATCGCCTCTGCACCAAGTGTTGGTCCTACAACCTGTTCCTGTACAATCTTGGCAGGAGCGGGGAGTTTACCTGTTCTTAAAATGCTGGCCAGATCCTGTGCTTCCTGAATGGTAAAGTTTCCGCTGATCTGTGAATTACCACCTGAAATAGCGCCGGTAGTAACACCGGGGGCTGAGTATACATAATTATCTAACGCAATTGCAATCGCATATTTATTAGTGTACGCATCACCGGTCATTTTTTCCCAGATGCCTGCACCTTTTGTATTCATTTCCATTTCAACCAGGATTTCATTGTTCCGCTGGTTGAAGTTCTGACGTGCATCGGTAATAAATTCACCCGTTAACTTTGGTGCATCAGAACCTGCTACGGTTTTAATCACATACACTTCCAGTAAGCTTTCGCCTCTTTTGTTTTTGCCCGATGGTTTTGCACCATAAAGAAAACGCATGGTAGAAGGGATGGATGCTTTCACCACATCGAGGTTGATGTATCTGGAGAAAGTTGCTGTGTCAGAAACACGAATCAATCCAATGGTTGCAGTGCTGTAACCCTGCGGAGGACCGTCAACTGTTTGCTGAAGCAAAGTAGTAACGGGTTGATCTCCTGCAGTAACAGGTTTGCTGGTATCTTTTTTAGCTAACCCGTTTGAATCAACTTTTGAAGTATCTGTAACACCACTCAGGTATCCTTTTACTTTTTCATTCATTTGCTGAAGACTCTGTGTTACCACAGGATCAGCATTGCTGTAAGTTTCCCAGAATTCCAGGTTGGCAGTAGCCTGTAAGAATTTACGTACACGCTCAGGATCATCCACACCTGCTAATTCAACCGTAATGATTCCTTTGTTCTGATCGAAACTGATATTCGGTTGTGCAACACCAAACTGATCTATTCTCGCTGTTAAACGATCGTAGGTTCTTTTAATTGCATCTCTTGCTTCTACACGAATGGCATCAATGACAGTTGCATTACCGGCATCAATCTTAATGCTTTTGTTTTTGCCACCGGCAAACAATGCAGCCATTTTTCCATTGCCTGAAATCTCATTATATGATTGTGCAAACAAGGTTACAAAGTCAGCATCGCTGTTTGCTTTCTTTTCTATAGCCGATTCCAGTGCTTTGTTAAGTGTGGGATCTTTTGGATTATTACTCATTGAGCGGATCAATCCATCTAAACCAACTTCCAGTGTTACGTTCATACCACCTTGCAGATCCAGACCAAGGTTCAGTTCCTGCTCAATCGCTTTTTGATACGTTAACTTGGGGAATAATACCGGAATGTTGATGATCTCTTTTTCTTTCAAACTGTCAACATAACGACGGTAAGTAGATTTAAACGCAGAGTCTCTGGTTTCTTTAGAAGCGTTGCCGAAATTATTTTTTACAAATTTCTCAGCTCTGGCTTTTTGCTTGCTTTCAAAACTGTTTACAATCCATGTATAACTCAATTGCCAAACGGAAATCACAATCAGCATGATCGCAAAAAACCTAACCAAACCTTTCAGTGCCATAATAGAATATTAATTTGGGTTCTTTTTTAAGGACGGCAAAGATAGGGGAATCCCTCTGAAAGCGAACAGCAGCCAAACGACTGTTTTCAACGGCAGCAGCCTGTCTGCAGTTAGTGTTTATATCTTATTTTTGACCATGTTCAAGACTGTACAGCTTTTTTGTTTTGGCCTGCTTCTTTTTACTCTGTTTCATGCCTGTAAAACTCCCAAACCGGTGGTTTCAAACGAAAATTTACTGGAACGCCTCCTGGCTGCAAATCCGCAGGCGTTTGATCATGTGTTGAAAAACAGAGATTCGTTAAGGGTGCAGATTGTATATACCCGTATTGACAGAGACAAGCGGAACCGGCCACATTTCACCGACTATCATTTTAATGTAAACAAAGGGCTTTATTTCTATCCGGCTTCAACCGCAAAAATGCCTGTTGCATTTCTGGCTCTGGAGAAAATGCACCGGCTGGGTCTTTCAGCAGGCAGCACCATGATTACTGAAAAAGGCTATGCCGGCCAGACACTGGTGTACAACGATCCAACCAGCAAAGACGGACGGCCAACAGTTGAGCAGTATGTAAAAAAGTTATTTGTAGTAAGCGACAACGATGCCAATAACCGGCTTTACGAATTTTTAGGGCAGGAATACATCAACCGTGAACTTCACAAAAAGGGATACGGCGATGTGCAGATTCTTCACCGTCTTGGAGTAAGCATGCCCGATGATCAGCAACGTAATACCAACCCGGTTAGTTTTCGGGATTCGGGAAATAAAGTGATCTACAGTCAGGCCAATGTGAACAGCAGTTATGTTTATCAGCAACGATCCGATTTTGTGGGCAGGGGTTATATGCAGGGAGATGTGCTGATGCAAACGCCCATGAACTTCAGCCAGAAAAACAGAATACAGCTCACCGATTTACACCAAATGCTCAGATCGGTTTTGTTTCCTGAGTCTGTACCGGCAAAACAACGGTTTGATTTGGGTGAGAATGATTACCGTTTTCTCTATCAATGCATGAGTCAACTGCCCCGTGAAACAACTTATCCGGCATATGATGTAAAAGAACAGTACGACAGTTATGTAAAGTTTTTCATGTACGGTACACAAAAAGAAAAACAAATTCCAACAACACTTCGTTTGTTTAATAAGGTAGGATGGGCCTATGGTTTTTTAACTGATGTAGCTTATATCGTTGATTTTGAAAAAAACATTGAGTTCATGCTCAGTGCAACAATCTACTGCAATGAAGATGGTATTTTGAACGATGATAAATATGACTATGAAAAGATTGGCTTGCCTTTTCTGGAGCAACTGGGGCAAACCATTTATCAACACGAAGTACAACGTGAACGTAAACATCAACCGGATCTTTCAATGTTTAAAGTGAAGTATGATCAATAAATTTTCTTCTATAAGGTATGCCATACCTTATCCTAAGCTTTCCTATTTATCGAATGTATTGAGGTATGGCATACCTGTTTTAGCATTCCTGCTTGCAGCTTGTAAGAAGAAAGACGTAGTGCGGAGTAAAACAGCACAACTGTTGGTGCTCAACGCTTCACCCAATGCAGGTGCAGTTGAACTGCAGCAAAACTTAAAGCCCGTCGGTTCATTTACTTATCTCAATGGCATCAATCCTCCGGTGAGTTATATTACAATTGACAGCGGTTTTAATAATTATAAAATTAAAAAAGCCGGGAATGAAATTGTTAACTGGTTATTTGCTAACCAGGGCTTATCGCTTTCGTTTTTTATTGCTGATACACTTACAACAACAGGATTGAAATATTTTTTTCTTACAGACAATCTCGATACAACAGGATTGGGCAAGCGTTCTAAAATCAGGTTTGTGCATTTAAGTCCTAATACCGACACTGTTGAGCTGGCTACAACCAGACCTTCTAATATCCTTCTGGATTCACCCCTCATCAACAACCCATACTTTGGCATCTATGCTCAGGCTTTTGTACTCAATGGAAGCGGGTTTCAGAATTTTTATGCAGACAGTACCGTTACCATCAAGTTTAAAAAAAAGTCCGACAACAGTATACTTAAACAATACCAGTATCAATTTAAAAAAGGAGGCATTTATTCTTTATTGTTGAAAGGCTATAGTGGAAGAGGAGGCAGTGATTCGTTGTCATTGTCCATCATTCAACACAACTAACAGCCAATAGTTTCACTTGCATTATTTTGCGCCCTGTTAAAAAACAAGAAAGCAATTGTACGATTCATTGAAGAATAACCAATCAATTCAAAGACCAACTAATAAAATACAAAACTACACATGCAACTCTCTTCTCTTTTAGACAGGTTTAATGAGCCCGAAACGTTAAAGATGGCCAAGCTCGGTCGTGAATTAAGAGCAAAGGGTGTTGATGTAATTGATCTGAGTTTGGGTGAACCGGATTTTGATACTCCACAACACATTAAAGAGGCAGCCAAAAAAGCCATTGATGAGAACTACAGTCACTATACACCTGTTGCAGGTTATCTTGATTTGCGTGAAGCTGTTTGTACAAAACTGAAACGTGATAACAATCTAGATTATAAACCGGAGAACATTGTGGTATCAACGGGTGCCAAGCAAAGCCTGGCGAATATTATGCTGGCGTTGGTAGATGTAGGTGATGAAGTCATTATTCCTGCACCATTCTGGGTAACCTATTCTGAGTTGGTAAAAATTGCCGGTGGTGTTCCTGTGATTCTCACTACTAAGATGGAGAACAACTACAAGATCACTGCTGCTGAATTAGAGAATGCGATTACTTCCAAAACAAAAGTGTTTTTGTTTTCATCACCATGCAATCCATCCGGATCAGTTTATGGTAAAGAAGAATTAAAACATCTTGCAGGCGTATTTGCAAAACATCCGCAGATCAGTATTATATCTGATGAAATATATGAGTATATTAATTTTGTTGGCAAGCATGAAAGCATTGCACAGTTTGATGAAATAAAAGAACAGGTGATTATTGTAAATGGTTTGAGTAAAGGGTTTGCCATGACGGGTTACCGCCTTGGTTATATTGCTGCTAATACAACTGTTGCCAAAGCTTGCGAAAAAATACAGGGACAGTTTACCAGTGGTGCCAATGCTGTAACGCAGCGTGCAGCCATTGTTGCATTAACCACCGATCTGAAACCGACCCTTGACATGACCCATGAGTTTGAACGCCGTAAACAACGTGTAAAAGAATTGATTGCAGAAATACCCGGCTGGACTTATGCAGAACCTGACGGAGCTTTTTATGTATTTCCGCAGGTGAGTACTTATTTTGGTAAAGCAAATGGAACAGAAGTGATTGCAAATGCAGATGATCTTTGTATGTATTTGCTCAACACGGCCCATGTGTCAACCGTTACAGGCCGTGCATTTGGCACACCCGATTGTATCCGTTTATCCTTCGCCAACAGTTTGGAAAAAATTGAAGAAGCATATAAGCGAATTAAGAAAGCGTTAGCTGATTTGAAATAAAGAAAAAGGCCGGTGTAAAACCGGCCTTTTTCTTATTCGTAACTATTTTTTTCAGGGTTTTGACGGGTGTCAAAAATATTGAGCACTTCAATTTTTTCATTTTTTATCCTGTAATAAAGTCGATTGTGTTTTGTTAGAACAATACTTCTGATTGATTTATCTTTTTTAGATCCTAAACCTGAAAAAGGAAACGTTGAAAGCCTTTCGATTCTTCGTTGAACTTTATTAACAAAAGCAGAAGCAATATCTTCAGACCATTTAGTTTGTAAATAGCCGATAACCTTTTGAAAATCCTCTTCAGCAAGTGTTGTCCAGATTACTTCGAAAGCCATTCCTTTGCTTTTGCCATTACCTCTTCATTTGTAATCGTTTCACCATTATCAGCTTGTTGAATGGATTGTTGCAATCTTAAAATTTGTTCAGGAGTCAATTCGTCAAGTATATCTTTTGTATTGGGTGAGGTATATGCTTCTGTAGCTTCCTGCAGCATCTGAAGAATGGTTTCATCCTGCAGTTGATCAACCTGTTGATGGATTTTTAATTTAAGCTGTTCTATGTTTTTTTTATCCATGTATAAATTTACAAAAAAAAACAGCAGAGGTAATCTCTGCTGTTTTTTTTTATTTCTTCTTTGCTGCCTTCTTCGGAGTTGCTTTCTTTTTAGTTGCCGACTTTTTAGCGGCTGCTTTTGTTTTCTTATCAAATGCCCCGGGCAATTGTGCAACAATCATTTTTTTGATTTCTTCCACGGGCATCATGGCTACTTCATCGGTTGTATATTTTTCACCATCTGCTTTCTTATCAATCTTCAGCATCTTTTTACCAAAGCGGATGAAAGGTCCCCAGCGGCCATTTTCTACTGCAATATTTTCATCGGGCCAGCGGACAATAAAACGATTGGCTTCCTTCGCCACTTTTGCTTCAATCAATTCATTGATCTCTGATGCAGAGAGGTTATCAAAATCATAACGTTTGGGAACGTTGATGTATAAACCATCCCACTTAATGAAAGGTCCAAACCGTCCTTTACCTTTCGTCACAGGTTTTTCTTCAAAGAAAGCAACAGGTGCATCGGCCGTTTGTTTTTCTTTGATGAGTTCAACGGCACGGTCAAATGAAACTTCTAAAGGATCTTCACCTTTTGGAATAGAAATAAACTGATCACCCAGTTTTACATATGGTCCAAAACGTCCGATGTTCACACTCACTTCCTGATCTTCATGATTGCCCAATGTTCTTGGCAACTGAAATAATTTTTCTGCATCTTCCAGCGTAATGGTTTCAATACTCTGGTCTTTCCGCAAAGCTGCAAAACGTGGTTTCTCTTCATCGTTTACATCACCTATCTGGATCATTGGTCCGTAACGGCCCATTCTTGCAACAATTTTTTTACCACTTGCCGGATCAACACCCAGTTCACGTTCGCCTTTGATGCGTTCCGCATTTTCAATTGTATTCTCTACATCTTTTTTAAACGGATCGTAAAACTCATGGAGCATTTTGTTCCACTTCAATTTACCTTCAGCCACTTCATCAAACTCACCTTCTATATAAGCAGTGAAACCATAGTCCATGATCTTTTCAAAATACTGTTTCAAAAAATCAGTCACTACCAGCCCAAGATCACTCGGAAACAGTTTTGATTTTTCTGCACCGGTGTTTTCCTGCTCCATACCCTTGGTTACCTGATCATCTTTCAATTGCAGAATGCGAAAATCTCTGCGCACACCTTCTTTATCTCTTTTTTCTACATATCCTCTTTTTAAAATGGTGGAGATAGTAGGAGCGTAGGTAGAGGGACGACCGATACCCAACTCTTCTAATTTTTTTACCAGCGAAGCTTCTGTATATCTTGATGGTGGCCGGCTGAAGCGTTCTACTGCGTTCATTTCTTTCAATGGCAATTGCTGACCGGCAACTAATGGCGGCAACATGCCTTCCTGTCCTGATGCTGCATCGTCTTCAGTGATATCGTCATCATCTTTATCTTCACGATACACTTTTAAAAAGCCATCAAACTTTAATACTTCACCTTCGGCTTTTAATTCTTCGTTATTGGTAGAGATCGAAATAGTTGCGGTGGTGCGTTCCAGTTCTGCATCTGCCATCTGGCTGGCCATGGTTCGTTTCCAGATCAATTCATACAAACGCTTGAGATCGAAATCATCAACCGTTGTATTTTCCATATAAGTGGGACGGATAGCTTCATGGGCTTCCTGTGCACTTTCATTTTTGTTTTTGAACTTACGGAACTGATGATAGCGATCGCCATACATTCCTTTTATCGTACGTGTTAAATCGCCCAATGCTGTATCGCTTAAACTCACACTATCGGTACGCATATAAGTGATCTTACCACTTTCATATAACTTTTGTGCAAGCTGCATCGTACGGCCAACTGAGTAACCCAGTTTTCTGCTTGCTTCCTGTTGCAAGGTTGAAGTAGTGAAAGGAGGGGCGGGTGATTTTTTTCCCGGACGAACCTGTACTTCTTTTACTTTATATGAAGCACCTTTGCAACTGTTGAGAAATCTTTCTGCATCATCGGCACTGTTCTGTTTTTTTCCGTCTGCCTTAAATGTTACATTTCTGTCGCTCACATCTTTGGCGGTAAACAAGGCTTCAACTTTAAAAGAAGAAACTGCAGTAAAGGCATTGATCTCCCGTTCTCTTTCAGCAATTAAACGAACGGCCACACTTTGCACACGGCCGGCACTTAAGTTGTTACGCATACTCATTTTGCGCCAGAGTACGGGGCTCAGTTCAAAACCCACAATACGATCAAGGATTCTCCTGGCTTGTTGTGCATTCACCAGGTTCATATTTACAGTGCGGGGTTGATCAACCGCTTTGAGAATTGCGGGCTTAGTGATCTCATGAAACACAATACGTTTGGTGGTTGCAGGATCGAGACCCAACACTTCACACAAATGCCAACTGATAGCTTCACCTTCACGGTCCTCATCCGTTGCCAGCCAAACAGTGTCGCTCTTTTTAGCCAGTGATTTTAATTCTTTTACCACCTTTTCCTTTTCATCAGGAACAATGTAACGGGGTTCAAATTCATTGTTCACATCAATACCCATTTCATCTTTTTCAAGATCACGGATATGGCCATAGCAACTCTTCACTTCAAAATCTTTTCCAAGTATTTTTTCGATGGTTTTTGCTTTTGCAGGACTCTCTACTATGAGTAAATTCTTAGCCATAAAATGTTTAACCAAGCCGGTTTTTGTGAGGACATCGGCAGCACAATATTATAAAATGATTGATAAATGCAAGAAAAGAATGGGGAATAAGGGATGAATGATGAGTAATGAGTGGTTGAAAATCAAAGGAAATATATGTTCAAAAGATGGGATTTTGCAGATCAGTTGCCCCTGTTCGTATGTCACATACCTGTGAGATGAAATGAATAAATAAGTCAACGAGTTTGTATCTAAACAAATGATGGGGATTTCATTTTTTTGAGCGATTATTGTAACTGTATAATTTAAAACCTGACTGACATTCTTATTTGCATCTATGAAAAAATATCTGCCTCTTCTTTTGTTTGTACTCTGCACAAACCGTTTATTGTCTCAGACCGGCTACCCGAAATTCAATGACAGAAAACCCTTTTCATTTGAAGTAACAGCAGGGTACAATTATTTTTTTACCAAAGGGTTTATTCTACTCAACAGAAGCACTTCCAGTAACCCTGTTCCCATCTCTCCGTATCACGGGTTTGCAACAGGTGTTATGCTCAATGCACAATTGCAAACCGCCGATGATTATAATTTTGATATTTCGTTTGGTCTCAGCTATGGAAAGACAGAATATAAGCAACAGCAAAAAACAACCGACAGGGGTATAGATGTCAACATCAGCTCTGTTTATTCTTTTCTACGACCTGAAATTGTTGCCCGGTTTTTATTCTTCCAGAATAAAAAAGTGGTTCCTTATGTTTCACCTGGGTTTGGATTTAATTTTTCACTTTCCCGTAATCCGGTCATCAATGCTGAATATTTTTTCAATGACCCATACGGTTTCGACCGAAATCAAACATATAAACTCCGCTCCGTTTATATGAATCCGAAAGTGGCAGCAGGTGTTGTTTATAAAAGAAGCAGAGTTGAATTGACTTATGCCATTCCCAATGATCTTTCAGACAATGCCCGTTTTAAGCTGCAAACAGGGTACATTGGTTTCAATTATTATTATCGTGTAACGAAACGATAAGCTGCGGTTTGGTTTGATGAATAAAAAAACAAGCAGTTAAAGATGACTGTTTATCCGCCGCCTTGGTTCGTGTCTCACGAACCGCAATATGTGGTTAGGCGTATTACCAGGTACAACAAGTTCCTCTACATTTCAATGAAGAAGAAAATTGGTTCGTGAGACACGAACCAAGGCGATTAAACGATTGATAAATGCAAGAAAAGAATGGATAACTGGGTAAAAAAAAAATATAGAAAAAGAACTGATTGAGGGACTTGGTTCATAACTTCCAAATCAAAAAATGTCAGTACTTTTTTTAATCAATATGCTATTTACGGTTACTATAAATTCGTCTTTGTTCTCTCAATTCAGTGACTTTGTTCTGAAAAATATATGCTTCATCCTCTGTATCGAAGATTATTGTCTCAGGATCAAAGTGTTTATGCATGTGGACCTCAATAATATTACCATTAGTAATATCAACTCTCTGAATATCCTTTGATACTAAATATGGGGTTCTTTGCAGCATTCCGGAACTTCCGACACAGAGTTTTAATAACTCGTTGCTTGAAAGAACAAACAGATTTACGAAATTATCTGTAATTTCTTTTCCGTCATTATGGTGTGTGAAAGTGTAATTTTTGCCCCCATTTGAAACTTTGAATGTGTTATAGCATTTCCGATTATAACTATAACCAAAATTTCTTTCACCAATGTTTAATGTCCACATTGAAAAAGGATGTATAACTTCTCTTTGAATGTATTTATTAAACATATCCGTTAGATCCATGAATTTCCCTTGCGAATCTTCATAATTCTTAGAAGCCCACTCAGTTAAATCACTTCTTATTTCATCGTTTTGTAAAAAGTACTGAAAATATTCAGTTTCTCTATCGTGATATTCTGCTTTCCATAGTACCCGGTCGAGAATGAATTTACAGATAGAAACATTGGGAGATGAATTGATGATATTTTCTTTTTCATTTATTGTATAAATAAACAAAGAGGTTATCCATTTTTCAATTATTTGTATTTTGTT
The DNA here is from genome assembly GCA_022841365.1 of Chitinophagaceae bacterium. Classification (GTDB taxonomy): domain Bacteria; phylum Bacteroidota; class Bacteroidia; order Chitinophagales; family Chitinophagaceae; genus Lacibacter. The sequence goes on along the minus strand of JALHRP010000032.1, from coordinate 28,646 downwards.
TTGAGCAAAATATTTTTGTTCCCATTGAGATTCAATCATTGAGATGACTTTTGTTTCATTAAATCGTGATTGAACTAATTTATCGTATAATGCAGATTTGTCTTCATCTGTAATTGCAGTTATATGCTTGAAATAAAACGAGGGGTTTTTGCAAAAGTCTTCTTTACTTATTTTAATTACTGATTTAAACTGGTCAAAATTGCTTGAGTGAAGTTTGCTAAAGTATTCATTCTTCAGATTGGTAAGCCGTATTATGATGTGACTAATAACATCTTTAAATAGCCTTTCATATTCGTTTCTTTGAACGAAAGGAGGGAATTTAATTGCAAATTCAGAAGAAATTTTTTCAAATAGTTTGGTAGTAATTATGTCTTTCATAGCAAGCAATATACTGAATATTAGTATTTAGATTAAATACTGTCTCTCGGTTTAAATGGCGACACAATAAGGGCGGCTTGTTCCAACATTATCCTTTTTCCATTAACCAACTAATCCATTACAAAAACTCCATCACTGCTTTCTTCACTTTATTATCTCTGTAAATTCTTCGATGACCCAAACCTTTGGTAAGCATAAACTGAAAGTTGGGATAATTCATAGCCTTCACTTTTTCTGCATCGGCCCAGGGAGTGACATCATCCTCTTCATCATGTATCCATAATACATCGGCTTTCATTTTTTTAGCGGCATGTAATATGGAAATTTCATCGCTAGTGCGTCCGCTCTTCTCAAAAATGATCTTGTGCATTTCTTCTTTTACTTCATCATTGATATTTAAAAAAGCGGCAAACGTATCAACAGCTCTGTTGGTTTCGGATGCAGGTGCAATCAACACTATTTTTTTATGATCCTGGTATTGCTGCTCTTCCATAAAAAGCGAGAGCGCCAATCCGCCAAATGAATGTGCAATAAACGAATGCACAGGCCCAAACCTGTTGTACACTGCATCAATCATATCCCGGTACTGAAAACCGTTGATGGTTTTACCGCTGCTGTCGCCATGTGCAGGTGCATCAAAAGCAATCACTTCGTATCCCTTCTTGATCAACGGCATTACAAAATGATCAAACTTCTTCACAGTAGAGGAGAAGCCATGCAGAATCATTGCCTTCTTTGCTTGGGGATGGTTCCAACGGTAACCCACCAGATCATAAGTTTCAAATTTCAAATGAAGTTTCTCTGCTTTTTCAAAAACAGGAGGGAGTTTCTTTTTTTCAAATGCAAAAGGAGTGCAGAATAACTCAAATGCTTTTTCTGCAGCTTTACGGGTTGACAGTTTTGAAAAGATGTTCAGTTTGGTTTTGTAGTATCCAATTACAAGTTTTTGCGCCAGCTTCATTATTGCTTAAGTTGTATTACTTTGCTGCAAATTACTTCATCCATTTCATTAACTGTTTTGTAAAAATGAACGTTGTACTTCTTGGTTCGGGTAATACAGCTACGGTGCTTGCAAAAATGATTCATGCTGCAGGGCATACTGTGTTGCAGGTTTGGAGCCGGGATCAGTTACATGCAGAAGAACTGGCCACACAGGTACATGCAACGGGCATCAGCTCCATCACAGATTTAAACAAAGAAGCAGATCTTTATATTATTGCAGTAACGGACAAAGCCATTCCTGAATTGGCTGCAAAACTCCGGCTTGAACGAAAACTGATTGTGCATACGGCCGGTTCTGTAAGCAGGGATGTATTGCAAACCAGTTCGGCCAACTACGGTGTGATCTATCCGTTGCAAAGTTTAAGAAAGAGTATGACCATTTTACCTCCGGTTCCTTTTTTGGTTGATGGAAATACAGATGACATAGCTGCATTGTTGCACGACTTTGCATTATCATTATCTGATAAGGTACAATTGGCGAATGATGAAACCAGATTACAAATGCACCTGGCTGCTGTAATGGTGAGCAATTTCACCAATCATTTATATGCATTAACAGAAGACTATTGCAGGGATCGTTCACTTGATTTTGCTTTGCTGCATCCGCTGATCATTGAAGTGGCTTGTCGTTTAACACAGGGAAATGCAGTGGATATGCAAACGGGGCCGGCAAGAAGGGGAGATGAGGAAACCATCAAAAAACATTTGCTTTTACTGGAAATTGATGAGCATCTGCATGATCTGTACAAAGAGCTTTCAGAAAGCATCCGGAAATTGTATCGTAAAAAGTAAGAACTTCGGCGCAATAATTTATTATGAACCTGCTTGAACAATTTAAACAGATCAACACATTTGTATTTGATATGGATGGTGTGTTAACAGATGGCTCACTGCTGATCATGAGCGGCAACGAGTTTTTACGTACCATGAATATCAAAGACGGTTATGCCATTCAGTTAGCAGTAAAAAAAGGATATCATGTGGTGGTGATCTCAGGCAGTGTGTCAAAACCATGTGCAGAACGTTTAGAATACCTTGGTGTTAAGAATGTGTTCATGAAAGTAAAAGATAAAGAAGAAGTGCTGGCACAGTATTTACTGGCCAATAATCTCAAATGGGAGAACTGTCTGTTCATGGGCGATGATATACCTGATCTGGAAGTGATGAAAATGGCCGGACTTGCTGCATGTCCTGCAGATGCGGTGTCAGAAATTAGAGCGGCATCTGTATTTATTTCGCAATACAACGGAGGCAAGGGATGTGTTCGGGAAGTAATTGAAAAGGTACTGAAGCTCAACCGTCACTGGCCGGTTCAATCAACAGATACAGCATCTCTTTAATTTATGCAGATTGCTGCGAATGCTTCTTATCTTCATGCCAGAAAAATACAAATGAACAGGATTTCCGATTTTTTTAAACTCATACGCTGGCCCAACCTTGTCTTTATTGCACTCACTCAATTCCTGTTTTTCTTTTGTGTAATACAACCAACGCTTTACGGATCGGAGTTACATATGCCCAGACAGTATGCAGTGCTTTTTTTCATACTCTGCTGCTCTTCTGTTTTTATTGCTGCCGCCGGTTATGTGATCAATGATTATTTTGATTTGAATATTGATCTGGTCAACAAGCCCGGTCGCATGGTTGTGGACAAAAGCATCAGCCGCAGGTGGGCTATTTTCTTTCATTTGTTTTTTTCACTGGCAGGTGTGCTGCTTGGTTTTTATATCAGTCTGCAAAACGGCAACTGGCTTATTGGTTTTGCCAATACCATTTGTGTGTTTATTTTATGGTTCTACAGCACATCGTTTAAAAAGAAATTACTCAGTGGTAATATCTTAATCTCACTACTCACTGCATGGGTTGTATTTGTAGTATACCTGCTTACAATCGGGTTGGATGCGGATCTGCTGCACACAATCCGTGAAGGGAGTAAACAAAAATTACTGCGTCTTACCATCCTGTATGCATCCTTTGCTTTTATCATCACACTTATTCGGGAAGTGGTAAAAGATATTGAAGACATGGATGGCGATGCCCGTTATGGTTGTAAAACCATGCCCATTGTCTGGGGAGTTGATTTTTCAAAAATATTTGTGAGCATCTGGATGTTCATTTTGCTGGCATTATTACTGGTGGTATTGATTTATATTCTGCAGTTTCAAATGTGGACCGCTGCAGCATACAATGTTGTGCTGATTATTATTCCTGCTGTTTATTGTCTGCGTCTGTTGTATAAAGCAACTACCACTGCAGATTTTGCACTCTTGAGTAAATGGATAAAAGCTGTTATTTTTACAGGTATTTTGTCCATGATCCTGTTTAAATTTTTTGCGTGATGGAACGTATTATTCTTGCATCCAAATCGCCTCGTCGTCGCCAACTGTTAGAGTGGGCCGAAATTCCTTTTGATGTGCTGGTAAAAGATACGGATGAAATGTATCCGGCATCCTTACCCATTGATCAGGTGCCGGTTTATATTGCCCGCAACAAAGCGCTGGCAGTAAAAGAAGAATTAAGTCACGACCGGTTAATCCTGGCAGCAGATACCATTGTTGTATTAAAAGATCAGGTAATTGGTAAACCTTCGGGTAAAGAAGATGCTGTGCGTACGTTAAAGTCATTATCCGGACAAACACATCTTGTTATAACAGGAGTGGTGTTGATGAAAGATGAAGCGGAAATTGCGTTTGCTGATATTACGGAAGTGGAATTTCATACACTTACTGAACAGCAGATAAAATATTATGTAGAACAATACCAGCCTTACGATAAAGCCGGTGCATATGCCATACAGGAATGGATTGGTGTTACGGGTATTAAACGGGTGCATGGCGATTTCTATAATGTGATGGGCTTACCGGTGAGCCGGGTGATCAAGGCCATCAATCAATTTGAAAAATAATACCCGATCACATCACCGTTGCTTGAAGTTGCGGTGTTTCTTTTATACTTTGATGGCGTAATAGGTAGACGAATCTTTTCAAAACCATCAACCTGCCGCTCATGAACGAACGCCTGCTTCAATTCATCTGGCAACATCTGTATTTTCAGAAAGATCAGCTCCGTACTTACGACGGGCTGCCCGTTCATATCCTTTATCAGGGAACACTCAATCATCACCAGGGCCCCGATTTTTTACATGCCCGTCTTTTAATTAATCAAATCACATGGGCCGGCAATATTGAACTGCATCTCAAAACCAGCGACTGGAACAAACACGGACACAGCAACGATGAACATTATAACAATACCATCTTACATGTGGTTTGGGAACACGATGTACATGAAACGCAGCAAATTCCATTGATTGAATTAAAGAACAGAGTATCTGCTGCTCTTTTAAATCAATACAACAAGTTAATGCAGCAAACAACATTTATTCCCTGTGAAAACCAATTGAACAAAGCAGGTGAACTGGTGTGGAGCAGCTGGAAAGAACGGATGATTGCTGAACGCCTGTATGAAAAAAATGAAAAGATTCAGCAGTTGCTCAAAGAAACCAACGGGCATTGGGAAGAAACTTTCTGGCAATTGCTGGCAAGGAATTTTGGCATTACTGTAAATGCTGATGCATTTGAATCCGTTGCCAAAACCATCACTGTTGCGCAGCTTGCAAAAAACAAACATCAAATTCATCAGCTCGAAGCGTTGCTGCTGGGACAGGCAGGTTTGCTCAATGAACACTTTACAGAAGATTATCCAATTCTGCTTCAAAAAGAATATCTGCACCTGCAAAAAAAATACAAACTGCAGCCTTCCCGGCAATTGCTGAGTTTTTTACGGATGCGCCCATCTAACTTTCCTACGATTCGTCTGGCACAACTGGCCATGCTCATCCATCAATCCAGTCATTTGTTTTCAAAGATTATTGAAGCACCAACGATTGAAACCATTCAGCAACTGCTTTCAGTAACGGCCAATGATTACTGGCATTATCATTACCAGCTCAATCAACCTTCGGCTTATCGAAAAAAACAACTGGGTAAAGTGATGATTGAAAACATTCTCATCAATACCATTATTCCTGTGCTGTTTGCATATGCACTCCATAACAACAAGGAACAGTTAAAATTAAAAGCACTGGATTGGTTGCAACAGTTGCCTGTTGAAAAAAACAGTATCACAAAAAAATGGGAAGCAACAGGGGTGCAACACAAAACAGCTTACGATTCGCAGGCGCTGCTTTATCTCAAAAAAAATTACTGCAATCAAAAGCACTGTCTTAATTGTGCCATTGGCAATTCCATTCTTAAAAAAGAAATTACCAGTTAAACACAACCCGTTGTTCTATTTCCGGATGCAGGCTTTTGGCAACAGGGCAGGCGAGTGCTGCATTTTGTAAAATGGTTTTCTGTTTTTCATCCAGCTGCAGATCAGCCGGGAAATGAAAGCTTACATCAACGGCTCCAATTCTGCGGGGATCGGCTTTCATATGTTTTTGAATCTCCATTGTAACAGCACCAAGTTCAATGTTCAGATCTCTGGCTTTAATACCCATGATGGTAAGCATACAATTGCCGAGTGCAGTGGCAACCAGATCAGTGGGGGAAAACCGTTCGCCTTTACCCTGGTTATCGGTTGGAGCGTCGGTTTCAATTACAGTTCCGCTCTGCAAATGAGTTGCTTCAGTTCTTAATTGACCTTTGTATACGATGGATGATGTCATAAAGCTGTGAATAATAAATGAAAATTAAAGCAGCAAGATACCACAATGCTGCATCTATCGTTTTTAATCTGTAAATTTACAAACAAACATCATGCAGCAAAAAGTTGCAATGTTTCAATTGAATTTACATGTGGTCAACAAAAAACACACATCTTTTCACATGAAAAAAATCCTTTTCAGTTTTTGTTTAACCTTACCGGCCTTCATGGCATTTGCACAGGAACAAACCAAACCTAAAAGCGAACGGGATGAAAGAAGAGATGCCCGTCGAGAAAAAATAAATACCCTCATTCGTCAGCAGGAGGAAGGCGCTCTTGTTTTTAATAAACAGAATGTTTTTGGCTTTCGTTTAAATACGGATGGCTGGAGTGTTTTATTTGAGAAAGGGTACATGAAAAATGTAAAAACAACCAACCTGTTTTCACTCGAGCTGGGCGAAAAGAAACATCCCAAAGAACAAAAACTTCTGGGAAACAATAACAGCTTTTTTCAGGTGGGCAATCCCTATGTATATGGAAAACGAAATTCGTTTTACCAGTTAAAACCTACTTATGGACAGCAACGCTTAATTGGAGGTAAAACCAATAAAAACGGAGTAGCCGTGCATGCCATTTATGCCGGAGGTATATCCGTTGGTTTAGAAAGACCTTATTATATCAGTGTTCGCAGCAGCGGTACAGACAACACTAAAGAAATAAAATACAGCGATTCAGACAGTGCGGCATTTTTATCGCCGGGAAATATTGTGATGGGTACCGGTCTGCGCCGTGGGTGGAATGAAATGAAAATTGTACCCGGTGTACATGCAAAAGCAGCACTGCGTTTTGATTATGGCCGGTTTAACGAAGTGGTTTCTGCAATTGAAGTAGGCTTAAACATTGAAGCATATACCCGTGAAATAGAAATCATGCTCCGCAATTCAAATAAGCAGGTGTATGTAAACGGCTATATCGCCATCCTTTTTGGCAAACGTAAATAATGTTTCCTCCGCAAAGAAAGCTTCCAGCTTTCTGTTTTTAACATGTTTCAGCAGTATCAACTAACTTTGCTACTTATTTGTATATAAATGATGCAGGAAATTGCAGTGAACGAAACTGCCGCAGAGCAGAAAATAAAAAAACCGGATTGGTTGAGAGTAAGATTGCCTATTGGTGAATCTTACCGTCATGTTCGTAACCTTGTTGATACACATAAACTCCACACCATTTGCGAAAGCGGCAACTGTCCTAATATGGGTGAGTGCTGGGGTGCAGGTACAGCCACGTTTATGATCCTTGGTAATACCTGTACAAGAAGCTGCGGATTTTGTGCCGTAGCAACAGGAAAACCCGATGCTGTTGATTGGGACGAACCGCAACGTGTAGCCGAAGCCATTCATTTGATGAAGGTGAAACATGCTGTATTAACATCTGTTGACCGGGACGAACTGAAAGATGGCGGAAGCATTATCTGGTACAACACCATCCGTGCAGTAAAAACATTAAACCCCGATACAACATTAGAAACACTGATTCCTGATTTTAAAGGACAGATGGAAAATGTACAACGGATTGTGGAAGCACATCCTGAAGTTGTATCGCATAATATTGAAACGGTTGAACGATTGACCAGACAGGTACGCATCCAGGCCAAATACTGGAGAAGTATGGATGTGTTGCGTTACCTGAAAGAAAATGGGATGCGTGTAAAAAGTGGTATTATGCTGGGCTTGGGTGAAACAAAAGAAGAAGTGATTCAAACATTGCACGATTTAAAAAATAATGGTGTTGATGTGGTTACAATTGGTCAGTATCTGCAGCCAACAAAAAAGCATTTAGCTGTGCAACGTTTTGTTCATCCCGATGAATTTGCTGAGTATCGTGAAGTTGGTTACAGCATTGGTTTGGATTATGTGGAAAGCGGGCCACTAGTACGTTCCAGCTATCACAGCGAAAAACATGTGATAGCCGGTTATGGAAGAGAAAAATGGGAACAGGAAAAAGCAGCAATCATTGTATAGTATGATCATGAAAAAAATAATTGCAGGAGCAGTGTTGTTGTTTACAGCTGCTCCTTTTTGTTTCGGTCAGCTTCGCTGGCAGAATGTTGATTCAGTGTATGGCCCCCTGCCATCATCGGTACATGTATTTAAAACAACAGATAGTATTGACGGCAAACCCAATATTGCTTTTTATGTTATTGCCGATCTGAAAGACAGGAAATTAAACTTTACAACAGACACTACATTTAAACGGCGATTTACACCCAAACAGTTTTATGACAAGAATAATCAACCACTTGTTGTTGTAAATGGAACTTTTTTTGATTTTGCAACAAACCGAAATCTGAATACCGTGATCAAAGACGGGAAACTGGTTTCGTATAATGTACATTCCATTCCATTGAAAGGGAAAGACACGTTGACTTATCTCCATACTTTTCGTTCAGCTATTGGCATCAGTAAAAAAAGAAAAGCAGATGTGGCGTGGTTGTATACAGATTCATCTGCTGTATTTGCAAAAGCATTTCAACAACAAAAAAAGGGTTTTAAAGATTCCTCAAAAGTTATTCGTAACAACTCACAATTAAGATCAGCTGTAAAGTGGAAAATGCAAACAGCAATAGGAGGAGGGCCGGTATTAATTCAAAATGCGACCATCAGCATCAGTAACAATGAAGAAAACATGTTTGCCGGCAAAGCCATCAATGATAAACATCCACGTACTGCCATGGGTTATACAGCCGATGGTAAACTGATTATTCTTGTAGTGCAGGGTCGTATGCCCGGTATTGCAGAAGGAGCATCGCTCAACCATTTGGCAGCAATTTTGTTAGATTTGGGTTGTGCAGAAGCATTAAATCTCGATGGCGGAGGAAGCAGTTGTTTGTTAGTAAATGGAAAAGAGACCATTGCTCCAAGTGATAAAATGCAACGTTCGGTTCCGGGTGTGTTCCTGATTCAGGCAAAAAAATGATGAATCAGCTAGCCAATAGCTTGTTAAAAGCAAATAATTGGACGAAAGGCCAATAAGCCCACGTCTTTTCTCGTTATTTTTACAGTAATTGTTTTATGTCAAATTTTTTAAATTATATGTTTAGTAAAAAAAGTTTGCTGATCATACTGGTACTGCTTCTCGGAGGCAGTATCTTTTATGCAGTCCAATCATCCTCTACCCGTAAAGAGCCAGGCAACCGTTTTGAACGGATTCTCCAGTTAGTGGGAGAATTTTTAGAAGAAGGTCATTTTAATCCTAAAAAGATTGATGACAAGTTTTCAAAAGAAGTGTTTACTAAATTTTTGAAAAGCCTTGATCCCGATAAAACCTATTTTCTCGAATCGGATATAGTTCAATTAAAGAAAGTTGAAACAAAGATTGATGATGAAATTCACGGCGCAAAGCTTGAATCATTCTATCTCTTTAATGCCATCTACAAGCAAAGAGTAGAAGAAGCTTCGTCTATCTACAAAGAGTTGCTTCAAAAGCCTTTTGATTTTACGGTTGACGAGTCTTACACTGATGATGATGAAATAACTGTTTTTCCAAAAACAGAAGCAGCCCGTAAAGAAGTGTGGCGTAAAAAAATCAAGTATCTGGTGCTGGATCGCTATGTTGATCTCATTGAACAGCAGGAGAGAAACAAAGGCAAAGAGGGGTTTGTTGCTAAATCAAACATCGAGTTAGAAAAAGAAGCCAGAGAAAAAGTAGCGAAGTCGCTCGATAAAATGTTCGACCGTTTCCGTAACCGCTTTAAAGACGAAGACCGTTTTAATCTGTTTGTGAATGATATTACCGAGTCAATGGATCCGCATACCACTTATTTTCCTCCAATTGAAAAGCGTTCATTTGATGAACAAATGAGTGGAGAGTTTTTTGGTATTGGCGCATCACTGACCGAAGAAGAAGGCAATATTAAAATTGCAACAGTTGTAAAAGGAAGCCCTGCTGATAAATCGGGTGAATTACAAATTGGTGATCTGGTACTGAAAGTAGGACAGGGTGCAGAAGAAGCTCAGGATTTAACCGGTTTTGAAGTACCCGACGCCGTTCGCTTAATCCGTGGGAAAAAAGATACTGAAGTAAGACTTACCATTAAAAAACCAAACGGTGAAGTAAAAGTGGTTTCAATGATCCGTGAAAAGATTAATCTGGAAGAAACCTTTGCAAAGAGTACCATCATTAAAGGAGCCAACAATTATAAAATCGGTTACATCTATCTGCCGGAGTTTTATGCCAATTTCCAGGATCCGAACGGAGCACGTTGTGCAGCTGATGTGGCAAAAGAAATTGTGAAACTGAAACAGGAAGGAATTAACGGGATCATTCTCGATTTACGCACCAACGGCGGTGGTTCTTTAATGGATGTTGTGCAAATGGTTGGCTTATTCATTGAAGAAGGCCCTGTAGTGCAGGTGAAAAGCAGAGATGAAGCTCCTTCTATTTTACGTGACAGAGATAACAACGTTTTATGGAACGGCCCGCTAACTGTTATGGTTAATGAATTCAGCGCATCTGCATCAGAAATATTTGCAGCCGCCATTCAGGACTACAAGCGTGGATTGGTGATTGGCAGCACATCAACATATGGAAAAGGTACTGTACAGCGCAGCATTCAATTAGAACGCAGCAGCTGGACCAGTAATAATCCGTCTGAACTGGGTGATATTAAACTTACACTGCAAAAGTTTTACCGTGTGAGCGGAGCCAGCACCCAATTAAAAGGTGTGAGTTCTGATATTGTATTGCCTGATCAGTATGAATACCTGAAGCTTCGTGAAAAAGACGATCCCGATGCATTGGCATGGGATGAGATCAACAGTACACAATACAAAGTGTGGAAACCTGATTACGATTTCAATTACATTGTTACAAAAAGTAATGACCGGATTAAACAAAACAAATCGTTTCAGTTAATTAAAGAAAGTACAGACTGGTTATCGAAGTATAACGACAAACAGTATTCTTTAAATCTTGCAAAATACCGTCAGGAAAAGAAAACGCTGAGTACAACCATTAAATCAATTGATTCATTATTAAAACTGCAAACGCCTCTGGAAGTAAGCAGTCTGGCTGTTGATTTAAACCGGATCAAAGACGATCAGGGAAAGGTAGAACGCAACATGGCTTTTGTGAACCGCTTAAAAACAGATTTGCATTTAGGTGAAACGGTGAATATTATGACGGATATGATTCAGCAATACTATATTGCACAGAATAAACAATCCGCAAAAACAACGAATTAATACAACAAAAGCCCCCTTTCCGGAGGGGGCTTTTTTATTCATCAATCCTTTGCAGTTCAAGATATTGATTTCCTCTGAAGAATTAAATAAACAACTTTTCAGCAAATAGCATTACCTTTACGACTCTTAATGTTATTGCTCTCTCTGTTTGTGTAGTACTCTATCTCCCCAAATAATGAATGTTTTAACGTAAGGCAGATAATGTATCAACCTCATTTGTTGATAGCCTTATCACATTTTTTAATTAAATATTTTTTTCGTGTCATTTAACAATTTGCAGCTCATTGAGCCCATTATGCAGGCTTTGAGCAAAGAAGGGTACACAAACCCAACACCTATTCAGGAACAATCTATTCCTGCTATTTTACAACAAAAAGACCTTTTGGGCTGTGCTCAAACAGGAACCGGTAAAACCGCTGCTTTTACAATTCCTATTCTGCAGTTGATGCATCAGCGTCAGCAGGAACGTGAACAGAGGCACCGTCAGATTCATACGTTAATTCTCACACCAACCCGTGAACTGGCTATCCAGATTGGTGACAGCATTAAAGCATACGGGCATTTTTTAAACATCAAACATCAGGTTGTATTTGGAGGAGTTCCTCAGTTCAGCCAGGTGCAATCTATAAAAAGAGGTGTAGACATTATTGTAGCAACACCCGGCCGTTTACTTGATCTGATGCAACAGGGACATATCAGTCTCAGTCAAATTCAGTTTTTTGTATTGGATGAAGCAGATCGTATGCTGGATATGGGATTTGTGCAGGATGTAAAACGCATCATTGCCAAATTACCGGCCAAACGTCAAACCTTGTTTTTCTCTGCAACCATGCCAACAGAAATCAAACATCTGGCAAATATTTTATTAACCAATCCGGTAAAAGTTGAAGTAACACCGGTTTCTTCAACTGTAGAGATTATTCAGCAATCAGTTTATTTTGTTGAACGTCAGCACAAACAACCTTTGTTGATTCAATTGCTGAAAGATGAAAGCATTGAAACATTACTTGTGTTTACACAAATGAAACATGCTGCCGATAAACTGGCGAAAAGTTTAAATGCTGCAGGTATCCGTACAGAAGCCATTCACGGAAACAAGTCGCAGAATGCACGTCAGAACGCATTGGAAAATTTCAAGAAAAGAAAAACACGTGTATTGGTTGCAACAGATATTGCAGCACGTGGTATTGATATAGACGAGTTAACACATGTACTCAACTATGAGTTACCAAATGTACCTGAAACCTATGTGCACCGTATTGGAAGAACAGGAAGGGCAGGAGCAAATGGTACAGCGATTTCTTTTTGCGACTGGAGTGAAAAAACATTTTTAACAGATATTCAGAAACTGATCAAGAAACAAATACCTGTAGTGAAGGGTCATGCATACGATATCATTTCCATGCATAACAGTCCCGTTGCAACAACAACTACCAGCGCATCAGGAGGAACCTTCAGCAGTAATTTTGGCGGAGGGGGAAGAGGCAGACGTTACGGCAAAGCGTTCAGTCAACGATAATTTCTTTAATAAACATCAATAGCGGTAACAA
>JALHRP010000032.1:0-15816 GCA_022841365.1 Chitinophagaceae bacterium | reverse complement strand
AACAAACTGCGTTGATGTTCATCCCTGCACCTACAGATGCAAATAATACAACATCGCCGGTTTCAAGCCGGTGATGTTGTATTTGTTCTTTCCGTACAAGGTCATACAATGTTGGTACGGTTGCTACTGAACTGTTTCCCAACCAGTGAATGCTCATAGGCATAATATGTTCGGGGTGTTCGGCAATTCCATACAACTGGTACAGGCGTTTAATAATTCCTTCATCCATTTTCTCATTGGCCTGGTGTATAAAAACCTTTTTGAGTTCATGAATGGATATGCCGCTTTTGTCAAGACAATCTTTCATGGCAGCCGGTACATATTTCATGGCATATTCATACACTTTTCTTCCTTTCATTTTTATGTAACGAATACCCGGATCACTATCAGGATAAAACGACGGCCCCATGTTGATGTAGTTGACTTCTTCCATTGAATGGGTTTGAACCGAAGTACCTAATATACCTGATCCCTGATCGCCTGTATCAATATATTCCACAACCGCTGCACCTGCACCATCGCTGAAGATCATACTGTCACGGTCGTGCACATCAATCACTCTTGATAATGTTTCAGTACCAACAATCAATGCTTTCTTTGCAATACCTGCTTTAAAAAACGCATCGGCATGTATCATCGCTTGTAACCAACCAGGGCAGCCGAATAAAAGATCATAAGCAGTACAACCGGGGTTATAAATGCCCAGATGATGTTTAATCACATTTGCAAGAGAAGGAACAGCATCAGTCTGTATGGTATGCTTAATGACATTGCCAAAGTTATGAGCAACAATCAACTGGTCAATTTCTTCAGGATTAATACTGCAGTCTTCAATGGCATTTTTTGCTGCAATGGCACCAATATCCGATGCATTCAAGTGATCGGTTGTATAACGACGTTCTTCAATACCTGTAATCTGTTTAAATTTTTCGACAACTTCCTGAGGAGGGGTAGTAAGTGGTAATTGGTTATCTGAATAGAAAACCTGTTTGGCAAAATCCTGATTGCTTTGAACAACAGGAGGGATATAAGATCCGGTACCTGTAATAACTGTACGAAACATAAAAACAATATTGTTTAAAAAAAATGCTGCCTGTATTGAAACAGACAGCAGATATATACTTTTGAATACTGAAATTGCAGTAAAGAAAATGCTTATTCTGTTTCATTAACCTCGCCTGTTGTTTCAACCAGCTCGGCAACATTTGCAGTATTTTCTGTTAACACCTCAGGAGCAGGTGTATTATTTCTGATGATCAGCTGAAACTCATTGTTCATTTCAAATTCAAAACGCTGTCTCACAAGAATTCGGTTTGTAACCAGATCTTCCTGCAACAGCTCAGCCAGTTCCTTTGCAATCGGATTGTGTTTTACATCACTGTTTATACGACCTGAATTTAACTGCAAATGGTTAAAACTGTATTTTGTTTTACGGCCACCCGAAGCACGCTCAAAATCTGTGTGATTCATATTGAGTAATTGCTCAGAACCTGCAGATCGTTTCAGGAGAATCGTTATAACCGGCAGATATTTTCGCCATGTTGGCTTAAACATAAAGTATGATTTAAATGCAAAAAAAGAAATGAAAGCAGGTTTAATTGTTTTCACTTAAACGGGTAAACTCTGCTCCGTTAAAAATGCGGCCCAGATTATAATCCTGTGTTTCTTCCCATTCTTTTATTTTAGAATCTGATACTATCCGCCATAAGTTTTTTGATTTCAGCTCGTCGTAATCTCCCACACGTATAAAAACTCCCGTAACGGTGTTGCGCTGTTTAAAATGAATATTTACCCTGGCGTTCTTGCTCACTTTGTTATCAATAAATTTCTCAATCATTTCATTTGTCATAAGTACTTCGTTTAATTTGAAAAAAAAGACAATTACTGTAACGGATTACAGCAATTGATTACCACCTGTTAGAGCGGGGCTTTTCTTCACGTGGTCTTGCTTCCACCACTTTAATTGTACGGCCATCTGTTGTAGAACCGTTTAAAGCATCTACAGCAGTTTGTGCAGCAGCATCATCGGGCATTTCAACAAAACCAAATCCACGGCTCTGATTGGTCATTTTATCCATAATTACTTTAGCGGATGATACTGTGCCGAAACTTGCGAATAATTGCTGCAATTCTGTGTCCCGTACATTGAATCCTAAATTTGAAACATAAATGTTCATAACAAAAAAATTAAATGAAAAAAACTTTGAGCAGATGCTGGTGTAAAGGAAGAATGGAGAACTGTAGAGATGATTGTTCGCTTACAAGAGATTAACTCAAATGATCAATTAAAGGTAGTCTTTATTTGCCAGTTGCCTGCTTTTATTTTGCTGATGCACAGATCAGATTTGCAAACAAAACACTGCAGATAAAGGATTGCAAACAAAATGTTGCTATTAAATGCATTTTTTCAAAACTTCTGTCATGCATTTTTCAGCATATCACACAATTGCTGAACCATTTTAGTTGTGATATTTAAATGTGTTACAAAACGTATTTGCTGTTTACCTGTTGCAAAACATAAAACTCCTTTTGTTTTTAAATATGCTGCATACTCTGCTGCTGTTATCCCTTGTTTAAGAGTAAAAATGACAATATTCGTTTCAACAGGAAGAACCGATTCAATTTTTGGATTTGCAAGCAAAGCCTGCTCCAGCAGTTTTGCATGTTCATGGTCTGTTGACAAACGCTCAACATGATTTTCCAGTGCATATAAACCTGCGGCTGCAATAATGCCCGCCTGTCTCATGCCTCCGCCAAACACTTTCCGGATTCTTCTCGCTTTACGAATCATTTCTTTTGTACCAAGTAAAACACTTCCAACAGGAGCTCCCAAACCTTTGCTCAGGCAAATGGAAATGGAGTCAAACGTCTGGCCATATTCCAGCGGGGTTTGTCCTTTTGCAATCAACGCATTAAAGAGCCGGGCACCATCTAAATGAAGAATAAGGTTATTTTTCAGACAAATTTGTTTTATCAATTGTATATCAGCCAGTTCATAACAACTACCACCGCCTCTGTTGCTTGTGTTTTCAAGCACAACTAAACTCGATACCGGCTTGTGTACGTCATCCGGATTAATGGCATCCTCCACCTGATTAGCTGTAATTCTTCCTCTGTTTCCTTTCAAAAGCCGAACCGATGCACCGGCATTAAAAGCTATACCGCCTCCTTCGTACTGATATACATGAGACAGCTCATCACAAATCACTTCATCGCCAGGCTGGGTGTGCACTTTTATGGCAATCTGATTGGTCATTGTACCGGATGGGCAGAACAAACCCGCTTCCATACCAAACATTTTTGCAGCTGTTGCTTCAAGGTTATTCACAGTCTCATCTTCACTAAAAACATCATCACCCACTTTTGCGGTCATCATAGCTTCGAGCATAGGAGCAGTGGGTTGAGTAACAGTATCACTTCTTAAGTCAATTCGTTCCATTTCAATCATTTACTTTATGCCGCAATTTAGCCGATTGTGAGAAAACTTCATAAATTAACAAACTTTTGAACCTGTATTTTGTTGACATTTATGATAATATTTCAACCGCAAACGTTACAATCTTGCCCAATTTGGTCTCAATTATACACAGGGGCTATGAAAAGCGGCCTTTGATTTGTACCTTTGCGGATAGTATCAGTGGATTAGGAGTCCGTTCTTAAAACTTCCGGATCAGTTCTCCCTGCATTCAGTTCACTTTCGTTTCAAACAATAAGAGGAATACAATATGCGGCAGCTTAAAATTGCAACTCAGATTACCAACCGTGATTCACAAGCGGTTGAGAAGTATTTACAGGAAATCTCCAAGATCCCTATGATTACCCCTGAAGAGGAAACAACTCTTGCACAGCGGATTAAAATGGGCGATCAACGTGCTTTGGACAAATTGGTACAATCGAATCTTCGTTTCGTGGTATCGGTAGCAAAGCAGTACCAGCACCAGGGCTTATCTCTGAGCGACTTAATTAATGAAGGAAATCTCGGTCTGATCAAAGCAGCTCAGCGTTTTGATGAAACCAAGGGTTTTAAATTTATTTCTTATGCCGTTTGGTGGATCCGTCAGTCTATTTTACAGGCATTGGCCGAACAGGGTCGTTTGGTAAGATTACCTCAAAATAAAATCGGCACCTACAACAAAGCCAATAAAGCTTATATGGCTTTTGAACAGGAACATGAGAGAGAACCTTCAACGGAAGAGCTGGCCGATATTCTTGAAATGAGCGAAACAGAAATCAACAACATTTTCCAAAGTAACACCCGTCATACTTCTTTAGATGCACCTGTGCATGAAGCGGAAGATGTGGCTATGGGTGATTTGCTGGAGGGAAGCGATGATACAGACGAAGATGTAATGAAAGATTCACTCCGGAATGAAATTCGTCGTGTGTTGAAATCACTCAGCCCCCGTGAAGCGGAAATCGTTAATGCTTATTTCGGTTTAGATGGCGAAAATGGTGTTACCATTGAGCAAATTGGTCAGAAATATGATTTAACCAAAGAACGTATCCGTCAAATTAAAGAAAGAGCCATCAAACGCTTACAAAAAGCACGCTACAGCAATGCGTTGAAAAGCTATCTTGGCAACTAATGTATATCAGTGGGTATTAAGTATCAGATCCCCCCGCTCCGGCAGGGGGATTCTTTTTTTACAGAATGGTTAATATTCATAAGCAGGGTGAGTTGTAAAATAATCCTGTCGTAAATTTGAAGAATGTACCGATTGATCATTTTACTGAGCCTTATCACAGTTTTCATTGGTTGTGAAAAGAAAATTGAATTCAAGCTCAATGATGCTTCCGAATTATTAACAGTTGATGCAAGTATTGAAACGGATCAGGATCCTGTTGTGATATTGACCAAAAGCCTGAATTATTTTTCAAAAATTTCTGTTGATGTTTTAAGTAACTCTGTTATTAAAGACGCAGAAGTTTATATTACCGAAGGCTCAAGATCGCACCAACTGAGACGATATGATGTAGTGATACCCGGCAACAATGTTCCGTTTAGTTTTTATTCCAGTGATATCAATAACCCAAGTTCAATCATTAAAGGTGAGTTGGGAAAAACTTATGGATTAAAAATTGTATGGAGGGGTAAAGAATATACTTCATCTACAACCATTCCTCAGTTAAGAAAAGTGATTGATTCGATCTGGTGGATAAAAGCACCCAATACACCCGATACCAGCAGAAGAAGAGTAGTAAGAGCCAGAATTGTTGACCCACCTGTGTTTGGCGATTATATCCGCTACTTTACAAAAGTGAATAACGGAATTTTTCTGCCGGGATTAAACTCCGTGTTTGATGATCAGTTAGTCAACGGATCAACCTATACTGTAGATGTTGACAAAGGAATTGACCGGAACACTGATATAGACTTTGAAGAATATGGTTTCTTTTCCAAAGGTGATACAGTTACGGTTAAGTTCAGTAATATCAATAAAGCCACATTCGATTTCTGGAGAACAGTTGAATTCAGTTATTCCAGCATAGGAAATCCCTTTTCATCACCAACAAAAATTATTGGCAACATCAGTAATGGTGCATTAGGATATTTTGGAGGGTACGCCAATCAATTTAAAACAATTATCATTCCCTGATAATTATCCACAAACAGAAGAGGCTAAAATAAGAACGCATTGAGTATGATGCGATCGGATTAATTTTGTTGATTAGAAAATTGAATGTTTAATATGGAAGCAGCAGAAAAAGTACATTGTTTAATTATTGGATCGGGGCCTGCAGGTTACACTGCAGCAATTTATGCAGCAAGAGCAAACCTGAAGCCGGTTTTGTATCAGGGTATACAACCGGGCGGACAGTTAACCATCACAACCGAAGTTGAAAATTATCCGGGTTATGCAGATGGTGTACAGGGGCCGGAGATGATGGTTGATTTTGAAAAACAGGCCGCAAGGATGGGAGCAGATATTCGTTATGGATTGGCAACCAAAGTAGATTTTTCATCTGTACCACATAAAGTGTGGATTGATGAAACAAAACTGATAGAAGCAGACAGTGTAATCATTTGCACCGGTGCAAGTGCCAAATGGCTGGGGCTTGAAAGTGAACAACGTTTAAACGGATATGGCGTAAGTGCCTGTGCTGTTTGCGATGGATTCTTCTTTCGTGGTAAAGAAGTAGCAATTGTTGGTGCCGGCGATACAGCAGCAGAAGAAGCATTGTACCTGAGTAAACTCTGTACAACTGTGCATATGCTGATCCGTAAAGATGCGATGCGTGCCAGTAAAGTGATGCAGGATCGTGTATTAAACACAGCGAACATTAAGATTTACTGGAATACAGATACAGTAGAAATCCTTGGCGAAAACAAAGTGGATGGTATGAAAGTGCGGAACAATAAAACAGGTGAAGAATCCATCATCCCTGTACAGGGTTTCTTTGTGGCAATTGGTCATGAACCCAACTCAGCCATTTTTAAAGAATGGATTGATATGGATGAAGCCGGTTATATTAAAACCATACCCGGATCTTCAAAAACAAATATTGAAGGTGTATTTGCCGGCGGAGATGTGCAGGATAAAATTTACCGCCAGGCAGTAACCGCTGCAGGAAGTGGTTGTATGGCAGCTCTCGATGCAGAACGTTATTTGTCTGCTCACGGAATTGTCTGATTTTTTTCATAATAGTCCCGCCAATACAGCGGGACTTTTTTATTTTCGGAAAATGATTGCAGTACATTTAAAAGATATTAAAATTCATGCTTTTCATGGTTTGTATGAAGGCGAAGAACTGACCGGCGGCCCGTTTGAAGTGAATTTAACGGTGTGGTATAACCCTTCGGGGCCAATTACGTCCATTGATCAAACCATCAATTATGTGGTTCTATTTGAAACAGTAAAGCAGCATATGCTCGAACGCAGCAGTCTGTTGGAAACAATAGCAGAAAAAATCTGTCATACCATAAAGACCCTTTATCCCGTTATTACTGAAATAAAAATTGATATTGACAAATGTTCACCACCCATTGAAAACTTCAGGGGAAAAACAGGTATCACCCTGCATAAAACCTATTAACCTTTTTGCATGAAGAAAATCTTATTCCTTTTCTCTTTTATTTTTTTACAGACTGGTATCATTTTCTCACAGTCAGTAGATGAGATGATAAAACAGGCTGATCTGCTTGAGAAACAATTAAAGGAAGAAGAAGCCTATCAGAAATTTAAAGAAATCATTAAACTGCAGCCGCATCAGATGTATGCATTAACCCGTTGCAGCGAACTCGCCAGCCGAATCGGCCGCCGCCAGGCAACCAAAGAAAAACAAATGGATTTTTATAAGGCGGCTAAAATTTATGCTGAGCGTGCTTTAAAAATAAATCCGAGAGACAGTGATGCAAATGTGGCCATGTCCTTTGCCTATGCCCGGATGTCTTTATTAAAAAGCGGGAAAGAGAAAGTAGAGTATGTAAGGGAAATTAAAAATTATGCCGAGAAAGCACTTCAATCCAATGCCAATAATTTTAAAGCGCTGTTTGTTATAGCCCGCTGGCATTATGAAGTCAGTAACCTTTCAGCTGTGGAACGGGCTGCAGTAAAAGTTTTCTTTGGCGGTTTACAAAAAAACTCAATTGATTCTGCTGTTATTTATCATGAACGTGTAAGAACCATCAGCCCCGATTTTGTACTGAACTATCTTGAATTGGCAAAAGCTTATTATAAAAGCAATAAGAAAGAAAAGGCAATGGAAATTTTGCGTTACATGCTTCGCCTGCCAAATACAGCTGCAGATGATCCAACCATCAAAACGGAAGGGAAGCAATTACTCGAATCATGGAAATAACTCTGTATCAGGAATTATAAATAGTTTTGCCGCACAAGCATTTCATTTGAACGCAACTGTTTTTTTATTTACGCCCCCTTTTACACAGCTCAACACGCCTTACCCGGCAACCGCCTATCTCAAAGGTTTTTTAAATACAAAGGGAATCTCATCTTTTCAGGCCGATCTTGGCATTGAAGTAACACTGCAATTATTTTCAAAAAATAAGTTACAGGAACTATTTCAACTGGCAGCACTGAAAAAAGAGTATTCAGAAAATGCAGAGCGCATGATGGCGCTGCAACAGGAATATATCCTTACCATTGATTCAGTGGTTGAATTTCTGCAGGGTAAAAATCCAACCATTGCACATCGTATAGCATCCGGTAATTATTTACCACAAGCTGATCGCTTTAAAGAAACCAGCGATTTTCATTGGGCCTTTGGCAGCATGGGTTTGCAGGATAAAGCCAAACATATAGCCACATTGTATCTCGAAGATCTTTCTGATCTCATCAAAGAATGTATAGATGAACATTTTGGTTTCAGCCGTTATGCAGAACGTCTAGGCCGCAGTGCAAATCGTTTTGATGAACTCTATCTGGAATTACAAAAACCTTATTCCATTGTTGATCAGTTGCTGATTGAACGGTTGCAACTGCATATAGAACGTGTACAACCAAAACTGGTTTGTATATCGGTGCCATTTCCCGGCAATTTATATGCAGCTTTCAGAAGTGCACAATGGATGAAGCAATATCATCCGCAGATCAAGATAAGCATGGGCGGTGGTTTTCCCAACACAGAACTACGTTCACTGAAAGATCAACGGGTATTTGAGTTTTTTGATTTTATTACATTGGATGATGGAGAAGCTCCAATTGAACAACTGCTGAAATATATTAATAGAGAAATTGCTGAAACGGAACTGAAACGAACATTTATACTGCAAAAAAATGAAGTCACTTATTTCAACAGTGCCGGTTGTAAAGATTACAAACAGACAGATGTTGGCACACCTGATTACAGCGATCTTTTACTCGATCAATACATCTCTGCCATAGAAGTAGTTAATCCCATGCACAGTTTGTGGAGCGATGGAAGATGGAATAAACTAACGATGGCGCATGGTTGCTATTGGGGAAAGTGTACTTTCTGCGATATTTCGCTGGATTATATCAAACTATATGAACCGGTTGCTGCAAAATTGTTGTGCGACCGGATGGAAACCATCATTGCACAAACGGGAAACAATGGTTTTCATTTTGTAGATGAAGCTGCACCACCTGCATTAATGCGGGCTCTGGCATTAGAGATTATAAAACGCAAACTGATTGTAAGCTGGTGGACGAATGTGCGTTTTGAAAAAAGTTTTACCCGTGATCTTTGTATGCTGTTAAAAACAAGTGGTTGTATTGCAGTAAGTGGCGGGCTTGAAGTGGCCAGCGACAGGTTACTCCAACTCATTGATAAAGGAGTTACTGTTGCTCAGGTAGCAAGAGTAAACAAGCATTTTACAGAAGCAGGAATTATGGTGCATGCCTATTTAATGTATGGTTTCCCCACACAAACGGCTCAAGAAACCATTGACTCTTTAGAAATGGTACGACAGCTTTTTAAGACAGCTGTGTTGCAATCTGCTTTCTGGCATCAGTTTGCAATGACGGCACATAGTCCTGTTGGAATGAATCCGGAAAAGTATAACGTAAAGCGGGCAAAAGAAACAATCATTCTTTTTGCTGATAATGATGTTGAACATGTAGATGAAACGGGAGCAGATCATGAAAGCTTCAGCTTTGGGTTAAAAAAATCACTGTTTAATTATATGCAGGGTTTATGTTTAGATGATCCGTTGCATAAGTGGTTTGATATGCCTGTTCCTAAAACAACGATACATCCGGATTATATTTTAAACATCATCAAAGAAGATGAACTGCCTCGTTTTAACCCATCAGCAAAAATCATTTTCCTCGGGCATATCTTAAAAACGGAAGTCATCAGAAAATCAAAAAAAGGTGCTCATTGGGAGCTGTTGCAGATTACTTTTGCAACCAAAAAAGAATTGTTCTCCATACAGACAGATAAAGCAAAAGGAGAGTGGCTGGCTGCACTTTTGCCAAAGCTTTCGGTGAATAATGAAAAAATAAAAACCCTGCAGGAAATACAAACTGATTACGAGCAGGCGGGGCTGGAAGATTTTGAATTATTCTGGGATAATAAACCGGTGAATACATTATACAAAGCAGGGTTGCTGAGACTCTGATGTGAACTAAAAAAAAATAACAGAATGAAACAAAGATTATTGATGCTGTTTTTATGTGCGGTACTTTACAGCAACTGTTTTGCATGGGGAGCAAACGGACACAGAATTGTTGGAGAAATTGCTGACTCGTATTTAACCAAAAAAGCAAGAAAGGCCATTGCCGGAATTCTCGGCACAGAATCTATTGCCATGAGCAGTAACTGGGCCGACTTTATCAAGAGTGATACCTCTATGAAATACCTGGACAACTGGCATTATATCAACTTTGCACCCGGACTTGCTTATGATGCATTTGCTGAACATCTCAAAAAGGATACGACTACCAATGCATACACAAAGCTCAACTTTTTAATCAACGAGTTAAAAAAGAAAGACATTACTGCAGAACGAAAATTATTTTGTCTCCGAATGATTATTCATATTGAAGGCGATATTCACCAGCCAATGCATGTAGGTAAGGCCGAAGATTTAGGAGGAAACCGTATAAAACTGTTTTGGTTTAATGATGTAACCAATTTGCACGCCGTGTGGGATGAGAAAATAATTGAGCAACAAAAATTGAGTTATACCGAATATGCTTCTGCGATAAATCACACATCAAAACAACAACGGCAAGTCTGGCAACAACAGCCAATGGAACAATGGCTTTTTGAATCCTATCAGCTTTCTTCCAAATTATATAGCAGCATTACACAACCCGAACAACGTTTGGGTTACAGGTACAGCTACGATTATCTGTCAACTGTAAACGAACAACTGCTCAAAGCAGGCGTTCGTTTGGCGGGTTTGCTGAATGAAATTTTCGGGTAGTTAATTTACATGAAGTACTTGCAACGTTAATTTGCAAAAACAGAAAAATAATAGTGCTTTATTTACTCCGGCTTTCAAGTCAGGGTAACTATGAACAAAGCGAAACGGCTTAAGCCTTAATTGATTTTTGGTCATGGCTAAAGCCATTTACTTATGAGTTTGGCCCAGACTTGAAAGTCGGAGTTATGAGAATTATTACCAATCTGCTTTATCAATGGAGAAAAAAAAATCTTTTAATCTCTTAGCCCTAAATTACTTTCCCTTTCCACTTACCGCTTCTGATGTAGAAGAAAGCCATTGTAAAAATCGTAGTCCAGTAAAGTATTTCAGAAGCCCATGCCCACACAAGGTTTAATTGAAATACTTCCAGCACCAGATAAATGTAAATGAGATAGA
Source organism: Chitinophagaceae bacterium (assembly GCA_022841365.1). Classification (GTDB taxonomy): domain Bacteria; phylum Bacteroidota; class Bacteroidia; order Chitinophagales; family Chitinophagaceae; genus Lacibacter. Next base: position 4,568 of record JALHRP010000032.1, on the reverse strand, counting down.
GTGTGATGGTAACTGCTTCAATGAACAAATTCATCCGGGTATTTCCTGTTCCGGTTACAGCATTGAGCCAAACAACTGAAACAGACATAAACAACATACCGGTAGTAACAATCCGTAAAACAGGAATTGCTTCTTCAACAAAATCGTTGGATAGTTTGAAGAACGATAATAACTGGCCTGCAAATAAATTAAACAATATAAACATAGCTGCTGCGGCAAAAAGACTCAGCTTCATAATTCTGTAAATCAATTTTTGCACATCATGCGTTCTTCCCTGACCAATAATATTACTCACCATGGCATTGGTAGTAGATGCAAAAGCCCAAATGAATACCCCGGCGAGTGAAAAAATATTCCGCATCACATTCGATACAGCCAATGCACGTTCGCCATGATGTTCAATTAAAATATAAAACACCAGCCAGCTGATTAAGCTGATGGAGAACTGACCGATCAGCGGTGCAGAAATATTCAATATCAGTTTTGTCAACTCCCTGTTGTAGCGCAGGTAACTGAACAGATGAAAACGTATATTCAGTTTCTTATAAAAGATAAACAGAAACACCACAATCATTCCAATAAACTCGGCCAGCACCGATGCATAGGCAGCACCGTTGAAACCAAGTTCGGGCAAACCAAAATGACCGTAAATAAAACCATAATCAAAGAAAATATTTGCACCCGCTTCAAACAACGTACCGATCATAAGGTAGCGGCTGTTATTGGTACCAACTAAAAAAGCATTCCCCATTTGAAAGAGATACAAAAAGGGAAGGCCCCAGACACGAATGAGCAAAAATTCTACGGCTTTACTTTCTACTGCTTCTGTTCGTAACGTATAACCAAAAATAGAAGGAGCAAAGAGGTAAGTAAGTAAAATACCCAATGCTGCAAAAGCCAGTGCAAGACGCACACCTTGTGAAAAGATCTTTCCAATTTCATCTAAACGGTTTTCACCGGCACGGCGTGCAATCAATGATTGGATGGCATTGTTCAACCCATTGCCAATTACAGCAACAATTAAAAAATAAACGCCGGTTATTCCGGCAGTACCCAGCGCAGCTTCGCCCAAACCACTCAGGAAAAAATTATTGGCTGTAAAATTGAGAAAGGGTACCAGCAGTGATAAGCTGATGGGCAGGGATATGGAAAGTATTTGTCGGTTGGTAATTTCCAGTTGCAGATCGTTCTTCGGTAAAGCAGTCTCCAAGCGAATTCGTTTTGTGCGAAAATAGGAAGAAAGCTGTAAGGACTGTGCTGTTAACCGACGGCAAACACATTGGCACTGTATTTGGCAGAGCACTAAAAGCTTGCAGCTTTTATCTGTATTATTCCTATTATTGCAACAACAGAAAACAGAACTTCGTTTGTTACACCCATCAGTTGAAATACTATCCGGCGATATTGCTGCTGTGAATACAACCACAGCATACCTGCTTGTACAGGCAGGTGATGAATTTATTGGCTTTACTTCTTTTCATCCAGCAGAAAAAATAGTTCATGGATGGGTATTGTATACCAGAGAACAACAGTCTGCAGGTTTTAAGGAAAAATTTGACTCCATTACAGCTGCACAGCCATGGATCACCAATACATATGCAAAAGTGATTTTTTTGCAGCAGAATGCACGCAACATGCTTATCCCCGCCATGTTGAATAAAGAAGAGGGGAAAGAAAAACTGATTGAATTGAGTATTGGAAAAAGACCCGACGAAATTCATATTAAAGACATTATTGTACAGCATAGTGCAGTGAATCATTATGCAGTAGATGCAGAACTGGCTGCAACGCTAAACAGCAAATATCCAAAAGGAGAATGGTGGCATATACAATCTCTTCTGCTCACAAAACAGGCGGCAAAAGGAATTGAAATAACCGCTACCATCTGGTTTAATGAGTTGCAGTTAACTGTTGAAAAGAACGGCCGGTGGATGTTGCTGCAAACCTACAGTTATCATACACCCGAAGATGTACTGTATTATATTTTGAATGCCATGGAACAACTGCAACTGAAACAGGATGATGTGGTTGTTATTTTACAGGGTATGATTGATCAACGCTCTGCATTGTATGATGTGTTGCATAATTACATCCTGCATCTGCAGTTAAATGAAGAACTGCAGTTTCATTTTCCTGCAGCTACTGAAGAACAGCCGCTGCATCTTTCAGCTTCACTCGACCAAATTCTTACATGCGTATCATAAGTGGAAAATTCGGAGGCCGCACTTTTCAGCCTCCTGCAAAAATGCCTTATACAAGACCCACCACCGATCTTGCAAAAGGTGGTTTATTCAACGTTATTGAAAATAATATTGACATTGAAGGAATCAAAACACTGGATTTATTTGGCGGTACCGGCAGCATCAGTTACGAACTGGCAAGCCGTGGCGCAACAGATCAAACCATTGTAGAAAAAGATCCTCAGATGGCTGCATTTATTGAACAGATCAGTAATAAATTAGCTGTACCAATGAAACTGGTAAAGATGGATGTGTTTAAATACATTCAGCAATGTAGTGAGCAGTTCGATTTTATTTTTGCAGGTCCGCCTTATGCACTGGGCACGATTGATGAATTACCGAAACTGATTTTCGAAAAACAATTGCTTACACCCGGCGGATGGTTTGTACTGGAACACACACCCCGCAACAGCTACAAATCCTTTCCGTGGTTCAGGGCCGAACGCAATTACGGCACCACCATCTTTTCTATCTTCGTAAATAAACCCAAAGAAGAATGACTAAACAGGAGGCAAGAAATGTAATGAAAGAAAAACGGTTAAGCCTCACCGTAGGAGAACGTAACCGCATGGATGATTTAATCCTCATTCATTTTCAGCAACTGTCTTTACCGGATTTATTTTATGTGCATACCTATTTAGCTATTAAAGAAAATAACGAGATAGAAACAGATCATTTGCTGCATTACCTCGAATTCAGAAATCCTGAAATAAAAATTGTGATTCCCCGTGTAGAACAGGATGAGCTGGTGCATGTTGAATATGATGAAACAGTTGAGGTCGTCACCAATAAATGGGGCATTCCTGAACCTGTAAACGGACAAACCGTTTCGGAAAAAGAGATTGATCTGGTATTTGTTCCTTTACTTGCTTTTGATGAAAACGGTTGCAGGGTTGGATATGGCAAAGGCTATTATGATCGGTTTCTACGTAACTGCAGGGCCGATGTACTGAAGATCGGGTTGAGTTATTTTGATGCGCTTAGTCCTCTCAGTGACAGTAAAGATTTTGATATACCTTTAACCCACTGCATCACGCCGCATCGTATTTATGAATTTGGCTAATCTCACTTTTCAATCTATCCGCTTTTTGTTATTGCCGTTTGCATTGTTGTACGGCGGCGCTGTATGGCTGCGCAACAGAATGTACGATAAAGAAATCCTGAAATCAACCTCCGTTAATTTACCCATTATATGTGTAGGCAACCTGAGTGTGGGTGGTACAGGCAAATCGCCCATGGTTGAATATTTACTGCGTTTACTCACACCCACTTTTCAGCCGGCAACACTCAGCAGAGGATATAAACGAAAAACAAAAGGCTATGCATTGGCTAATGATCATTCATCGGCTTTGGAAATTGGCGATGAACCCATGCAGTTTCATCTTAAATTTCCTGCAGTGGCAGTTGCTGTTGGCGAAGAAAGGATAGAAGCTATTCCGCAATTATTACACGACCGTCCTGATACAGACGTTATTATTTTAGATGACGGCTTTCAACACCGTTCCATCAAAGCCGGTTTAAATATTCTGCTTACAGATTATAATAATCTTTTTACCAGAGATTTCTTTTTGCCAACCGGCGATTTAAGGGATGAACGAAACAGTTATAAAAGAGCAGAAGTAATTATTGTTACCAAATGCATTCCTGATCTGTCAGATAAAGAGCGCAATGAAATTATTGCAGAAATAAAACCTTTGCCGCATCAACAGATTTATTTTTCTACCATAGCTTACGGCACACCTTATCATATTTTAAATCCTCAACATGAATTTAAACTGCATAAAAATCTGGAAATACTGCTTGTTACCGGTATTGCTAATATAGACCCGTTAAAACAACACATACTCGACAATTCTTACACCTATGAAAAAATAACGTTTGGCGATCATCATATCTTCAGTATTGATGATCTAAAAGAAATCAACAAACGATTCAGTAAACTGGATCATGAAGAAAAAATAATGATTACAACTGAAAAAGATGCCGTGCGGCTGGTAAAGTTCAAAGAGGATCTGGAAAACAGTCCGCTGTTTGTTTTGCCCATCCGGCATCGTATTTTGTTTAACGAAGAGGAGCAGCTGAAAGAAACCGTCATAAGTTTCATCCGCAACTTTTCACAGAAAAATAAACATGGATAAAAAGAAACATAAAAAAAATAAAGGCACAGCAAAAGCTACCGAAGGAAAACGCAGACATAGTGGAGGCGCTTACACCGGAACAATTGAAATTACACGCAGCGGAATGGGTTATGTAACTGTAACCGATATGGAGAAAGATATCATTGTCCGTCCGCAACATTTTAATACTGCATTGCATGGCGATAAAGTA
>JALHRP010000031.1:25943-45573 GCA_022841365.1 Chitinophagaceae bacterium | reverse complement strand
ATTTTAATTGTTTCATTTTTTCTTTTTTTTAGGTAGAGATTTATTTTGCTTTTCTGAATGACGAATGTGTTTGCACAATTTTCCAGCCGTCGTTTGTTTTTCTTAAAACTGAAGTAGCTACTCCTTGGCTTTTTATTTCCTTGGCATCTTTAGCAAGAATGATGGTGTAGATATAAGTCTCCGTTGAAAAGGCATATTCACCTGCCACTGTCACATCCACTTTATAATTACTAAAGTTGAATGATTTAAATTCTTTCAGTTCAGGGCCTAAATGATGTTCCAGGTAATGACCGATTGTACCTTCATCGCTTGCCTGTTCATACACTTTGGAGTCTTTTACAAAAAGATTTACTACACCGGTAGTGTCTAATTTTTCAATTGCTTTTTTGTAATTGTTTAGCACTGCCTTTACAGCTTCTTTGTCGCTGTTTTGTGCAAAGGTTGCGGTTGCAGTTACCAGCAAGAGGCACATCATTAATAACTTTCTCATTTTTGTTTATTTTAATTATTGGTTTAAATACATCATTTTCATCTGATACACATTGGCTGTTACCACTCTTTCACCGTCTTCAGTACCCTTTGTAATAACAGTAAACTTGTCGTTGCTTTGCCCTTTTACGACGAAGCTGATACTAAACTGTTCAGCTTTATCTTTTATAAAAATGGCGGGTTTACCATTCACATCTGTAATCGCTTCGTTGGGTATTACCACCTGCCGTACAACATTATTCCCTGTCATACGCACATTGATATTCTCACCAATTTTGAACTGGCCTTTTGGATTGATGATTTCAAATACTACTTTCTGAGATTGATTACCTATGTTTACTGATTGGGCAGCATTAATCATCTTTAATTTATAAATCAGTGTGTCCGTATTTGAAACGGTGGCAAACCCTGTGGAAGATTTTAATTTTTCAGCGTCTGTTGCAAATACCTGTGCTTCTACAAACACCTGGTCAAGGTTGGTTATTTCAAACAAGGTTTCCCCGCTGTTTACCACAGCACCAATTGCGTAATTAAATGTGCCGACAACACCACTAACAGGAGAAGTGAGTGTTATAGCTTTTGTATTGCCTGTATTCTTTCCGGTATTTGCATCAAAGAGGGCTTTGTTTTTCTTAGCACTTTCATACCTCGCTTTTGCTTCGGTAATATCTTTTTTTGCTACAATATCTGCTATACCCAGCAACCTTTCATATTGTGATTTGGCTGCTTCAAATTCTGCGTTTACACTATTGCTTTGAGAGATAATACTGATTTGCGTTCCGGCATCTACCTGTTGTTCTATGACAGCTACTACCTGTCCTTTACCAACCCGTTGGCCGGGGGTTACTCTTAGTGAAACAATTTTCCCTGCTTGTGGCGTTTGTATTACAGCACGGCCCTGCGGAGCGGCAGTTATAGTACCCAATAGAACGGATGATTCATTAAAATCTCCTGCCCCTATCTTTTGCGTTTGAATATTAAAAAGAAACTGTGTTTCTTTTTCAATTATAAAAGTTGTGGAAGAAGCGCCGCCAGTTTTACCAGCGCCATCACCATGGTCTTCGCCACCATGTGCGGATACCGGGTTATATGTTGCAGTTGGTAAAAGGCAAAAAAGAATGATGACTCCCGCAATCATCTTTCTGCTGCGGCTTTTGTTTACAAAAAACATAACGAGTAAACCAATCAGTAAACCAATCAATCCAAAAAACCAATTACTGCTGTACCAATGAGGGTGAGGGGTGCTTTCTGTTGTAATTGTTTCCGCCAATTCTTTTCCTGCTTCAACATTGTTTAGCTGAATTAGGTCAATACCTGCATAGCTATTGATATTGACTACAAGATTGTAGGCTTTCTTTGCCGGAAATGTGGTTTTCAATTCAAATACACCTTTATCAATCCGCACAACAGTGATCTTTATATTGGGATTGTCAGCTACTGTTACTTCCAGCTTAGCACTGTCAATAGGGCTATTGGTATTGTATTCACTTAAATACAAACGAAGCGATGCTTCCTTGCCCGGTACAATCGGGCTGTACTTTAACAGCACTTCATAAATTTCTGAAGCAGCCTCAGAGGAGAAATAACTTGCAGATGATATAGCTGTTTTTTTAGCATCACCATGGTCTTCGCCGCCGTGTGCAAATGCAAGTACCGGAAGTAGCCCTAATAAAAATTGAATGATTAATCGTTTCATAACTGACCCATTAAATATTTGTGATTGATAACACTGAGATTATAATTTCTTACTGCTTCCAGGTATTTCTGGTAAACATTGTAGGCATCGTTGCTGTTTCTCAGCAAACTGATATAATCAATTTCGCCGCTGACAAAAAAGCGTTGTGAAGTTGTAATTACTTCCTGTGCTTTTCTTAAACCTGATTGCTGATAATATTGAACAGACTGCCAATTGGTTTGCATTTCACTATTGGCGTTTATAACCTGAGCAGATAGGTCTTGCTGCAAACCCTGTTGTTTGCTTTGGATAATCTGCTGCTCTGTTTTGGCTGCATTGATATTACTCTTATATTGCCCGAACCATAGCGGAATAGTTACACCAACCCTGAAGCGATTGAACAATATTGTATTTCTTTCACCCTGGTTGAAGTAGCCAAAAGCCAAACCGGGTAATGCCTTGCTCTTTTGTAATGAAATATTTTGCTTGGCAAGATTCTCCTGCTGCTGCAATAACTGTATGGCAGGATTTGAAAGTAACGCTGTGGAATCAGGTGCAGATAAAAATTGCGATTGTGACTGTACAACAATCAACGGCTCTACCGAAATGGAATCCTTAATGCCAGTGAACCATTGTAACCGTGCTTTTAAGGATGCAGCTCTAATAAGCGATTGCTTGTATTGATTATGGATTTCTCCATACTGCGTTTCAGCAAATGTTTGTTGCAGGTAATCAATTTGCCCGGCTTTAAACTGGCGTATGGCTGACAGCATTACCTTTTCATATAAGGTGTCTTGTATATATAGTTGTGTGGAAAGCGAATCAGCGTACTGTATTTCTAAGTATAAAACCTTTACCCGGTATTTTAGCTCTGCTTCTGTTAACTGCTTCTCTTTTTGTGCCATACCAATTTGCTGTTTTTGCAAGCGATATTGATTCCTGTACACTGTTGGGAATTCAAATGACTGAGTGATACTACCGGTATAAAATTTACCAGTTGGGCTTTCAAAGAAAAAATCCGGATTGGGAAGATTGATAGCTGATTTCAGTAACTGCTGTTGCTGTTTTACTTGTAGTGAAGCAGCCTGAATATTCCTATTATTAGCTAATGCTTTTGACACAGCTTCGTTTTCTGTAAGCACCTGCTGTGCCGCTGCCGAAAAACTTATGACTCCTGTAAGACAAACTATGATACTATATCTGAACATAAAAATTGATTACGGTAAAACAAATAGCCTCAAATTGCAAAATGCAAAATGAAGTTGGATGAAGCAAAAAGCTTCATCTGTTTTACTATAATCAAATCTGGAGACGCTGAATCGCTATGCGTATGTCAGGCGTTGGGGGATAAAAAAAACGGGTCTTGTAGTTAACAGGAAAATCTTTTAGGGCCTTTGAGAAATCAATATCAAAATAAGTACTCAGGATTGCCACAAACACAGGTACATTGATACCCGTGTTTACAGAAACATTTTTATCTAAATGTTGAAACTCCTGTACTTCATTGGTACAGCACCCTCCATCATCATTTGTAAGTAAGTTACTGCCATCAACGGGATTTTTTTTTGCCGGCTCACTGTCATGTTGGTGATTAATGCCATCCTCATGAACATGATTTGTTACTTCTGATGTTTCTTTTTCATGAACATGCTTTTTACCATCATCCTGAACATGCACTTCTGCAGGCTCTTCAGTTTCGTTATGATGAGGGGAATTAAAACCAATATCTACACCTATTGCACAGGCAAAACCGACTGCTGTATTTGATGCAAATACAACCAACAGTAACATTGCTTTCAGTTTTATGGATAAATACCTGGACATTTAATCTTTTAAAAATAGCGTTATTTTATTTAAAAGTAATTCCCATGAAGTGGTGAAGGTATGGCAAAACACTTGAGAAAATTTGTAAAATTATTGATAATATTTATAGAATTTTGCGACCACACTCCTGTTTCTCAATCTAAAAAAGTGTGTGTCATTCTTAAACTATGGCTTTTTTCATCTACATTTTCCAACTTTTTTAACCAAATTTATTAGACTACTTCTTCTTCCAATTCATGATCAACCGTTTCTACTAGTTTTTTTAATGATACAAGTAAAACAGAAAATAGGTTGCCTGTAACCTGAATAATTTCATCGAAAAGTCAATTTTTCCGCATCGCATAACTCTATTTCCTCTTTGCATAAGTATATCATACAATCTGTTTGCACTTTTGCCACTCAAAATTAAATTCACATTTATGAGTAAAAGAGAAATTGTCATTAGTTTATTCATGTTAGTTGTTAATGTATCAAACGCACAAACAAAGAAAGAAAGTAATGATACTTCATATATAAAAAACCTGCCCGATATAACAATAGTGGGCAGGAACAGCAAAAGTGATTATCAACAAATGCCGGAAATTGCAGGTACTAATATCTACGCTGGTAAGAAAAATGCGTTGATCGTATTGGATAATGTACAGGGAAATGTGGTAACCAATACCATGCGTCAGGTACTTGCAAAAGTGCCTGGTATCCATATTTGGGAAAGCGATCCAAGCGGAATCCAAATTGGGATTGCTGCCCGTGGATTGAGCCCTAACCGCAGTTGGGAATTTAACGTGCGGCAAAATGGTTACGATATCGCAGCAGATCCTTTTGGTTATCCTGAAGCATATTATAATCCACAATTACAGGCGGTGCAACGTATTGAAATTGTTCGGGGGCAAGGCTCTCTCCAATACGGTCCTCAGTTTGGTGGATTGATAAATTATATTTTGCGTAATGGCAATGAGATCAATAAACCTTTTGAATTTGAAACACAGCAAACTGTTGGCAGCAACGGACTGTTTAATAGTTATAATGCGATAGGCGGTAAAAAAGGGAACGTTCATTACTATACTTTTTTTGATCATCGCAATGGAAATGGCTGGAGAGAGAACAGTCAATACTATACCAATGCAGGTTATGGAACAGTAACCTACAATTTCAGTTCTAAATTTTCATTAACTGCTGAAATTATGCGTTCTCATATCCGTAGCCAACAACCCGGCGGCTTAACAGATGCACAAATAAAACAGGGTGCGCAACAAAGTTTCCGCAGCCGCAATTGGTTTGACATAACATGGACAACGCCCGCATTAATCGCTAACTTTCAGATCAATGAAAAGACCCGGTGGAATACAAAACTGTTTGGTACCGTTGGCGACAGAAACAGCGTAGGTTTTCTACAATCAATAACCACAAGGGACAGCATTAATGCAACAACTCTTAATTATAATAACAGGGTTGTTAATCTTGACCAATACAGAAATTATGGTTTAGAAAGCCGCATCATAACTGATTATACCATTGGTAAAATGAAAAATACCTTTTCAGGCGGTATCCGTTTATACACCGGTACTACCACAAGGCAGGCAGATGGTAAAGGAACTACCGGTACAGGGTATGATGTAACGGTTTCAGGCAATTATCCCAGGGATATAGAATTTAATTCTAAAAATGCTGCTGCTTTTGCAGAAAACATTTTCCGTGTTACAGATATGTTATTGATTATTCCCGGCGTTCGCTATGAGTGGCTGGAAGGTTCTTCTTCAGGGCGGAACGGATACACTTCCGGTGGTGCAGAAATAATTTTGCAAAATATTACACGCAGCCGCAGCTTCCTACTGGCAGGTATAGGAACAGAATTCCATGTTACAAAAGCTACGGAAGTGTATGCAAATATTTCACAGGCATATCGGCCTATTCAATTTGCAAACCTGCAGGCCCCGCCAACAACAGATGTAGTTGACCCCAATTTGAAAGATGCTAAAGGTTACAATATGGACTTAGGCTATCGGGGCAAAGTGAAAAATTTTATCCAATTTGATGTAAGTGGTTTTTATTTACAATACAATAACCGTGTAGGCACTATTACACCAACAGGGGCTACTTACCGTTTAATTACAAATGTGGGAGCCAGCAGCAGTAAAGGTTTTGAAGGCTACGTCGAATTTAATCCCATCAGGGCTTTTACAAAAAGCAAACATACAGATGTAATTATTTTCGGATCTTATGGATATACAGATGCCAAATACAGCGGCGACCATAAAGATGCTAATACAAAAGGTAAAAAGGTAGAGAATGCGCCTGCCAATATTTTCCGGGGTGGTATAACCGGCGGGTATAAAGGGTTTTTATTAACAGCACAGATAAGCAGTGTTGGAGAAACGTTCAGCGATGCGAATAATACTGTTGCTGCTTCTGCTAATGGAAATACAGGATTAATTCCATCTTATACTGTAACTGACTTAACAGCTACATACAAATTTTCAAAAGGGTTAAATCTTAAAGCGGGAATAAATAATTTGTTTGATGAAAGATATTTCACCCGTCGTGCAGGTGGTTATCCGGGGCCGGGAGCTTTACCGGCAGATGGAAGAACGTTCTTTATATCAATCGGGGCAAAACTCTAAAAGAAAAGCGGCAGAAATTTTCTGTCGCTTTTTGTTTAACTGAAGGGCATGAAAATAGATGGCAGACATCATTTCATTTTTCCTTTTTTAAATATATTAAAACTTATTGTTGTAGCTCATTTTGAGATACTACTTGATGTTCAAAGCAATTAAGGTTTACAACAGTTGTTTCTGCAATATTTTGTAATGCTGTATCTGTCAGAAAAGCCCGATGGCTTGTAATTAGTATGTTTGAAAACGTCATTAATCTTGCTATTACATCGTCCTGCAAAATATCACCGGAGTGGTCCTCAAAAAATAAACCCCGCTCTTCTTCATATACATCAAGCCCCAGGTAACCAATCTGGCCGGATTTTAAAGCAGCGATAATATCTTTTGTATTTACTAATGCCCCACGACTGGTATTAATCAGCATTACACCCTTTTTCATTTCTGTAATTCTGTGCCTGTTGATGATGTAGCGGGATTGTTCGGTCAATGGTGCATGTAATGTGACAATATCGGATTAACCGCATAAGCTATCAAGGCCGGTATAGACAACTCCATATCTTTTTGCCCAATCATTATCAGGCATTATATCGCAGGCTATTATACTGCATCTAAAACCGTGAAGTATTTCCGCCACAATTTTTCCAATTTTACCTGTTCCAATTATACCCACAGTTTTATTATGCATATCAAAACCTGTCAACCCCTCTAAAGAGAAATTTAACTCCCGGATGCGATTATGAGCTTTTATCAACTTTCGGTTTAATGCTAACATTAATGCAATGGTGTGTTCAGCTACCGCATATGGCGAGTACTCCGGTACACGGGCCACTCTTATACCAAGTTCGTTAGCTGCCTTAATATCTACATGATTAAAGCCTGCTGAGCGAAGGGCTACATATTTAATTCCAATGGCAGATAATTTTTGGAAAACGTCTTTTGAGCCATCGTCATTCACAAATATGCAAACGGCGGCTTTGCATCCTTCTGCCAACGCTGCTGTAGTTAATGACAGTTGTGGTTCCAAAAAGATAAGTTCATGCTTGCCTTCTGCTGTATGAAGTAAAATATCTTTTTCAAACTTATGTGTACTGTAAACTGCTACTTTCATAAAAAATATGGCTTGTTTTTATATTTTTATGCATTCAACTTTATAGAACAATTGACAGTGTTTACATATTATGACCTTCCATAGGATTTGCTCCCCTCTTAAATTTATATTCGCTTTGTAGCAAGTAGGCCCCTTTAACTACCACAATATCTCCCTGCTTCAGTCCTGATTTGATTTCAATTCTGCCTTCGGCTTCCAATCCTGTTTCTACCATTTTACTTACAAATGAATTTTGCCCGGATTTTATCCAAACAGTTGCACCCATTCCATCATGTAATACAGCATCAAGAGGCAATGTTAGCGTATTGCGCTGGCTACTTTTGATAATAACATAAGCGGGCATTCCGGGCTTTAGCAGGTGGTCTGTGTTGGTTATAGCAACACGTACCAAATTAATTCTTGTATCAGGATTGATTTCAGGATTTAAATATTCAATCCGTCCGGTAAATTCCTTATCCGGCATATCGGGAATCTGAACAACGGCCGTTCCACTTTTGTCCAGTTCAGCCAATTGCGATGTATATACCTGTGCCTCTGCCCATAGCGTAGACAAATCTGCGAGACGCATAATCGTTCCACCTTCCATAATGTAATCACCCTCTTTAATATCCAACGTTGTAATAAATCCTGAAACAGGACTGTAAAATGAGGTGAGTGGGTTTATTTTTCTGCTTTTTGACAGTTCATCAATTTGCACTTCTGTGAGCCCCCAAAGAAGTAATTTATTTTTTGCGCTTTCTATTAACTCATTAAAATCTGTCAACGAGTTATTAAGGCTTTGCTGTTGTTGCAAAGCCAACAGGTATTCCTGTTTTGCTGTATTTAATTCTTCGCTATAGATATCAAAGAGTTTTTCTCCTTTGCGGACATAATCGCCGAGGTTTTTAAAATATAGATTTTCAATTCTGCCCGGCACCCTTGAGCTTACAGAATTGGATTTGTATAAATCAAAATTTAACGTAGCGGTCAGGTACATTTTGTCACCGATGTTGCCCGTACTGATTGTATCTAATTGGATATTGCCCAGTTTTATTTGATTTTCGCTTAGCTGTATCTCATAAGGATTCCCGCTCTTGCTTTTACGCACCTGGGTCAGTTCCATTTTACAAATAGGGCACTTGCCAGGTTTATATTCCACCACCTGTGGGTCCATTGAGCAGGTGTAATAAACATCCGGGTCTTGGGGTGTTTCAGTTTTGCCTTTGCAGGAGCCAACCAATAATCCCAAAACAACTACTACTAACAGATAAAAAACAAACTGCATAATAACGTCTTTCAACTGCGGGTTAATAGAATTATTCAAAGTGGCTGCATAAATATCTTTCTTCATGGTTTATTCTTTTACTTTAATAAAACTTTCGCTGTCCATCAGGAACTGTGCATTCGTTGCAACAGAGTCCTGTGCAGACAAACCTTCCAAAACCTGGATTCTATTTTTATAAGTAACACCCGTTTTTACTTTGTAAGCTTTGAAACCAATACCATCTTTAATAAATACTACCTTATCCAGTCCCAGCGAAACAACTGCTTGTACCGGCAGCCAGTTCGCTTCACGGCTATTACCGAAAATTGTGGCTTTAACCTGGCTGCCGATGGGAATCTTCAAAATGGAATTATCAAAATGAACTCTTGCAGTAACAGTCTTGCTTTCCTGTCTATAAAATGGTTCTATGAAATTAATTGTTGCCCTGAAATCTTTATCCGGAGCCGTTTCCGGAATTATACGTACAGGACTGCCTTGACTGATGAGGCCTTGCCTATCGGCATAAAAATTAAGAATAGCCCATGCCCGGTTTGGATTATAAACGGTAAAAACCGTCTGACCCTTCTGAACATACATTCCTTCTTTCAGTGGTAATTCCTCTGTAAGAAGGGATATATCTCTCATTTCCCCCGGCTCCTTTTGCATAGATTGCGAACCAGCTTCATGGATGTGCCCACTGTATTTGCTATATACAGAAATTGTGAAGGCGGCTTTCTTTGTTTCTATAACATTATTTAATTGTTCCTGACTCATGCCCAATAACAATAACTTTTCTTTAGCAGCATTTACTAAAAGAGTGTTTTCAACATCATTTTTTAATAGAAACAGAAGATTTTGTTGTGCCGTTAATATTTCCGGACTATAGATTTCCATCACCTTTTGACCGCTCGTAATTTTCTGATAGCGATAGCGTACATACAATTTTTCAATTCGGCCCGACACCCTTGCTGAAATTGTTCCAACCTGTTTTGTGTCATAAGCAATTTTACCGAGTGCTTCAACTTCAATCTCTTCATTAGCTGAGTGAAGTGATGTAATAGGTATGGAGGATAAAACATATTCATTCGTAGGCTGCAATAAAAAATCAATATTCAAATCTGATGTATTATTCTCCGCTCCACCTTTCTTAACCAGGTCCATACCGCAAATGGGACATTTCCCCGGCTTATCCCGGATGATTTCCGGATGCATGGGACAGGTATAAACTTCTGCCTGATTTCCGTCGTGCTGATGATTACCCTGTTCCATCTTGACAAGCTCCATTCCGCACTTAGGGCATTTACCGGGATTATCACTGAATACTGAATCTTCCGGCATGGGGCAGGTGTACATTTCTTTTGCAACACTTGTTGTATGACCTGCATGAGGGTCTTTGTTGTTGTTACAGGAAACTGTGATGATTGTCAAAAAAAAGCCGCTTAGCAATAATAGTCTTTTCATGTAGTTATTGATTAATTCAATTGATACTGGAGCATCATTCCATCATCTTCGTGTTCCAGGTTGTGACAGTGAAACACAAAAATCCCGGTTAAAGATGCAAAGGGAATAATCAATTTTACTTTTTCCTGTGGCAGGAGCAGAACAGTATCTTTCCAACCGCTTTCGGAGGCTATTAATTGACCACGGCCGCCTGTTCTTTCCAGTACCTGGAAGTGTACTCCATGAAGATGAATAGGATGTGGTTCATCACCCTGTGAATTATCAAATTCCCATATTTCAGTTGCATTAGCCGTTACAGTTTCATCAATACGGTTTTTGTTGTAAGTCTTTCCGTTTATCTGGTGCATTCCGGTCATATTCATACCGCCGCTCATTTGCATTACGCTCAATACAAAGTTTCTTGTTCTGGTAGCGGTCGATGCCGGTATAGAATTAATTGATGAAAGACTGGCAGGAACATTGAAGGAATCATTTACTGTTTGCGTTATTTTAAATTTCAGAATCTTAAACCCTTGTTTTCCCTGCGCACTGCCGGCATTACCAAACATTTTGTTCTCTAAAAATACTTCTGTGCCTATTGAAAGTCCGGAAAAGTTTACCAATACATCTAATCTCTCACCCGGCGACAATAATATATTCTTAACGGTAACCGGATTTTTTAAAAGGCCTCCATCGTTACCAATAACTATCAAATCAGCATTGTTGCTTAGTGCAAGATTATAAATCCGGGCATTTGAGCCGTTCAATATTCGCAAACGATAAAATCGTGTTGCTATTTCCGTAAACGGCGATACTTCTCCATTTACCAGTATGGTTTCACCCATGTAACCTGTCATTACTTCCATTGACGTTGGATTGTATGCGATACCAGATGAAGTAAGCCTTTTATCCTGAATCACCAGTGGAATTTCATAAATGCCAGATGGCAGGTTAAGTGCTGCTTCCTCTGGATCGTTAACAATAAATAACCCCGCTAATCCCCGAAAAGCCTGTCTTGCAGTTGCTCCATCCGGATGAGGGTGATACCAGTTTAAAGCAGCCCGTTGATTGACAGCAAACTGATAATTAAAATTACTGCCAGCGTTTACAATGGCGTCCGGGTGACCATCCATATCAGCAGGAATTTTTAAGCCATGCCAATGGATATTACTTTTTTCAGAAAGACTATTTTGAAAATTTATATTGGCATTTACACCACTGTTGATACGGATAGTAGGCCCTAATATACCTCCTGACTGGTAACCTAAGACTGAAAAGCTGCTCCCGTTGATGTTGGTAGTGGTAGCCTGCGCCGTTAAAGATGTATTGCCTGTTACAGTGTTTGGTATAGGTAGCAATCGGGTGAAACTTCCCTCAGTTACAGGCACTGGTTGCCCGCCCATATTCATATCGCCTCCCATCATATTATTTTTTTTACAGGAGGCTAAAAAAGTGGCTAATGAACCTGCAGCAAGAACGCTGCCTGCTCCAAGACCTGAATTTTTTAAAAAATCTCTACGTTTCATAGTTGAAGAATTTTGAAGATTAAATTATTGTTTTAAAGCCGATGTCCTTTTCAGGTATTTATTGAAATATTCATTTGCGTTTGACTCCGAAATAAAATAAAAGACATCCTCTTTAGACCCAGGCTTACCAATTATAAATGCAGTTGCCTTGTCCACTTGCTCATTTGATAAAGGGTCGTAGGTATAATGTGAAGATGAATCTTCGTTAAGCATTTTTACACAACCTTCGCAGCAGCCATAGTACGTTTTTCCATTAATTTGAACCGGAATCTGTTCTGAATTCAGGAAGCGGTTATTTACCATGCACACCTGGTTATTAGGTAACCTGGTGATGGCTGTATCAGAAAAAGCTATGGTTTGCCCGGCAGGTTTGCCTTTATTCTCTTTACTATGTGAACCACCGATATTGCACGAGAGCAATACAGACAGTAAAACAAAAGGCACTGTTATGATATAATAGTTTTTCATTTTGAAATAGTTTATTTTAAAAATTGTTTATTGATTTTGTTTTATTTCTGTGTTTATAATAGGGTTTTACAGGATATTGCTCCAGAATATCGTAAACCACCGGGTGCAGGTTCATCCGTAAGTAAGCAGTATCGTACAAATCAGCATTAGCAGTTCCGCTCCAGACTATTTTTTGTTGCAGCCTGTCAATTACATTTAGTGTTATCGAATTTTTCAGGTAGGTATCCTTTGGCAACGGATTTTTCGTAGGATAATTGAAATATTTATAAGTAAAAGGCTTATTATATTTAAATGGATTTGACAAAGGATGCAAGTATGGGTTAGTATATACTGTGACAGTTGTTGTAGTAAACGGTTTTGGAACAGGCGGGGCTTCTATTTCTTTTGTTTGGCTTTTGATGATGAGTTCCAATAAAACATCAGGGTTGTCAACATCTGCTTTATAACCCCGCTCTGCCATGCAGTGGGTGAAATAGTTAATTGTGTTATTTCGCATCAGTCCAAAAACAGTTTTTGCATCGGTTGAATCTTTATCAGGAAGCCAGGCAAACGTATTATATTGTTTAAAGTTCGCTGACTTGTCATAGTTGCTCTGAATGTCTTTATAAACTTTCCGGCTACAGCTAATAAATGCGGAGAGTAATATGACTGATGCAATCAGAACGGGATATGAATATTTTTTATGTCTTTTCATTTTCTTAATGTTTAACTTCCAGCACTTCTATTTTGCCATATTTTTTTAACTCATATTCTTTTGCCATCAGGAAAATCAATGGTGTTACCAGTAATATATGTGTGGCAGAGGTAAGTACACCGCCAACCATCGGCAGTACAATAGGCTTCATTACGTCACTTCCCACACCATGACTCCATAAAATTGGGATTAACGCAAAAAGTGAAACACATACGGTCATCAACTTTGGGCGAAGCCTTTTTGCAGCGCCTGCAATTACATATTCTTTTAAATCGTCCCTTGTAATCGTCTCTCTTGAATTACCTTTTTTGGCTACAAGTTGTTGCATGGCATCATTGAGATAAATTACCATAACAATACCCGTTTCTACCGCTAATCCAAACAATGCAATAAAGCCTACCGCCACTGCAACCGATAAGTTCACACCCCAGAAATAGATGATATAAGCACCACCAATTAATGCAAAGGGAACTGTAATGAGGCTGAGAAAAGCCTCCCTTGCCGAATGAAAGGCGAAATACATGGAGAGAAATATTACTACCAGAACAATTGGCAGAACAAGCTTTAGTGTCTTTTCGCTGCGGATAAGATTTTCGTACTGACCGCTCCATTCAAGAAAATAACCTTTCGGCAACCGTATAACCATTTTATCCAGTTTCTCTCTTGCTTCACTTACAGTGCTTCCCAAATCTCTGCCCCGAACATTAAACAATACTGTTCCTCGCAGCATCGCATTTTCGGAGTTAATCATCGGCGGACCTTCGCTTAATTTAATATCAGCAACAGCCTCCAAGGGTATAGGGCCAAAATCCATGGTTTGCACTTGCAGACGCTTGAGTGAAGTAATATTATTTCTGAAATCCTGACCAAACCTTGCATTTACCGAAAACCGCTGTCTCCCCTCCACGGTAGTTGTTAAACGCATGCCGCCTAAAGCGCTTTCAACAATTGCATTCACATCATCTACACTTAAACCGTAACGGCCAATTTCCTCTCTTTTCACCGCTACATCTATATACTTTCCCCCGGTAATCGGCTCTACATAGAGGTCTTTCACACCATCAATACCTTCAAGCTCTTTCTTTAATTTTTGAGCAAAGGCATAAATCGTATCAAGGTTCTGCCCATATACTTTCAGCCCAATATCGGTGCGAATACCTGTTGAAAGCATATTGATACGGTTAATGATAGGCTGGGTCCATCCGTTTGTCACTCCGGGTATTTGTAGTTTGCTGTTGAGTTCATTAATAATATCTTCCTTTGTCATGCCTTTTCTCCACTCACTTTTTGGTTTCAGTAAGATGATAGTTTCAACCATACTGATAGGAGAATTATCTGTTGCCGTATTGGCCCGTCCAGCTTTTCCCATTACATGAGCAACTTCAGGCACAGTAGTGATGATTTTATCCTGCACCTGCAAAATTCTCTTAACCTCTGAATTAGATACATCGGGTAATGTTACCGGCATAAACAAAAGCGACCCTTCATCTAATGGCGGCATAAATTCACGGCCAAGACTTACAATCAGCGGTACACTTATTGCCAGTGCAAGAATATTGATACCAATAGTTGTCTTGCGCCATTTGATGCATCCTCTTATGAGGGGCTCATATATTTTTTCAAGAACCCTATTGAGGGGATTGGAAGACTCCGGTCTGAAACGTCCTTTCATGAAGAAAGAAATCAGCACGGGCGCAAGTGTTATTACAAGAACTGCATCAACTATCATTATAAATGTCTTTGTATATGCAAGGGGATGGAAGAGCTTTCCTTCCTGGCCCGTAAGCATGAATACAGGCAAGAAAGAAGTGATAATAATGACAGTTGAAAAAAACACACCTCTTGATACCTGTTTGCAGGAGCTTTCAATTATACGAATGCGTA
This sequence comes from Chitinophagaceae bacterium, assembly GCA_022841365.1. Classification (GTDB taxonomy): domain Bacteria; phylum Bacteroidota; class Bacteroidia; order Chitinophagales; family Chitinophagaceae; genus Lacibacter. Next base: position 30,613 of record JALHRP010000031.1, on the reverse strand, counting down.
CATCCTGGGGTATTGGGCGATAAGTATCACTTCTGTTCGCCATTTTATTCCACCATTTATTGATTTTATTCATTTTGTTTTTATTTGTCTGGTGAAGGATTATTTTGCCATTCTGATAAATTGCGGTATGAGTTTTCCGACATGATGATTCCATTATCTACTATTACACCAATAGCAAGTGCAATGCCTGTTAACGACATGATATTTGATGACAGGCCAAATGCATTAAGCAGAATAAAACTAATAGCAATGGTAATGGGAATCTGTATGATAATACTGAGGGCACTGCGCCAGTTGAAAAGAAAAATGATAACGACAATACATACTACGATAATTTCTTCTACCAACTTTTCTTTTATCGTTTCAATCGCCGCTTCAATAAGTGTGCTTCGGTCATAAGAAATTTTGAATTTGACCCCTTCAGGCAACCCCTTTTCCACCTCTTTTATTTTTGTTTTTATGGCCTGTATTACTGCATCTGCATTTTGTCCATAGCGCATCACCACTATGCCGCCTACCACTTCTCCTTCACCATTTACATCAAAAATTCCAAGCCGCAAGTCTCCCCCCATCTGTACAGTGCCAATATCTTTTACTCTTACAGGAATTCCATTGTAGTTCTTCAGAGCAATCTCCTCTATATCTTCCTTTTTCTTTACATACCCAAGGCCCCTGATGATATAGGCCATATCACTCATCTCAAACTTTCTGCCACCAACATCATTGTTATTAGCCTTTACCTTATTCATAACATCCATCATGGAAATGTTATAATACTGAAGCTTTACCGGGTCAATAATTAATTGATATTGTTTTTCAAACCCACCAAATGAAGCTACTTCAGATACACCGGGAACAGTCTGCAATGCCAGTTTGATATACCAATCCTGCAATGCCCTTTGCTCGCCAAGGTCAATTTTAGGCGCTTCAAGATGATACCAGAATATATGACCGACACCGGTTCCATCAGGGCCCAACGTAGGTGTGATGCCTTGCGGAAGAAACCGTTGTGCATAGTTCAATTTTTCAAGCACCCGGCTTCGGGCCCAATACACATCGGCATCATCTTCAAAAATTACATACACGAAACTCATTCCGAACATAGAAGTACCACGAATGTTTTTAACTCTTGGAATACCCTGCAGGTTACTTACCAGCGGGTAGGTAACCTGGTCCTCAATTACCTGAGGGCTTCTGCCCATCCATTCTGTAAATACTATTACCTGGTTTTCGCTCAGGTCAGGTATAGCATCAATGGGGTTTTGTTTTACAGCGAAAAAGCCCCAAACAAAAAGACTGCCTGCAATTAGCAGAACAATGTACCGGTTACGAAGCCCAACTGAAATTAATTTCTCTATCATAGCAACTGATTAATTGGTTAAGGGGTTTATATTATTGAACGATTTCCTGTACAATGCCACAGGTCAACATACTGTTCCCCAAAAATGGATTTTTGATTCCCTTTGTTTCGCTGAGCCACATAGCCCCTTTATTATTCAAAGCCATAGGGCAATGGTCATAGTATAAGATTCGGTTAGCTCCAAACAACTTTGCCAATTCATAGACCTGTTGCGACAATAACCCAAATAATTCCCTTTGTTCTTCAATCTGGTTGGCGGTAATTATTCCTTGCAGTTGCTCATTAATATTCTCCACATATTTATCAAATTCTTTTTTCTGACTTGCCGTGAAAAAAGACTTGTCAAACCTCCTTATGCTACTGACCATTTGAGCGGCGCCTGTTTTTGGCTCTATTTTATCATCAGCTGCCAATTCATTTTTAATAAAGAGATATTCGGAAATGATATTGTTAATGAATTTCCTGACCACAGGGTCCATGCCACCGGCATTGGCCTCTGATGATTTTATATCGTCACCCATATCTCTCATTGATTCCTCTTGTTTTCTGTGATTGTTGCTTCCGTGATTCATACCTTTCATGGTATCCATTTGCGTTTTATTATGATTCATAGATTCGTGTTTCATATTCTGGTCATACTTATTGTTTTGCTTATTGTTATTACAAGCAGCAACAGCAAGAATTGTTATCGCCAAAACCCCAGTCAATAGCTTTTTCATAATTATTTTCTTCAGGATGAATAATAGTTGAAATGACAACCATCAGCCGATGGACATCAAAATGCCGACAATAAAAACCATTTGAAGGTCATTGAAGTGCTTCCGGCTTAATGAGCTAAATCAAATGCGGAGATTACAAACAGCAATAAAAATATCATCAATTTGAGGACTTCGGAGCTTTGTATAAAATAATAACTTCTGCAGGTTTCGCAGATTGTACTGAGGTTCATTCTGTAGTGTAATGGCCGGAATGAATAGAATCTTAAAGCCAGACTCCGGTAAAGCGGAGGATATTTGAGATTGATGATTATCTGATTTTGATATTAAAATTTTGTCCTTGCAGCAATCATCAGCCATGCTATTTGTTTTACAACAACAGGATGAATGAAACTTGACATTCAAGAGGCTCACTTTTGAAAGATGCCCCTTGCAAAAATGAAAGTTTATTGCAGTCGCAAAACCTACATTGGCATAAACCAACAATAATATTATGACGATAAATTTTCGCATAACGATTCTAAGTTAGTAAAATTAAAATTGCCTTCCTGAAATGAACCTAATCCTTATCATGATTAAAACTGATTCTACTCATATTTATTAACTCCTGTTTTTAAATCACCCATTTCATCCTTTTAGTAAACTGTATCAACAAAAGAGATAGAAAAGAGGCTATTACAACAACCGCCCAATCTTTCCATCCATAAATGGTTACTTCCAGTACATTTCTTACCGGAACAACCCAGTAGGATACCATGGCAAGCACTATACAACTTGCAACAGCATACCAAACGTATTTATTCCGGAATACTTCTGTCTTATGAAAGGGCACTCCCCGTTCAAAGGACATATTAAACACATGAAGTACCTGTGAAAAAATTAGTGTGTAAAAAAGGATATTATTACATAACTCCCTGTTCCATCCTTCTGCATCATGCAATAATTCATGGCTTAAAAAAACTGCTCCTATGGATGTAATTGCAATTATGGATGAATACGTAAAAATCGCTGTCCATCTTTTTTTGTCAATAATTGAAATTTCTGATGAGTAAGGCTTGCGTTGCATGATATGCGGCGCTGCTTCTGTAACTCCCAATGCCAGTGCAGGCAATACATCTGTTACAAGATTGATAAACAGAATCTGTAAGGGAAATAATTGAAAATGCAGGTCAAGCACAGAGGCGGTGGCAACAATAAGCAACTCACTCAGATTGCAGCTCAACAGGAAGATGACAAACTTGCGGATATTATCAAATATCACCCTTCCCTGTTTTATTGCTAACACTATGGACGAAAATGCATCGTCTTTCAATACCATATCCGCTACTTCCTGTGCTACTTGCGTACCCCGCTGCCCCATAGCAATACCAATATCTGCTTTCTTTAATGCAGGTGCATCATTTACTCCATCACCAGTCATGCCCACTACCATTTTATTTTCCTGGAATAATGAAACAAGATTAAGCTTGTGTTCTGGTGAAACACGGGCAAAGACAGGTGCATGAAGCCATTTCTCTTTATCCTCACCCGTGAGTTGATTATAGGGTTTCATGTCATTCCCGTGCATTACTTCATCGTCAACTTTGGCAAGACCCAATTGCATAGCAATGTTTTTAGCCGTGGCCGGATGGTCTCCTGTAATCATCACTACTTTAATTCCTGCCGATTTACATTCCTCAATAGCTGCGGGGACTTCTGGTCGTGGGGGATCCAGGAAACCGATTAAACCTGTAAGGATTAAATGGTGAAGAAAATCTTTTTCTTTTGTATTAGTATTTCTGTGTGCAAATGCCAGCATTCTCAATCCAGATTGCGCTTTTCTTTCTGCAATCATCAACCATTCTTTTCTTTTATCAGGGGTTAGTTCAATAATTTTGTCTCCTTCCAGGACAGCAGAACAGAAGGCGAGCAATTCTTCTACGGCACCTTTGGCTGCTATAAAATAATCCTGGTTATTTCTATGCAGAGTTGCCATTATCTTGGTTTCGGAAGAGAATGGCATTTCATCCACCTTTGGAAATTGCTTGTGGTGGTCTTCTGGCTTTTTGTAAGAACAAAATACCATTTTAAGCAAACCTACTTCCAACGGGTCGCCTGATTCTTTTTCAGATTTGCCATCGTAATGATAGGAGGCCGTGTTACACAAAGCAGCTACACGATGAAGGCAGGTGTATGCCAGCGAATCTTTAAGGCTTTCATCATCTTCAAACTTTATGGATGTATTCGAAATGTCAGCAGCAATGCGTGAAGCCTTTCCATGTGTCTGTATATACGCTGCCTCAATTTTGTTTTGAGTAAGTGTTCCGGTTTTATCTGTACAAATAACATTTGTTCCTCCAAGCGTTTCAACGGCGGATAGTTTTTTTACAATTACGTTATGTTTTGCCATACGAAGCATACCAAAGGCCAGGGCTAATGTCGCCACAATTGGAAGACCTTCAGGTATAGCAGCTACAGCCAGGGCTATAGATGTTTCAAGCATCTCTACTATCTTTTGGCCGTTTAAAATACCTGCAACAAAAATCACTACAAGAAGGGCTACTGTTATCCAGATTAGTTTTTTACTGAACTGCTGTATCTTTTTTTCCAGTGGC
>JALHRP010000031.1:0-25933 GCA_022841365.1 Chitinophagaceae bacterium | reverse complement strand
TGCTTTGCTTGTTGAACCATTCTTGCTACGGAACCAAGTTCCGTTGACATACCGGTATGAACCACTACTGCATATCCATTCCCTTTGGCAACAAAGGTTCCTTTATACAACATATTATTGCGTTCAGCCAATGGTGCTTCATTTGTGAGAGGAGATATTATTTTCTCTACCGGCAGAGATTCACCTGTCAGTGCTGATTCATCTGTCTGCAATTGGGTTACATTAATTAACCTTGCATCAGCAGTAATCATGTCGCCACCTTCTACAAACAGTATATCACCCGGCACCACTTCTTCAGAGGGAATTTCTGTTAGTTTGCCATCACGAAGCACCCGGGCGGAAACCATCGTCAGTTTTTTTAACGCTTCCATTGACCGCTCTGCCTGGAACTCCATAATAAAACCAATAACAGCATTGATAATAATTACTGCGATGATGGCAAACCCATCCAACCATTCTTCAAAGAAAAAAGAAAGCCCTGCAGCAACAGCTAATAACAAAACAAAAGGGCTGATAAACTGATTCAGAAGAATTCTAAATAAGTTTGTTTTTTTACCTGCCTCAATTTTGTTATATCCAACAAACGATAATCTTCTTTCCGCTTCTGCAAGAGACAGCCCGTTTTCCGGATCAGCATGAAGATGCACTAATATTGATTTATGATCCAATGTCCATGGAGGCTTTATATTTTCTATGTCAGGGAGACCCATATCACTTATTTTTATTTTTACTAAATTAAACACAGAACTTTTTCGCTTTATGAAACATGCTTTTCAGCTTCTCTTGTCATAATATTGTATATCGCTGCTATGCTTGCTCCTGCAAGCCATGAAATAATAAATGTTTCAAGAATTCCCGTTACTGCTTCTGCCAGCGTTACATCCATCCGTATAATAGCAGTTGTGTCAATACCATGAAGCAGGCCGTTAAAGAACTGTATGCTTCCTTCCCGACCCACAGTTGCCATTACAATGACACAACCTGCGTACAAAAGTGTTCCTGTTATACCGCAGGCTAAGCCGAATTTCTTAATGTGAATGCTGTTCATCGTTTGATTTTTTTAAGTTACCTGAATGATGGTGCATAGGTATTAATACATGACAGGCAAACATGGCAAGAATGAAAATTAATGTTGACCAATTACCATTAATACCAAAAACAGGAGCTATCATTATAAACAATAGAGGTAAAATGCACCCTGCTATCATCATTAGAATATGTTTCCAGTTCATTATTTATTTTTATAGTTAAATAATTACATAGCATTATGTACAGTGACTTTTTGTTATTTCTTTCTTTTGTTTCTTGAAATCCGGAAAAGATACACTACCATAATAATGAAGAATATTGTTGCAGCTATGTACACAATATCCAACCCGAAAAAATAATCCTGCTTCATAAAACAAATTTTATTTCAAAAACTACATCTTCATACCCTCCATACCCGGCATACCGGCACCTTTCTTAAGTATCAATGCGCTATTCAGCAAATAAGCCCCGTTTGTAACAATTATTTCACCTTTTTTCAGTCCGCTAATAACTTCCACCTCTTTTTTATTCTGAATGCCTAATTCTATCATCCGGTTCTCATACATACCATCGCCGGTTTTTATCCATGCTGTGATCATATTGCCAATAAGGATGGATGATTTAGGAATGACCATTGTCTTTTTTTCATTTCGCTTAATGCTCACATAAGCCATCATGCCCGGTTTCAAATGCAAGCCCCGGTTGATGATAAGAAATCGTACCAGGCTGATTTTCTGGTCAGCCTCCACGGAAGGGTTATCAAATACAGGGGCGACAGAAAAAGTCTCATTTGGATAAGCATCGAATTCAACAGTGATGACCGGCTTTTCATACAGCCACCTTAATTCAGTGGTGTACATTTGCGCCTCTATCCAGAGTTGCGATAAATCTGCCAGGCGAAATATCGGACTGCCAATTTCAACATACTGGCCTTCACTTACATCCAGTTCAACCAATGTTCCCGATACAGGGCTATAAAACGTAACAAGCGGTGAAGTTTCACCAGTCTTTTCCAATTGGGCTATCTGTTCTGCTGAAAGCCCCCATAGTAATAACTTTTTTCTCGCCCCTTCTACTAATTGGTCCATGGCTTGTTTCATGTTTGTGAACTGTGCCTGTTGCTGTAATGCATTCAGTAATTCATTTTCATAAGACAAAAGTTCTTCACTGTAAATAGCATATAGGGGTTGCCCTGCGCTTACCATTTCCTGTGGGTTGCGCACAAATAATTTATCAAGCCTTCCCCGGATGCGGGAAGTAACTACGGTAACTTTTCTTTCATCAAAACTGGTAGTACCCAGCAGCGTAGTGTATTCAGCCATTGTTTTTACTTTCACTGTATCAATAGTGATATTGGCGTATTGCTCATCCCGTGTGGTAAGGTCAATCATGTCCATATCATTCTTTGCAGGTTGAGCAGCTTTATGTTCGGAGTGCTGTTGTTTTGTATCGCTGCTTTTTTTACCTGTACATGCTGCTTCCATGAAGAGAACACCTATTACCACAATAAGCCAAATTCTATCTTTCATAATTACCGGTTTAATATTTAATAATTGTTTCGCTGTCTGCCATGTATCCGGCATCCTTTGCAATTACTTCATTGGTATTCAGACCTTCGAGTATTTCAACTTTATTGCCGTCCCTGTGTCCGATACGCACAACCCGTGATTGAAAAATACCGCTGCCTTCTTTCGTTATCCCTGTGCGTACCCATACAATTGCGATTTTCCCGAGGTAATAAACACTACTTGCAGGGATCATTACTGATTTCACCGGTATGGATACTGTTGCCGTGATTAGTGAGTTTTGTTTTAATATTCCTGAAGCATTTGGCAGGTAAACTCTTGCCTGCGTGAATTTCTGTCCGCCTTGGTAAACCTGTTCCATCAATTGTATAGTAGTTGGAAATGGTTTTTCAGGAAACAGCTCGCTGGTAACGGTTACCGGCAATCCTTTACGGATATATTTTTCATTTTCTTTGGTAAAGGCCACAATGCCCCATACTTCTTTAAAGTCATTTATCCAGAACAGTGTCTGGTCCTTACTAACATACATACCTTCCCGGATGCTGTTGTCGGATAAAACAGTAGGCGTAATGGAAGGAGAAGCGCTGGATCCAGCATTCATACCACTTCCCATACCTGCAGTAGCATTGCCTGCTTTATTCATGCCTGATGATCCGGATGGATTGAACAGCACATATCCTTCAAATGGACTATAGATAGAAATAGTGGAAGACGCCAGACCAGCATGGGCAATTTGCTTTATCTGAGCGGGTGTAAGGCCTAACAACAACAACTTTTGTTTTGCTTTACTCTGAAGAACCGAATCATCAGGTTGACGGCTGAGATAAAGAAACTCCTCGATATAGGTATTGATTTCGGGACTATATAGTTCAAGAATTTTCTCTCCTTTGCGAACATACTGATAATTGTATTTTACATATAGCCGCTCAATACGGCCACCTATACGCACAGGTACTTTACGATTGCGCCGCCAATCAAAAGCGATATACCCGTTGCCTCTGAAAGAAAAATTCATACTACTTTCAACCGGTTCAATTACTTTTTGAGCAGAGATAACAGTTCGGTTAGTAGGCAAAGCATTCCAGTATGTTTCGTAGCCGGCTGTATCGGCCATACTGTTTTTATCATTCATCCTCATGCCATCCACAGTATTATGTGATGAATGATTTGCAGTATCACTGCTCATACTGTTCATGCTTTTGTTACTATCATCATTCATCTGCATCCCCCCCATAGCATCATGTTGCATGCTGCTGTCCTTTGTGGCTTCTGTTATCTTGCTGTTATGGTCACTGTGTTTGTCTTCTTTATCATTACATGCAATAAACACAAGAATAACCCCGGCAGCCAGGAGGAATACCCCATAATTGGCTATTTTCATTTTTATATGTTGAATACTTTTTGACATTACTATTTAATTTCCCGTTGATACTCGTATTCAGACTGGACAGTGAAAACCTGTCCCAGCTTATCAATTCTTTCCATTTGTTTCATAAGTACCATATTCCATGCATCCAGTAGCACAAAAAAATTACCTGTATTTTGCCGGTAAGCCAGCAGATTGCTCTCCAGGTTTTTTTGATATGATGGCAATACATTTTTGTCATAGTTACTGAGTTGTCTTGTTTCATAGATAAGCATGGTGATTTTTTCCCGTATCATTTGTGAAGCCATCAACTGCATGGTTGATTTTTCTTTTTGCATAGCCTGTATCTCATACCCCATTGATTTTACTTCTGATTTATACATTTTAGAGGACCAGGGTACAATCGGTATTGTCATCATGCCCATGATGGAAAATTGCTTAGGCATGCCAAACATTTGACCGTGAGAAAACTGAATTCCAAAATCCGGCTTAGAACCGGCAGCCGCCCATTTTTGATTGAACTTCATGGAACGGATACGACTTTCAACAGCTAAAATATCATTCCGCAATAGTTGTGAACTGTCTAATGCATGCAGATATTCATTACTATAATCTTTAGGAGCTAATAGGGTGTCAATGAAAAACGGAGTGGTAACATCCCGGTTCAGTAATGTGTTAATACCAATATTTGTTTCAGCAATTTGAGAGAATAGCATCGTTTCCATATTACCTAATTCACTTAACGAAGCTTCGGCTTTAAAAATGGTGGGAAGGTCTGATTGGTTATAAGCATATTTATCTTTTGCTGTTTTGATAAGCATTTGAAGCAACTCACGGTATTCCCTGATGATTTTTAATTTCTGCTCTGCTGTATACCGACGGTAATAATATAGTCTTGCTGTAAAATGCAATACATTCTTTTGCCATTCCAAATCATTATGCTGAACATTTTCCAATGAAGCGATATAATCTTTTTTGGCATTTAACTTAGCAGGATTGGGAATCATCTGCTGTACAGAAAGCATAAGACCAGCCTGGTTATCCGGGGTCATTTCCTTAAGGAGGGACAGACGGTAGGGAAACCTGTCAAATGCTAATGCCACTGTTGGGGGCATCCATGCTTTGGCACCTTCCACCAATGAACGTACCGAAGAAATCTTAGCTTCGTACAATTGGAGCAATGGATAATTTATATCAATTGTTGTAAATATATCCTGAAGACCTAATCTCAAAGTATCCTGTGCTTTGACTTTCGCTGTGAATGTTATCATCATTAATAAACTGTATGTCAGTATTCTTTTCATGTTTATATTTTTACAATTTTTAATCTTCAATAGTCAATACTTCCAGTTTGCCACTTTTTTTCAGTTCTCTTTCTTTCAGAAGATTATAAATCACCGGCAATACAATCAGTACAAATAAAGTGGCCGTGATGAGGCCAAAAACAAAAGGAATGGCTATCGGTTTCATTACATCACTTCCTGTACCGGTTGAAGCCATTACCGGTATCAGGCCAATAATGTTGGCTAATACAGTCATCAGCAGCGGACGTACCCGTTGTGTTGCGCCAAACAAAACCGTCTCTTTCAGATTTTCGTTGCTGATATTTTCGGGGCCGTTTCCTTTTGCTTCCACCAGTTTTTTGATGGAATCATTCAGGTAGGCAATCATCAGCACTCCTGTTTCTACTGCCACGCCAAACAGCGCTATAAAGCCGACAGCGACGGCTACAGAGAAATTAACATTATAGTAGTAGAGAGAATAGACCCCACCCATCAGTGCCACGGGCACGCTGATGAATACTACTACTACCATTTTAAACGAATGGAAGGTGATGAATAAAATGAAGGCAATAACCAACATCACAATCGGGATGATAATCTTTAACCGCTGCTGTGCCCTCACCTGGTTTTCATACTGGCCGCTCCAGTCAATGTAATAACCTTGGGGCAATTGTTTAAATGTTTCATCAATCTTTTTCTTTGCATCATTTACCACGCCGCCCATATCCCTTCCACGTACATTGAAAAGCACCGTGCCACGAAGCATTGCATTTTCTGAATTAATCATGGGAGGGCCTTCTGTAACTTTTACATCAGCTACTGAAGACAAAGGGATAACACCATACTTCATGGTTTGTATGGGGATACGCCTGATTTCATCAATATCATTCCGGTATTCCTGGGCCAGCCGGAGATTAACATTAAATCGTTCTCTTCCTTCTACGGTGTTTGTCAGAATCATTCCACCCAATGCGCTTTCAATTACCATATTCACATCATCAATATTCAATCCATACCGTGCTGCATCGGGTCTCCTGATTTTTATATCAAGATATTTACCACCGGTAAGTTGTTCTACATACAAATCAACCAGTCCCGAAATGCCTTTCAGGGCTCCCTCTACTTTACGGCCAATATCATAAATGCTATCAAGATTTTTCCCGTATATTTTAACACCTACATCTGTACGAATACCTGTAGAAAGCATATTAATGCGATTGATGATGGGTTGTGTCCATCCAACAACTACTCCTGGTATCTGCACTTTCTCATTCATCTCTTTAATCAACTTCTCTTTCGTCATCCCTTTTCGCCATTGCTTTTTCGGCTTCAACACTATAATAGTTTCAATCATGCTGATAGGAGCATTATCTGTAGCAGTATAGGCACGGCCAGCTTTGCCTAAAACATTTTCCACTTCGGGAAATCCTTTAATGATCTTATCCTGTAATTGTGTTATTCGCTTCGCTTCTGAGTTGGATACATCCGGTAAAGTAACCGGCATCAATAACAAGGAGCCTTCATCCAAAGGAGGCATGAATTCAGTTCCAAGGTTAATTACCAATGGTACACTACCGGCTATTAATGCAAAACACATTACCAAAACCATTTTGCGCCATTTCAAACACCATCTTGCTACAGGCTTATAAATAGTAATAAAAAAATTTGAGATCGGGTTCCTGCTTTCCGGCACCAATTTGCACTTCATAAAGGTCCTTGTAAGCATGGGAGCAACCGTTATAGCAAGAATAGCAGCGCCTATAAGTGAAAATGTTTTGGTGAGTACCAGCGGCGAGAAAAGTTTTTTCTCCTGACCTGTCAGAAAAAGAATAGGAGCAAACGAAATAATCATAATGATGACAGAGAAGAAAACTGACCGTCCAACTGTCCGGGAAGATTCTTCAATAATGGCAACCCTTTCTTCTTCGGGAATTTCTTTAGTATGTCCGATGCGTTCCTTTACTTTTATTTCTTTTGCTTTTGCCATACCCCGTTAGTTTATTTCGTTTTTAGAATACGATTCGTGAGCGACCTGTAAGCATTTTCAGCCATCACAATACCGGGGTCCACCACATCGCCTATAGCCAGCGCAATACCTCCAAGCGAAAGGATGTTAGCTGTAATACCAAAAAGTTTCATCAGTATAAATCCAATGAGCACGGAGAGAAGAATGCAGATAATAGCCACCAAGCCACTGCGAATACTGAACAGGAAAAGAATGACTATGATACAAACTATCAACACTTCCTGCCAAAGCGCTTCTTTCAATGTATCAATAGCTGCAAGTATCAGGTCGCTGCGATCATAAGCTGCTTTGAACTTCACGCCGGGAGGCAATCCCTTTTCGATATCTTTCATTCTTGCCTTTGCCCTTTCAATCACATCTTTGGCATTTTCTCCAAAACGCATCACTACTATGCCGCCCACCACTTCGCCTTCGCCGTTTTCTTCCACAATGCCCAATCTTAAATCGGAACTCATTTGTACTTCTGCTATATCACTCAATTTTACGGGTATAGATTTATACGTTCCGATTGGTATCTCTTTAATATCTTCCAGGCTGGTGATATAACCTAACCCACGAATGAGATATCCGGTAGCGTTCATTTCATACAAGCTGCCACCTACGTCCTTATTGTTGGCCGCCACAGCACGGGTTACATCCATCAGGGGAATACCATAATAGACCAACTTATGGGGATCAAGGGTTACCTGGTAACGTTTCTGAAAACCGCCAAAAGACGCTACCTCACTTACGCCTTCTACATTCTGCAAGGCGAACTTTACATACCAATCCTGTAAAGCTCGCAGTTCACCCAGATTATATCCTTTGCCATCGAGGGTGTACCAAAAAACATGTCCTAATCCCGTTCCATCAGGGCCCAAGCTGGGAGTTACACCCTGCGGTAAAAATTTCTGTGCATAGTTAAGTCGTTCCAATACTCTTGTCCTTGCCCAATACACATCTACATCGTCTTTAAACACTACGAATATGAAACTCATACCAAACATAGAAGCGGCACGGATTGATTTTATGCGGGGGATTCCCTGAAGGTTTGAGACCAATGGATAAGTTATCTGGTCTTCCATAATCTTTGGGTTGCGGCCCATGTATTCGGTGAATATGATAACCTGGTTCTCAGATAAGTCTGGTAATGCATCCACTGGTGTTTCTTTGATAGAATAAAAACCGCCTACGGCAATAAGAATAATCCCGAGCCAAACAAAGAACCGGTTGCGGATTGACCAGGAAACTATTTTTTCTATCATTGTATTAATATTAAATTATTGATGTAGCCAGATACCTGAATGCTCATTGATAAAATTTTTCAGCAAAAACATTTTAGCAACGACTCTATATTTTTCTTACCCATACACAAACAGTAATTAATCTTTTGTCCCTGCTGAAAACGACGAACAACACCTGCACTTTTCAGTATGTTCAAATGACGGGATACAACAGGCTGCTGCAATTGTAATCGTTCGTAAATCGTTTTCACACTCAACCCATCTGCCTGATTTTTACACAGCAATTTTAATATGGCCAGCCTGTCAGTATGTGCCATCGCCTTCATTATTTCAGCCATATTCTGCATCTCATCTTTGTTTTGTTTTTTGTTTGTATTTTTTGTCATAGCATTCCGCTTTTTTATGAAGATCTTTCCCTTCTGATTGAAAAACTATGATTCGTCTCCCCATCATACCTGATTATTATCATGTCACTATCTGATTATACAGATAGTTATATACTGCTTAACAGTTTCTTAAAATAATCAACTGCATCGGCCTTAAATACAACTTTATATAGCATACCGGATTGGCCGGATTTTCCGAATGCAGTATTTCTACATTCGCTTTTAAGCCATACACAGGTTTCATCCATTTGCGGTTCCTGTTCAACTGGCAATCCACCAGTATATGTTCTTCTTTGACATCGGAGGTAGAAGAGTTATATACAAACAACACTTCCTGGTCGTATAATATCCGTGAAAATGCCAGTATGCATTTGTTGCACTCAGGAAGATGAAAGCGAATGCCATTTTGTGATGTTTCTCTCATAAACATCCGGCCAAACCGCAATACATTACTCTCGTTCCTGAACTGAGCAATAGAGGCAATCGCTTTATATATTTCCGATTGCCGATTGAGCACATTGGTAGTTTTGTCGTTTGGATTAAACATGCACTCTCTGATGTAGCGGTCGCCTTTACCACACCCGTCAAAACCCTGTTCTGTTCCATAGTAAAGACAAGGCGTACCCAGGGCGCATAACAAAAAGGCAGTTCCGGCAATTATCTGTTCCGGTTCGGCATTATAACCAAAGCGATGTTTAAAGGCATCGCCAATCTGGTCATGGTTATCCAGAAATGTAACAAGGAACTCACCATATTCGCCTCTGCCCATTGCGTTCCTTTGCAATTCTGTATATCGTTCGATTAATTTGCCCGGAGAATCTTTTCCTTTTATTACGCCTTCCAATGCAAAGTGCAATTGAAAGTCCAAAACAGAATTCAAACCATAATAAAGATTTTGGTCATTGTATGTTGTGAGTGTTTTGGAGCCTACATAATTACTCACCATAGCATCTGAACCAACTAACTCACCAAAAAGAAAAAAGTTTCTCTTGCCCAATGAGTAGGCATACTCCCTTACATAAGAACAAAAGCGGCTGATGGCTAATTCACCCATATGCTTTACGGCATCCAGCCGGAAACCATCAATATCTGTTTCCCTTATCCAATAACAATGGATAGCAGTTAATATTTTCTGAACGTAAATCGCTTCTTTTGATTCATCATTTTTAAATGCTTTCAGGCTGAAGAAATCGCCTTCCTGTGTTTCCGGATAGTCATCAAAATTTTTAATTTGTCCTTTGCGTCCGTATAAAGCAGGATTTCTCAATTCAACCGGAACTGGTTTGTCTGGGTATCGCCATTCACCAAAAGGAAATTCAATTCCGTTATAATAATAGTATTCTTGCCCATCCGGATAACACCAGTTATCACCGGAATGATGCAACACTATATCCAGAAACACCCGCATATCATAGGTGTGTGCTAAATCCACTAATTCTTCAAGGTCTGCTTTTGTGCCAATCCGTTCATCTATGTCCAAATAATTTTCAACTGCATACCCATGATAGGACTCAGGATTGTTTTTAAACACGGGGCTTAGCCAGATAGCTGTGCAGCCAAGATTCCTGATGTATTCAAGATTATTAATTATGCCACGGAGAGTACCTCCACATTGTTTTGTTAATTGAACATCATCCCCAAAACCAGGATGGCGGCTTTCAAATTCAACCGTATGTCTTTTATTGCTGTCTTGAAAACGGTCAACGAGTAAAAAGTAAATGAATTCCTCCCTCCATTCACGGTGGCAATTTTTCCAGTATTTTTTGCCGGGTTTGGGAGACAGGTCTATATTTTTAATTGATTTCATTTTCGTCTGATTTAATTAATTGAGAACTTGATTTCATAGCATTAAGGGTCTTTTTTGCATCACCCAGCATTTGTTTTAAGCACCAATTGCAATACCAGTCCGCAAAAAGAAAGCAAAAGATATTATTAAGTAACCCTTTTGGCTTTTTATAAGTGATGGAAAGTTCTGCCTTTGTGCCCTTGTTAAACATAGGAGCAGTAGTTAAATGCATCTGGAACCAGGAATAAATAATCATTTTTGCTTTCCCAACAGTTCCCCATATTTTTTCCTTCCCTTCTATCCACTGTGTTACTTCAACAGTAAAGTCCATAGTTATGCCCATCATTTTTCCTGTCCATCTGTATTTTGTACCCGGTCCGTTATGTTGTTCGGTTAAATAATCTAATTTCAATTTGCTACCCATCATCATCCATGATGATTTAGTCATGTGCATACCGGTTACACCAAGATTATCAATACACTTAAATACATCACCCGGTGCTGCATCATATATCTCTATTCTTTCGATAGATTTCATAACGCTTTCATTTAATCAACTACAAAACAGTTTTTACATATTTCATCAGCAAGCAATTCATCCACTTTAATTCTGTTTGAAGAATGTATGATTGAATTGCAGGTAACTATTTTTTCTGCTCCTGCCTTTATTAATTTATCATAAGCCCTTGATGCCATCACGGGGTGAATACCGATACATATTGGTGGTTTCATACCAGCCTTTTTCAGGTGGCCGATTGTTTCAATCATTGTATGCGCAGTGGATATGATATCATCTACAAGAACCGGCACGTGGTTTTGATATTTTTCTACTTGCGGCACAGATACCTGCACATTTCGGTCACCTTTACGGATTTTTTCCAATACAATAAAAGGTGTATCGGCGTGGTCAGCAACTTTGCTTATCCATTGTTCACTTTCACTATCGGGGCCAATTAACACTGCGTTTTGTATATTTTGCTTAATCCACTCTGAAATCAGCGGCGATACGTGTAAAACAGAAGTATGAATAGAATAGATTTCGTTAAGCGATGTTCGTCTGTGTAAGTGGGGGTCAATGGTAATAAGCTTATCAACAAAACCGGAAATGAGCCTTGCAAATAAATCAGAACTGATGCATTCTCCATCTGTAAATCTTTTATCCTGTCTCATGTAAGCCAGGTAAGGAGATACAAGTGTTACGGAAGAAGCACCGAACTCTTTCAGTGTTTTTGCCAAAAAATATAGTGGCAATATTTTATTGTCAGGGTGATGGAGTGAACAAACAATTATTGCTTCTTTCTCAAACACGTTTGAAATGACTTTTACATAGGTTTCGCCGTCAGGAAAATGCCGGACGATGGCTTCTCCCTGCTCAACATGCAATAACTCAGTTAAAGAGTGGCACAACAGCTCATTACCCGGTATGCTGAATAAAACGCAGTTATTCATTGATTAAATATTTAATGACATCCTGACTATTATTTTTATAGTATTCATAGGCATACTCCAGTTCACCGGGTGAGTTGGCATGAATCGTAAACAATGGTTGTCCGCTTTCCACCTTTTCTTTTAATTGAATGCGAAAATCAACTCCTGCTTCCGGCGTATCCGGTGCGCCGGCAAGTTTGGCCACCTGAGCAGTTTTCCTGTTGTTTATTTCATGAATGGTACCTGTAAAATCTGCTTCAATTGTTTTTGTATAACGGGCTTTCCCAGGTTCTTTAAATCCGCCCTGCGCCTCACATATGGCAATGAATTTCTTAAATGCTTCTCCGCTTTTTAGTTTAGTCGTAACAATCTCCTGTGCAGCATCTTTTGGCATATCCCAGGCAAGGTGTACAAGCTCTGTTGCAATGCGGATTGATTTTTCACTTAAGTCTTTCGGAGCATCAGGTTTATTTTGTAGCACGTCAAGTACATCTCTTGCTTCTAAGGCTGGGCCTATTCCATAACCAACAGGCTGCGATCCATCAGAGAAAATAATTTGTGATTTTATATGAAGAAATTCTGACACTTCTTTCAGTTTTAATGCTAATTGTACTGCATTATCCATGCTGCGTACCTTTGCAGTTGACCCGATAGGTATATCAATTACACAATGCGTAGAGCCAGCTGCAGCTTTTTTTGATAGAATAGAAGCAATCATTTGCCCTTCGCTGTCTATATCCAATGCTTTTTCTACTCTTATTATAAGATCATCAGCAGGACTGAGTTTTACTGCGCCGCCCCAGGCAATACATCCGTTTTCTTTTTCTACAACTTTTCGAATTTCCTCAATACTCAGATTGACATTTGTCATTACTCCCATTGTATCTGCTGTACCTGCAGGTGAAGTGATAGCTTTTGAAGAAGTTTTGGGAATCATAATACTCAGCGAAGCAATGATCGGAACTACAATCATAGTGGTACGGTTCCCAGGTAAGCCTCCGATACAATGCTTATCCGCAATTACACCTTTTTCCCAATAGAGTCTGTTGCCGGCATGAATCATGGCACTGGTGAGGTAACAAATCTCTTCTATGCTCATATTATTGCCTGAGCAGGCTGACACAAAAGAAGACAGGAAAATATTGGAATACTTTTCATCTACAATGTCACGGATTATTTCATGATATGCCTGCTGGTCAAGTACACTGCCATATAATTTAGCTCTCACATGAGCTATTGAACGCAAAGGTCCAGTGTGAGAAACACTTAACAAATCACCATCCTGCACTGCCATTTTTTTGGCTGCACTTTCTGATAAGCTGATCTCGCCTTCAGCCAGTAGTCCGTCATTTGTAACATTCAATGCAGCAATGATACTTTTATCATTCAGGGAAACCGTTACTCTTGTCAGAGCCTGAAAACCTTCTGACTTACAAACATGACAACTGGCAGGCATAAATACTACCAGTTCCTGGTTCGTATCAATGTGCAGGTTTTTGAAAGTAAGCAAGTGCTGATGTCTTTCATTTAAACCTGTTTCTCTATAGTGATGTTGTATTTGCATATACATTGGTATTAAATAAAGTGATTGCCTGATTTTGTTGCTGTACAAGTACAGGAATTCTTAATTCATCCTGAATCTTTACTCTTAATACTTCCTGAGCTGATGGCTCACCATGCACTAAAAATATTTTCTGGGGTAATTGATGAAAGCTTTTTAGCCACTCAATCAACTCTGACTGGTCAGCATGGGCAGAAAGACCTGATATTTCAACTACTCTTGCTTTTACTGGATAATACTTACCATGAATTTTTATTTCATGGGCATTGTTTTGCAATGCCCGGCCCCTCGTGCCTTCTGCCTGGTAGCCGATTAAAAGGATTATATTATTTTCATGCGGAGCCAGATGTTTCATGTATTCCAGCACACGGCCGCCTGTAAGCATTCCGCTTGCTGAAATCACAATCTTGCTTCCATGTTTGTGAATAATATCTTTTGTTTTGCGCCAATCCCTGTTGATGACTACATCTTTACAAACACTTATACATTCGTTATGCTTCAGCTTGTGCCATTTTGGGTTATTACATAAAATTTCTGTTGCATCTGCCGCCATTGGACTATCCAGAAAAACCGGCAGCGAATGGGGAATCTTATTTTCCCTTTTTAGCCCGTTTATTAGATTCATTATTTCCTGTGCCCTGCCGACTGCAAAACTTGGTATAAGTACAGTGCCGTGCTTATCGGTTGCTTCATTGATTATAGCAGCCAACTGTTCAGAAGGATCTATCGTTCCATGTAAGCGGTCGCCGTATGTTGATTCCATTATTACGAAGTCAGCCTTGTCTATATTTGCAGGTGGTAGTAAAAAGTCTGATTGATAACGGCCAATATCGCCGGAAAAAATAATAGTCTTATTATAGCAATTCAATTGAACACAGGCACTGCCGAGGATATGGCCATTCTTTCGGAATTGAAAGCTGGTATGAGGTGATAACTGAATCACTGAACTATGCTCCACCATTTCAAAATGACTTATTGCAAAGTCAACATCTTCGGTTTTGTAAAGAGGTAATGCCGGTTTATGCTTGGAATAACCTTCCCGATTAGCTTTTTCTGCATCTTCTTCCTGTATTTTGGCGCTGTCGTATAAAATGACTTCTGCCAGCTCTTTCGTAGGAGGCGTCATATAAATTTTCCCTTTGAATCCTTTTTTTACAAAAAGGGGAATGTAACCGCAGTGATCAAGATGTGCATGTGTTATCAAGAGCACATCAATATCACCGGGGTGCACGGGTAATTCCTCACGGTTTTTCATTCGCAATGATTTTATGCCCTGAAACAGGCCACAATCAACCAGTATATTTAATTCTGGAGTCCGTAACAAGTGTTTAGAACCTGTTACTGTTTCAGCCGCTCCCAAAGACTGTAATATGATTTCGTTTGTTGTTTTCATTGTTCTTTCTTTTAGCGCATTTTATGACTGCGGTTTACCAATGATTTTACAGGATATTCATTAAGGATACTATGCACAGCAGGATGCAGGTCATGACTGATATGCGATGCGTCATAAATATCTCCCTCGGCCGTTCCTGTCCAAACCAGCTTATTATTTTTCCGGTCAATAAAATTTAAAGTGATAGAGCCATTAACATATTCCTGTTTTTGAGTGGTAGAATAACCGGGAAAGCCTGAATACCCATAACCATACGAAGGATAATGCCGGTAGTAATATCCATAGGGATAGGGTGTATAATAGAAGCTTCCAAAATAATAAGGCCGGTAATAGTAACTGGAGGGGTAGGAAGTTATTACCCGTTCTTTTTGGGCATTGGTTATTACCAGTTGCATTAAGATATCAGGACTTTCTCCGTCAAACGTATATCCTCTGTCGCTCATGCACTGTCCGAAATAGTTACGGATATTATTACGGATAATTTCATTGTTATAGGGTGTGTTTGCCGTGTCTGCCTTATCAGGCAGCCATGCAAATGTTTTATATTGGCTGAAATCAACTGAGCGGTCATAATCGGTGGATACGGCATTGTAGATAGTACTGCAGCCAACCAGCACCATTATTGCAATGCTTAAAATCCAGATACTCGTTTTCATAAATTATATATTTAGATGTTATTAATCATAATTATTCACCCGGCCTTTTCAAAACAAGCTGACTAAATTTTACATTTATCTTTTCCTCTCCTGGTAAAAGATTTTGCACTTTAAATAGCTGCAGGTCTATAACAAAATCTCCTGACAAAATGCAGCTTGTGTTGCCCCTCGGAAAATGCTCCAGTACCGAGTTAAAACTGAATGACCGGTTCACTCCGTTCAAAAAAAGTGTTCCCTGTGTACTGAATTTCTGTTTAGGATGACTTTTAGTTTGTACAAAAGCAATATTCATCTTGCCGCTAGAGACCAATTCCTGGCCCGCCAGTTTTTGCAGGAGCATGTTTAAGGAATCATTTTCTGTTATTATAGTGGGAATCACCAGCCGCAGGTGCATTTCTGCTTTATCATAATTCAAATGCATGAATAAATGATTGCTCACTGCTGTTACACCTGCACCTTTGTACCTTCCGCTGGCGAGTATAGTCCCCGACTTAGTTTGGAACACTTGTGCGGCTGATGAAATTCCCAAAGTCAGGAACCATACAACCCATATTGCCATTAAACCTAAGCGCATAGAAAATGATTTTTAAAATTTGATAGCAGGCTCACATTTCCAATAACTTCTTTAAAACATAAAGAATACCGGCTTAAAATCATTAATGATGCCCGTTCATATTCATGCCCTGATGACTTCCGGAACGCATCCCTGAACCATGCATCCGCATCATACTGTTCTGAAACATTTGATGCGACCGGTATTTCTTACCATTCATATCCATGCAGTGTCCATTTCGTAACTGGCGGTTTTTACCATTTTTCAACTGGTAGGAACCGTCTGGGTGCATTACGGTACTGTTATGCAATGTCATCGGGTTTTCCATCATCATTTCCTTTCCATTTAAGCTGTGGTACATTTTCCCGTCTTTCATTATCAGGTGTTCATCATTTACAGTTATACCTTGTTGATTTGCGTTCACAGTTGACGCTCGCTGGGCAAATGATACAGTTGTCAGTAGTACTATTGACATAGCTGCTAAAAGAATCTTTTTCATAATATTTATTTTTTTTGTTTAGAAAATTTATAAAATACTCCCATGGACCAGAAAAAAGTATTGCTGAGGTCTTCCTGATAGGTATTCAGATTGTCAGTAATTGTTGCCGGGTTTACGGGTATTGCATATACGGGCAGGAACTGGAACCGAAAATGTTTTAAATCATATCTTACAGGGACACTGAACTCGTAATTCTGAATATTGAAAATACCACCACTCATCATACCAGTGCCCATTGTATTTGAGTTGCCGGTATTAATCATGTGTTGCCCCAAACGCTGATTGTTATTGTAGTTGCTGTAATAATTTTGAGTGCCGCTATACAACGAAAAGGTTGGACTGATTTTCAGGTTATCATTCGCAGTATAAAAATTATGGCTTACTGCAGCGCTAAAAATAAAATCACTTTGATTACTGAAATATATAGTGCCATCAGCATACACTTCCAGTATTTCAAAATCGTAATCGGCATAAGCATTCAGGTTAGCAGTTAATGCAGATTTGACTGTAGAACTTTTATTATTGAAAACATAACCCGTTGCAGAAACTCCAGCACTAAAGTTTTTCTTATAATAATCGTACCCGCCGGAAGCTGTGAATAAATCAATCCTGTTTTGCTGCGAAGCAGCCAGGTAGGATACGATGCCGGTAATAAATAGGCCTGATTTATGATAATATCCGGCAGATGTGGAAATGTAAGGAGATTTAATTGAGCTTTTACGTCCTAAAAAAACAATGTTGCTGTTAAATGCAGTGCCTGCCAAAATGTAAGATGACTCTTTTGTAACAGCAGAGCTTGAATCTGGCCCCTTTTTCTCCTGCGAAAATGATGATAATGGCACAACAATCAGAATTATCACTAACAACGCATGAAAATTTCTCTTTTTCATATACTGTATTTAATACTTTTTCTACTACGTTCAACAAGGGTACGGACATAATGAAACCAACTTTATTCGCCTGCCTGCATAAACTCAGTTATTTTTTTCACCTCATCCTCAGTAAGCATAGCCCTTTGCCGCATGTGGGTGTTAATTACTTCCCACTGTGTATTGGTGAAAGCAGAACTGGGCGGTGTATTATGACATCGCTGGCAGTTTTCGCTCCATAACTGGCTGCCGCTTTTGTCGGTTACTTTGGTTGACACACAACTGGCGATGATTAACCCGGTTGTAAGCGTCATCGCAACTGTTATTATTATTGTATTACGTTTCATAAAAAATTATTTTAATGTTATTAAAAGCCAACCGCAAACTGTACAAGGAAGGCATTGTTATTTTCCTGGCTTTGGTAAGCCAGTTTTACTGCCGTACGCCAGTTTATCCAATAGTTAAAGCCATAAGTATATTGCTTTATTTTGTCAGGCTCTTTTGAACCTGAAGGAGGATTTAAACCTGCGTAACGGAATACTAATTCGGTTTTCTTCAGTAACTTATTCGGCGACATGCTTGGTCGGTAGGCGGCTTGTGCAAAAACACTGTTTCGCTTATTATCAAATGCGTAAGTCGTAGTCCCGGTCGGGTCGTCAGGGTCTTTATAATCTGCCTTATCAACATTTACCCAATTCCATTGTGCTTTTACATCAAACAGGCCTTTAATGAAATCAAGTTGCCTTACATAAGTTAAATCCAGTGCATATTGCTGGGTTTGCAGGTTTTCATATACCGATCCTTTATCCCCCGGTTTAGCCAATTGCCAGGAGCCACCTATTTCAAGTGAGGAGTTAGAAAAAGGTAAAAAACCAATACGTCCTCCAAATGTTTTGTTGTTGTTATTATCATCTGCGTTCTCATAAGAAAGCATGCCTTCTTCACCGGGTTCATCTTCACCGGTATTTAACACAGGGCCATTGGAGACATAAATGCTGTAATTCATTTTTGCAGAACCGAGAGGAATACCACCTCTTACATCAAAACCCAGTTCAGCACTTGGGCCTACACCATCATGACCGTACCCAGGGGGAGCTGTAGGCAATTTATTTATCCACGCCGGATGAAGCCTGTCTTGAAATATGCCGTATGGAGAGAGAAACTTGCCGGCCCTGAAGGTGATGTATTTATTGAGGAAGTAGGAAACATTGGCATATTCAAGATTAATAACTGTTTCATTGCCCTCTAATTCTGTTTCCAGTTCTGCTTCAACAAAGATTTTCTCTGATGGCTTCCACAGCAGTATGGGGTTTAAAGAAAAGCCGTTGAATTTTGTATCATCTTTCGCAAATTTTGCACCTGCAGTAGTATAGCCGGTGATTACAAATTTGCTGGCTCTTGAAATTAAGGGTTGCACCTTGTTTTGAATTAAGCTATCCAGATAGTCCTGGTTATATTGCTGGCTGAAGCCTGTTGCAGAAAGCAGCAGCACAGTAGCAATTGAAATAAAAATTTTCTTTTTCATATAATTATTGTTTTAATGTTCTCATATAAATTACGGCCTGCCATATTTGAGTTTCGTTTAACTTCTTTTTAAAAGAAGGCATTGGCTTCCGTCCTTCAGAAGTTTTCCAGAAAAGGGCTCCATCACTTTGGCTTTGCATGGTTGCTTTAGAGAAATCTCCCGCAGGTATATCTAAATCCTTCGATGAAGGGCCATCACCTTTACCTTTTTTACCATGGCAGGATTGACATTCTTTAACATAAACCACTTTACCTGCCGCAATGGTAGTGGCGTCAGCAGTGAGCGGATTCTTTTTTGCATCAGCAGAAGCAGGGGCCTTCCATTCTTTTTGCTGGAAGAATGCACTGCCTGCAATTGCAACCAGTAGCAGCAATGAGACAGTCAGCATTTTTTTTCGGATAATCTTTTGAACTAAAACTTTCATGGTAGTATAATTTTACTGTTAGGAAATAACTTCCATTGATGCTTTTTTTATGCGGTAAACCAGGTATAACACATACACAAACAACAGCCACACAGCGCCGACCGCTGCAATGAATGCGATTATTAACCACCACGGTGCATGTGCTCCGGCTATGGAACGGGGTAAGGGTTTATCTTTCGGAAAAGGAAGTTTTGATTGAATAGTGACCTGGAAGGCTGTATCCTTCATTACATCGCTTTCTTCTACTTTGGCAATCAGTATGAAATTATTTGAGGAATCATGTCCACGGATATCCGAAGGAAATTCCGCTGTTACAATGCCTGTACTATCGGTGGTGCCATCCGCCACTTTCATTAACCCGAATGTCCGCTGTACATAGAAGGTCAGCTCAACATCTTTTGCCGGTTGTTGCGTGGCAATATTGGTAACCGTAGCTGCTACAACATACATGCTGTCGTTGGAGCTCATCTGCAGCGCAATGTTTCCATTTAATTTTTCATCCTGCGCAGCTACGGTTGTTGTCAGCAGGAATGACAAGAATATAATGCCGTATATCTTATTAGCTTGCATGAGTTGGAATATTTTGATGGGTGATAATATTTTCAACGCCAATTTCCTTCTCTCCACGCTTTTCTACTTCTTCTGTTACTTCCCACATCGTAATAACAGGGAAGGGTTTGAAGAGAAGAATGATGAGTAATACAAAGCCTGCTAATGACGAAGCGGTAATAGCCCATTCTATGAGTGTTGGATTGTAAGTGGCATACCCGTGCTGTGCATGCTGAATAGGTACAAAAGGATGGAGCATGTTTGGAACAACAATAAGATACCGGTTGATTAATGCACCAAGCAGTACCATTACCGATGCAGCTACAACCCATTTGATAGACTGCCTGAATCGTTTAAATGATAAAATAACTATTGGTATTACGAGGCCTGCAATCTGGGTAAACCAGAAAAAGAAAGCATGCTTACCATAAAATAAATCTTCCAATACGGCTCTTTCTTCCTTTGCCATTTTGTAAGCAGGCACACCATATTTATTAATATTGAGGTACAGATAAAAAGCTGTTAATGCCAGTAATATTTTTGCCAGGTTATTAAAATGTTTTGGCGTTAGGTAGTGTTCCAGCCTATATCCATGCCGAAGTTTGGCGATAATTAAAATCATAATAGCCGTACCAGCCATTAAAGCACCGAATACAAAGTAGGGACCCATAATAGTAGAGTTCCAGCCCGGTCTTAATGTAAATGCAATTAACCAGGCGCTGATGGTATGAACAGATATGGCTACCGGTAAAATCACAATGCATAAAATGAGCATCGCTTTTTTTAATAATCGCCGCTGCAGCAAATTATCTTCCCAACCCATTGACAGCCATCGCCACAATTTTCTTCTCCATTTAGGTGCATCAGTAAGTTTATCTCTCATGATGGCTAAATCAGGTATCAGTGGCAGGTAGAAATAAATTACACTTCCAATAAAGTAAGTTGCAATCGCTACAACATCCCATAATATAGGTGATTGAATACGGCCATTTGTAATGAGAAAGTATAAGCGTTCAGGACGGCCCATATCCAATATCGGCATAAACCCGGCAAAGAAGATAGCTGAAAGTGTTACCGCTTCTGCAATGCGTATTAAAGGGTATCTCCATTTAGCACCGGACATCCTCAGTACACAGGACACTAATGCACCAATCAGGCTTACACCAACAAAGAAGAACAGCAGAGAAATATACAAACCCCAGGAAACATAATCTCTCATGGCTGTAACACCTAATCCTTTTCTCAATTGTATAATCCAGGCTACAGTTCCCCCAATACAAATCACTCCAAGAAAAATCACCCAAAACGTTTCCTGCCGGTAACGGCGGCCCACTGTGCCCAGCAGTTCGTTTTCAATTTGATTTCTTATTTCAGGATTCAGCTTTTCCATATCGCATATTTTATTTTTCTGAACCTTCTTTTTCTATTTTAATTTCTTTGGCATCATAGGTTCGGTTAACTGGTGGCAGGTAATATACCCGTGGTTCAGTACCCAACTCTTCCATAAAACGATAAGCTCCTCCATCTTCCAGCAATTGAGATAATTTTGTTGTTGTCCCGTCATAGCAGGTTACTGCATCTTCATTCGCATCGCCAAACCAGATGGCGTTCATAGGGCATCCCGTAACACATGCTGGCAGCTTACCCTCTCTTGCCATGTGCGGACAGAAGTCACATTTCTCCACACAACCTTTTTTGCTTTGAAAAACATTTTCTGCAGCAGGAGTTGTTTCAATGATATTGGGTTTAACAGGCTCTGTCCAATTAAATAAGCGAACTGAATAGGGACAGGCAGCCATACAAAAACGGCAACCGATACAACGGTCTGTATCTATTGCTACAATGCCATCTTCCCGTTTAAAAGTGGCATCTACCGGGCATACTTTTGTACACGGCGGATTATCACAGTGCATGCAAGGTTTTACAAAATAATAGGGAGATACCTCTGGCGAATCCTGCATTTCCAACACTTCAATCCATTCCTTATTAGAAGGTAAGTAATGCATCTTATTGCAAGCCTTGGTACATTTACCGCAGCCGTCACATTTGGCAAGGTCAATTACCATCACAAACTTTTTACCCGGAATCCCTTTACGGACATCTTCCTCAGATATATGAGGTTTAAAATTGGCGACCTGTGATTTATCTATTGTAACCAATTTCCCATCGTGGGTTAATACATTCACTTTGACTCCGCTTTCCTGCTTGGTATTATCATTACTGGAACACCCGGAAAGAAAGGCAACGCCAATGCCACCCATTAATCCTTTTAATAGAAAATCTCTCCTGGAATTATCCTGGTTACCAGAATTGTTCTGGCTACATGTACAATTGTCACCGCATGCCATTGTGATTGTTTTTTAATTGTGAACTGTTTTAAAAACAATAAGGCGCATTTTTAATTGCATCAAACATCAGGCAGGAAGCAATGCTGTATTGCGGTAGTAATTATTCAGTGCTATATTTTCCACAACAGTAATTTTAAATCAAAACTTGCTGTTTACTGGATTATATCAGCACAGTGAAGTAAGTACAACCTTTGAGGCAATAGATGCTTACCTGTGTCCTGTGTGATTGCGCAATTAAAGCGGTATCAAATAAGGAAAGACTGGATAAAGACCCGTATATCGGGCGGGGAGTAATCAATTTCCCTGGGGGGAATGCGAAAATGATTTGCAAACCCCTTTGCGTTGAGTAATTCTACAGAAGGCGGCGCAAAAACGAGATATAATAAAGTGTTTGTACTTTTTTGTGAAATACTGCTTTTTTCTGCAATCTGTTTATCAGTATTCTGAAACCCTACAACAAAATCAGAGCAACAATTCTCTTCGTTTGGAGATGAGAACGAGGCGGTGTTGTTGACAGTATCGGAATGATGGTGAGACGCTTGGCTATGCTGGTGACTATGGCCCTTATGTTGATGTTCATTGCCATGTTCATGTTTTTCACCTTTTTCATGAGAATGATGCCTGGAGTTGAAACCCATATCCACACCTAACGAACAGGCAAAGCCAACCACCGTATTCAGTGAAAAGGTGACCAGCAGAAACAACGCCTTGATTTTTATCGTCCGGTTAGATTTCATTTTAAATCATTAAACCCTATTAAAGCTATATAGTGTACTGGTTAGTAAATATGACGGAAGTCAGTTTTTATGATGAGTTTCATTATACATATATGCTGATAGCTATATAGTTGTTATGTAAAGGTAGTCTGTATTATAAGCGCCTTAGTTTGATTAATTAAGCATTTTGTTTGAAATGTTGCCATAATAATTTATCCCAGTGTATTCTTTGCGGTATTGGATTAAGCCGGTACTCACCAGGTGTTTTGCCGGTTTCCTTTTTAAACTGGGTACTGAATATTTGCGGAGTGCTGTACCCTAACTGCCAAGCGATCTCTGCTATACTTATCTCATCATGCATAAGTAGTTCTTTTGCCTTTTCCATTCTGAGACGGATAAAATATTTTTCAATGGTTACCCCTGTAGTTTCGGTAAATCTCCGGCTCAGTTGGTAATAACTTTGGTGAAGCGTCTCTGAAAGGTATGCGGATAGTTTTTTGAGCATAGCCCCTTTGTTTGATATTTGATTAAGATACCCGCAAATGGCAGCATGAATTTTCACTGTAATCTTCTCATTACTTTTTTCAGCAATTGCAAACCCTTTACTTTTCAATTTACGCCTGATACTTTCAACATCATTCACTGATAAAATTTGCACAAATGATGCTTCCCCTATAACAACAGAAACCGGGTTATAACCAACTTCCCGAAGTAAGTTGCGCACAACCTCAATGCATCGGTCGCAACACATATTCTTTATTTGCAAACAGGTAGTAGTCATAACCCGGTTTTTAAGTTTTAATTGATGTTGTTTTTTAAAAGCCAGTTCAGCTTATACATTTTATGGAACCTGTCATAATCGGTCAGGTTCTTGTCATTTTTGAACTGTGCATCCAGTTTATCGTGAAACGAATGGTTATCAGAAAAAGCGGCTTTGAGGTTTGCCTTTGTTAATGGCAGCAGTGGAGAAAAGGCATCCTTGCTGAAATAATAAGCAGCCGGGTAATCATTTGCATTCTTAGGAGAGTGTGCCGGGTGCAGATAATAATAAAGAAGTAACAGCTCACCCGGATTCAGAATACTGTATTCGGTATCATTTACGAATTTATATTCTTTCCCCTTGCAATCCCTATACCCAAACACTTCTTTCTTTTTTAGCAGATGGGTATTACCCAAGTGCTTTATCTTTACTTCGTCTCCGTTAAATATCAGATTGGGGTTTATCTTGTGCCGTTCTGTTTTACAGTTGATGGCATAAGACAATTTTCGTTGCGCAAAATCATCGGCCGTTTTATAAATGCCGCTACTGTCTTTCTGGGCAAATGCTTGTTGAATCAACAATAGCACAATTAAACCCAATAGCAACCTATAGTATTTTGTGTTCATAATATTTAAATTATATCGGTTACCAGTTGTGCTTTGGTTATTTATTTTTTGCCTTCAAATCCATTCCGCAATTCGGGCACTTGCCGGGCTTATCGCTTGTTACATTCGGATGCATGGAACAAGTGTATATTTTCATCACTTCCATTTTCATTTTCTCTTTTGGAGAAAGGGTTAAGTTTTTACTGCACTTTGGACAAGTCCCGGGTTTATCACTTACTACATCCGGATGTTCGGTGCAGGAATAGGATACTTCAGTTTCTTTTTTATCGGTCAGCTTCATGCCGCACTTGGGGCACTTTCCGGATTTATCACTTGCTACATCAGGGTGCATGGGACAGGTATATGTTTTCATTACCTCCATTTTCATTTTTTCCTTTGGAGAAAGATTCATTTTTTCTCCGCATTTTGGGCATGTACCGGGGCTATCGCTTGTAACATCAGGATGTGCCGGGCATTCGTAAAGACCCATCACTTCTCTTTTCATCTTTTCTTTTAGCGATAACGTATTGCCGCATTTCGGGCATTTGCCTGATTTATCCATAATCACATCGGGGTGCATCGGGCACACATAAGTTGTTTTTTCAGTTTCTTGTTTTGTTACTTTTTGCTTGGTAGTGTCTTGAGCATAAACAGAAACAGACAAGATGGTAAAAGCTGCCATCATCAGCGTTGCTACAGATTTCATTTTTAATTGATTTTAAGTGTGAAATAATGATTACTGAGTTTTTACATTCTTTTGTATGCTGAATTGAAATAGCAACACACAGAATGCCGGCAAGCAATCATCTTGTCTTGAATAGCTACTCGTTCAAAAAGAATTTAAATCCTTTTAACGTAGCTGTATTTGGGATTATATTCTGAAAACCCTATTGAGGAGATAAATAGGGTCAGGACATCTTCGTCTGACATAATTTTGGAAGTTGTCAGTGTTTAAAGTGGTACTATATAAAACTAAATCAGGAAGATTATTAACCGGTGGTAATTCAGGCACAAATGAGATTTTTTTAATAGTATAAACAGCCTGAATAGAATTGTGATTGTCGGCCTTGCTGGCAATCAATTTATCTTCACAGCAGCCTTTTGGCATAACATCCGGATTACAAGCACATCCGGTTTTTCCCCCAAAGTTTAAAACCAAAACATGGGAAATGTGTCCGTTGCAAAAATGAAAATTAATGGTAGCCCCCAGTGCTGCGCTGGTGTAAATAATCAGAAGCAATATGACCCATATTTTTTTCATAAAAATTTGCTATATAAAGCAACAAATAGCCATTGTAACAAAAAAAGAGCATAATCAGCCAAGTCCATGATTTTAGTCATATTATTATTTAGTGATAACAAAAGTTACACTGTTTTAGCAATTTTTTCCATAATATGATGGCTATCACCAAACTTACACAG
>JALHRP010000030.1 GCA_022841365.1 Chitinophagaceae bacterium | reverse complement strand
TCATAACAGCGGACGCATCATCATTGCACCTGAGGGTGGTACCGATTATCTGTTTTATGCATTAGGCGATATGGGTGCAGGGCAGTTTGGAAATACAGGCCGTGCCATTAAATCTCAATTGACCAATTCTTATGAAGGAAAAATGTTGAGGTTTAATCTTGAAGAAGATGCAGATGCTGATCAGGGTGCTGTTGATTATAATAAATGGATCCCCAATGACAATCCATACAACAACGTTGCTCCGGTAACGGGCCAAAGTGCAGTATACAGTATTGGCCATCGTAATGTACAAGGTCTCGTGTATGCCAATGGCAAACTATATGGTTCATCGCACGGACAATTCAGTGATGATGAAGTGAATATTCTGGAAAGAGAAAAAAACTATGGTCACCCCAGAATACAAGGTTATGCAGATGGCAACTATAACAATGCACGTGCTGCCTTAACACACAATCCATATACGGTACCAACAACAGGCAATCCAAATCCAACACAAACCGGTACGGCTACAACAATGCCTGCCATTACCGATGAAGCAGCCGATGCCTTAACGATTCCTAATTATGTAGATCCTATATACAGTTTATTTGCAGCACCGAATGCTCCATTGTCGTCTCCTCCTGCTGCCCCACCAACCGGAACAAACTCTACTTTCTCCGGTTCAATCAGAAATGTTTTTACATACAATCCCGGTAACATGACATGGCCATCTATTGCCCCATCGGGAATGGATGCATATACACACAGCAAAATTCCGGGATGGAAAAATTCACTCATCCTGGCTTCATTAAAGCAGGGAAGTATGATGCGGTTAAAATTAAATGGTGATGGAAGTGATGTAATCAACGGAGGTATTGGCGGCTTTGATACGTCATATATTTTTCCCACCAATAATCGTTACCGTGATTTGGCAATTGATCCCGACGGATGGAGTATTTATGCCTCTATTGACAGACGAGGAACCACATCGGGCCCAAGCACAGACAATCCTGTGTCGAGCGCAAATCCGGGCGCAATTATTAAATACACCTTTAAAGGATATAACTCACAAGGCACATCACCTGTAACAAGTGCAATGCCTGATGAAATTGCAATTGACTCGGCAACTACCAATACATGCATCACCGGAACAACAGTTGTGATCAGTGCTGCAAATAATAACAATACGATTTGGGTACCTGTAACAGGACCTAATGGAGATATCATTGCCGAAATAAATGCAAATGGTAACGACCTCGGTACTGTAACAACCAGTTCTTATATTAAAACAGGTGCAACAAGAACATTCAGCGGACAATACTATATGAACCGCAGCATCACCATTAACCGTTCAACAACTGGTACTATTTCTGCAGCTACACCGGTACGTGTTAAATTGTATTTTACACGTGGTGAGTTTAATAATCTTGCTGCTGCAGATCCTGCAATCACAGGAATTCTTGATCTGGCAATTTTGAAAAATACCAATACCTGTGGCGCAGCCATGGTATCAGGCACAATGATCAGACCAACAGTAACAGGACGTTTCTCAAGAGGAGCATCTGCAACCTATGGTTATGCATTGCAAACAGATATTACCGGTTTCTCTACTTTTTACTTTGCAAATGCTAACAGCACATTGCCGGTTGATATTCTTAAGTTTACTGCAACAGCTAAAAACGAACACAGCTTATTGCAATGGAACGTAACAAACGAAACGGGTATTCAGTCTTACAGCATTGAACGCAGTACTGATCAGTTGAACTTTGTTGCTGCAGGAAAAACCAATGCTAATAATGCAGGCGATCATTCTTACAGCTTTACCGACTTTAATGCAGGCAAACTTGCACAAACAGTTTACTACCGTTTGAAAGTGCTGCATGCAGATGGCACAGAAAAATATACACAGGTTGCAAGTGTTAAGTTTGGAAGAAGAACCAATGGTATACTGCAGTTATTCCCGAACCCTGTACACAGCTATACAAGCATAGGAATTAATGCTGCAGCTGATGAAATCGTTCAAATGAGAATTGCAGACAACACGGGCCGTGTGGTAATGACCCGCAACTTTACTGTAACAAAAGGAATGAATAATTTCAACCTGGATCTTGCTCATTTACCTGCCGGCTTCTACTTTGTTGAGGTAACAGGTGCTCACTTAAATGAAAAAACAAAATTCATCAAACAATAAATACTTGTTAAAACAAAACTCCTGCCTTTTGATGGCAGGAGTTTTGTTTTAGTAAACCCGAAAACATTGTAATATGCCAAACACATTGATACCGGCCTCTTTCCTTTCAACGGCAATAGGAAAACAAGTCAACCTGGTAAGATCTGAAAATCATCTGTATGTTATACGTGAGGAAAACAGTTCAGAAAAAACATCCAGGCTGTATCGTTTATTTTTCGGGCTGAATAAAATATCAGCTGCTGTTGTTCAACCGGAACAGAGTTCTGCTGAACCGGATTATTACAGCAGTTATGAATAACAAAAAAGGAGAAGCAAGCTTCTCCTTTTTTATTTTCAGCAAACGGTTCGTTATATTTTTCCAACCATGTTTGCAGGAACTACCCAAGCGTCAAATTCTTCCGGTGTAACATAACCCAGTTTCACGGCCATTTGTTTTAAAGTTGTTCCTTCTTTGTGTGCTTTCTGTGCAATCTCTGCTGCTTTGTAGTAACCGATCTTTGTGTTAAGTGCAGTAACCAGCATCAATGAATTCTCCACATGCTTTTTTATATTCGCTTCAATCGGTTCAATACCCACTGCACACTTATCATTGAAACTTACACAACCATCACCAATCAATCTGGCGCTGTGTAAAAAGTTATAAATCATCACCGGTTTAAACACATTCAATTCAAAATGCCCCATTGCACCACCTACGTTTATGGCCACATCATTACCCATTACCTGTGCAGCAATCATGGTTAATGCTTCGCATTGTGTGGGATTTACTTTACCGGGCATAATGGATGAACCGGGTTCATTATCCGGAATAAAAATTTCACCAATGCCACTACGTGGACCACTGCTCAACATACGAATGTCATTTGCAATCTTCATTAAACTCACTGCCACTGTTTTTAAAGCACCATGTGCTTCCACAATTGCATCATGTGCTGCAAGCGCTTCAAATTTATTCTCGGCTGTTTTAAATGGAAGTTTTGTAAGCTTGGCAATATGCTTCGCTACATTTACATCATAATTGGGAGGTGTGTTGATGCCTGTACCAACAGCCGTTCCGCCCAATGCCAGTTCACTTAAATGTGCCAACGTATTTTTAATTGCTTTCAAGCCATGATCTAACTGTGATACGTAGCCGCTAAACTCCTGCCCTACTGTTAATGGTGTAGCATCCATAAAATGCGTACGGCCAATCTTTACTACTTTCTTATATGCTTTTGCTTTTTTATCTAATGTATTCCGCAACTTTTCAATTCCGGGAATGGTTGTTTCCATTAAAATTTTGTAGGCTGCAATATGCATGGCCGTTGGGAATGTATCGTTACTGCTTTGGCTTTTGTTTACATCATCATTCGGATGCAGGTATTTTTCTTTATCACTTAATTTGCCCCCATTGATTACATGACCACGATAAGCGATCACTTCATTCACATTCATATTGCTTTGGGTACCGCTGCCGGTTTGCCAAACAACTAATGGAAAAAAATCATCGAGCTTTCCTTCCAGTATTTCTTTACATACTTTTCCAATCAGCACCGCTTTCTTTTTTGGCAATACACCTGCTTCATTATTGGTTAAAGCTGCTGCGTGTTTAAGGTATGCAAATGCACGGATGATTTCTTTGGGCATCCGATTGATATCCTGTGCTATTTTGAAATTGTCAATACTGCGTTGGGTTTGTGCACCGTAATAAGCGTTAACGGGAACTTTTACTTCGCCCATTGTATCTTTTTCAATCCGGTAATCCATATAAGTCAATTTAATTTTTTAAACGTGTTGTAAAGAGATAGAGAATTTATCAAGACCTGTCCGACGAGGGCATCTGACAGGTTTAAAAATTTGCTTTCCGTTTTTCCAGAAATGCTCCTACGCCTTCTTTCATTTCATCTGTTCCAAAGCACTCGCCAAATAATTTAATCTCCGCATCAAATCCATTCTGCTCAGAATCGAAGTAAGCGTTCACAGATGCAATTACTTTTGCAACAGCGTTTGGCCCTTTACTCATTATTGTTGAAAGCAGTTCCTTTGTTTTTGGAATCAATTCCTCAACAGTTGTAACATAATTTACCAGCCCAAGCTGCTTTGCTTCATTGGCATCAATCATGGCAGCCGTCATCATCAGTTCCATTGCTTTGCCTTTGCCAATCAGTTGCACCAAGCGTTGTGTACCGCCATAGCCGGGAATCAAGCCAAGATTTACTTCCGGCTGCCCAAACTTTGCATTGTCACTTGCCAGGCGAAAATGGCAACTCATGGCTAACTCACAACCACCACCCAATGCAAAACCATTAACTGCTGCAATAATGGGTTTGGGTGATTGTTCAATTTTATTGAACAGCATATTCTGGCCTTTGCGTGCTAATGCTTCACCATCTGTTGCACCCATGGAAAGAAATTCAGAAATATCTGCACCTGCAACAAATGCTTTTGGTCCGGCACCTGTAATAACAGCACACCTGATAGCAGCGTTACTGTACACATCATCAACAGCTGCAGATAATTCTTCAATCACTGTTTTATTAAGTGCATTTAATTTATCGGGGCGATTGA
This sequence comes from Chitinophagaceae bacterium, assembly GCA_022841365.1. Classification (GTDB taxonomy): domain Bacteria; phylum Bacteroidota; class Bacteroidia; order Chitinophagales; family Chitinophagaceae; genus Lacibacter. The sequence goes on along the minus strand of JALHRP010000030.1, from coordinate 41,036 downwards.
TGGTGATAACAAAGATTCCATCTTCGATAGAGGTTAGTAATGTTTGATAACTCATATAAGTAAGTTTAAGAAATGTACAATCAGAAGTTACGATGTTTCGATACCCATTCTTTTATATACGCCGCAATATCCTGCGTATTGGTACCGGGAAGAAATAATTTACCAACGCCCATCTTTGTTAATGCATCTACATCTTCATCCGGAATAATACCACCACCTGTAAGTAACACATCATTCATTTCTTTTTCTTTCATCAAATTCAGCAGACGGGGAAAAACAGTCATGTGGGCGCCACTTAAAATACTTACACCAATAGCATCCACATCTTCCTGCAGGGCTGCATTCACAACCATCTCAGGTGTTTGACGAAGCCCTGTGTAAATCACTTCCATGCCTGCATCACGCAATGCGGTAGCAATCACTTTAGCACCACGATCGTGGCCATCCAGTCCAACTTTAGCAACGAGTACTCGTACGGGTCTGTTCATACAGCAATGTTATGCTGCGAAAATAAAGAATAACATTGGTTGATGTACGGTTTCTTACTGAGTGCATTTACAATCAGAAAGCATTCATTCGTTGCATGTCGGGGTAATCAGTAAATTACAAGATGAACTATCGAAAATTTGGCAATACGACGCTATCAGTAAGTGAAATTGGGTTTGGTGCATGGGCAATTGGTGGAGGTGCTATGGTCGGCAGCACTGTCATTGGTTGGGGCGATGCTGATGATTCAAAGTCCGCCAAAGCCATTCATACAGCATTGGATGCGGGCATCAACTTTTTTGATACGGCTGATATTTATGGACTTGGTCACTCAGAAAAAATGATCGGCAGTGAAATCGGCAACAGAAGCGATGTACTTATTGCAACGAAAGTGGGAAATGTTGCACGCAACGAACAATTCACCGTTGATTATTCCAAAGAATATATTCTTGCTGCATGCGAAGCATCGTTGAAACGGTTAAACAGAGATGTAATTGATTACTATCAACTCCATACAGCCCGTTTAATACATTTACAAAACGGCGAGTGTATTGAAGCTATGCAGCAGTTGCAGCAACAGGGCAAAATCCGTTACTGGGGTTTGTCGTTAAATACATTTGAGCCAAACGATGATGCAGATTTTTTATTGAATCATCATCTGGGGAACGGATTTCAGTTAGTACTCAACATCATTAACCAAAAAGCAGTACCAGTCATGAAAAAAGCTGCAGCAAAAGGCTATGGCATTATTGCACGCATGCCCTTGCAGTTTGGGTTACTCACCGGCAAGTTTGATGAACAAGTAAATTTTTCTGAAAATGATCATCGTAAAAACAGATTAACAAAACAAGTGATTGATGCTGCTTTGCTTGCAACAGCACCTGTTTGGGAATTATGCAGTAAATACAATTGCACAAAAACACAACTGGCGTTGAGTTATATTTTGAGTTACGATGAAGTGTCGGTTATTATCCCCGGTATTCGTACACCCGAACAGGTAAAGTTGAATACTGATGGATTGTTTAAACTGGAAAAAGCCGATCAGCAACTGATTGAAGAGTTTGGCAATGATACATTTGTTGAATTGATGGAACTGATAAAGAAACAAGGATAAAAATAATGACCGCAAAGACACGAAGGCACAAAGTTTTACTTTTAACTTCTCTCAGTTACAAATCCTATTGTTTAGAAAAAAACAGCTTTTTTATGTTTGAATTTTTTACAACAAACTCAACGCATACTCCACACGTTTCACCGTTTCTTCTTTGCCAATGATTTCGGCTATCTGAAACACTGCCGGACCAAACTTACCACCTACCAGCATAACACGCATGGGCAGTTGCAGTTCACCCGGTTTGATGTTTTTAGCAGTTGCCAATTCTTTAAAAGCCGATTCAATTTCACCTAACTCCCAATTACCAATTCCATTAAGTTGTTTAATATACTCAGTAAAGAATTGTTTCTTCTCCTCATTCCATTTTGGTTTAACAGCATCCAGTTCCAATGTTACAGGTGCTTTAAAAAAGAAACCCGCCTGCTGCACAAAATCAGGCAACAGCGTACAGCGGTCTTTCACCAGTTCAATTATTTTTTCGAGCTTTGCTTCATCAGTTGTTTCAATGCCCGCAGATGCCAGCACCTCTTTTACTTTCAACTTTAAATGTTCAACGTTCAGCTTTTTTATCCATTCATGATTGAACCACTTTGCTTTTTCATAATCAAACTTTGCACCCGCACTGTGTACACGTTTAATATCAAAGTCGGCAATCAGTTCATCCATGCTGTATAATTCCTTTTCTGTACCATCGTTCCAGCCAAGTACAGCCAACAGATTAATAAATGCTTCCGGCAGAAACCCTTTTTCAAAAAAGCCTTCTGTTAATTCATTTGTTTTCGGATCGGTCCAGTTCATTGCAAAAACAGGAAAGCCATACTTGGCACCATCCCGCTTGCTCAGTTTACCACTCGGTCCAAGTATCAACGGCAAGTGCGCCCATTGCGGCATGGATGCTTCCCATCCTAAATATTTCCACAACAACAAATGCACGGGTGCACTCGGCAACCATTCCTCACCACGAAATGCATGCGTAATCTTCATTAAATAATCATCTACTACCACAGCCAAATGATAGGTAGGCATACCATCGGCTTTCAGCAATACTTTATCATCTACCAATCCTGTCTGGAAACTTACCTCACCACGAATCATATCGGTAAAGCTCACCACATCATTCTCCGGCATTTTTATACGGATCACATGCGGAATGTTTTTTTCCAGCAGCTCTTTTACTTCATCATCGGTTAAGTTTAAACTGTTCCGCATATTTTTACGTGCACGGTGATCGTACTGCGGCGAAGGGTTCTCGTCGGTTTTTAATTCTTCACGCATTTTTTCCAGTTCTTCTCTGGTATCAAATGCATAATATGCAAAACCACGTGTAACTAACGTTTCCGCATAACTGCGGTACATTTCCTTACGTTCGCTCTGGCGGTAAGGACCGTAAGGGCCTCCGTGAACAGGACTTTCATCGGGCTCCAGTCCACACCATTTTAAACAATTGAAAATATATTCTTCTGCACCGGGTACAAAACGGGTTTGATCGGTATCTTCTATCCGCAATACAAACTCACCGCCATGATGTTTGGCAAATAAATAATTATACAAAACGGTGCGTACACCGCCTAAATGCAAACCTCCTGTTGGACTCGGGGCAAAACGAACACGTACACTCATGCTGCAAAGATAAAGTGTAAAACCTGAGTGGTTTTAAACGTTTTCAATTTTATACCTTCACCAAATCCATGAGCAAATATTTATGTCTGGCCATTTTGTTTTTTACTGTTGTTGCTGCAAAGGCACAAACAGATTTTACGTTTCCCTCGCTGGTGGTTGAATATGACAGTGCTCTTATTTTCCGTCATCTGAAACTGATCCCGGTTAAACGAACAGAGCAGGCGGCAGACAGCAACTTTAAAATGACCAACGCTATTTCATTGAAAACAGGAATGAGCAAAGGAACCGTGAAGCTGAAAGAGCGTGGAAATTATATGATGGACAACATCAATGTGCTGTTTGTAGAAAATAAAAGCGGCAAAGATCTGATCATCAAAAGCGGAGAAATAGTTATGGGCGGCCGGCAGGATCGTGTATTTGCAAGAGACACTGTTTTAGCTTCCGGCAAACAACATCTTGTACCCGTGTATTGTATTGAAGAAAACAGATGGAGTGCAACTGAAAAAAAATTTACATACCGTGGTTCAACAGGAAGCGGATTGCAGAATATTATTGATACTGCAAAAAATCAAACCGCAGTTTGGGATGAGATCCGGCGATTGCTGAAACAAAACAATCAAACCAATTCATCTTCCTATGCTGTCATGCTGGGTAACAAAAAAACAGCTGATACAAGCAATCAGTATATCAGGTATTTTCTGGAAAAATTAAGAAGCAGGGACAGCAGCATTGTGGGCATCATTGCTTCAACCGGTAATAAAATTCTTGGGGCCGATGTATTTATCAGTACATCGCTGTTTTATCAAACCCTACCCGGCTTATTGGAGAAGTATTGTGCAGAAGCTGTTTTATCGGGAAGTAACCCGTCAGCTGATTATTCTAGAGAGCAATCGTATGCCAATGAATTATTATCGCCGTCAACACAGGCAGCTTTTCTTTCAAAAAAAGGGAAACGCTTTTTTTACAAATCATTACTGATTCAAATAACAGGCTACTCAATTCTGTATTAATTTCATCTATGCGTTACATTGTAACAACACCATGGTGGCTGCGGATGATGTTTCCTGCCCATCTTATCTGGCGCATACCAACGGCAGAAAAAATCCTGTACCTTACTTTTGACGACGGCCCCCATCCTGTTGCAACAGCTTTTGTGCTGAATGAACTGAAAAAGTACAAGGCAAAGGCCACATTCTTCTGTATCGGGAAAAATGTACAGGAGCAGCCCCAGCTATACCAACAGATTTTAACCGAAGGGCACAGGGTAGGAAATCACACCCATAATCACCTCAACGGGTGGAAAACGGATGATAAAACATGGCTCAGCAATGTAAAAGAAGCTGCAAAATGGATTGATTCAGATCTGTTTCGCCCCCCATACGGGAAAATCAGGTCTTTTCAGGCAAAACTCCTGCAAGAGGCAACCCCGTCTTTCCGTATAATTATGTGGAATGTATTAAGTGCTGATTTCGACCAAAATATATCAAAAGAGCAATGTTTTAACCATGTAAAAAGCAATGCTAAGCCGGGATCAATTATTGTTTTTCATGACAGTGAAAAGGCTTTTGAAAATATGAAGTATGCTTTGAGTGAAACCCTTGCTCATTTTTCGGGTATGGGTTACCGTTTTGAAGCAATAGGCCGTGCTTACTGAGCTAAAAAAGGAGGGCCGGGGTGGAAACCCTGGCCCGTTTTTAATCCGTACCCTATGAAAACTTTCGCTAAGGTACAATTTCTTTTATCAGATACAAGTGTTTTTTCTTAGGGAAGCGTAATGATCCGTGTATTTCCGTTTACGGTAAGTACTGCTTTATTATCGCACTCACCATTACCGAAATTAAGTACCCCGTTTGTGCTGTTAAATCTGATGCGCAAAACACCTTTTGAAATCCAGCGACAGGTGAATTTTTTAATTAATGGCTCCAGTACTTCATGTGCCCAGCTGTTGCCTGCACTGTTTTCTCCACGTCCGCCACCTGTAATGGCAAATACATCATCAACCGGCCAGTAAGGAGTTCCGTTTCCTTCTAATTGTGCAACTGTTCTGATGCTGCTCCATTTTATCCAACGGCCACTGTTCCAGGTTAATTTTCCTTCAATCACTTTTGTGGTAAATATCTTATTGTTACTGGTGCTGTTATTGGTTACTTCATGTGTACCGGCAACAGAAACACTATCTACTTTATAACCTTCAAAAGTTGTGGTTGCTTTGCTTCCTGATGCACGCATAGGACCTGTAAATACTGTAATGATTTTTCCTTTGCGGAATTTCCCGTCACGTCCCAAACAGCCATTTCCAAAGTTGATGGTTACCGTTTTTGGAAATACACCTTGTTGCTGGGGTGTAACGGTAATAGTAAAACAACGGACAGTATCGAGACGGCCGGTATAACTGCCTGCTTCCATACGGCCATAAATACCTACCCCGCCTGTAATACCTAAATCTTCTCCCGTTTCTGCACCAATACCCATTGTATTGTCAAATACATCTTCATAAACAGCTTCAGCTTCGCTGTTGCTGATTGTACTTTCAATTGTGGCAACTTCTTCTTCCTTTGCAGCAGTTCTGTCTTTTTTACATGCGGTAAAGAAAAGTGCACTAAACAGCAGGAGTGCCCATGTGCTTTTTAAAATCAGTGGATTTGTTTTCATGATATACGCTTTTTTTAGGTTTTTAAATGAAACGAACTATTAAGAGACTCTAAGGGTTTCAGTTGGTTTAAACTCTGTTAAAAAATATTTTATTTGTATAGGTTTGAATACAGTTCTAAGAACGCTTAAAACAGGAAGATCTTACTTTTGACGTTCCAAAATATGATTGATACACATACACATCTCTACCTCGGTGAGTTTAAGGAAGATCTTGCCGATGTTATTTCCAAAGCTGAAAAGCAGGGAATCAGCAAATTTTATTTGCCTAATATAGACAGCAGCTCCGTTGCTGATCTGCTGGAAGTGGAAGCACTGTACCCGGGTAAATGCGTGGCTATGATGGGCCTGCACCCCTGTTCGGTGAATGAACACTATAATCAGGAATTAAAAATTGTTGAAGAATGGCTCAGAAAAAGAACTTTTGCTGCAGTAGGTGAAATTGGGTTGGATTATTATTGGGATAAAACATTTATTGCTGAACAGAAACACGCATTTCAACAACAGATCAATTGGGCAAAAGAGTTAAACCTGCCTATTGTAATCCACAGCCGGGATTCGATGCAGGATTGTATTGATCTTGTGCGGGCAAATCAAAATGGAAAACTGCGGGGCATTTTTCATTGTTTTGGTGGAACAGCCGAAGAAGCCCGGCAAATTATTGACCTGGGTTTTTTAATGGGTATCGGGGGTGTTGTTACATATAAAAAATCCGGACTTGCGGATGTACTCCAAACTACTTCAATCAATCATCTTGTACTGGAAACTGATGCCCCGTATTTAACCCCTGTTCCGTTTCGGGGGAAACGAAATGAACCTGCCTACCTTACTTATATTGTTGAGAAAATGGCTGAAGCCATGAAACTTTCTAAAGAAGAGATAGTTAATCAAACTACTAGAAACGCTCAAAATTTATTCGGTAGCTGAGTCAACTAACTGTATTTTTGCTGCCCCTTAACGGAGACGTGTCCGAGTGGTTGAAGGAGCACGCCTGGAAAGTGTGTATACGGGAAACTGTATCAAGGGTTCGAATCCCTTCGTCTCCGCAAAAATGCAAGAAGAAAAATTTTATGTTTACATCCTTCAAAGCCTGAAGGATTTTTCTTTTTACACAGGTCAATGTACAGATTTTGACAAACGTATGTCAAAGCACAATGATGGCTTCAGCAAATACACTTCTTCAAAAAGGCCATTACGCTTAGTCTATTTTGAACTTCTTCCTTCAAGAACAGCTGCCTTACTCAGAGAAAAACAAATTAAGAAAATGAAGAGCAGAATTTTCATCGATAACTTAATAAAAAATTGGAAGCTTTAAAAACAAAAGCTTAGAAAGTTTGAAGACTTTACTACTGCAGAAAGTGTGTATACAGGAAACTGTATCATCCCGAAATATGCAAGAAGAAAAAAGCTCAACAATTTTTGTTGAGCTTTTTTATAAAATCATTTTTTTTTCGAAGCAGACACTTTTCTTTTTCCTTCCTCTGTCATAGCAAATGAACGTGTCATTGTTTTTATATTTTCCACTTTGCGAAAACGTAATGCACTCCAGTCTTCATCAATAGCAACTGCCCTTACGGGTTCATAACCAAGTTCGCCTAATTTGCTCCAGCCTGTATCACGGTTAAAATCGCAGGTATATTTTTTGGAAGTTCCTTTGGGATAGCAGAACCAGATCACTGCATCTGATGAAGCTTTTTTTGCAATCTGATCAGCCGCTTTATCAACTTCTGTTTGCTTTGTTGCAAATACCAAAATAAAATCAATGGACTTAACTGTGCTGAATGTTTTTGCAATCAGGGCCTTTTCGCTCATAGCTGCTAACTCAGGCAAAAAACTTTCCGGAGATTGAATTGAGACAATAACCGGCTGTTGCTTATAATTCAGTTTTTTAAATAAGGTGGTCATAATATGAAACTGCTCATCAGTTAATACCCAGTTTTTCTACTGCAGTTTGAGCAGCAATCTGGCTGGCATCTTTTTTATTAAACGCTTTGCCTTCAGCAATCACTTCTCCATCCACAACTGCACCAATGGTAAACAGGCGGCGGCCATTTTCTAATCGCTCATCCAATGTTTCAAAGTCTAATATTTTTCCGTTTTTATTAGCCCAGCCGTATAGTTTATTCTTATGATTAATTTCGAGTAACTCCAGTTCTTCCATAAACAAATAAGGAGTTATGATATTTTTCATAATCCACTTTTTTGTTTTGTTATACCCCAGATCTAGATAAATGGCTCCCAGTAAAGCTTCTAATGTATTACCGAAAATCTGAGAAATTTTCAGTGAGTTATCACCTTTGTTATACAGTGTTACTTTTTTTAAACCCATTCTCACAGCAATATCATTGAGTGTGGCACGATTCACCATTTTACTCCGCATCTCAGTTAAAAATCCTTCGCCTTTGTATGGATATTTTTTAAAGAGATAGTCTGCAACAACTGCACTCAATACAGCATCACCTAAAAATTCCATCCGTTCATTATTCTGATCGCTGCCTTCTTTTACTGAACGGTGGCTGAGTGCTGTTTTATATAACAACAGATCCCCGGGACTATAGCCGAGAATATTGCGAAGATTACTTTCGAATTTATTTTTTGCAGGTAATATTTGACGGACGAAGTTCCGCACCATAAGCTTTATCATCAACATCATCATCAAACAAAAAATCTTTATCTGACGGATGTTGCAACAAATCTAAAGGAAATCAGGAATATTTTTTTACAATAACAGAGGCATTATGTCCGCCAAATCCAAAAGTATTACTCAAAGCAGCCCGAACCGTACGTTTCTGTGCTTTGTTAAAAGTAAAGTTAAGCTTCGAATCAAGCCCGGGATCGTCTGTAAAATGATTGATGGTAGGCGGCACCAGATCATGCACCACACTCATTACACATGCAATTGCTTCTAAAGCACCTGCAGCACCAAGACAGTGACCCGTCATTGATTTAGTAGAGCTGATATTGAGTTGATAAGCATGATCGCCAAACACATTGAGGATAGCTTTGGTTTCTGCAATATCTCCCAATGGGGTTGATGTTCCGTGTACATTAATGTAATCAATATCGGAAGGTTGCATACCGGCATCATGCAATGCAGCTTTCATTACATTGTTTGCTCCCAAGCCCTCGGGATGAGGAGCGGTGATATGATGTGCATCTGCAGTAGCACCACCGCCGGCTATTTCGCAATAAATTTTTGCACCACGTTGTAATGCATGTTCAAGACTTTCAAGCACCAGCATACCTGCACCTTCGCCCATTACAAAACCATCTCTGTCTTTATCAAACGGACGGCTGGCTGTTTTGGGATCATCGTTTCGTTCGCTCAATGCTTTCATGGCGTTAAATCCGCCAACACCTGCAGCACTAACTACAGCTTCACTTCCACCGGTTAAAACAATATCTGCTTTCCCCAGGCGAATATTATCATACGCATCTATGATTGCATTTGTTGAAGAAGCACAAGCAGAAACAACGGCGAAGTTTGGACCACGAAATCCATGACGCATAGAAATTTGCCCGGCTGCAATATCCAAAATCATTTTTGGAATAAAGAATGGATTGAAACGGGGAGTTCCATCTCCATTAGCAAAGTTCACCACCTCTTCCTGAAAAGTAATAAGACCGCCAATACCACTTGCAAAGATTACTCCCACTCTGTCGGGGTTTACATTCTCTTTGCTGATACCGGCATCTTTCACCGCCTGATCACTTACAACCAGTGCAAACTGTGTAAAGCGATCAATTTTTCTGGCTTCTTTCCGGTCGAGATAAATTGTAGGATCAAACTCTTTTACCTCACAGGCAAAACGTGTTTTAAATTTAGAACAATCAAATTGCTGAATAAAATCAGCACCGGATACACCATTAACCAATCCCTCCCAATATTCATCGAGAGTTTTGCCTAATGGTGTAAGGGCGCCAATTCCGGTAACTACTACTCGTTTGAGTTCCATAAGTTGCCTGGTAAAAGAAGGGTTATACCGTATGTACGGTAATGAATTACTTAGCGTGTTCTTCTAAATAAGTTACAGCCTGTCCAACAGTTGTGATGGTTTCGGCCTGCTCATCAGGAATAGAAATGTTGAACTCTTTTTCAAACTCCATAATAAGTTCAACTGTGTCTAAAGAATCAGCTCCCAGATCATTGGTAAAAGAAGCTTCAGGATTCACTTCTGATTCCTCTACACCTAACTTGTCTACGATGATTTTTTTTACTCTTGCTGCGATGTCTGACATTGTCGTAATAATTTGGTTACAGGTTGCAAAAATAGAGTTTTTAAACAATTCACAAGCGGTTAATCAAAATTGTCTGAAAGTGTTCATTTCCAGATAGTTTATATGACATTCTCCGGGTTTTGATCTTTTAAGTTAATTTAGGTTTTGGAGAACCCTGTCAACAACCCCTATCAACTGTTTGTTTTTACACAAAAAAATGTAACTTGTTCATCCTGCATTAAATCTGCTTATGGCACTGAAACAAATTGATTACGGAACTTCTGAATACAGGCAAATGCTCGATTTGCGGTATGAAATTTTAAGAAAACCGCTTGGGCTTCAGTTTACCAAAGAGGAACTGGAGCATGAAAAAAATGATCTTCTCATTGCAGCTTTTGAAGATGAGAACATGCTTGGCTGTTGCTTTTTATCCCGTGTAGACAATGAAACAGTTCGGTTAAGACAAATGGCAGTGCAGAACAATGTACAAGGCAAAGGAATTGGTGCTTCCTTAATAAATTTTGCCGAAAATCTTGCCCGGGACCGTGGTTACAAAACCATTATCATGAATGCCCGTAAAGCCACCATTCATTTTTTTGAGAAACAGGGCTATAAAATTGATGGCGACGAATTTGTAATGCTTACTATCCCTCATGTTGTTATGAAAAAGCGATTATTGTAATACAATCCGCTCAACTCCCGAATTCCTTCAAACTGCCTGAAAATCAATGTGGCAGATGCTTTGCGTAAAAACAACAGGGGTAAAATACCCGTACTTTCCCTATTGCATTATTTACAAATGCTCACCATTTTTGTAATGGTTTATACTTAGTAGTATTAATCTATTCCCTATGAAAAGAATAAAGAATTTATTTGCCGTACTGACTGGTTTATTTTTTACAGTCATTTCATTAAACAGCTTTTCTCAGGCTAATGTTTTAGTAGGAAAAAGCTTTATCAATATTACCCGCCCAAATGGAGGTACCATCATTCCCGGTGATGAACTTGAGATAAGAGTATCTGTTTATGTTACAAATAATGGAGTAGGTGTAGCTAACAGAACCATTTACCGTACTCGTTTTAATGATACAATTCCTGCAAGTCTTAATTACGTTTCAGGGTCTTTAAAGCTACTAACCAATGAGGCTGTATTATACAGGGCTTATACCGACGCAAGTGGAGACGATTTTGCGATGTATGATGCTGTCACAAGAACTATCCGTTTTAATCTGGGAAGAGATACAATATTAGCACCTACAAACATGCCTGTAAAAAATGTGATCTCTACATTAACAGATACCGCACTGAATGGTGGTGGATATTTCAAATCAGATGGTCATAGACCTAGAGCAAGTGGTGGTATGTTAATATTAGTTACCTACCGGGTTACGGTACCTGTATCTACGCCATACAACACCATTATTAATTATGGTCCCGGTACATTACGTTACCGAAATCAGGTTTCAGCTATTGGTGCTACTGATTATGCTTTAAGTCCAAACCCGCTTTCTTTTATCATCTATAATAACTACGGATTGTGTGTGAATGCAACAGGATCGAACTCTGTAAATGCAGGGAGTGGAGATTTTGGATCGGGTACAACCCATAATGGTACAAATCCGGGCACAGTGCCTGATTATAACTTTGTAAGTCTTACAACGGGTAACCCCGGTGATGGTAACTACTCTGTTATTAAAAATGTAAGTCCAAGCCAGAGTACAAACCCACTTGTTGTAAGGCCTCAAAGTCCAGCAGTAGATCGGGTATTTGGAGTTTGGGATATTATTGGTGATCATACAAATGCTGCAGATCAACTTGCAGGGAATCCCCCCTCTGCCAGTGGAAGCAATGGTGGTTACATGTTGGCTGTGAATGCTGCTTACAGACTGGGTGTAGCAAATAACCAAATTATTACTGGTTTGTGTGAAGATACCTATTACGAATTTTCTGCATGGTTCAGAAACATCTGCAAACGTTGCGGTATTGACAGTGTTGGAAGAGGCGCAGCTGGTGTTACTGTGCCTGCAGGTTATTTACCCTTACCCGGATTGGATTCTTCCGGTGTTAAACCAAACCTTACTTTTCAAATCAACGGAGTAGATTATTATATTTCGGGCAACATGGATTATGTTGGCACATGGGGTCAGTGGGTAAAAAAAGGATTTGTATTTAAAACAGAACCCGGACAAACCTCACTCACTATCTCCATTAAAAACAATGCGCCTGGTGGCGGTGGAAATGATTGGGCGATGGATGATATCAGCTTTGCATCCTGTTTGCCGGGCTTGGATATGAAACCGGGGCCCAGCCCAACTTACTGTAATAATGCACAGGTAAGATTATCTGCTATTGTTTCTACTTATTACGATAACTATCAGTTTTATCAATGGGAACGAAGCACCGATGGCGGAACTAACTGGACTGCAGCTCCTGAATTTCCGGGCGTACAAACATTTACGTATGAGTTTGACGGTATAAATTATAAGGACACTGTTGCAATGCCTGATTTTCTTGCAACAACTGCTTATAACGGTTACCAATACCGGATTAAAGTAGCAACATCACTTATCAATCTTGCAACCAATACCTGCTCAATTTATCAGGGTAATACAATAACCATTACTGTTCTCAGCTCATGTGATGTATTAAATGTTGATCTGCTGCAGTTTAATGGCGAATTACAAAACCAGCATTCGAAACTTTCATGGATTGCAAAATCAGAAAGCAGCCATCCGCATGCATTTGAAATTGAGCGGAGTGATGATGGCATACACTTTAAAACAATCGGAACTGTTCAGGGAAATGTAAATAGCGGTACGTATACCTACAACTTTACAGATCCGGATATACTCAATGGCAAAAAACATTACCGTCTTAAAATCATCACAGCAAACAGTAACGCCTCAGCCAAAATCAGTCAAACCATTACACTGCACAAAGGAAGTGTGGCTACCTTAAATGTTCATTCAATTGTAAATCCATTTGATGATAAGCTGAAGTTTCAGATCAATGCACCTGAAACAGAACTCATTCAGATTCGTTTATTAGACATGTATGGAAAATTGATAACAACATTACCCTTAACAGTTAAAAAAGGAAACAATCCTGTAACAATTGAAACACTTGGTTATCTTTCAAAAGGAACCTACATTCTCAGTATTCAATCTAACAGAGTAACGATTAATAAAACACTGCAACGCAGATAAACTTCAACCAAAACAAAAGCTCCCGATAAATTTATCGGGAGCTTTTGTTTATCAGAAACTTTTCAATTACGCTTTGTACTGAGGGATTAAGCCATTGGCCAGTTCAACCATTTTCTTAATACCATCTTCAGGTAATGCACCTTTCTTAAACTCTGCCAACACTTCGGGTAATTTGTTTTCCATTTCCAGTAAGAAATGTTCTTCAAATTCCTTGATGCGTTTTACAGGAACTGCATTCAACAAACCGTTTGTACCCAAATAGATAATAGCTACTTGTTTTTCAACAGCAAACGGAGAGTATTGTGCCTGCTTTAAAATTTCTACGTTACGTGCACCTTTATCAATTACCGATTTTGTTGCAGCATCCATATCACCACCAAACTTTGAGAAGGCTTCCAGTTCACGGTACAATGCCTGATCAAGTTTTAATGTACCGGCTACCTTCTTCATTGATTTAATCTGTGCGTTACCACCCACACGACTTACAGAGATACCTACGTTGATCGCCGGACGGATACCTGCGTTAAACAGGTTACCTTCTAAGAAGATCTGACCATCGGTAATAGAAATCACGTTTGTAGGAATGTATGCAGATACGTCACCGGCCTGTGTTTCAATGATAGGCAATGCAGTTAATGAACCACCACCTTTCACCAGATGCTTAATGCTATCGGGTACATCATTCATGTTCTTAGCTACACTGTCATCACCAATTACTTTTGCAGCACGCTCTAACAAACGGCTATGCAGATAGAATACATCACCGGGATATGCTTCACGACCGGGAGGACGTTTCAGCAACAATGATACTTCACGGTAAGCTACGGCCTGCTTCGAAAGATCATCATAAATGATCAAAGCTGGACGGCCTGTATCACGGAAGTATTCACCAATAGCAGCACCGGCATAAGGAGCAAAGAACTGCTGTGGTGCAGGGTCACTTGCAGAAGCCGCAACAATGGTTGTGTACATCATGGCACCATTATCTTCCAGCGTTTTCATTACACCGGCGATAGTAGATGCTTTCTGACCAATCGCTACATATATACAGTAAACAGGTTTCCCTGCTGCATAAAATTCTTTTTGATTGATGATGGTATCAACGGCAATGGCAGTTTTACCTGTTTGACGGTCACCAATAATTAATTCACGCTGTCCACGACCAACGGGAATCATTGCATCAATCGCTTTGATACCTGTTTGCAATGGCTCTTTTACCGGCTCACGGAAAATTACACCAGGTGCTTTACGCTCCAGTGGCATTTCGTACAATTCACCAACGAGTGGACCTTTACCATCAATTGGCTCTCCCAACACGTTAATAACACGGCCGCTCATACCTTCACCTACTTTAATAGATGCGATCTGTTTTGTACGACGAACTTTTGAACCTTCTTTAATATCTCTTCCTTCACCCATCAATACCACACCCACATTATCTTCTTCAAGGTTTAAGGCAATGGCACGAACGCCATTTTCAAATTCTACCAGTTCACCATAGCTAACATTGTTCAGTCCGTACACACGGGCAATACCATCACCCACCTGCAGTACGGTACCTACTTCTTCCAAATCAGCACCAACATTGAAATTGCTTAATTGCAGGCGAAGTATCGCTGAAATTTCATCCGGTTTAATATCTGCCATAACGCTTTATTTTAGTCCTCATTTTTATAACGTGGATGAGGATAGTTTACAATTTTATTATCGAATATTCCGTACGTAAATGTTTTTCTGGAACTGCTTCTGAATATCACGCAGGTCTCTTGCAATGGTTGCATCAATTAAATTACCATTGTACTCTAACTGAAAACCGCCAATGATGGCTTCGTCAACCATAGTCTCTAATTCAATTTTCTGGATTGCAGTATCTGCTTTTACTTTTTGTATGATGGCTGCTTTCAGTTCTTCACTTGCTGCAGTTACAGTTGTGAGTTTGATGCTGTGAATTTCATTGATCTCATTGTACTGCTCAATAAAAGCCACTGCAATTTCGGGCAGATTTCTTTCACGCCCTTTTCTCACCAGTAACTGAATAAACGAAGCTGAAAGTGCACTGACGTTTTTGCTGATTACTTCTTTTACAATCTTCTCTTTAATATCAGCATTAATAACAGGACTGCGCAGCAAATTGGTAAACTCTCTGCTTTGCTTACAAGCCTGCTGTAAATATTTCATATCCGTGTATACAGCATCAAACTGGTTCTGCTCCTGAGCGAGCACCACCAGTGATTTTGCATAACGACCTGAAAGACGTGGATTCTGCATAATGAAAATGCTTAGTTTAATTTAACTACTTCAGCTAATTTGTTGATGTATGCTTCCTGCTCTGCTCTGTTGCCCAGCTCACGACGTAAGACTTTCTCACTCACTTCAATCACCAGGTTACCCACCTGATTTTTTACATCGGTTAAAGCAGCCATCTTTTGCTGATTAATTGCTGCAGTTGCTTCTACCATAATTTTATTGGCTTCTGCTTTTGCCTGATCCTTTGCTTCGTTCACAATTTTATCTCTTGTTTCACGTGCTTCTTTTAACAGCTGCGCTCTTTCTTCACGTGCCTTTGCAAGCAATGCTTCGTTTTCATTTTTCAGCAACGCCATTTCAGCTTTTACTTTTTCAGCAGTTGCCAACGCCTCAGCAATACCCTGCTCTCTTTCAGTTAATCCTTTAATGATAGCAGGCCATGCATATTTTTTCAACAGAAAAAATACCACTAAGAAGGCCAACAATGTCCAGACCAATAAGCCAAAGCCGGGAGTAAGTAAATTCATGTTCTGTATTTATATAAGTTCAGATAAATTTTAAAAATACTGCATCCGCCGTCCTGTACTTTGGATGCAGTAAATCGTTTGTGCGATTAAAGCACCATCGCAAGGAAGCCCACGATAATAGCAAACAGAGCAGCTCCTTCTACGAGTGCCGCAGTAAGGATCATGTTTGCACGGATATCGTTAGAAGCTTCAGGCTGGCGTGCAATTGATTCCAATGCACCTTTACCAATCTGTCCGATACCGATACCGGCACCTACAGCTGCCAAACCAGCGCCAATTGCACCACCTGCATTAGCTACCGCATCTAAAAGAATTAAATCCATTTTTTTGAATTTATGATTGTGAAAAATAAAAACTAATTGTCTATTTCATTCTGCCTTACTCCCCTTTAGGGATTAGGGGCTTAATGATGTGCTGCCCCTTCTTCATGACTGTGATCTCCTTCCATTGCCTGGCTGATAAATACAGCTGTAAGCATAGTAAAGATGAACGCCTGAAGAAACGCAACCAATATTTCAATGAAATAAATAAAAATGGTAAAAGGGATTGAAATCACAGTAGAACCGATGCCGAAGCCCTGTCCTAATTTTTCTGTAAACACAAAAATCAGTGAAATCAAACAGATGATAATGATATGCCCGGCCACCATGTTGGCGAAAAGACGAATGATTAATGCGCCCGGTTTGATTAATACAGCACTTAATAATTCAACAGGTACAAGAATGAATTTAACGCCTAATGGAACTCCGGGCGGATTGAATATATGCCCCCAGTAATGACGGTTAGAGCTGAATAAAATAACGATGAACGCAATAACACCTAATACAACTGTGAAAGCAATATTACCTGTTACATTCGCCGAACCCGGAATTAAACCGAAAATGTTATTGATTAAAATAAAGAAAAACACTGTTAGAAGGAAAGGCAGATACTTGGGTGTTTTTGCACCAAGATTTGGAATAGCAACCTCATCCCGAACAAATGTAATAATCGGTTCAAAGAAATTCTGCTTTCCTTTTGGTGCGGATGTTACACCTAATCCCTTGCCGTAAGCCTTAGCAATACTGATCAGAATCCAGACCAAAATAAAAAGAGCAATCAGCATTTGTACAACGTTACGTGTTAAGGATAGATCGTAAACCTGCTCTGCAGGATCAGTTGAAACAATCTTTTCTCCAATTTCTTCTTTCAATAACTTATAACCTTTGTATTCGGCGTGACCGTGTTCAAATTTTGATGATAAAAAAATGGATAACCCTTTTTGCTGTGAGTATAAAATAACAGGGAGGGGAATGCCAACAGGGTGACCTTTCCAGTCAAAAAAATGAAAATCATGTCCATCCATGATATGGCCGAAGATCACTTCTTTAGCGTCGAATCCTTCTTTTTTGGGCGCATGCTGCGCTGTATCGTGCCCTGCATCATGACCACCTTCCTGCGGTTGCTCATGCTGTGCAAAAGCGCCTTGTGCGGCTACTAAAAAAATTCCGCTGAAAACCAATGCCAATAAGGATTTGATGCTTCTGAACGCCATACTTTTCCTGAAATTTGGCGCAAAGATAAGGAGCGGTGGGTTAAAAACGGGGAATTGAGAGTTCGAAAATGGAAAAAAGTTGTTCAGGTTAATCGAGGCCCATTTTGCGACGTTCTTCAATGATTTTTTCGAGCTCAATCACATCAATCTGATCTTTTGGACGAAACACAGCTTTCTTGTTGGCGAGTAATTGGTTGATGTGTAGGAATGGCACCATTATACCCTCTATTTCTGCAACAGGTGATCTCTTTAAACAATCATCAAAAGAAAGTTCTACCCCTTTTAATGAAGTCATCAAATCCATCCGAACTCCATTATTCAATTGAAAGTCCGTCCAACCCGGAATGAATTGCATTGTTTCCAACGACTGAAAATCACCTAAATCCAAATCCTTAAAAACTTCTCTGAGTTTTTTACGGTTATCCAGTGTATCATCAATGTATAAATCAACATCACCTGTGTAACGATTAAAGCCATGAAAATTAGTGGCAAATCCACCAACCATTATGTATCGTACACCCCTCTCATTCAAGCTTTGCCATAAATTGATAAAAACCTGACCATAAACATCCATGTACAATTATTTATTATTCACTTTTTTTATGATGAATTTTTGCCCGCTTCATCATCTCTCCCACTTTCATTAAATTCATCAGCAGGTGAAATTTTTCTGTAGCAGTAGATGAAATCGATGCCTGGATTAATTGACGCTCACGTTCTTCCAGATTTTCATAAGAAGCATTTGATTCTTGAACCTCTGAAGCCTGTTGATTTATATGATATTCTTTGGTTGCCACTACCCGCAAGATAAAAAATATCTGTGGCTTTCCCTAAGGTGTGTGATACATATCAAACAATCGCTTTCGAAAACTGCATTTCATGCAGCTTGCTGTAATACCCCCCAAATGCCGGCAGTTCCTCATGGGTTCCCATTTCATTTATCTCTCCTTTATCCAGCACAATAATTTTATCGGCTTTACGGATGGTTGAAAGACGGTGGGCAATTACAATAGAAGTACGGCCTTCAATTAACGTATCAATGGCATGTTGGATAAGTTGTTCCGTTTCGGTATCAACAGCCGAAGTGGTTTCACCCAAAATTAATATGGATGGATTGTATAATAACGTACGGATAAAACTCAGCAATCCAAAAAAAGAATTCTACACTACAGGATCCGGTTCAACTGACATTAATTCCTTTTTAAACAGCTCATCAAGTGCATTCAATCGGATTCGTTTGCTGTCATATAAGAGCGTTTCTACTTTTAGTCTGTTATCTAAATCACTAAACTAAAATTCAGTTGTTATGAAAAATTCAATTCTTGCAGTTCTTTTACTGGTTACAATTAGCTCATGCAGCAAAGTCAATGATCTGGTTTCAGCAAATGATGACAACAGTACATTATCGTCTCGTAACCAACCCAACCTTCCTGTTTCGCAAGTACCTGTAGCCGTTATGAATGCGTTCAAAGCCAAATACCCCTCAGCAGGTGGTGAAATTGAATGGCAGAAAGAGGATGGTAACACTTATAAAGTAAAATTCTGGTTAGGAGCCCAACGCTGGCAGGCGATCTTCAATGCAGATGGAAGTTTTGTTTCTGAAAAAAGATTGAAGTAAGTGTGCTTTTTACGTTATAAGTTTTTTAACCACCGCATTGCCGGTGGTTATTTTATACTATGGCTTTTGAAAACTGCATTTCATGCAGCTTGCTGTAGTAGCCGCCATGTGCCAGCAGTTCATCATGCGTTCCCATTTCTTTTATCTCGCCTTTATCAAGCACAATAATTTTATCGGCTTTGCGGATGGTTGAAAGCCTGTGAGCAATTACAATGGAAGTACGGCCTTCAATTAACGTATCAATGGCATGTTGTATCAGTTGTTCGGTTTCTGTATCAATTGCGGAAGTGGCTTCATCCAAAATTAAAATAGATGGATTGTATAATAACGCACGGATAAAACTCAGCAACTGCCGCTGTCCCTGACTCATGGTTGCGCCACGCTCCATTACATCAAAATCATAATTGCCGGGCAGCCGCATAATAAAATCGTGCATACCAATCATTTTTGCGGCTTCTATTACCTTCTCTTTTGGAATGGCATCGTTCCTTAGCGTAACGTTTTCTGTAATGGTGCCTGCAAACAAAAACACATCCTGCAATACCACACCCACTTTGCTGCGAAGGGCTTTCAGATTATAATCTTCAATCTTTACATCATCTACTTTGATTGCGCCTTTTTGAATATGATACAATCTGTTGATTAAACTGATGATGGATGTTTTGCCGCTGCCTGTATGCCCAACCAGCGCAACCGTTTCACCGGGCTGTACAGTAAATGAAATATTTTTCAGCACCCAGTTCTCATCTGTATAGGCAAACGAAACCTGATCAAACTCAATTTTCCCCGGCACTGCAGCAACAGGACTGTAAGCATTCGCAGCAGAAGGAGCAATTTCATCTTTATTATCAAGCACTTTAAATACCCGCTCACTGGCCACCATACCCATTTGCAACACGTTGAATTTATCGGCAATAAAACGCAACGGACGAAACAGCATGTTGAGCAAAATAATAAAGGCCATGATTTCGCCGGCCATCTTAGCTGAATCGCCATTGCTGTTTGATACTGCCTGTCCTGCCCCATACCAAACCAATAAACCAAGCGATACAGCTAATATAATTTCCACTACCGGAAAGAAAACAGAATAGGCAAAGATGGCTTTGATGTTTGCATTGCGATGTTCTTTGTTGATCTTTCTGAATTTATTAAACTCTTTGTCTTCTACTGCAAACGCCTGCACCACCTGCATGCCCTGTATATGCTCCTGTACAAATGCATTTAAAGCAGCAACGGCATTTCTTACACGATGAAAACTTTTGTTCACGCTCTCTTTAAAATAATAGGTTGCCAAAATCAGGAATGGAAATGGTATTAAACAGATCAGCGTTAACTGCCAGTTGATATAGAACATGGTGAAGAGCACGGCAATGATGGTTAAAAAATCTGCAAGAATGGGAATAAACCCTTCTGCAAAAACATCACTGATGGTTTCAATGTCATTCACTGTTCTTGTGGTGAGTGTGCCGATAGGTGTCTGATCGAACTGGCGCAAATTCAATCCGAGAATTTTCTTAAACACATTCACCCTTAGATCTTTTACCACTGCCTGCCCAAGCCACGATGTAAAGAATGAAAAGAAAAAACGCAGTATGGTTTCAATAATAATGAGAATAATCTGGTAGATGGTAATACGAACAACCATTTCAGCAATGTTGTGCTGTATATAATCATTTACGGTTGTATTGATGAGCCATGGACGCACAGGCGCCATAATGGCCAGCACAATAGCCAGTATAATGGACCCGTTGAATCTTGCTCTGTAAGGAGATGCATAGGAGATGATCCTGCTGAGTAACCGAAAATCGAACAGTTTTTTTTTCTGTGCTTGTTGTTCCAATACCAATCTTGATTTTGTGTCAAAGTTAAACGCTTTCTTTCAGCAGACTGCATGCTTCCGTTTAATGGAAAGCAAAGCGGATGAATGGCAATCATGCTGCCGGTTTTAGCTGACTGTGTTTTTTATGAAAATAAACAAGTGAAAAAATGCTGGCAGCAACTCCAACAACTGCAAATACAATCACCAGTTGAGAATAAAACGACACCCAGTTGAGCTGCAGTTTAAACAGTTCTTTTGATAACATCACAGTAATGCTTCCCAAATAACCCCATGCATCGGCCATATAAATCAAAAAGCCCACATTCCCTGCAATGCTGAATGATGCCAGCAGCCGTTCAAAAAATACACTGTTGAACAACACATATGCAATATATAAGCCCAGACCTGTAAACTGCATCCAACTGGCACCACTAATGAACCCGCCTTTGAATAATAAAGAAGAAATGCCTGCAACTGCAAAACCCAGAACAAGTAAGTAGTGTATAATGCGGAATGCACGAATGTTCTTCCTTACAAAAACCATCATACCAATTAAACCAAGTACAATTAACGAAGTAATCGTTTCTGTTTTGGCAAACACCGATGCATTTTTTGCATAACCCAGCTCGTTCCACATATTGGCCATGTAATTATCCCGCAGGTCACGCATAATAGTGAGCAGTAAATAAATAATCACAAATGCAACTACACCTGCTTTGAACTGTTTTAAAAAAGCAGAACGTTCCGGTTTATTCATAGGTAAGCGAACAGTACGCTCAGCAATATCATCTCCATCGGGCAATGGAGCTTTCTCCAGAAAAAAATAAAATAATACAAGCGGCACTGCAAACAAGGTTGCTGTAGCAAACGGCATCCAGTACTCTGTTACATTCCAGTTTAAGATGAGCCATTTGCCAACACTGCGGCTAAACCCACCGGCAAAAATGAAACTAACGGCCAGCACTACGCCAATAAAATCGGTGGCCCTTCTTCCTTCTACATAACTGAACACCACTCCCCACATAAAGCCGAGCGTAAATCCATTAATAAAAAAACAAAGCATACCCCACGGTGCAGGTACAACAGCAAACAATAATAAACTCAACCATGCAACACCCACCATGAGCAAACTGGTTTTCCAACGGCCATGCCGTTGCAATTCAGAAATAAATTTGATGCCGTAAAATTTACTCAGCATATACCCAATAACCTGGCTGATGATGAGTAAGGTTTGATAAGATACATTCCAGAACTTTAACCCATCGAAAGTGGCAACAGTAAAAGGTTTGCGAAATGCGAAAATGGAAGCATAAGTAAAAAAAACAAGCACAGCTAAGTAAACTGCATTGGCAATTTGCTTCGCTGTAAAAGTTGAAGGAGTATGTAGTCGTAGACTCAAAGCAACGGGAAGATAATGGAATTTTTGCAGGTGAACCACTCTAAAACCAGCGAGTGACTCACCTTCTCTAATTACATTTCACCGGTTGCTTTTCGATATGCTTTAATAAAAATAGCGCCGAGATTTTTATGTGGAGGCACATAATCTTTCATCAATTCATTTGCTTTTGGATCACTCTTTACGGAGTTGGTAATTTGTTGCCAAATGGGAATCCACTCAATATTATTTCCGTTACGGATAGTTTCATTCAAAGCACGCAGAATAGGTTCATTTACTGAATAACTACCTACCTGCTTCGTTGAAATGATATGTGCGTCTTCATTTACATTTAAAATTTTTGCAAGATTCTGATACCCTCCGCAGGAACCCAACATTACAATTCGTGAAGACGGCATCATTTGCTGAATGGTGTATTTTAAATGATAACTGTGCCCACGGTGCACCACAAAAGTTGGATTGATGCGGTTCTTTGTTAAATACTCAATTAAATGCTGTTGTGCCTGCTGATCCAGATCCTGCTTATAATCTAACGGAAGATTAGCATAGATACTGTATGGCTTTCCTTTTGTTGATGTAATGGTCACCCATTCTTTTCCTGTTACCACTTTCCACTCGGGCTTGCCATTAAACAATCCCATAAAATTCCGGTAAGAAGTTACGCCGTCTTCATCGCCATAAAAAAACACATGCTGCACCACACGGCCACTATCATCTGCTATACTGTTGAAATCAACTTTATACACCGGAGGAATACCAAGTATGGCACTTAAGTTCATGGATGTATCCGAAGCCGACTTAAACAGTGTGAACAGGATATTATAAATCACTTCTCCTTTCCGGTCTTTATTCTTCAGACTGTTTTCATAATTCAGTTTTACTTGTGTCTTTAAAAAATTCTGCAGATCAACATTGTTGATACTGCCATAGCTGTCTGCCACATCCACTGCATCTTCTAATGAGTTTGTTTTTTGCAGACCATTTACAAACGCATACATCAACTGGTTACCATGCAGCTCAGGCATTGATTTTAAAAAATCATCCAGACGGTTATAGTTCGCTGCCATTTTGATAAACTTTTTAAACTTATCAAGATGCACACTCATCAACAGTGAATCACTTCTTCGCCCGGGGAAACGGGTCATCATACGATCGTACAGTTTGGTGTACGTACTGGTATAGATCACTTCTTCTGTTGTAACAATCAGGTAATAAATTTCCTGCGATGTTAACGCATCAGATACACGCATGCGAACAGGATCCGGTGAATCGTGCAACTCATTCATCACATTTACAAATGCATCGGTTGCTTTACGTTCCAGCATTTGATATAAAACCGATGCAAGCACAGGAGTATCCGCAGCCGCCATCCGGCTGTGGTATTTAATTTGTGTTTTTACAAGCAGTTTATAATAAGCCATCTCGTTTTCAACCACTGCTTTTATTTCATCAATCGTTAATTGATTATTCAACAGCTCATCCAAAAAAGGCAAATACAAAGTACCATTCATGATGCTGCTCAATTTGGCAATGGTTTGCACTTTGGGATTGGTATTGCGGCGTATTACTTTTGCCGCTGTTGTTTTTACAGCCTGTGCATAGGTATATACTTCAAGAGGAACTTTATCTGCAGCAATGAGCACCAGACTGTCTGCAAACGGTTCGTTTTGAAATGCATCAATTCCCTGCATAATAAATGACGGATTAATGGCGGTCTTTTTCAGAAATACCATTTTCTTCACTTCATTCATTTCCGGATTTTGTGCAAACACAGTTGCAAGTAATTCTGCTGCCTGGAAAGGTAATTTTTGAAACACCGGCAGGATGCTTTGTTTATCGTTCTGCCTGCGCATACATTCTTCATAACTCTCAAAAATTTGCGGAATAAGAGCCGGGATATCTTTTTGCTTTGCGTTGATTGCAATGGCCTGCAGCAATTCTCTTACCGAACGCAGGTAACCGATTTTAAAATTATTATCGGCTTTCATCCGCTCAATATTCTCCTGTAACAGATCTACTCTGCGCAAAACAACATCTGTTATTTGGATATTGAGGTCATCATTGTTACTCAGTTTGAGAAACTGATCTACTTTCCCATCAACCTTATCCGTTCTTTTTTGTTCCTTATCAATATTATCGTGCCAGATAACTCTGTTCATGGGAATAACAACCTTCCCTGTATCGAAAGAAATTCTGTTTTGTGCGGTTTGAGCAGAAGCAACAACAACGGACAATATAAAGAGGAGTAGTAAAACAATTTTATTCATTGGTAGCAAAATTAACTTCAATTTTCCAATAAGAATACTTTGAGCTTTGCATGGTTGCAGGCAAAAACGGGCCCAAAATGCAAAAACTCGTTAACAATTTTATAATATTACGATTGGCTCCGCATGGAAACAGGCATCTAAATTTGCAACACAGTCATGGAACCCAAAGGAAAAAAAATTTTGATTGCCGACGATGAGCCGGATATTCTTGAGATACTTGAATACAATCTGACTGCTGAAGGATTTACTGTTCTGAAAGCAAAGGACGGTGATGAAGCGTTGATTGTTGCCAGGCAGCAGCATCCTGATCTCATCATTTTAGATGTGATGATGCCCCGCAAAACAGGAATGGAAGTTTGTCAGATCCTGCGTTCACAACCCGGGTTTGAACAGACACTCATCATTATCCTTACTGCATTGAGCGATGAAAGCAGCCATGTAAAGGGCCTTGAAATGGGAGCAGATGATTATGTAAACAAACCCATCAGCCCCAAAGTACTCATCAGCCGGGTGAATGCATTGTTCCGTCGCACATTCCGTGCCGATGAAACCATTATTAAACTGGGTGATTTGCAAATTGATAAGGAGCAGTTTATCATTCGTCATAAAGGACAGGATATTATTCTCGCCAAAAAAGAATTTGAATTACTTGCACTGCTTGCATCAAAACCCGGACGGGTTTTCTTACGTCATGAAATTTTAAATCAGGTATGGGGTGCTGATGTAATTGTGGGCGACCGAACCATTGATGTACATATCCGTAAAATCAGACAGAAGCTGGAGATAGACTGTATTACCACTGTTAAAGGTGTTGGGTATAAGTTTGAGCTTTCTGCTGCTTAATTCCTTTCTACCTTCGTTTGCAAAATTTCGCAAAGAAGCATGTTCAACTCCCGTCAACTCAACCCTGTACAGGTTGCCGCTATCAATGCATTTACCATTTCATTACTGGTTGGTTTAGCCAACTATTTTTTTATCAGGAGCTGGTGGATTGCTGTTATCAGTTTTGCAGTGCTGTTCATCATCAGCTACCTGCTCATTCGTTTTTTTACCGACAGGTTTATTTACCGACATATCAAACTCATTTATAAATTCATTTCACAAACAAAAGCAACCAAACGGGAAGAGTTTTTTAATAAATCGTTACTGCCCGAAAAAAGTTTACAGGAAGTAAGTGCGGAAGTAGAAGAATGGGCCGAGCAAAAGAAACAGGAAATTGAACTGCTGAAACAAAACGAACAATACCGCAAAGAGTTTTTACAAAATCTGAGTCATGAATTAAAGACACCCATTTTTGCGGTGCAGGGTTATGTTGATACGTTGTTGAGCGGCGCCATGCATAAAGAAGAAGTGGCTAAAAAATTTCTGCTCAACACCTCTAAGAACATTGACCGCTTAGTGAATCTGGTTGATGATCTGGATGAAATTTCAAAGCTTGAAAGCGGACAACAACTATTATACAAAGAAAATTTTGTAATCCAGGACCTGGTGAATGAGGTGTTCGACAGTCTTTCCATAAAAGCTGCAGAAAAAAATATTAAAACATCTATTAAAAAAGGATCTGAACTTCCCATTACAGTTTATGCAGATAAGGAAAAGATCCGCATGGTGTTAATTAACCTTATAGATAATGCCATAAAATACGGCAAACAAAACGGCAGCATTGTTTTCAGTGTTTACAAAACACATGATGCAACGATGTTGGTTGAACTGAGTGATGATGGCTATGGTATTGCCGAAGAACATCTCACAAGAATTTTTGAACGCTTTTACCGCACAGATTTAGCCCGCAGCAGAAAAGAAGGAGGCAGCGGTTTGGGATTATCTATCTGCAAACATATTATTGAAGCACACAATCAAATGATGCATGTACGCAGCAGGCTGGATGTAGGCACTACATTTGGCTTTACACTGCAGGGGCGTGTAGATGTTGAGGGAGATTAAATTCTTTTTTTCACGCAAAGCTCGCAAAGGAGCAACGATGCAAAGGAAAGTACACTTATCTACTGTTTTATATTACCCCTTAGGTTTTGTCTTTGTGCTTCTTCCTGTCTTCCCGCCTTAGTGGCAAAGAAAAAAAAAGACCGTCCTGAAGAATCAGAACGGTGAAGTTCCCGGTTAAGTCATGAGAAAATAAAGCTTGATTGCGAATTGCTGACAGATGGGAATTCTGTCAGCAGGTTGCAAATATGATAACGCAGTTTTACCAAACCATTACCGCAGCATTGATTAATTGTTATTTATAGAAGAGACTGAAAGCAGCAAAGAAAAAATTTTTACTGTTAAAAAAAACGCCCCCTGAGAACAGGAGGCGGAATAGAGGATACTTGCTTAAGGAAATTGTTTTATCTGCCAGTGGCTGATATTTATTTTTTAATACACATTTGTTTGCGGAGTAAAGCTTGTCCAGCCTGCCATCCAATTGGTAGTACCAAATGCACCAACATAAGTTGTTGTTGTAAATCCTGTTAAACCAAAGAAACTTGCACCTGTTAATGCCGGGCTGCCTGCCTTTGGTAAAAAGTTAGGAGCAGTAAGGCTAAACGGATTCTCTAACATAACATCATTTGCAGAAGCAAATGTTTTGCAACTGTCAACACCTTCTGCTTTGGATTGTACGTTTGCAGCATTGATTAAAGAGGTAGATTGTACTTTATATGGTTCTGCAACAGCATGAACCAGATTATGACGGAAACGTGAACGTCCATCAATATATGCAGCTGCCGTTGAATCACTTTCAAACTGAAAACCTGCTTTCTGGTATCCAATTAATACAGAATTTGTTAAAGAAAAATGTGTTGAACGACGGAAACGGGTTGTAAAATTGTGATTCGCCAACGTTCCTGATGCATTATTTGGACCAACAAAAGTAAAATTGCTCAACTGAGGACGTGTACGAGGGCCTGCTGTGGTACCGGCTCCGTCATTATCGCACTCAATACCATTACCTGCATCTCCACCATCTACAAATTTCGGATCACGCAGTGAAACAGCAAACTGAATACGACCAACATAACCAAAGTCAAAATCAAAATCATCATCAGCAGTTGCAAATGCAATCAGGTTTTTTGCATTGACAGTGCCACCAAAAAATTCATACGCATCATCATTACCATAGGATACCTGTACATTTTCAATGATGGTACCATTACCCACACCACCCAATGTTAAACCGTTGATCTCTGAGTTGGGATCGGCTGCAATTCCTGCAAATTCAATACGTACATAACGGAGAATACCACTGTTATCATTTGCCAGTGAGCCACCATATACCGCATTGATACCACCTTCTAAAATTGGAGGAGTTGAACGGTTGGTTGGTGCATTACCTGCAATGGCAATACCACCCCAATCACCCGGCTTACGTTGTCCCGGAGCTTTACCCGAAGTAAATACAATTGGTTCACTTGCTGTACCATCGCAAATTAAACGGGAGTTTTGCTCAATAATTAATGCCCCTTTATTTATGGTGTCGCTTACAATGGTACTGCCTGCGGCAAATGTTAAACGGGCACGGTTATTTACATAAACATATCCTTTCAACGTATATTTTCCTTTAGGAAGTTCAACGTTTTCATTGATGTTTCCTGTAAGAATGCGTGAGCTGATGATACGCTCCTGCAACGTTGAACCAACAGGCGTTGTTGTTCCGCTGTTTGTTGTTGAATCATCAATGTTAACTTTAATACAGGCTGTAAATCCTAACGTTAAAGCAGCAAGAGACCATAAAAGCTGTTTCATATTCTGTGTTTGTATTTAAAAAAATTTGTAAAGGGTTTATTTTCTTTTTAAGTCAAAATCGTAAGTAAATGCAACGGTAAATGTTGTTCCCGGTGTAAATGAACTGAAGGTCTTATCAGCACCCGGCTGATAACTTTTTGCATTGTTTCTGTTTTCATAAGTCTGAATTGGCTGATTCAACAAGTCGCTGATGGTTAAACGCACTTCAGCTTTACGCTTCATCAGTTTTTGAGAAACCTGTATATCCAGTAAGTCTCTTGGGCGCTCGTAGATATCGCCAAAATCATTGTTACCAACCAATGCAAGACGCTGACCAATTTTATTGTAGAGAAGAGATGCGCCAAAACCACTTTCAGAATCATACTGTAAACCTGCATTCACCAGATAAGGAGACTGGCCCTGTAACGGACGGCTTGTTGCAGGCAATGGATTACCCGACGCATCTTTATTACCAAGCAATACTTCTGAGAAAATGAATGAAGCATTACCCGATATATACAATCGTTTTAACCACTCACTCGATTTTGATAAAAAGGAAAGACTCTTTCTGATTTCAAATTCTGCTCCGTACAAGTCTGCACTAACAGCATTTTGAAACTGATACTGACGGCGTGTTGCAACACTGGCACTGTTCAAACGTAATTCAATTGGATCAGTGAACTGTTTGTAGAATGCACCAACTGAAATTACCTCGCCTGCTTTTGGATACCACTCATAGCGTACATCTGCATTTAAAATGCTGCTGCGTTTTAAATCAGGTGTACCGGCAGTTGAAGCAATGGTTTCAAAATCAAAGAATATAAAGGGAGCAATTTCACGAAACTCAGGTCTTGCAACTGTACGTGAACCTGCAATGCGGATATTTGTTTTTGATTGCGGGTTATACGTCAAATTAAATGAAGGCAACAGATCTGTTTTCTCTGTGTTTATGATTACCGCTTTATCTGTTCCCTGCTGTTGCGATTTTAAAAACTGCTGAAAACTTTCTACCCGTGAACCCCATACTAAACGCCACTTTTCACCCAGTTTATTATCAAACATTAAATAACCTGCGTTCAATGCAGAAATACCAAAATATTTATCCTGCGGGTTTTGTAATGAAGTTGTCATTTCAAACCCGTTTCCTTTTGTGAAATTTTCTTTTGCAAATATGCGGTCGTAAGGAAGAAAATTTAAGCTTGCATCTGCAGGATCGCTAAAGCCCAGAATAATGGACTGGAAATCTCTGAAACGAACCAGTGCATTCCCTCCTGCTTTTATGGTTTGTTTTTGTTCGCCTATTTTAAAACTGTATGCCAATGAAAAATTATAGCCGGCGGCATGATCTGTAAGTTTGCTGAAGAAACGGTTGGTATTGTTTCCACGCAGGTTGATACTATACGGATCGTTGGTGCCGAGACTGCGGCCATAAGTTAATACACGCAGATCCGGTTGTTCTTTACTGTTATAAGAATAATTGATGTTCCAGTTTGCCTTCAGATCACGCCAGAAAGTATGTGTTCCTTCCAGCTGAGAAGATAACAGACTACGCTGGTTCAGTACCGAAGAGCGGAGATAGATATCCTGTAAGTTTTCAGTGTTTGGTCCCTGGCGGTTATAATAATTATCTTCAAAAAGCTGATTGAATAAATTCTTCAGTGCTATTTTATGATTCTTTTTTGTCCATGCAAAATTTGCCAATACACCCACAGTTGTGCTGTACTTGTTTTGCTCATCTTCATAAGAGAAGAATGCCTGGCGGCCATCTCTTTCAAACAATTGTTTACTTGCATTAAACAGCAATTTTGAATTGCGGTACGTAAGACCAATCACCGAACCAAACGCTCCTGCTTTTTCACTTCTTACAGCATTTGCCCATGTTAGATTGTATGATTGAATGGGACCGGCTACAGAATTTTGCTCTGCCCACACATCATCACGAAAATCTGCAGCAATTTGCCTGCGTTGCTCAACGGGCAGTGTATTAAACAAACCATATTTCTGCGGATAGGATGATGGAAGATTTCTTCTGTCATCAAAACCTAAGTAATCGGTTGACCCACGTTCGTTACTGATGAACGGCTTAAAAGCAGATTGTGTATTAAATCCGAGACCAAAGCCGAGTGTAAGTGAATTTTTTGTAGGAATATCTTTTGTGTTGATCTGCACCAATCCACCTGCAAACTCACCCGTTAAATCAGGCGTAGCTGTTTTGTTGATGATGATGTTATCAATTAACTGCGAAGGGATCACATCAAACGAAAAAGCTTTTTTGTCGGGTTCTGATGAGGGCAACTGTGCACCGTTGATTAATGCCTGGTTGTAACGGTCGCTCAATCCACGGATGATCACAAACTTGTTGTCCTGAATAGATGCACCACTTACACGCTTTAATACTTCGCCTGTATTTTTATCGGGAGTACGACGGATAAAGTCGGCCGATAAACCACTGGATAAAGAAGTGTTGTTGCGTTGAAAACTTAATAAGCCGGATGTGTTTTCTTTACGGGCTGTACTGCGGATGATGATTTCTGTTCCTTCTTTTGCAGCCACATTTAAAATAATGATCAGTGCATTTTCATCTGCTGATTTTACTTCTACTTCATCTACTGCCTTGGTTTGGTAACCAACAGCAGTAACGGTGAGTGTATACTTTTTACCTGCGTCCAGTGCAATACTAAATCGGCCTTCCACATCAGCGGCAACCACTTTTCCGCTCCCTGAAAGAGCAACAGAGGCCCCGGCTATAGGTTCGTTTTTCTGGTTAAGCACACGGCCGTTTAATTTAAGTGATTGTGCTGCTGATGTGAGAGTGATGAATAAGACGGGTAATAAAGCAATTAGTTTCCTGTAAGCATTCCTTTGCATATCTTCTATTTGTGCTGCAAAGAAACTTTTGGTATGTTACCTTAAAGTAACGGGTATGTTAAGGAAATATTATCTGCACATGAACGCAATGTTAACAGAAACCTGAAAGAGTATATTTATGAGTAAAGGATTTTTTGCTCTGGTAATTGCATGCAAAAACAATAAACTATTCATTCTAAAAAAAAAATTAATGCTTTGGTAACCTGCCGGTAACATTTTCATAATACAGAAAAATAATATTTGCTGTCCCGGTTGCAGATAGATTACAAAATCATTTGGTAACCTGGTTTAATACAGTCTCCAAAAAAAGCCTGTATTATCTTTTAATTGCAACGCCCTGCCATTTCTGGCGGGGCTTTTTTGTGGAGAGTTAACAATTTGGTAATACAGCCCTCCCCCTTGCTCACAGTTGTTTTCAGCACCTTTGCGCTGCAATTAAAAAGATAATACTATTGAAAACAAAATCAAGGGCGATGGTTTTCATCACGTTTTTGCTTTGCAACAATGTGATGGCCCAAAAAAGTCAGACAGACTCAATTAAACCTGCACCCAAAAAAAACTGGTACGAATCATTTTCTATCCGTGGATATATGCAGGTACGTTATAACAGATTGTTAGAAACGAACGAAAACCTGAAGTGCGAACAATGCGACCGTTCATGGGGAGCAGGAGGAGGATTTGGAATCAGAAGAGGCCGGATCATCATCAGCGGAAATCTTTCAAAGAATGTATATTTCTACATTCAACCCGATTTTGGAAGTGCAATAGGCACAACACAAAATATTTTTCAATTGAGAGATGCGTATGTAGATGTTGGCTTTGACAGGAAAAATGAATTCAGAATCAGAATCGGTCAGAGTAAAGTGCCATTTGGTTTTGAAAACATGCAGTCGAGCCAGAACCGTTTACCGCTTGACCGTAACGACGCATTGAACAGTGCCTTATCAAATGAACGGGATCTTGGTGCTTTTTTATACTGGGCTCCGGAAAATATCAGAACAAAATATCCGGAATTCATAAATGATAACAGAAAAGGATCAGGTGATTATGGCGTAATTGCATTTGGTGTTTATAACGGACAAACCGCCAACAGACCCGAACAAAATAAAAAAGTGCACATCGTTTCAAGAATCAGCTATCCCAT
This sequence comes from Chitinophagaceae bacterium, assembly GCA_022841365.1. GTDB lineage: Bacteria > Bacteroidota > Bacteroidia > Chitinophagales > Chitinophagaceae > Lacibacter. Next base: position 8,603 of record JALHRP010000030.1, on the reverse strand, counting down.
CAAAATCAAGAATCAGGTGCTTGAACCGGGTGTACAGGCTTATACCGGCGAATATGTATTACCAGCCGAATTGAGATCGGCCGGCGTTAAAGCAGCTAATGGTTTTGCATTTAAAGATGAACGGGCAGCTGTTACGTTGAATCTGTATCCAAACCCCATCGGTTTACTTACAGAATACAATTGGGGAAGAGGTCCGCAGTATAACCCGTTGAAAGATTCAATAGAAGTAAGAAACTTAAAAGGTGGTTATGCTACTTTGTATGGAAGAATTAAAAGCAAGAAACATAAAGACATGTTTTTCTTCCCCTACACGAGAGTACAGCAGTACAATGGCGGAAAAAAACACGAACTGGATGCAAGAGCTTATAATGTAAAAGAAGTGGAAATGGGTATGGAGTGGCAGGTAAATAAATATTTCGAGCTTACAACTGCTTATACTATTTCTGAAAGACGGTTTGAGGATTCAAAGCTGCGGCAGAATTTCCAAAAAGGTAATCTGTTACGCATACAGGCACAATTAAATTTCTAACTTTATTTAAATCAATTTTATGTCAGCAATCAATTCCTTCATGAAGATCTTTTTACCCAAGGACCGGGTTTTTTACCAGTTGTTTGAACAGGTATCTGTAACCTCCCTTGAAATGGCTCATCTGTTAAAAAAGATGGTAACAGAACCTTCTTTTGAAAGCAGAGAAGTGATCCTGCGCCAGATAGAAGATCTTGAACATAAGAACGATGATCTTACACATAAAATCTTTACTGAACTGAGCCGCAACTTTATTACTCCGTTCGACAGAGAAGATATACACTACCTGGCATCTGCAATGGATGATGTGGCAGATTACATTTTTGCATCGGCTAAAAAAATCAACTTTTACCGTGTAGACCCTGTACACGAAAGCTTTGGTAAAATGGCCGACCTGATTGTACAAGCCTGCGAAAACATCAAAATTGCAGTGATGGAGTTGAAAGACATGAAGAACATGCGCCAGATTACCGATGCATTGGTTCGTGTAAACAGCATCGAAAACCAGGCCGATGATATTTTCGATTTCAGCATTGAACGTTTATTTGCAACAGAAAACGATGCAAAAGAAGTGATTAAGAAAAGAGAGATTTATCAGGTAATGGAAATTGCTACAGATAAGTGTGAAGATGCAGCAAATGTTATTGAATCAATCATTGTAAAATACGCTTAACCCAACTGCTGATGGCAGCTTGTAGTTGATTATCATCTGCAAATCATCAAAATCTTTTTATGACGCTTTTAATTGTCATTGTAGCACTGGCGCTTGTGTTTGATTACATCAACGGGTTTCATGATGCAGCCAACTCCATCGCAACGGTTGTTTCAACCAAAGTGCTTACTCCCTTTCAGGCCGTATTGTGGGCAGCCTTTTTTAATTTTGTTGCCTTTTTTATTTTTCAGGATCACGCAGTTGCCAATACAATCGGCAAATGGGTGCACACAGAATATATTACACTCCCTGTTATTCTTTCCGGTTTAATTGCCGCAATTTTCTGGAATCTGTTAACCTGGTGGTATGGCATCCCTTCTTCATCATCACATACATTAATGGGTGGCTTTGTAGGTGCTGCCGTTACGCATGCTTTTTATACGAAAGGGGCACAGGCGTTTGGAAATATTGTTGAGTTATCCATCATCATCAAAACTTTACTCTTCATTTTTCTGGCTCCGCTGATTGGTATGGTCATTTCAATTTTCATTACCATTATTACAATCATGCGTAACACCTGGATTAAACTGGCAATTATATTCCTTGCCCTCACCGGAACTTGGTTTCTGTTTAACACATTTGAGCAAACGAAATTATCAGACAATTTGGGGAAGTATTATAAGGTTGATAAGTTAAAGAAAGAAGCTGCAAAAGATCCCGAAATAAAAGCAAAGCTTGAAGCGGCCAGTGCAACTGTTGCTGCAGCAAAACCTTACCTGAAAGAATTTAATCTTACAGGCGGAAAAATAATTGCAGAAAAAATTAAAGCAGAAGTAGATCCATCAGTAGACGTGGCAAAGCTTTCAAAAGCTTTAGATAAATCAGACAACAGTCTGCAGTTTAACATCATTGCGGGTATTGCCTTTATTTTTATTGTTGCGTATTTATATGCAGAGAAATTTAAAACACCCAATGCATACCGTATTGCAAAAATGTTTAAGAAGCTCCAGTTGCTTTCTTCAGCAGCATTCAGTGTTGGTCATGGCGGTAACGATGCACAAAAAGTAATGGGTATTATTGGTGCAGCTTTTGTTGCCTATTATGGCACAGCCAGATATCCGGATGTGGGTGCCGCACTGAAAGAATTAACATGGGTACCATTGGCCTGTTATACTGCCATTGGTCTCGGCACCATGAGTGGTGGTTGGAAAATTATTAAAACCATGGGCACAAAAATTACTAAAGTAACTCCGCTGGAAGGTGTGAGTGCAGAAACAGCCGGTGCGGTTACATTATTTATGACGGAGCAGATGGGAATTCCGGTAAGTACAACACATACTATTACCGGTGCTATCATTGGTGTAGGTGCTACCAAACGTTTAAGCGCTGTAAGATGGGGTGTAACTGTAAATCTTTTATGGGCATGGATATTAACCATTCCTGTGAGTGCAGTTATAGCCAGTATTGCTTACTTCCTGGTAAAACTGTTCATTTAACATACACAAATCATTCAAAACCCGCTCTTAAAAAGCGGGTTTTTTTTACAGCCTTAGTTTTGCATCTTTGCTGAATTACAGCATCTCTATAAACTTAAACAGATGAAAGGAATTATTCTCGCCGGCGGATCAGGAACAAGGTTACATCCCATCACGTTTGCCATCAGCAAACAGATCATGCCTATTTATGATAAGCCGATGATTTATTATCCTTTGTCTATTTTAATGATGGCAGGCATCAAAGAAATTCTCATCATCTCTACACCACATGATCTTCCATATTTTAAACGGCTGCTGGGCGATGGTAAAAATCTGGGTGTAAATTTTTTTTACGAAGAACAGGCTGTTCCAAACGGACTGGCACAGGCATTTGTGATTGGTGAAAAATTTATCGGTAATGATAAAGTAGCACTGGTGTTAGGCGATAATATTTTTTATGGTGCAGGGCTTGGAAAATTACTGGCCAACAATACCGATCCGGATGGCGGCATCATCTATGCGTATCATGTAAGTGATCCTGAACGTTATGGTGTGGTAGAGTTTGATGCTGATTTTAATGCACTCAGTATAGAAGAAAAACCAACAGCCCCAAAGAGCAATTACGCTGTACCAGGTTTGTATTTTTATGATAATGAAGTGGTGAAGATTGCAAAAGAACTGCAGCCCAGCCCCAGAGGTGAATATGAAATTACCGATGTAAATAAAGAATACCTGAAAAGAGGAAAGCTGAAAGTGTCTATTCTTGATCGTGGTACTGCATGGCTCGATACAGGTACCTTTGACAGTTTAATGCAGGCATCGCAATTTGTACAGGTAATTGAACAGCGGCAGGGAATTAAAATAGCCTGTATTGAAGAAATTGCATGGCGCAAAGGATTTATTACAGCCGAACAGTTAAAAGAATTGGCCCAGCCATTATTAAAAAGCGGATACGGACAGTACCTGATGAATCTCATTAAATAAGTACAACAGTTAACCAGATCAATATGAAAAAAATATTAGTTACAGGCGGATGCGGCTACATCGGATCACACACCATTGTTGATCTTGTGCAAAATGGATTTGATGTAGTAAGTGTTGATAACAATTCCAGATCCAATCAGCGGTTGTTGGAAGGAGCAGAAAAAATTCTGAACCGTAAAATCAGAAATTACAAAGTTGATCTCTGCAATTACGATGAAACATTTGCAGTGTTTCAGGAAAACCCTGACATTATTGGTGTCATTCATTTTGCGGCCTACAAAGCAGTTGGTGAAAGTGTAGAAAAACCGTTGATGTATTTCGAAAATAATTTGATGTCGCTCATTAACCTGATGAAATGTGTGCAGGAATTTCATATCCCGCATTTTGTTTTCTCTTCTTCCTGCACGGTGTATGGCAATCCGGATACGGTTCCTGTTACTGAATTAACAACACCCAAGCCCGCCGAGAGTCCGTATGGTTACACCAAGCAAATGGGTGAGCAAATTGTAAGTGAAACCGTGAAGAGTATTGATACCAATGCCATTCTGTTACGCTATTTCAATCCGGCAGGTGCACACCCCAGTTGCATTATTGGCGAGTTGCCCATTGGCCGTCCGCAAAATCTGGTACCGGCCATTACACAAACTGCTATTGGCAAACTTCCGCAAATGACGGTGTATGGCGATGACTATGATACAAGAGATGGTTCCTGCATTCGTGACTTTATCCATATCAGCGATCTGGCGCATGCACATACACTGGCATTAAATTATCTCATCGAAGGAAAAAATTTCACCCGATGCGAAGTTTTTAATCTTGGTTCGGGTAATGGAGTGTCGGTGCTGGAAGCCATTCATGCATTTGAAAAAATAAGCGGACAAAAGCTCAATTATAAAATCGGGCCACGTCGTCAGGGCGATGTAGTATCTACCTATGCCAATAACGATAAAGCAAGAAATTTTCTTGGTTGGGCTCCTCAATACTCGCTGGATGATATGATGCAAACTGCCTGGCAATGGGAAGTGCAGCTGAAAAAAGATGAAAGTTTATACAGCAGTCAGAACAGCGATTTAAATTAAGCGGCAACTGCATTTGTTTTGTACGCCATCTGAAAACAAATGGGTACAAATGCCTGTTTGAATTCGGTTTCAACTCAAAACTTTCCCTTTTCTTTGCAGCAATTTTAAACATTGTACTCAAGCTTCGGTTTGTGTCTCAACAAACCGGAACAAACAAACAAAATTTCGTCCAATGGCATTACAGGATATTCAGGTAAGTGGTAATAAAGATACCCGCAGCGGTTTTGGCGATGGAATTCTCGAAGCAGCCCGTAAAAACGAAAATGTGGTTGCCTTAACAGCCGATCTGGCGGGTTCGTTAAAACTCAATGGATTCATTAAAGAATTTCCCGATCGTTTTATACAGGTGGGTATTGCCGAAGCCAACATGATTGGTATTGCTGCCGGTTTAACCATTGGCGGTAAAATACCGTTCACTACTACGTTTGCCAACTTCAGCACAGGTCGTGTGTACGATCAGATTCGTCAGAGTGTTGCTTACAGCGATAAAAATGTAAAGATCTGTGCATCACATGCCGGCCTTACCTTAGGTGAAGATGGAGCAACACACCAGATTTTAGAAGACATTGGTTTGATGAAGATGTTACCCGGAATGACGGTGGTTGTTCCCTGTGATTATAATCAAACCAAACAGGCAACCATGGCCGTTGCCGAACATCACGGACCGGTTTACCTGCGTTTCGGCCGACCTGTATGGCCCATCTTTACAAAACCTGAAGATGAGTTTATCATCGGCAAGGCACAAAAGTTCAGCGATGGAACTGATGTAAGCATTTTTGCTTGCGGACATATGGTTTGGTATGCCATACAAGCGGCTTTGCAATTACAGGAAAAAGGTATTTCGGTTGAAGTAATCAATATTCATACAATTAAACCATTAGATGAAGAAGCCATCCTTGCTTCCATCAAAAAAACCAAATGTGCTGTTACTGCTGAAGAACATAATATCATTGGTGGACTTGGCGACAGTGTAGCACAGGTGGCTGCGAAACACTTCCCCATCCCCATAGAAATGGTTGGTACAAAAGATACCTTTGGCGAAAGCGGAAAGCCCGTTGACCTTTTAAAGAAATATGGTTTGGATGTAGCAGATATTGCAGCTGCTGCTGAAAAAGTGTTGAGCAGAAAATAAGAGAACTACTTGCTTACAATAAGAAACCCCGACCGATGTGTTGGGGTTTTGTTTTTTCGGTGAGTCACCCGCTTTCTTCACGGGTGGCTCACCGGTTTCAAATACTCATCATATGCCTCAATCATTAACTCCTGAAATATCTCGTCCTCTTTTGATAAATGTACATGGGTAAAATCCGCTGAGCCAAACTCCTTTATCTGACCTACGGGATACTCCACGCCTAAATATCTGCTTAAGGCTGGATGTACAGACCTAATGATTTTGAATTTTACAAAATTACCATCTTGGTTTTCTGTTGAAAGCACATTAACTGAATGATTCTTGAATAAAAACTCTAACTGTTTCATCATAATTATTATTTTTTGCGAATTTCCCAACATCAATTGATACCATTACAATTTTTCGGGTATGGATTTTTAAACTGTTCGGAGTCGCTCCACTTTTTATCCACCCCATTAAACTTCTCCCTCCAAAATCCATCTTACCAGCGGCTTTTTCTAACTTTAACCTTGTTCAGGAAGATCCAAACCAGAAAACCTCTATTCAACAATGACCCAACCAGACGACAAGGAATTACTGCTGCAATTCCATGAGCCGGCTACCAAAGAGCGGGCCTATACCCGTATCATCAAAAAATACCAGGAAAAATTGTATTGGCATGTTCGCCGTATGGTGGTAGAACATGAAGATGCAAACGATGTGCTGCAAAACATGTTCATTAAAGTTTGGAACGGACTGGAGAATTTCAGAGAAGACAGTCAGCTCTACACCTGGCTGTACCGCATTGCCACCAACGAAAGCCTCACTTTTATTGAACAGAAGAAAAAACGTTCGGCTGTTTCTATGGATGAATCGGAAGCCGGGCTCAGTAACTCGATAAAGGCAGATAAGCATTTTGATGCCAACCGACTGGAATGGAAATTGCAGCTGGCTATACAGCAACTGCCTGAAAAACAGCGGGCTGTCTTTAACCTCCGGTATTACGATGAAATGCCTTACGAACAAATGAGCAGGGTGTTGGAAACCAGCGAAGGTGCCCTGAAAGCCAGCTACCATCATGCAGTGAAAAAAATAGAAGATTATATCCTGAACCGTTAAACTTAAAGGCGCAAAAAGCATCTATTACACAGATCATGACACGCAGTACAGATATATTGAAAGAACTGGAGCAAATCAGCAAGGCCGTTGCACAAATCAGCGGAGAAACACCTTATACCCTTCCGCATGGATATTTTGAAACATTAGGCCCGGTGATAATGGCAAGAATTGCAGCCGGAGGAAACGAGGAAAACTCTCTTTTACAGATTGCAGGCAAACAAATGCCGCAAGATGTACCGGAGGGTTATTTCGATACCTTACCTGAAAACATTCTTTCAAAAATTAAAGAGCAAACAGGATTATCAGCTGCAGAAGAATTGAAGGAATTATCTCCCCTTCTTGCAGGCATCAGCAAATCCAATGTATACGAAGTGCCGGATGGATATTTTGAAACACTTTCTGCAAACAAAACAAGAACATCAACATCAACTGTTGTTACCATGTACAGCAGAAAAGTATGGCTTCGTTATGCTGCAGCAGCCGTTGTGTTTGCGATGATTGCTTTTGGCATTTCGCTTTTTATAAAACAACCGCCTACTGTTAATAATCCTGATACAGCTGCTGTTTACACACCTAAAACAGAACAACAGATTAACACAGAGCTGGCACAGATAACAGATGAAGAGATCATCAGCTACCTGAAATTAACAGCCGACAGTAAGGATGCTGAAACAATGGCCGCTTTGGTTGATGAAGAACAATTACCCGATGAAGCACAATATATGGATGATGCATTTCTTGAATCATTTATGAAAGAACTGGAACAACCTGAATTAAAAACAAACTAAAAAACGTACGAAACCGGAGGAACTAAAAATGAAAACAATATTTACTTTAATGATCATATTGCTCAGCACAATCAGCATTGCAAGTGCACAGGAGCAGCAACCACCTGATACAAAACAGGAAGAAAAAATACAGGCATTGGAAATTGCATTCATCAGCCGCAAGCTGAACTTAACTACAGATGAAGCACAAAAATTCTGGCCTGTTTATAACGAGTATAAAAGAGATATGCGCCAGGTAATGATAGCGCAAAAAAATAATCCCAACAGAGATGTGGTAGACAATGAGCAAAAGATCATTGATGTAAGAAAAAAATACCGTGATCGTTTTGCTGGTGTTATAGGACAGCCCAGAATGAATAAATTCTTTCAGGCTGAAAGAGAATTTCGTGGTGTATTATTAAATCAGTTAAAAAACAGACCCGACAGGCCAACAATGCCAAGAAGAAATAGAAATTAATTTGGAAATTTAAAATGTAATGTTATAAATTTGCGAATAGGTGTTTTTCATAGGTTAGCAACGGCCGACTCTTTTCAGGGTTGGCCTATTTTTTTGTCCAAACCCTTGCCAGCACTGCATTTCAGCAAACACCTGTTTTTTCAGATCAATGAATGATTGAAAAAAAAGAAATCAATTTCTGATAGTTTTCATATCCAATCAATCCTTCTGATTGGAAGAAAAAAAATCTTACTCTTTAATGACAAAGGAAGTTGTAGTAAAGCAACTACAAAGAAGAACAACAACAGAACAATCGTTAAGGAGTAAAGACGGGTGTCTTAATATCATGATAAAACAGAAAGGTCCACCCTTCTTCTTCACCCTGCTTCCACCATTTTACACGGGTATCAGCAGCAAGCTTTCCGTCAAAATC
>JALHRP010000029.1 GCA_022841365.1 Chitinophagaceae bacterium | reverse complement strand
CAGGAAAGAAGGGCAGCACCTAACAGCGGTTTGGCGTAATGGCGGGTTCAGTGCTTCGTATGACAGTTTTGTGGTAGGTTCAAGTGCAGTTCTTCTATTGAACTTTTGTGCTAAAAATCCGCCACTGCGCCAAGCCGCCAACCGTTAGCAGATATTTATGGAAAGAGCATTCTACCTTGTGGTTGTAATTTTTATTGTTACTATATCGTGTAATAATTCGAAAAAAGTTAGGAGTAGCGTGTTGTTTATCATAGGTACACGATGAATAAAATAAACTGTTGCACTTCATCTGTTCCTTTCCTTATTTTAGTTGTCTGATTTATGCAGCAACTTCTCAATTATATCAAATCAATTCATCCTCTTCCCGCAGAAGCGCTGGAAGCATTATTCTCAATCAGCAGCGAAGTTTCCTTTAAAAAAAATACAGATGTACAGCCCATTGGCCATACCTGCCGTACAGTTTACTTTATAAAAAAAGGGGCGTTGCGGATTTATTATTTAAAAGACGGAGTTGATGTAACAGAAAGTTTTGAATTTGAAAATGCAATTGTAGCACGAGCCGAAAGTTTATTCTCCGGAAAACCTTCCAAAAAAGCCATTCAGGCTTTAGAAGATACCGCATTGATTGCAATCAATGCGCCGGCATTATTTAAATTATATGATGATTATCCTTCTCTGGAACGTTTGTTCAGAAAGATTTTTGAGGATGCTTATGTAAAAACTGTGGTCCGGCTAGAAAGTCTGCAGTTTCATACAGCAGAAGAACGTTATCAAAACCTGCTTAAAGATCACCCCTATATTTTACAACGGGTTCCGTTAAAATACATTGCATCCTATCTTGGTATTACTGCGGTAAGCCTCAGCCGCATCAGGGCCATCAAGTAATTACTTATCATATGTAAAGTGCATTGCAGTTTTTGTTGTTGAATTTTGTTGTTGAATGAAAACAGTTCAGCTTGGGTTAAAAGAAAACCGGCAACAATTTATTTTACTTGTAATCATCAATGGGTTTGTTGGTGGCATGGTGGGTCTTGAACGTTCCATTCTTCCCCAGGTGGCAGAACAGGAATTTGATGTTGCTGTTAAAACTGCTCTGCTCTCTTTCATTGTTGTGTTTGGCATTGTAAAAGCCATTACAAATTATTATACAGGAATTCTTGCGAACAAATTCGGTCGTAAAAAATTATTGGTAGCAGGATGGGTTATTGCACTTCCTGTTCCCTTTATATTAATGTATGCGCCAAACTGGAACTGGATTATTGCAGCCAATATTTTACTGGGCATCAACCAGGGATTAACCTGGTCCAGCACGGTTATGATGAAGATTGATCTTGTAGGCGAAAAACAACGAGGCCTTGCAATGGGTCTTAATGAATTTGCAGGTTATCTTTCTGTAGCACTTGTTGCTTTCCTTACAGGTTGGGTTGCCGGTGAATATGGTTTGCGACCCTACCCTTTCTATATTGGCATCGTGTTGTCTGTTGCCGGATTGATTGGAAGTATTTTTTTTATAAGAGATACCATATATCATGTGGCAAAAGAAACAACAACAAATTTCATCCCACGACTGAAAAATATTTTTTGGGATACCACCTGGAAAAATAAACATCTTGGTTCTGTTACCCAGGCGGGGCTTATCAACAACCTCAACGATGGTATGGTGTGGGGCATCTTACCGGTTCTCCTTGCTTCACAAGATTTTTCGTTACAGCAAATTGGTATCATCACGGCCATCTATCCTGCAGTATGGGGCATTGGACAGATTATAACCGGTAAAATGTCGGATGTGTTTTGTAAAAAAAAGATGTTGTACACAGGTATGTTGCTGCAGGCTGCAGCTTTAGTGGCCATGGTATGGGCAGGATCCATGCTGCATTTCATTGCCATATCAGTGGTTTTAGGTTGGGGTACAGCAATGGTGTATCCAACTTTTCTGGCAACGATTGCTGAGCACACACATCCGCAAGACAGAGCAAAGAGCATTGGTATTTTCAGGCTATGGCGAGATTTGGGTTATGCAATTGGTGCTGTACTCACAGGTATTATTGCCGATCTCTATAATATACATACAGCAATTGTATTAATTGCTTTACTAACGTTTATATCTGCACTAATCATTTATTACCGTATGCAATGTGCAGATACTGACACAAAGAACCTTTTCAACCAAATACATGATCAACATCAACAGCCCCATGCCATTACCTCATGATTGTGTTACAGCTAAATGGCTCAGTGAGAATATGCACAATCAACATTCTATCGTACTGATTGATGTAAGAAATAAAGAAGAGTATGCAGCAATGCATATTCCGTCAGCAATCAATATCCCTATAGAAGATTTGATTACCGAAGCGATCTTGTTTAATAAAGAAAATCAATACATAACAATTTGCGGCAAAGGTGGAGGACGATCTGCTGATGCTGCAACTGCATTAAAGAAGCTGGGCTATGCAGCTGCATGGCTCTGCAATGGCACATTGGGATGGTATAGTCTGTAACAAATCCCGCCTTCAACAACAAATCCCGTTCCTTAGCCGGAATGGGATTTTTATTTTAGAATAGTCCACAGCATGCTTTAAAACAAAACGTCCCCTGCAAAGAGCAGAGGACGTTTTATTTATATTACCGTTTGCCGGAGAATCACTAAACCGGTTATACTTTGTACATATCAACTATGCTAATGCTTTGTTGACAATCTGTACTCCGCATTTCAGAATTAGTAACCACCCATGCCGCCCATATCAGGTGCGCCATGTGCATGTGCTTCTTCTTTCTTTGGCTTATCAGCAATCACTGCTTCTGTTGTTAACAACATACCTGCAATAGACGCTGCGTTTTCTAAAGCAACACGGCTCACTTTGGTAGGATCAATAACACCCGCCTTAAACATATTCTCATATACTTCAGTACGTGCATTGAAACCAAAATCACCTTTGCCTTCTTTGATACGCTGTACAACAATTGAACCGTCAATACCTGCATTAGCAGTTAATGTACGCATGGGTTCTTCCAGTGCACGGCGAACGATCTGCATACCGGTTTGTTCATCTTCAATCTGTCCACGAACCTTTGCTTCCAGTGCATCCAGTGCACGGATGTAAGCCACACCACCACCAGGTACAATACCTTCTTCAACCGCTGCACGGGTTGCATGTAATGCATCATCTACACGGTCTTTCTTTTCTTTCATTTCCACTTCAGTAGCAGCACCAATGTACAGTACAGCAACACCGCCGGCTAATTTCGCCAAACGTTCCTGTAATTTTTCTTTATCGTAATCGCTGGTTGTATTTTCAACCTGTGCTTTGATTTGATTTACACGTGCAGTGATATCAGTTTTCTTTCCTTTACCACCAACGATGGTTGTATTGTCTTTATCAATGGTTACAGAAGATGCCTGACCCAAATAAGTTAAATCTGCATTCTCTAATTTGTAACCCTGCTCTTCGCTGATAACGGTACCTGCAGTGAGGATGGCAATATCAGTGAGCATTTCTTTCCGGCGGTCACCAAAACCGGGTGCTTTTACAGCAGCCACTTTCAATGTACCACGGAGTTTGTTTACAACAAGTGTTGCGAGTGCTTCACCTTCCAGATCTTCAGAGATAATCAGCAACGGACGGCCGCTTTGTGCAACTTTCTCCAGAATATGAAGAATGTCTTTCATTGCGCTGATCTTTTTATCATAGATCAGGATGTATGGATTCTGTAATTCAGCTTCCATTTTTTCACTGTTGGTTACAAAGTACGGGCTGATGTATCCACGATCAAACTGCATACCTTCTACTACATCAACAGTTGTATCAGTACCTTTTGCTTCTTCAACAGTGATCACACCTTCTTTACCAACTTTTGCAAACGCTTCTGCAATCAGCTTACCGATTGTTTCGTCGTTGTTTGCAGAAATGGTTGCTACCTGTTGAATTTTTTTGCTGTCGTTACCAACAGTTTGTGATTGCTCTTTTAAATTCGCTACCACCAGGCTTACCGCCTTATCAATACCACGTTTTAAATCCATTGGGTTTGCACCTGCAGCAACCATTTTCAACCCTTCGCTGATGATTGATTGCGCCAGTACAGTTGCAGTAGTAGTACCATCACCTGCAATATCTGCAGTTTTAGATGCTACTTCTTTCACCATTTGAGCACCCATGTTTTCAATAGGATCTTCCAGTTCAATTTCTTTTGCAACAGTAACACCATCTTTTGTTACCTGTGGTGCACCGAATTTCTTTTCGATTACTACGTTACGTCCTTTTGGACCGAGTGTAACTTTCACAGCGTTAGCCAGAATGTCAACACCTTTCTTCATTTTATTTCTTCCTTCAATATCGAAGAATATTTGCTTTGCCATAGTTATACAATTTGAAAATTAATTAATTTGAAAATTTGATAATTGTTTGATCGAAAAATGAAGATGTTGATAAATTGACAACGGTCAATTTTCAAATCTTCAGATTTTCAAATTATACAATCGCTAAGATGTCGCTCTCACGCATGATCAACAGATCATCACCATCAATAGCAATTTCAGTTCCGGCATATTTACCATACAGAACCGTATCTCCAACTTTTACAGTTACGGGTTCGTCTTTTTTACCTGGACCGGCAGCTACTACAGTGCCACGTTGTGGTTTTTCTTTTGCGGTGTCGGGGATAATAATTCCACCGGCTGTTTTTTCTTCAGCGGGGGCTGGCTTCACAATTACCCTGTCGTGCAAAGGGGTAACACTTACCTTCTTGGCCATAGTTATACGTTTTTGGTTTTGAAATGATTGATTATTAAAACCCCTGATTTCAGGGGGCAACGAAGGTAAGCGAATACAGTGCCACCACGACAGAATAGGAAAAAATTTCAGAATTGGCGTAAACAGGGCATGTAAATGAAAATTTATGGCAGAAAAAAGGGGACAAATTTTCATGTCCCCTGGCTTCAGTTTGATGATGATGATGATCAAAGACTGTTATAATATTGAATGGCAGCAACCCACCCTGCTTCGTTTTTAGCAGAAAGCTGCTTTTCTTCCATAAAAGCGTTTACAGCCGCCCACTTATCTTTCAACTGTTCTTCCAGATTTTTTTTGTTGAGGCTTACTTCCGTGAGTTTATTCTCTCTGATGAGAAAAAAGCTGTTTTTATCTTCGAACTGCTTTGTGCCGCTAACCGAATTATAAGCAGCAATTTCTACCACAATTTTCTTGTAGTGTTTATAAAAATTCAGTTTACCCTTTACCAGTTCTTCTGCAAAATCGCCCGGCAGCAGATTGTGCACCAGCGAAGCATTCACGAATTTGGCTATTTTTTTGGGCGTATTTAATTCAAACTCTTTTACCGGTTCTGTAAAGCGGTATAAAGAATCGTTTACATTAAAGACCAGCACTTTTGAATAAATATCGTATTTCAGCTGCAGGTTGTTGTACTCAACACCACGGGTGGTGCGGATAATACCAGCGCTCCAGTCTTTTTGATAAAAAGCTGAACCCTGAATATTTGCATCGGCCGATTGATAGAAAGGACGATTGGTAGCCGCATCAGAAATGAACTGTGCAACAGCCGATGAGCTGATAAACAAAAAGAAAAGAGGCATTACAAGTTTAGTCATGGTTATATTATTTAAAGTATTAGGTGTAATTATTGGCAACAAAAATAGCGTTTCTTATCTTTGCCGCTTCTCAAATAAGTTCTTTAAGAAATGATTAGCAGAAGAAATATACGTGTTAAAGTGATGCAGACCCTGTACACCTGTTTAACCAGAGAGGGTGATATTACAAAAGTAGAAGCCATACGCATTCTGCACAGGCATATAGATCAGAGCCGTCAGTTGTTTGTTTTCCTGATACATATTGTTACAGAAGTAGCCCGCTATGCAGAGGTTGACAGCCGTGTACGGGCATCGAAACATTTACCAACAGCACAGGATCTGAATGTAAACACCAAACTTGCCGGCAACCAGCTGCTGTGGCAAATTCTTGAACATGCTTCGTACAAAGAGGTGTTGAAAGAGCTGAAAACAGAATTACTGAACCAGGAAGACTGGATAAAAAAACTCTATCAGGAACTGGTTGAAACAGATGTGTACAAAGAGTACATCAACAAACCGCTGCGTGAAAAGAAAGAGGAAAAAGAAATTCTTGAATTTATTTTCACTGATCTGATGCTGCCCAATGAGGATTTTATTTCCATGGTTGAAGAGCATTTTGTACACTGGGATGATGATTGTGAAATGATGAATTTGCTGATGCTCACTTTTCTGCAAAAACCGCACAGCAACGACTTTCAGCATTTTGTAAGTGAAGAGAAGATGAAGTTTGCAAAAGATCTGCTGGTGAGCGTACTTGAAAAAGAAGACGTTTCGGGCACATACATTAAAGGAAAACTTCAAAACTGGGATCCGGAACGTACAGCTATTATTGATATGATTCTGATGCGGATGGGGATTTGTGAATTTTTATATTTTGAAACCATTCCGCCAAAAGTAACCATCAACGAATATATTGATCTGGCAAAAGATTACAGCACACCGCAAAGCGGCCATTTTGTAAATGGTATTCTTGATAATATTCACAAAGACCTTGCTGCAGAAAACAAACTGCATAAAGTATCTTTTAAAAAGTAGCATCCGTTTTTAAAACAACCCGGCTGAAACTCTGAAAAAAGCCTGTTACCGCTGAGTAATGCTGTTTCCTTTACATTTGCATTCTGTAAAAACGTTTTATATGAAACAAATTTTTCTTCCAGCTTTTTTATTGTTGTTACTGGCAGCCTGCCAGAATGCCCCGAAAAATCCGAAAGAACCCGTTGACCCGACTGCGGCTGCAAAAGAGCAACAGGCATTTTTAAACGATTCAACAAAATGGACAACCGTTCAATGGATGGATTCTGTACAAAATTTTGGCAAAGTAACCGATGGTGAAAAAGTAGTGATCACTTTTCATTTTAAAAATACTGGTACTAACCCGCTGGTTATACAAAATGTAACTGCCAGTTGCGGATGTACTGTTCCTGCCAAACCCGAAGAGCCCATTGCTCCGGGACAGGAAGGAAAAATTACAGCTGAGTTTAACAGCGTTGGCCGTGTAGGAAAAGCATCTAAATATTTAAATGTAACCTGCAATACAAAAGATCAGGTAGTAAATCTTTTGTTTGAAGGGGAAGTACTTCCTAAAAAATAAAACAACAAATAACAATGATCAATTTATTTATTCTTCTGGCCGGCGATCCTAAATCCGGCGGCGGTACCATTCAGTTATTATTTCTCGGATTAATGATCCTTGTATTCTGGCTGTTCATGATCCGTCCGCAGGCTAAAAAAGCAAAACAGCAAAAAACATTTATTGATAATTTGCAGAAAGGTGATAAGGTTGTAACCATTGCCGGTATTCATGGTGTGGTGAACAAAGTAAACGAAGACAACACTCTTTCACTGGAAATTAACCCCGGCAGTTATATTAAAATTGAACGCAGCTCTATCAGCATGGATTGGACAGCCCAGCTGAATAAGGTTGCTGAAGTGAAAAAATAATTTTAGCCGATAGCAGATAGCCGATAGTTGTTAGCCAGTTTTTACGAACTACTGCCGGCTATCGGCTTATACATTACGACTATGCTAAAAATAGGATTAACAGGAGGTATTGGCAGCGGTAAAACAACTGTTGCAAACATATTTGAAGTGCTGGGCATTCCTGTTTATAATGCTGATGAACGGGCAAAAGAATTGATGCATACCAATGAGCTGATGAAACAACAGCTCATTTTTTATTTCGGAGAAGAGACTTATGCAGATGGCCATTTAAACAGAAAGCATCTTTCATCCATTGTATTTGCAGATAAAGAAAAACTGGAATTGCTGAACAGTCTTGTGCATCCGGTTACCATTGCCGATGCAGCACAATGGTTCAGCAGGCAAACCTCACCTTATGTGATCAAAGAAGCGGCGTTGTTATTTGAAAGTGGAACAGCCGAAGGTTTAGATTATGTAATTGGAGTAACAGCTCCTGTAACCTTGCGGCTGAAAAGGGTAATGGACAGGGATCATGTAACGTCAGAAGAAGTAAAGAAGCGTATGCTTAATCAGATTGATGAACAAATCAAAATCCGTTTGTGCGATTTTGTGATTCAGAACAATGAGCAACAGTTGATCTTACCGCAGGTATTGCAACTGCATGAAAAACTGATTCTGCTTTCTGAGAAAAATCTACCGGAAAAAAACCTGTAATAAAAAAAACAGTGTGAAGCTGTAAACCTGTATGAGTTTATTATTTATGATTATTGTGGCAGCGGGTCTTCCTTTTTTAACTGCATTGAGTTACAGGAACATTAAAAAAATGGAAGCCGAACTGGATGGTGCACAGATTGCCAAGATACCCGTGTATCTGCAGTCGATGGCCATGCAGGCCATACTTTGTGTACTGGCCTATTTTGCCGGACGCAGTGAACAACTAAACATTTCATTCCGCAGTTCATTTACGGCTGTTTCTGTAGGAGCATCGGTTGGTTTAATTATACTTGCGCTGGGACTGGCCTGGATTTCACAAAAATTTTCAAAGCAGAAAGATGAAAGTACATTGCATCATATATTGCCCGATTCAGCACTTGAACGGTTGATGTGGGTGCTGGCTTGTGTAGTGGCGGGTTTCTGCGAAGAATATATTTATCGTGGTGTTTTGTTTCAGATGATTATGACTTATACCGAACACATTTGGATATTGGCTGCAATACTCAGTGCGGTTGTGTTTGCATTTGGCCATGGTACACAAGGTGAAAGGGCAATCATTCAGATTATTCCTTTTGCTATAGGTTTTCAATTTCTTGCATGGATCAGTGGCGGATTATTATTACCCATGATTGCACATTTCATTTACAATATTCTTGTTGAGTTGTTTTTTGGTGATAAGATTAAGAAAGATGCGGAAGCTTAGAGTAAAGTTTGTAGTTAATAGTTTGTAGTTTAACCTCCGCAAATTCATCACTCATCACTCATCACTCATCACTCATCACTCATCACTCATCACTCATCACTCATCACTCATCTCACCACCCCACTTTCTCTCCCCAATCGCCCAACCCAACCAATTTATTCAGCGGAATATTTAACCCCAATTGATTGTAAGCAATATTGCTTTGCAGAAATGTTCTTGCATAACGTAACTGCAACTTAGGCAAGATCACTCCAACACCTAAAGAAAAACCGGTAAGACCGTTTGCAGCATTGTTTATCCGCAGTTCTTTTCCCCGCAAATAATTGTAAGCTGCTGTTACTTCTACACGGCCACCAATTAATACCTGTGTTGAAAATACAAAATGCTGAAACAGTTTATCGAACGTAAACTTTTTATTTGCTGCATTATCAATCCCATTATCGTTATTAAACAAGGTATCGTTATAATTAATATTAAACCGGTGCAGATGATGTGCTGTTGCTGAAAACTGAATGGGTGCTTTCGCCAAACGTTTGGAAATACCAATCTGCAGATCAAAAGGTAACTCTTCCGGTTCTGCAGGATTGTAACGTTTTAATTGTCCACCCATATTAACTGCAACAATACTGGCCTGTAAAAAATTCGCCGTGTCTCTGTACAGCACACCTACATCAGCAGCAATGGCACTGGAGCGATAAACGCCGTAATTGCTTGCCAGATATTTTAATGACATGCCGTATTTCCAACGGTTGAGGTATTCACGACTTGCAGAAACCTGCACAACAAAATCACGTGGCCTGTAAATACCTTCTATATTTCCCGACGGATCTGTTTGTGTTGTATTGCCGTAATCAACATAAAAAATACTCGCAGCAAAATTGGTCTGCAGTTTCGGATGCCTGTAAGCCAGCATCCAGTGTACATTTTTTACTCCAGCATATAACAGATTAAAATTGGCTGCCATTTGGCCATGCATCAATGAATCTAACTGAGCAGGGTTTTGAAAAGCGAGTGAAAGATCGTTTGATTGATTGCTGAGATTCACCCCACCCAATGCAGCTGTTTGTGGTGATGCAGGAAAACGAAGAAACTGATAAGCCGTTCGGCCACCTAATGTTTGAGCAAAGAGGTTAACAGAAATAAAATACATCCAGCAAAAAACAATCAATCGCAGCATCATGTATAAACAGTAAGAGAATGTAATTTACTCAAAAACCACGGAGAGGCAGTCTGGTTCTGAAAGTCGGTGGAAACACATATGCAAAAAAATTCCCCCATGGAGATGGGGGAAACTCTTTTAACCCTTAAAACAACCAACATGAAATAGAAACTATTTCCTGTTTGATGCAATATTAACGGGTGAAAGTTTTCGTAGTTCACTAAAAGTCCAAACTTATTATAAACGGTCAATTTTATTTATAAGCTGTTCATATTAATGCAAGCTCAAGCACCTGTTGCATTGTTTTTACAAAATGAAACTTCATGCCCTTAATGTAATGAGCGTTGATCTCCTGCACATCTTTTTCATTTTGCCAACACATTATAACTTCTTTAATACCTGCCCGTTTTGCTGCAAGAATTTTTTCTTTAATACCTCCAACGGGCAGCACCTGGCCACGAAGAGTAATTTCGCCCGTCATTGCAAGAAAAGGTTTTACTCTCCTGCCTGTAAATGCACTTGCAATGGAAGTAAGCATGGTTATGCCTGCACTGGGACCATCTTTTGGTACTGCACCTTCGGGTACATGCAGATGAATATTTTTTTTCTGAAAATCTTCGGGATTAATATCTGCTTTGCGGGCATTGGCCTGTAAATAACTCAGTGCTGTTGACGCACTTTCTTTCATGACATTACCCAGGTTGCCGGTTAAACGCAGTTCTCCTTTTCCTTCGGCCAAACTGGTTTCAATGAACAGAATATCACCTCCAACAGCCGTCCAAGCAAGCCCAACTGATACACCGGGCATATTGGCTGTTTTGTAAATTTCATTGCTGTATCGTGGTTTACCCAATATCCGTTCTACATCATTGGCAGTTAATGTGGGTTTTATTTTCCCTTTGATAGCCACTTCTTTTGCCTGTGAACGCATGAGCGATGCTAACTGACGATCGAGTTCACGTACACCACTCTCTCTTGTATAATCTTCAATTACTTTACGCAAAACAGTATCACTGATCTTAAACGGCATTTTCAATAAACCATGTGCTTCGGTTTGTTTTGGTACAAGATAGTTTTTAGCAATCTCAATTTTTTCTTCAACAGCATAACCGCTGAGATCAATAATTTCCAAACGGTCTCTCAATGCCGGTTGAATGGAAGCCAGTGTATTGGCTGTTGCTACAAACAATACTTTGCTTAGATCGTACTCTAGCTCCAGATAATTATCGTAAAATGTATGATTCTGTTCAGGATCCAGTAACTCAAGCAAAGCGCTCGATGGATCGCCACGAAAATCATTTCCCAGTTTATCAATTTCATCCAATATCATTACAGGGTTGGATGTTTTTACTTTACGGATAGATTGCAAAATTCTTCCCGGCATCGCACCGATATAGGTTTTACGATGCCCACGGATTTCACTTTCATCATGTAATCCACCCAAACTGATGCGGATATATTTTCTTCCTAATGCCGATGCTATACTTTTTCCCAACGATGTTTTACCAATACCGGGAGGGCCCAGCAAACAAAGGATGGGGCTTTTCATATCGCCCTTTAATTTTAATACAGCCAGGTATTCCAGTATACGTTCTTTTACTTTTTGAATACCGTAATGATCATGATCCAGTACTTTTTTTGCTTTCTTTAAATCGTACTGATCGTTGGTGTATACACCCCATGGCAAATCGAGCAACAGATCCATATGGTTATACACTACAGAATAATCAGGTGTAGATGGATGCATGCGTTCCAGTTTTTCAATTCCTTTCCGGAACATTTCTTTTGCAGCATCACTCCACTTCATCGTTTCTGCTTTCTTCTTCATTTCCTGCAACTCAAGATCATTGCTGTCTCCGCCCAACTCATCTTTAATGCTTTTCATTTGCTGCTGCAGAAAATATTCCCGCTGCTGCTTATCTAGTTCTGTTCTTGTTTTGTTGGTTACTTTATTTTTCAGTTCTGTGTACTGCAATTCTTTTTGCAACAAGGTTAGTAACAGCTCCGCCCGTTGTTTAATGTTTTGAGTAATGAGCAACTGTTGTTTCTCTGCAATATCACTGTTGAGATTATTACTTACAAAGTGTACAAGAAAAGCAGGGTTTTCAATATTTTTTAAAATGATGGAAGCTTCACTTGGAATGTTGGGAGAAAGCTGAATGATCTGTGCAGCCATATCTTTGATAGATCCTGCAACAGCTTTAAAATTTTCATCTTCCGGTGTGGGTTCTTCTTTCAGTACTTCAATGGCTGCTTTAAAAA
This sequence comes from Chitinophagaceae bacterium, assembly GCA_022841365.1. Classification (GTDB taxonomy): domain Bacteria; phylum Bacteroidota; class Bacteroidia; order Chitinophagales; family Chitinophagaceae; genus Lacibacter. The sequence goes on along the minus strand of JALHRP010000029.1, from coordinate 33,769 downwards.
ACGGATCTTCTGATGTAATGGAATTGATCTTAAACCGTTTCTTGCCCTGAATAATAACAGTGGTTCCTCCGTCGGGCATTTTTATCAGTTTCACCACTTTGGCAATGGTGCCGATTTCTTCCAGATCGGTTACTTTGGGATCTTCTACATTGCTGTCTTTTTGAGCAACAACACCTACCAGTTTATTGGTTTTGTACGCTTCGTTTACGGCTTGTATACTTTTATCACGCCCGACAGTTATGGGCAACACAACTCCGGGAAAAAGAACGGTATTACGTAAAGGAAGAATGGGCAGTTCATCCGGAATATCTACTTCTTCATCTTCTGCTTCGGCCTCATTAAGAGGTATAATGGGGAGAAAGTCAAGATCTTCATCTACAGGTCTCAGGAATAAATTCTTTTCGTTCATAGTTAATTCTTTAGTCAAAATGACAGCTAAGCCCCTCTGAAAGGGGCTTTCTGTATTGTATTGAAGAAGTGCCAAGATTAGTGCCAGTTGAAATTCAACTGCTAAATCTTCAGTATCCTGTTGAATTTGTTTTTACGGTTGAATGTTTCTCTACAGACAAATTACTGAACGATGGAGAGTATGGGTTTACCCACACAACCATTGGGCATTTGAATACGTAACAATGCAGCCAGCGTTGCAGCAATGTCTGTCATATACAATTCCTGATTGGTTTTACCCGGTTTTATACCCCAGCCATACCATACAAGCGGAATATGACTGTCGTATGGGTTCCATAAACCATGTGTTGTACCAACGGCTCCCCCATCAATCCAGCCGGGAGAAAAAATGAGTTGAATATCACCACTCCGCTTTGGATGCCATCCGTTGGCAAGCCGGTTTTTTACATCCATCTGCATGGGTTGTTCCATCAGTTCATCTATTTCAAAAACACGGTCAATACCCTTTATATTTTTTGCATAACGGATCACTTCTTTAACGATATCACTTCTGTCGAGTTTTGCAGAATCAATCACATCATGATTTAAGCTGATCTGATAATTATATGCACTCAGCACCAAACCGTTCTTTCCATATTTTTCTTTCAGCAACGTATTTAAATCACTCACCAGTTTATTATCATCAACAGCTCCTCCGGGTAATTTGTGTTCGGTTAAAAAGCCGGGCACATGTGCCACGCCATGGTCTGCTGTTAAGAAAGCCAGATACTGATCTTTGCCCACCATCTTATCCAGATAATCGAACAACTCTCCCAAATCTTTATCTAACCGTAAGTAAGTATCTTCTGCTTCAATTGAATTGGGACCAAAGGAATGACCCACATAATCAGGACTTGAAAAACTTACTGCCAGAAAATCGGTAATACTATCCTTACCCATTTCTTCATATGCAATAGCATCTTTGGCCATCATCATCGTCATGGTATTTCCGTAAGGTGTAACTGATACAGCGCTGTAATTCTTACCTGTAAAGCGTTTCAGATCATACGGAAATCCTTTTTGATCTGAACCGAATGCTTTTGCTTCGTAATTATTTTCATCTTTAGTGCTTTGCGTATACGTGTTGATGGGGTATAACGTATTCCATCCTTTCTCATAAAACGCATCGGTTACTTTTTTACTGTTGAAATTTTTTACCCATTGAGGTAAATCGTTCATGTAGTAGGTGGATGTAATCCAGTTGCCTGTTCCGCCATCGTACCAGTAAGCAGCATTGGCACTGTGCCCTGCAGGTAAAATACCGCCACGATCTTTAATAGCAATACCAATAACTTTATTCCGAAAATTTGTTGCCAGTCTTAATTCATCACATATGGTTGTTGCAAAATTGTTGCGTGGACTCATTTCGCCGGCTGCCGATGTGCTGCCCACCGTTTTTACCGTTTTATCTTCACTGCAATAAACTGTACGGTTTTTTTCATAATCCCACCAGGCATTTCCTGTAATACCATGAATGGCAGGTACCGATCCGGTATAAACCGTTGTATGTCCGCAGGCCGTAACAGTTGGAGCATAAGGGATAAATGTGTTTTCACAGTTAAACCCCTGGTTCATCATTCGCTTAAACCCGCCATTGGATGCATAGCGATCATGATATCGGTAGAGAAAATCCCAGCGCATTTGATCTACCATAATTCCAATCACCAGTTTGGGCCGGCGAAGCGATGCGTCTGTTTTTGCTGCAGTGGTTTTCTGTGCATCACAGTTAAACACGAGTAATAAAAGCAGGGCTGAAAAAATCAATCGCATAGAAACATTTTAGTACGTAAAGATACCTGTTGAACAAATAGCATAAAATGGTTTTATTTGTACGGAATGCGGCATATATTGACCGTGAATCGTAGGGCACAAAACCTTACCTTTGCCGCAATTTTTACACATAACAATTCGATAATATGGCAGATATTTTTGAGAAGCTGTTGAAAAATTCAGGCCCGATTGGACAGCACAGAGAGAGGGCACACGGCTATTTTGCTTTTCCTAAGCTGGAAGGTGAAATCGGCAGCCGCATGATCTTTCGTGGAAAGGAAAAAATTGTATGGAGTCTCAATAACTATCTAGGTCTTGCCAATCATCCCGAAATTCGCAAAGTAGATGCTGATGCGGCCAAACAATTCGGAATGGCTTATCCTATGGGGGCACGCATGATGAGTGGCAACTCTAACCAGCACGAGCAACTGGAAAAAGAGCTGGCTGAGTTTGAAATGAAGGAAGATGCAATTCTGATGAATTTTGGTTATCAGGGTATCATGAGCGCCATTGATGCCATCTGCGGCCGACATGATGTAATTGTGTATGATGCAGAAAGTCATGCCTGCATTATTGATGGTTTACGTTTGCACCCCGGTCACCGTTATGTATTTAAACACAACGATCTGGAAGATTGTGAAAAACAATTACAGCGTGCAACAGCATTGATTGAAAAACAGGGAGCAGGTGGTATTTTGCTGATTACTGAAGGTGTATTTGGCATGGCCGGAGATCAGGGTAAATTAAAAGAAATTGCAGCGCTGAAAAAGCAATATGATTTTCGTTTGATGGTTGATGATGCTCATGGTTTTGGTACACTGGGTAAAACAGGAGCCGGTGCAGGTGAAGAACAGGGTTGTCAGGATGAGATAGATTTATACTTCAGCACTTTTGCAAAATCAATGGCATCTATTGGTGCATTTATGGCGGGGCCAAAAGCAATCATTGATTTTATACGTTATAATATCCGTTCGCAGATTTTTGCAAAGAGTTTACCCATGCCGATTGTACTGGGAAATCTCAAACGCCTTGAAATGCTGAAAACCATGCCCGAGTTGAAAGACAAGCTCTGGAGCAATGCACGTAAACTGCAAAACGGATTAAAAGAAAGAGGATTTGATATTGGTAAGACCGACAGTCCGGTAACACCTGTATATATGACTGGTGGTGTGGAAGAAGCTACCGCCATGGTAATGGATCTGCGGGAGAACTATCACATCTTCGCATCCATTGTTGTATATCCTGTTATCCCAAAAGGTCATATCATTTACCGTTTGATTCCTTCTGCTGCACATACCGATGCAGATATTGAAGAAACTTTACAGGCCTTCACCGAAACAAAAGCCAAACTGGATGCAGGAGCTTATAAAGTAGAAGCCATCCCCGATATGAACGATGTAAGCGGCAAGCGTTTTGATTATTTGTTGCAAACTCCCAGAAATAAATAACATACTGTTCTGTTACAGTATTATAAAAAAATCCTCTGCTAGCAGAGGATTTTTTTATAAAGTCCGATTAAGATAAATTTATTTTTCGTTTGTTCCATTTGCAGGTATATTAAATAAAGAAGTTACTTGCTCGTAACTCATCGATTTAATTTGCTGCACAGTATAGCCTGCTGCCGGGCCTGCAGTAAAACGTCCGGCAACTGCACCGGGAATAACTACATACCTGATATCAAAACCAGATCTTCCTACTGCTGGTCTAACACCGGTTGCCGGGTTATACAGCGTATAAATCAATCGCTGGTTTGCTGGGATTGCAGTAATTGCTGCCTGTGTACTGCCAAACGCAAAATTCCACGGCAGTTTATTAATTGATGGATCGGTTGCTCCGTTTCTTACCCATGAAAGAATAATGCCCTGATTTAAAATAGCAGTGGTGATACTTGGAGCTGAAATATTTCTTCTTCTAACACCTCCATAAAGCAGGATTGTTGAGTCGCCCCAAACAGTCCCGTCTCCATCTGTAATCCAACTTGAATAAATCACATTCGTTACACCTTGCGGACCTTGCGGACCTACCGGTCCTTGAATACCCTGTGGGCCTATCGGACCTGTTGGTCCAATAATACCTTGAGGACCTTGTGGACCTGCCGGCCCCTGAATACCCTGTGGGCCAACCGCACCGGTATCTCCCTTACAGGAAGTAAACAGGGCTGCACCCGAAACAATAACTGAAAATAACATGATAACCTTTCTCATAGCTGTATGTTTAGTGATAAAAAAAACAAATAAAGGAAATTGGAAGAGGTAGTTACACAAGTATTGGAGGATAGCTGTCAGGAGGTTGAAAATAAGATGAAAATGTTTAATAAAAAAGAATATAAAAAATTAATTTTTGCTGAGGGTGAATTAAAATAGAACAGCCCCATTAAAGGGGCTGTTAATTTCATGAATAAAGTTGAATGATTATTTTTCGTTTGTTCCATTTGCAGGAATGTTAAACAAAGCTGCTACTTGCGCATAGCTCATTGATTTGATCTGCTGAACTGTATAACCGGCTGCAGGACCACTTGTGATCTTTGTTCCGAGTGTACCGCCAGGGATAATTACATAACGGAAATTATGTGTCCAACCGTTTACTGTAGCAAGACCGTAAGGAATGCTTGAAGAGTAAGCAATTGTAAGATTACCTACAGAAGGAATCCACGATTTCATGTAGTTCACATCTCTGTCATCTACATAAGGTAATTGTGTAACCTGATCTGTACCTGAAAAGATCAAAGAGTTTGTAGTTGATCTCATGTACACTAACACAATGCCGTTGTCTCTGATAGCAGCAGTAATACTTGGTGTAGACCGTACAGAAGTAAAGCTTGACCACTGATTAGATGCTCCCGGAGTTACAGTTGCAAATGTGGGTGCAAACCAGGCAGAATAGATAACGTTTGTTAAAGAACCGGCAGGACCTTGAGGACCAACAGGACCCTGAAGACCTTGAGGACCGGTAGCACCAACCGGACCAGATGGGCCGATAATACCCTGTGGACCCTGAGGACCGGCAGGACCTTGAACACCCTGAGGGCCTACTGCACCTGTATCACCTTTACAGGCTGAAAACAATAATGCACCTGCGAGCAGCACTGACAATGAAAGGAAACTTTTTCTCATAGTTGTATTTGTTTAAAGTGTTGACGAGAAAAGGAAACCGGATTGTGGCAGTTCAGAAGAATTGGAGGAATACAAGGTTACAAAATCATCAGCGAATAAAAAAACATTTGTTAAAAATAAAAACAGCCGCTGAAAACCAACGGCTGTTTGTATTATGGGAGGCATATTGCCCTGATTATCTAAGGTCTACCACCTCTACACCGGGGTATTTTTTCTTGTCAAAAACAAACTCAGCATCACTTACTTTGGCATTGCCGTTTAAAGAAGAAACGGTATAGGTATATTTATTCCCGCTCTTCTCCATCACTTTTGTGCTGTATATAGATTGTGTTTTTTTATCTACCCAAACCAATACTTTAAAGAACGACTTTGTTTTATCATAAGGGGTTAATTCAATTTCCTGTAACGTTTTTCCAGCTTCCTTTTTTTCACCATTCAGTTTATACAAAAAATCTTTATCGTAAAAGTTAGAGAATAATTTTTGAGGAGTGATCGTACTCTGTGTCGGATCGTACTTTGAGATTGTTACTTCGTTTGCTCCTCTGTCATAAGTCCAGATGTTAGTACCATCGCAAAAAATTTCCTGACCGCCTGCAATGTTTACACGATACTTTGTTCCTTTTGTAAACAAAGATCCTTTTTTAATACCCAATACTTTACCCTTACCATCTTCATTCTTAAATGAAAACACTGCCTGTACTGCCTTAAATGTTTTAAACTTTGCACTAACGGCATCTAATATTGTTTTTGCTGCAGGATCACTTTGCCCCATGTTCTTTGGTTGTGCAAATCCGTTAACAGCAAACAGTAATGTCAGAAAAAATGATACAATTATCTTCATACTATCGGTTTTCATGTTCTGTTCAAAATTGAGGCCGCAAAGATAAGCAGTTGCCTCCTGAAATAGATTTCCCATAAGCATTAATCAAACTTTAACAGCTTATCCCATCATTTGCAGGTGTTGGTCGAGTTCGGCTTCTGTTTTAATCAATACATCTCTTGCTTTACTTCCCTGACTGGCACCAACAATACCCGCAGCTTCAAGTTGATCCATTAATCTGCCGGCACGGTTATACCCCAGTTTCATCCGGCGTTGTAAAAGTGAAGTGGAACCAACCTGGTTTTGAACAATGAGCCGGGCTGCATCTTCAAACAAAGAATCCCTGTCGCTCAAATCAAAATCACGGCTTTCAAGTTCTTTCTCATCTACATACTCCGGTAATAAAAACGGTTGCGGATAACCCCGTTGCTTGCTGATGAAAGAAACAATATCATCTACTTCAGGTGTATCAACAAACGCACATTGTAAACGGGTTAACTCGCCGTTATAACTGATGAGCATATCCCCTTTTCCAATTAACTGCTCAGCACCACCCGTATCAAGAATGGTACGGCTGTCAACTTTTGACGATACTTTAAACGCAATCCTTGCAGGAAAGTTGGCTTTAATGGTACCGGTGATAATATTCACTGAAGGCCGTTGTGTTGCAATAATAAGATGTATACCTACTGCTCTTGCGAGCTGCGCCAAACGGGCAATAGGCATTTCAACTTCTTTACCTGCAGTCATAATCAAATCAGCAAACTCATCAATGACCAACACAATAAACGGCAGGTACTGATGCCCTTTTTGCGGATTGAGTTTACGGCCAACAAACTTATCATTGTATTCACGCAGGTTACGGCATCCGGCTTCTTTCAACAGATCGTACCGGTTATCCATTTCAATACACAAAGCATTCAGTGTATTGATTACTTTCTTGGTATCGGTAATAATTGCTTCTTCTTCTCCAGGCAACTTGGCAAGAAAATGATTTTCGATATGACGGTATAAACTCAACTCTACTTTCTTTGGATCAACCAATACCAGTTTTAATTGAGAAGGATGTTTTTTATACAGTAACGAAACAAGAATGGCATTTAACCCAACTGATTTACCCTGCCCTGTTGCACCGGCCATTAACAGGTGAGGCATGGTTGTTAAATCAACAATGAAATTTTCATTGTAAATTTTTTTACCACTGGCAATGGGTAAGCCAAAGTTATTGTGCTGAAATTTGTCTGAAGCCAACAAGGTCTTCATACTCACCACCGTCTTCTTCACATTGGGTACTTCAATACCAATTGTTCCCTTACCGGGTATGGGTGCAATAATACGGATGCCCAATGCTGCAAGACTTAAAGCAATATCATCTTCCAGGTTTTTAATACGTGAAATACGCACACCGGCTGCCGGTACAATTTCGTATAGTGTAACGGTTGGACCAACGGTTGCAAATATTTTCTGTATTTCAATATCGTAGTTGCGGAGCGTATTGATGATCTGGTTTTTATAGTTTTCCAGTTCACCTGCATCCTGTATAATTTTTTCGCTGCCGTGATTCTCTAATAAGTTGAGCGATGGAAATTTATAATCTTTCAAATCAAGAAACGGATCATACGGCGGAAGATTTTCAACTACTTTTTTTTCTGTTTCTTCTTCTTCCGATACAGCATCGTCATTTGCATTTTTTATCTCCAGTGCCAGATCATTTGCAACCTCTTCTTTACTTTGCTTCTTTGTTTTTTCAGGAGCAGGAATTTCCATTTCAACAAAAGATTCCGGTGGCGGCACTGGTAAAACTTCTTCTCTTGTAACGGGCAAATCAACTGCTACAGGTTCATCCTTTTCGGTAACTGAAAACTCATGCAGCGGATCTGTTTTAAAATCTACCCCGTCTGCGAGTATCAGTTTTGCTTCGCCTTTCAGTTGATTATTTTTTTGATTCACCTCATCTTGTACTTCAGTTACTACTTCTTGTTCTTCTTCAACATCCGTAACCAATACATCTGCCTGCTGCTTTTTTTCTTTTACCGGAAGTGTAAACACCGGATTAAACCGCCAGATGGCATATGAAACAACTGCCAGTAACAAAATGATTGCAGTACCTGTTTTACCTGCAAAGCCCATAAGCCATCCCGATGCATAATTGCCAAAAGCACCTCCCCAAGGGAACCCCTGCTGCTGCATAAAAAAAGAAAAGAAAACAGGCAATATGAGCAAACCCACTAATACGTATTTCATATTACGTGTAATGGAAAACAACTTTTTGCCAAAAAGCAAATTAGCACCAATAATAAAAAAGAAGGTACAAATGAGATAGGATGCTACACCAAAACCTTTGTAAAAAAACAAATGTGAACTCCATGCGCCAAAACGGCCAAGCAGGTTCTGTACCTGCATATCATCTTTTAACAACACATTCCAAGAGTGACGGAGAACCTTATCCTGATCTTCCTGCCAGGTAAATAAATAAGAAGTAAAAGAAATAAATAAAACAACTGCCAGCAACAGGAAAATGATACCGGTAATTTTATGAGTACGTTCATCTTTTACCAATTCTTTTACCGATACCTGCTCTTCTTTGTCCTGCTTCATTTGCCCGGAGCTTTCTTTTTTCTTCTTTTCTTTTATGCGCTTTTCGGCCATAAAAACAAAGATAAAGAATGCAACCATCCCAACCACAGAGAAAAGACTGTTACAAAAAGCCGAAATGTTTTATCTTAATTGCCGAACAGACAACTTTATGAGAAAACGAGCCCTGCTTTCCGGTCTTTTATTGCTATACCTTTTCCCCGCATTTGCACACATTGATACGATGCTGTCAGTCATCCGTACATCAAAGGTTGTAAACCTGCATTACCTGCCACAGAACATGCATGTTTTTATTGATACGAACAGCAATAAACCGTTGCAGGATATCCGGGGCATCATGTTTCTGCACCTCAATGAAGAGCCAAAGAAAAAAGTGTCTAAGTCATTAATGATTGATGCCCGCATTTATTTGCTGATCTGGATTGAAAACGATGAACAGATACCCCGCTCATTTTACATTACTCCCGGCATTTACTCAACAGAAACCATTCTGTATACCAGAGATTCGGTTACCAATGAATGGACTGAAATTCCTGGACAGATTTCGAAAGATAAAAGTGAAAAATCGTACCGGTTCTTTACCATACCTGCAGGAAAAGAAATGCAGATACTGGTACGATGTAAATATGCCAGAACAAATATTATTACACTCAACCCCTATCTCATCAATCCCATTTTTTTTGATGACCATGTCAATAACATTCATACCAACTGGTTTGGTGTAAATACATTTACGTATGTACTCTGCGGTTTGCTTTTTATGATGATTCTGTTTTCGATGGCCAACTATGTGCAGAATTATAAAAGGGAATTCCTGTACTATTCTATTTATGCCTTTTCTATGGGGCTGTTGCTATTTTTAAAAGCAGTGCTGTACAAACGCTCTACCCAGTTTAATTTTTTTAATGAAGAGTATCTGGATTATTTCCTGCAGATAACAGGCTATATTTTCTATATAGGCTTTACCAGAATGTTTCTGGGCACTCCTGTAAACTATCCGCTTTTAAATCGTTTGTTTATTATTGCAGAGTTTGTATTGGGCGGGTTCCTTCTGTTATTCAGTATTTTTTATTTTGGTAAACTTCCGTTTGCTTATCTCACCACTACCGAAAACATCAGCAAATTTTTTCTCATTTTCCTCGGCATCATGTACCTCATACTTGGATTTGTGAACCGCAATAAACTCATGAATTATTTACTGGCAGGAAATATTTCAAATCTGGTAATGGGCAGTATATCACAATACATTGTGTTATTCCCTTCTACTACACTGCTGCCTGCCACCGGTATTTTCAGACAGTCGGTCTTGTTTTTTGAAGTAGGTATTTTGCTGGAGCTGGTGTTTTTTCTTTTTGGTCTGGTATATAAAAACAAAGTTGAATTGATTGAAAAAGTAAAAATGAGAGAAGCCATCAAGCTGGAAGCTGAACGGCAGGAATATGAAAAGGAACTTGCTGTATTAAGAGCTCAGCAGGATGAACGAAGCCGTATATCAGCAGATATGCATGATGAACTGGGCAGCGGTGTTACTGCCATTCGGTTACTGAGTGAAATTGCCCGGCAGAAATCGAAAGAACATCCCATTGATGAAATACCCAAGATCTCTTACAATGCCAATGAACTGATGACGAAGATGAATGCCATCATCTGGAGTATGAATGCAGGAAATGACACAGTAAACAGTCTGGTTGCATATATCCGTTCGTATGCATCGGAGTATCTGGATAATTTTAAGATGGAATATCAAATCAAAGTGGCTGCAGAAATTCCTAACACCGAAATATCCGGTGTACGACGGAGAAATATTTTTCTGGTTTTAAAAGAATCGCTGAACAATGTAATGAAACACGCCCATGCAGAAGAAGTAATAATCAATATTGATTTTACTGAACACAACATGATCATTGAAATAAATGATAACGGAAAAGGAATAGATCCTGAGAAACTCAATCAGTTTGGAAATGGTTTAAAAAACATGCAGCGACGCATGGAGAGTATTGGTGGCACGTTTGAGATCAGTTCCCATGCAGGAACCAGTGTAAAATTAACGGTGCCTATTCATTAACTGATGAAGTACGTAACCCTAACAACAACCCGATCCACCCGACAATAAAACATACACCGCCAAAAGGTGTAATGGCGCCCATCCAGTTGATGCCTTCAATACCGGCTGCTTTTAAAAAAGAAAGTGTGTATAAAGATCCGCTGAACAATACAATCCCGGTCATGAATAAATAACCTGCACGTTTGTACCAGCTGTTATGATTTTGTTTGATGAGTAACCCGGTTAAAGCAAGAGCAAATACATGAAAAAACTGATACAGTACAGCGGTTTGATACGTTTGTAAACTTCTTTCATCCAGCATTTCCCGTAAAGCATGCGCTCCAAATGCACCAAGGCCAACAGCCAGTGCAGCAAGTATAAAAGAGATTTTAAGAAACTGATTACCCATGTCTTCTGATGATTTTTTGAAAATTTTCAAGACTCACGGATTGTGCAGGTAAATGATACATAGCCTGCACATAGTATTCTTCCCGTTGTTTTAATTTTTCACTGATATGCTCCTCCAGTAAGTGATCCGGCACCTGTGCAATTAACGGTCTGGTTTCTTTTTCGTTTTGCAAACGTTGTACAAGCAATGCTGCATTCGCTTTCAGATAAATGGTTAAGCCATGTGTATTCATCCATTTCATATTGTTATGAAAGCAGGCCGTGCCGCCGCCACAACTCAAAATAAACTGATCTTTTTTTTCAAAAGATTGCAACATGGCTTGTTCCAGTTTACGAAATGCTGCTTCACCTCTCTCTTCAAAAATTGCAGTGACCGTTTTTCCTTCCTGCTTTTCAATTTCAGTATCCAGATCGTAAAAGCTGATGCCAAACGCTTCGCTCCATTGCTTACCCCAGTGCGTTTTACCGCTGCCCATAAAACCAATGAGAAAATAACGCATGAAGGTTTTGTTGTTTGATACGAAGGTAATGAGTGATGAGTGATGAATGATGAGTTAGCTTACTTTATTTCAGATCTCTGCACAAACTCATGACCTGATAGCTATCGTCTCATCATTCATCACTGATCAAAAAAAAAGCCCATCGTTAAAACGATGGGCCTGTATTAAAAATTCGGTTAAGAATTAACCTTCTTTTTCTTCACTCTTTGTTTCATCAGCTGCACCGCCATCTAATTTTTTCTTCAGATCGGCTAATACACCTAAATCACCAAGCGTTGTTTTTTCTACTTTGCTTTGTACATCCTTCACTGCTTTTTTGGTACGTACAGCATCTGCCTGCTTTTCTTTGAACTCAGCATTCTTTTCATCAGCAATTGCTTTTTCCCAAATACGTGCATGACTGATCACCACACGCTTTTCATTGCGATCGAATTCAATCACCATAAACTGCGCTGTTTCATCTGCAGCTACCTGCTTACCATCTTCTTTGTTGGTATGACGGTTAGGAGCAAACCCTTCAATACCGTATGGTAACTGAACTACTGCACCTTTGTCATCTTTCTTAATTACATGACCTTCGTGAATAGTGCCAATTGCAAATGTTTCTTCCAGCGCATTCCAGGGATCTTCTTCTAATTGTTTATGACCTAACTGGAGTTTGCGGTTTTCTTTATCAATGCTCAGGATCATCACGTCAATTTCCTGCCCAACTTTTGTGTATTCGCTTGGGTGGTTGAAACGCTTGGTCCAGCTGAGATCACTGATATGAATCATACCACCAATTCCTGCTTTCAGTTCTACAAACACACCATAAGGAGTAATGTTTTTCACCAAACCTTTGTGCTTGCTTTCAACAGGGAATGTATCTTCAATTGTGCTCCATGGATCCTGGCTCATTTGCTTAATGCTCAAGCTCATCTTACGGGCATCCTTATCAAGCGTTACAATTTTCGCTTCATGTTCGTCGCCCATTTTAAAGAACTCTTTTGCATTCACCGGTGTATTAGCCCAGCTGATTTCACTTACGTGAACCAGACCTTCAACACCTGGCATGATTTCTAAGAATGCACCATAGTCTTCAATATTTACAACCTTACCTTTCACGGTGTTACCTTCAACGATTGTTTCGCTGAGTGTATCCCATGGGTGAGGAGTTAATTGTTTAAGACCAAGGCTGATACGTTTTTTATCATCATCAAAGTCAAGAACTACAACGTTCAGTTTCTGATCCATCTTCAACACTTCTGTAGGATGGTTGATACGGCCCCAGCTGATATCTGTGATATACAACAAGCCATCAACACCGCCCAGATCAAGGAACGCACCGAAATCGGTGATGTTCTTAATAGTACCTTCCAGTACCTGACCTTTTTCCAGCTTGCCCATGATCACTGCACGTTGAGCTTCAATATCGCTTTCAATGAGTGCTTTGTGACTTACAACAGCGTTCTTAATGGTTTCGTTAATCTTCACCACTTTAAACTCCATTGTTTTGCCAACAAACTGATCGTAATCTGTTACAGGCTTCACATCAATTTGTGAACCCGGTAAGAATGTTTCCATTCCAAACACATCAACGATCAAACCACCTTTTGTTTTGCTTGTAACTGTACCGGTAACAATTTCGCCGGTTTTGTGCACTTCCATAATACGCTCCCATGCACGTGTAATGCGTGCAAGTTTGCGGCTGAGGTGTAAGTGACCTTCTCTGTCTTCTTTTTCAACCACCATTACTTCAACAGTGTCGCCGATTTTTAAACCAGGCAAATCACGGAACTCGTTCAACGAAACAAGACCATCACTTTTAAAGCCGATGTTTACAACCACATCTGTTTTTGTTAATGCCACAACCTGACCATCAACAATTTCAGCATCGTTTACCTGCTTGAACGTACCATCATACACTGAATCGTACTTTTCACGCTCTTCTTTGCTGTAGATAGCAACGTTGCGCTTGTCAACGCTCCAGTCAAAATCATCATGAGCAGTTTGCTCTACCACAGGTGCCTTTTTTGTCGCTGCAGAAGTTTCGGCAACAGTTGTTGCTTCCACGTTCTCCTGTGCATCAGCGTTTGAGTTAACAATTTCGTTTTCTGACATAAAATTATCCCGATGTTGTTTTTTAGTTCGGGGTCGCAAAGTTAAGGTTAAAAGGCTTGCGGCCAAAGGATTTGAGCAGGAAATATCGCCTCTGCAAAAGGTTTTAGCTGCCCTTTTTCTGTTTTATAGCCTTTACACAGTTGGTTTTACCCGAAACAGGCAACAGAGCACCCCAAAAAGTGCCTGCCATACCTATTTTTGAGGGACAATTTTAGCCTTAGGTTTTCGTTTTTGTTCAGTCTCTTTTTCTTCCTCCTCCTCTTCGTCTTCGGCAATTTTTACAAAAGCACTTCTGCGGGGTGCAGGCATTACTGCATCTTCGCCTTTCACTGCTTTCCATACCACTTCGCTGAAAAGCAAATCGGGTATACGGTCTTCTTTTGTAAAATCAAAACTGTTGCTGAGTCGTGCAGTGTTACTGTTACGGGTATTCTTTTCATTTAAATCAACCGAAACGGGAACTGCTGTAAATGAAGTGTAATTTGGGTTGGCCGTAAACGAGCGCCACATGGGTGTAGCAGCAGCATCGTACTGACTCATGGGCGGCAAACCTAAAATCAATTCAATGGTACGTAACATAGAGGAGGTTGAATACATGGTATGATCTGTATAACCCCGCTTTACAAACGGACCCGCAACGTAGGCAGTTGTGCGGTGAGCATCTACATGATCGGGCCCGTTCTGAGCATCATCTTCAACAATAAACACCACACTTTCTTTCCAGATGGGGCTTTTAGATAAATATTCAACAAACATCCCAACAGCCAGATCATTATCTGCTACATGTGCAAACGGAGTTGGTCTGCCGGTACGTAACCCTTCTGTATGATCGTTACCAAAACGCATGGAGTTAAAACGTGGCACAGCATTTACAGCCAGCAAAGAATCGAACTCACGACGCCATTGATAAAAACGGGTGGTATCTCTTACACTTAAATTGTAACCGGTGTAATAAGGGCAAAAATGATTTTCCAACGCAGGAATATTTGCTTTTCCACCATCGGCAAACTCACCGTAAGTACGGTAGCTTACACCGGCACGTTTACAGTAATCCCAGATAAATCCTCTTTTAGGATTTGCAACTTCCCGTTTCCCTTCGCCGGGATAGGTACCGCCTCTGCCACCATAACTGGTGACCCAGTTCTTTTCTAAAAAATCGGTGGCGTGTGCAGAAGTGCTCCAGTTATGACCATCGGCACTTACTTCTCCATCGGCATAAAAATTATCGAGCAATACAAATTCATTCACCAGCTTGTGTTGGTTGGGTGTAATTTTTTGTCCGAATAAAACCAGACTGGTATCTCCGTTACCTTGTGGCACATCGCCCAATACCTGATCGTACGTGCGGTTTTCTTTAATGATATAAAATACATACTTCATTGGTGTGGCATCGCCTTTCTTCATGGGGATAGGATTTCCTTTTTCACCTTCGGCTGTTTGTTCTTTTGCTTTTGAATAAGGTGTGTTTTTATATACTGCCTTTGAATACACCGCCAGCATTGCATCAGTTGGTTCATCAACAATACTCATGGTGCCTTTCATTAAACCCCCAATATAACCAGAACGAACTCTTACAGATGTATCGCCCACATGACGTTCTACTGTTTGCTCCGGCTTTGAAGGATTGGGGCCAGTGGGATTGGCGAAAGAAGAAAATCCTTTGCCATTGGCTATGTATATTTTTTTACCCACCACTTTGATATTGGTTGGATACCAGCCAACAGGAATAAATCCTTTTGATTTGCTTTTACCACGCACAGATACATCAAATACGGCCAGGCAGTTATTATCTGCATTTGCAGCATACAATGTTTTTTCATTTTGTGAAAGTGCAAGTCCGTTCGCTGTTGATCCTGCAGGTGCATCAGCAAACAATGCTGTATTTAACACTTCCAGCACTTTACGCTTTTTAATATCAATCACAGATACACTGTTATCGTTGGCATTTGCTACAAACAACAAGGTGCCGCTTTTATTCAGTAATAATTCGTTTGGATTGTCGCCGGTAGAAATGGATGCAACCATTTTCTTTTGCTTTGTATCGTATACTGCAATTTCATCTCCACCCCATACAGAGATGTACAATTCTTTTTTATCGGGAGATAAGATACAGGCATACGCTTCAGCAGAGAGCTGCAGTTGCTGTATAATTTTTTTGGTTGAAAGATCAACCACATACAATGCATTATTTTCTTTTGTAACCACATACAGCATGTTAGCAGCATCATCAATTGCAATACCTGCGGGTGAAATTTTTTCGGGCCACTTTGCTCCCAGCTTAATACTGTCTTTTAAAATCATTTTATTTTTGCTGATGCTGTATTGCAGTATCCAGTTATCATTTCCGCCCGATGCATAGAGATAGCGCCCATCTGCACTGAATGTTAATCCGTACCATGATTTCGGAATGATCACATTATCCGCAATGGTTTCTGTTTTAAGATCAATGAGCTGCAGGCTCTGCACACTCTGTCCGTTATTGGTTACTGCCATCCATTTTTTATTTGCCGATACAGCAAGGTTCAGCGGAAAATCACCTAATGGAAGCGATTTACCTGCAGGTGATAACTGCCAGCCATTGGGCAAACGAACACGCTTATTGTTTAGTTCGGTTTCAGGATTGTTTACCTGCTGTGCCTGTAAACAACTGACAGAACATAAAAATGAAATAACAATTGCAATCAATTTCATAACAATTCGGTTTAGATGCTGAGAATGAATAAAGCTACATGTAAAACAAACATCCTGCATATTTCAAAAACCCCTTTTGGAATGAGGGGTTTTTGAACACTGCCTGATGATAAGGCACGGAATAAATGGTTTCCGTATCAGTTATATTAAAAACTGTAACGGGCTCCTATTTGTATCTGAAAGGGTGTGCCATTTGCCTGCACAACACCTACATTTTCATTTACTCTGTAATTGTATTGTTTGGTTGCCTGATCGAACCCGGTTACAAATAATAAAGTTTGATTACCCTGGTTAAAATTGCGCCCCCAGTTCTTATTAAGGAGATTAGCAAAATTGAACACATCTGCACTGAGTGTAAACTTCTGCTTTTTAGAAATTTTAAAATCTTTGGTGAGGCGGATATCAATGACACCGGCAAAAGGATTTTCGCCGCCATTACGATCTGCAATTTTGCCCAGATTTTTTCTGATATAGTCTTTAATTCTGTTATCTGGGTTGTTTAACACTTTTTCCATTGAAGTTCTGATGGATGAGGGTGTCTTTGAATCGAATGGATTAAAAATGAAAGCAAGGTCATTATCATTACCCGGTCCGCCAACAAAATCACCATTAATATCTGCATCAACTGTAAGACTGAATCGTGTACCGCCAACGCCGGTAAAACGGCCGCTCAATGAAAACCCTTTCCATGTTGGTGTTGATCCAAACACAACAATTTTATGTCTGAATTGATTATCAGAAAAATTGATTTCACTTAAATCACGGGGATCAGATTTTACAGGCCTGAATGTAGAGGTGTTTGCAACATTACCGTTGTACGATGTATTGTCTCTTGTAACATTGTATGTATAACTTACATTGATGTATCCGTCTTTGTAATACCTGTATTCTGCATCCGCAACAACTGTACTGGAGTACAACAATGCACCATTGGTAAATTCAAGTGTTCTTCCTACTGCCTGTGTTTTACGACCTAACACATTGTTGGTGATACCTGCAGAAGAAATAGAAGCTGCAGGAACAAACACTGCCCGGTTATTTTCATTTGCCAATGTAAAGAAAGGCTGATCAACTAAGTTTCTGTCGAGATACACATAGTTGTTATAAGTGTACGAAAAAAGAAAATTCACTCCTGCACGCAACTTACCCTGCAACAGAATTTTATTGTAAGAAAGATTGGCTTTAAAAATTGAGGGCACCTGCAAATCAGGATCGTTCAGGTTAATGGTAGAAACTGTCGGTACTCCTTCAATTAATCCCGGTGCTGTTGCAGGATTGTCTCTGTACGATGGAAAATCAGGAACAGGAACACGGTTAATGCTTCCGTCTGTAGGACGGGTAACATCAATTGCTGCGACCATTGTTCCGCTGTTTTGAATATTATTTACCTGTGCATAGGTAATGGGATTGGCAGAGAATAATCCTGCACCGAATTTTATAATGTCTGTACGTTTCCCTTTTACATCCCATGTAAGCTGAACACGTGGTTGAATATTATTCCAGTCGGTAGGATTATTATCTGTACGTAAACCCAGTTCTTTCTCTACAACCGGATTGTAATCACCTGCTGTTAAGTAACTGGTAACATCCCATCTTAATCCAACTGTTGCTTCCAGATTTTTAACAGGGAAAAACTGCATTTCGCCAAACAACGATCCGTTGAAAACATATTGCTGAACAGAAGGTACGCCTTTCAACGGCACTTCTCTTGCATACCTTGATGGGTTGAGGTTATCAAAATCGGCAAGGCTGTTAAAAATAAAACGGCCATTCTGTTCATTGGAAATATAGGTATCGAGGTAGGTTAATGTATTATCGGTACCAAATGTAAAATTGTATTTCCCTTTTGTGATAAAGGTTGTATTGATCAGTTGCCATTGATTCTCCAGATTATCTTCGGGATTAAATCGCTGGCCGCCGAGTTGAACGTTTGTATTTCCCTGTGTACCGTTGGGCAATGTAGAACGCACTGTTACAATTGCCCGGGGAATATTTGCAGCAGGCAGTTCTTTATTAGGAACAAAATTTCTTGTAGCGGTCTGGTACTGTACTTTTAATTCGTTGAGTACATTCGAACGCACCTGTGTTCTTAACGATAACAGCGTGCTGTTTTCCTGCGATTTAAAATCTCCCCATACTTCGTACAGGTTGATATTATTGTTATCATTCACACTGGTGGGATCATCCCAGTTACTGAAGTTATTACGGAGTGTTAAACGGTTTTTTTCATTGATCTGCCAATCGAACCGCAGTAAAAAAGTATTGGCAGTTGTTTTCCGTCCGAACTCCCCCGTCTGTTTGTTATTACTTAATCCATATTTTGCCCGTGCAATCCGCAACACATCATCCAATGCCTGCTTGCTGATACGCAATGCAATTTCATCTGCTTCTGTTTTTATGTCTGCAATAAAGAAAGGTGCAGAAGCATCTTCACGATCGAATGCAGTAAAAAAATGGAGCTTATTTTTAATGATGGGTCCACCAAGACTGAATCCGTATTGATTGTTGGTAAACTTCTGTGTTCTTCTGTTGCCTCTGATATCAAATTTACTCGACAATGCGTCTGATCTGAAATAATTAAATACACTACCGGTCAGGTTATTGGTACCTGATTTTGTAACCGCACTGATGGTACCACCACCCTGTCTGCCCTGTGTTACACTATACACGTTGGTGATAATTTCAAACTCACGAATTGCTTCCATTGATAAAGAAAACGGGCCTCTTCCTATTTCACCACTGGTTAAATTATTTCTTGCACTTACTCCGTCAATTAAATAGTTAGTTGAAGAAAAACGCTGTCCGCCTAAATTAGCACCATTTGCTAATGGAGAAAGTGAAGCCAGGTTACTGAAGTTTCTGTTTTGAGCTGGAATTTGACGAATGGTGTTTGATGAAATTGCGGTGCTTGCGCCAAAGCGATCAATCCTGCTTGTTAATGTATTTGAACGGATAACAACTTCAGCCAGATCAGAACTGTTCTCTGTAAGTACAAAATCAGCAATCACCTGATCACCGAGATTAATTGAAAGATTCTCCTTCATCTGTTTTTTGTACCCCACAAAACTTACTTCCACTACATAAGGTGAGCCCAACGGCAACTGTCTGAAATAATAATTACCCTTTGCATTGGTTTGTGTACTCGACTTAAAACCGGTAGAGGTGTTTGTAATCATTACAGTAGCACCGGCTAATGGCTTTTGCTCATTATTGAGTACCGTCCCCGTTACCGATGCATCGGTAGACTGACTGAACACATCTGATAAGAACATTGATTGAAAAATAAAAAAAGCGAAAACGAACATCTGAATACTTTTTTTCATTGCAGCAGTTTTACTGTTATTTAAGAAAGTGAAAAACCTGCTCTTATACTAAACATCATTACACCTTTTCTTACGGATATTCAGTATAAGTAACAGGCTGCAAAACTGCGGTTGCTATGTGAACGAATTCTTAATGGCACATTAACAAACAATGAAAAGAATGTTATGAAAATAAAAAACAATAAAACGTAAACTGTTTCCTGCTTAGAAAGGATTAAGGAATATCTATTACTGCTAAAAGCAAACTCATACACTAATATTTTTTTCAAAACAGCACAGCATGTGCGGGAAAAAGACAAGGATTAAAACAACCGGATAAAGAATGATTAGCGAAAAGAAGAGTTTACTGATAACAAATCTGCAGTACATGAAAGCGTTTATCTGATTACTTTGCCAGACGAACGTTTTCTTATAAGACCAACGCCACCTGCAATTAAAACAATGCCACATGAAACCGCTGCTGTATAACTCACAGTTACAGTACCCTGCTGACCTTTAAAAATTCCGAACAAAGCCCATGCAACTACAACAGCAAAAGCTGCTTCCCGTTTTACCAAACTAAACCAGCAACCGAGCAAAGCAGCAATTACAATCATAATGCAACTCCACAACCAGGGTTGCAGACCAAACCCATTCCAATCCACATCAACCAAAACAGCTGTTGTGTTTGCAATGCTTGCTACGCAGATCCATGCCAAATACATCACAAAAGGAATATAGAGAAGTAAAGATGCTCCGGTGTTCAATTGCATTTTTGCAGCCTGCATATTGCGGTACATCGTTATTAATGTACTCAGCAGCCAGAACATAATCAGCAATGCAGCAACCGGCAACAACTGATGCCACATTATAATCCATACAGCATTTAATGTACAGGATAAAATAAAAAATGGCGCTACTGTACGTACATGATTAAACAGTATTGTCTGTTGCTGTTTCCAAAGAATGATACCGGAATAAATAACCCAGCCGAACAATAACAGATACAGCAACCCCCAGATACTAAATGTAAATCCAGCCGGTACAAAAAGATTGGGATACATGGCACTGATTTCACCGGTATTGTATCCATTAAGAGGTAATGCATTAGCCAATGCATTCACGAGAATCATAACACTGTAAAACAAGACCTGTAATACAGCAACCGATTTTGAATGACGCAGCATAAAAACAGTTTACAAGATCAGCAAATTATTTCCATAGTACATAGGCCCTTGCCAAAAGCGGCAATAGCACAACAGTCAAAAGTGCCCACCACAAACCAAAGAGAGCGCAGGTAATGATACCAATGCTTAACAGATAAACAGGATACAGAAAAGCAATCATACAAAACAAAATACTATCGTAATGTATTTCGCCTTTGAGTTTATAAGCCAATTGTTGTACCGGTAAATAAAATAAAAAATGGGTAACTATTCCCAGCAATGCAGGAACAAACAACAACGCTTTGTAAGCCGATGTTGCAGGTTGTTGTTTCATTTCGGAAAGCACCTGCAACTGATCGCCTGTTTCTTTGTTGATTGCATTCATCCGAGCACCTGTTTCATCTATCCCGTTTAAAATTTCTTTTCCAAACGCTGTACCAAAATTGATGTCTACCTCTTTAGGAAAAGAAAAGAATGAACTGTAACGCAACCATACAGGGAGGCATTGAATGTTTAACCCATCTTCCAATGCCTGTATAAACATACGTGGTGCTCCTTTTTTTAAAGGAAGCTGCAGTGTGGTTTGATATTTACAAAACCCTTCCACAAAAATGAGTACATGTTCTCCACGCAGCAATATTTGTCTACACTCTTCAAATGTTTGATCGTTTTTTCCAAGATTATCTTTTCCGTCTCTGATGCGGTAAATGGGAATCATGTTCACCGAACGAAGGATAGCACGTACCCATGCTTTTTTAAACACATCACTGCGTGTAATAAAATGTACCCGCTGTTTCATTTGCGATCCTACCAGTATGGCATCTAAAAAAGAATTGGGATGATTGCATCCAATGATCAGTGGTGTTTTAATTTGTCTTGCTTCACGGTTGTAGAGTGTAAAGCGTTTGCAAAACAGCCAGATTGTGAAAAGGGTGAGGTTCTTTACAACTAAATACATCAGGATTGTTCGGTTATGGCGGCAAATTAAGGGAAATAATTGAACAGCCACGAACCCTCTTAAAGAACGGATGCATAGAAATTTCGCTTAACTTTCTCATCTAAACGTTTTTTTATGAAACATTGCTTTCTGTTAAGTCTTGTCCTTTTTATTTGCGGGTTGCAGTTACAGGCACAAACCAAGGTGCTGGTTCCTTACCCCGCTCAGTTTGGTAATAAACCATTGGATGGACGACTGCTGCTTTTACTCAGCACCAACAACAAAGACGAACCAAGGTTCCAGATCAGTGATGGCCCGCAAACACAACAGGTATTTGGCATCAATGTAGATAACTGGATGCCGGGCCAAACAAAAACAATTGATGTAAAAGCATTTGGTTACCCTGTTGAAAACATGAAGCAACTAAAACCGGGAACTTACCATGTACAGGTTCTGCTGCACATGTATGAAACATTTAAACGCAAAGATGGCCACACTGTAAAACTTCCCATGGACAGAGGTGAAGGTCAGCATTGGAACACTGCACCGGGCAACCTCTACAACAAACCCGTTCAACTTCGTTTCAGCAATACCGGTAGTGATGTTGTAACGGTAAAACTTGACAGCAAAATTCCTCCTATAGATTCTCCAAAAGACACGAAGTATATCAAGCATATTAAAATACAAAGCAAGCTGCTTACTGAATTTTGGGGCCGGCCCATGTATATTGGTGCACATGTTTTATTGCCCGAAGGTTGGGATACACATCCCACAGTAAAATATCCATTGGCTATTTTTCACGGACATTTTCCTGATGACTTCAGTGGTTTCAGAACCGATCCGCCAGATCCAAATCTGCAACCTGATTATATTGCACGATTTAATCTCAGTGGTTATAATCGTATTGTACAACAGGAAGCTTATAATTTTTACAAACAATGGAGCGGTCCTGATTTTCCAAGAGTGATTGCCATTGAAATACAACATCCCACTCCTTACTACGATGATTCATATGCAGTAAACAGTGCCAACAACGGGCCTTATGGTGATGCCATTGTATATGAGTTGATTCCGGAAATTGAAAAACGTTTCAGAGGTATTGGTGAAGGCTGGGCAAGATTTATGTATGGCGGCAGCACCGGAGGATGGGAAGTATTGGCAGCGCAAATTTTTTATCCAACACAATTCAATGGTTGCTACAGTGCATGTCCCGACCCGATTGATTTCAGAGCATATACGGTGATTGATATTTATAAAGACAAGAATGCCTATTACCAGGAAGGTCCTTTCCGTAAAACATTAAGACCCGGTCACAGAAATTATCTGGGCCATGTTGATTCGTATGTACGGGATAGTAATCTGCGTGAACTGGCATTGGGCACCAACAGCCGCAGTGGCGATCAGTGGGATGTGTGGGAATCTGTTTACTCACCTGTTGGTGACGATGGTTATCCAAAACCTATCTGGAATAAATACAGCGGCGATATTGATACAAGCGTTGCTGCTTACTGGAAAGAACATTACGATCTTGGTCATATTCTTGAGCGTGATTGGAATAAAATTGGTGAGCACTTAAAAGGAAAAATAAAAATCTATTGCGGCGATATGGATAATTATTATCTCAACAATGCGGTGTATTTAATGGAAGAACGGTTAAAAAAATTAAACAATCCAAAAGCCGATGCATTTGTTGATTATGGCGACAGAGCAGAACATTGCTGGAATGGTGATCATACACAACCTAATTACATCAGCCGATTACGATACAATCAAATGTTTATTACACGCTGGGCCGAAGAAGTAAAAACAAGAAGCCCGAAAGGAGTTGATCTTACCAGTTGGAGATACTAATAAAAAATGCCGGGTGAAAAACCCGGCATTTTTTATTTAATGATATCCTGCATTTGCGAAACTAATTTTCCTTTTTCATCAAAGACCATTGTTTTTATTTTCCCTGCCTGCTCAACCACTACCTGAAAAAGGTTTGGGTTTTTAGGCTTTTCAATTCTAATGATGTCTTTCGGATTTGTTTGCGGAAAGCGTTTTAAAATTTCTTCCTGCACAGGTTGTGGTGTTTCATCTCTGCGTACAGGAGTTCTTGTATCAACCCGTTCTCCATTGCTGTGATAAGTAGCAGTAGAATTCCAATTGCTGTTACCAAATGTTACAGTCCAGTCGCCTTTATTTTTTGTCCATACTGCATTCATTGCATTGGGATAATCTCTGTTGAATGAGTTGCGTACCTGTGTTGGAATATTGATTCTGGTTTTACTGTTACCGTTTCCATTACCATCATCATCATCTTTAAACTCTTTCTGTTTTTCCTTTTTATCTTTCTTGTCTTTTTTATCTTTTTTAAATTCATGATCATCATCATCATCTTTTGATGATTCATGTTGTTTACTGCCGGGAACAGTTTTACTGTTCTCTGCACCGGCTCCTGATTGATTGGTTGAAGGAGGATTGGTTTGTGTTGATGGTGTTGGAGAACCCGAACCTGATGATTGTCCAGATGTTGGTTCGCCAGCAGGTGTTGGTTGTGTTTGACCTCCTGATGTTGATCCGCTTGAAGTTGGATTACCTGCTGCATTACCTGATTGCGATGGTGCAGGTGAAGCGCTTTGTGTTGGAAACGAACCGGCTTTAGATGTATCACCCGATTGATAGATCACCGGTTTTTGTTTGTTGTTTACTTCAGGTTTTCCGCCCTGGCCGGTTGGTGCAGGCACCGATGTTTTGATCTCTTTTTTTTGTTTTTCCTTTTTATCTTTTCCCTTGCCTTGGGTAAAGCCGGCTGAAAAAATCAGCAGAAAAACAAACAGAGTAAGTATTTGTTTCATGTGTTTACGTTTCAATGATGAGTAATTTCTTTTTAGATCAATATTTATACCAGATGGTTGCAATCATTACTTCGCCATTTGTCTTACAGCAGCAACCAGGCGGTCAAGATCTTTGGTTGAAGTGTATACATGCGGTGTAACTCTTACACAATGTATATTTTCCCAATCAATTGCTACTGTATGTATTCGATGTTTTGAATGCAATGTATTAGCAACCTCTGCCGGTTTCATTCCTTCAATAGCAAGAGAAGAAATAGCGCAGTAGCTTTTTTTATTTTTTGATTGATGGAACGAAACTTTTGGCAGATCACTCACACGGCTGTTCCAGTAATCGGTTAAAAAGCGAAGCCGCTCTTCTTTTCGTTTTGAACCAATTACATTATGAAAATCAACCGCATTGCCTATTGCCATTTCGCTGGCAAAAGAACGGGTGCCGAGACTTTCAAATTTGCGGATATCCGTTCCATCCGGTTCATTGTTGCTGAGCAGGGCCCAGATGTTTTTGATTTTTTCTTTTTTGATCCAGAGCAATCCGCTGCCAAATGGTGCACACAACCATTTGTGCAGAGAGGTTGCAAAATAATCGCAACCCAGATCCGGAATCTTAAAATCAGTATGTGCAAAAGTATGAGCACCATCTCCTATCACTTCTATACCACGCTTATGTGCTTCATCTGCAATTTTACGAATGGGCAAAATTTGTCCTGTCCAGTTTATTAAATGCGTAACATGTACAATTTTTGTTCTGGATGTAAATGCCTTTACATATTGTTGAACAATGACATCTTCATTTTCTTCGGGCAAATTCAAATTCAACCAAACCAGTTTTATTCCATCTCTTTTTTCCCGTTGCTTCCATGCATTAATCATGTTGGGATAATCCTGTTTGGTTAATACCACTTCATCGCCTGCTTTTAAATTCAATCCAAAGATTACTGTGTTCAGACCTTCTGTTGCATTGCGGTTGATGGCGAGTTCATCTGCATCGCATCCGGCAAGCTCTGCCAATTTACCACGCAATGCTTCTCTTCCTTCATCCAATGTGCGCCACATATAATAAGAAGGAGCTTCATTGCTGAACTGATAAAAACGGATATGAGCTTCCTGCACAACTTTTGGTTGCGGACTCACTCCACCATTGTTCAGGTTTAATAAATTGGGCGATACAGTGTATTGCTCTTTTACCCAACCCCAAAGATCTTCATCACTCATTGCCTCATCTGGATGAAGTGATTGAAACTGCTGCATTTTTTGTTCTGCATCTTTTGCAAACACCGAATTTGTAAATGGCAAAAATGTAAATGCACCTGTTGCTGCAGCAATGTTGCTGATAAAATTTCTACGGGAAGATGGCATGCTGAAATGGTTTGCTTAAAGTTAGTGATAGAAACATGGATGACACAAATTTTAGCGGATGAAAGCTGATTATTTTATCAGCCAAAATTTATCTCATTTAATCCGTGATATCAGCCCCGATCTGTGTCATCCGTGTTTCTATCCAGCAGCGATGCTTTTGGCTGCAACAAATCCACTGGTCCACGCATGTTGAAAATTAAACCCACCTGTAATACCGTCAACATCAAGTATTTCGCCTGCAAAAAATAAACCGGGATGCAGTTTGCTCTGCATCGTGTTTGGATCTACTTGCTTCAGATCAACACCACCTGCCGTAACAAATTCTTCTTTAAAGGTTGTTTTTCCTTTTACATGAAATTCGTGATTCACTAAAAGCTGTACCAACTTATTTTGTTCTTTTGAAGGAAGATCGGCCCAGCGCCACTCTTCTTTTACGCCGGCTTCCTGTAAAAGAAATTGCCAGAGTCTGTTGGGCAGTTGAAATAAATTATTGTTGATGATCTTTTGTGATCCGTTATTGTTCCTTGTAAATTGTAATTGTTCTTTTACTTCCTGTTCTTTTCTGTCGTTTAACCAGTTTACAAGAATTAAAAAATCATAATTTTTTTCCTGTAACTCTCTTGCACCCCAGGCAGATAATTTTAATACACATGGTCCGCTCATTCCCCAGTGTGTAATAAGTAAGGGTCCAGTATTTTTTAATTTGGTTGATTGTATTTTAATGGTTGCATCGGGCACTACTACACCCATCAATTTTGTAATGGGATGATTGGGCATATTAAATGTAAACAACGATGGCACAGGTGTAATAATTTGATGACCTGTTTCCTTCAGCCAATCAAATTGCTGCAGTTTGGGGAAACCGCCGCTTGCCACACATACAAAATCTGCCGTTAATATTTCATTATTACTTAACTCCACTTCCCATTTACCCTCCATAGCTTTTGCGTCGGAGGGTTTTCCATTTTGAACTTTCAACTTTCTCACTTCTCTGTTCATCAATATTTCAACACCGTAAGTATTCACTTCTTTCAACAAACAATCTATAATGGTTTGTGATGAATTGCTTGCAGGAAACATCCGTCCATCAGCTTCGGCTTTCAGCTTCACCCCTCTCGACTCAAACCATTCAATGGTATCGGTCGTAAAGAATTGATGAAATGCTTTGCGTACAAAATGTTCACCACGGGGGTACCGTTTACTCATCTCCTGTATCTCAAAGCAGGCATGCGTTACGTTGCAGCGTCCGCCGCCGCTTACTTTTACTTTGGATAACAGCTTACTTGATTTTTCAAGCAAGACAACTTCTAAAGACGGATTTAATCTTGCAGCATTAATGGCACAAAAGAAACCTGCAGCGCCACCACCTATTACGATTAATTTCTTTTTTTTAATCATGCTTACCAGTTAAAGCCGGGAAAAACAAAATACATAACCTGCCATTTACCAAACTCATTGGAAAAATAAATTTTAAACCCGCCTTCAATCAATTGAACCTCTCCGCTTTCAAGCACTGCATTATATTTTACACCGCCTTCTGCATGGCCCATCCCTTTACTTTGTATATCATCCCATTGAAACGCAATATCCATAACAGCAAAACGACAGTCTTCAAATTTCCGGTAACTGTCAAAAAACAATTGAAGCTGATGTAATACATCTGTTTTTGAAATGAAGGAAGGAACAGGGCCATTCGGTAAAATCATTTGCTCAGAAAGGATCATGGAATTTTCATCAAAGCTTTGTTCAAACCAATGTTTCAAAAACTCCATCATTCCTTCTTCGATATCTGCTTTATGATTGGGATGAAACTCTTCGTAACTGAAATTTTTACTCATCCCTTCTACTTCCATATCATCCGTTTCATGTTCAAATAATTCTTCTGTAATAAAACGATAGATCAGTTCGGCCGGGTATTTTGTTTTTACATGCAGCAGAACATTTTTTTCCTGCATCAATTCAAGCAGCCGTTTTAATTCAGGTTTCACTTCATCCACACCCAGTTCAGCAAATGGTTTGTACGCAGGTCGTCCCAGCATATCGTAGACTTTTACCATTTTCCGGTTCTGATACTGTGCTTCAAACGCAAGGATATTCTGCAGAAAAGCATGCTCCATTTCAGGTGTAAGCTCAGCTCCCATCTCACCAAACATGGCACCAAACTCTGCTTGCATTTTTATTTTCAGAATTTCATTCTCTAAACGAAGCTTTTCCCTTTCCTCTTCGTTCAGTTCTTCATTCCCGTTGTGATCGTTTGACATGTTGCTTTGTTTTGATTAAAAAACGATAACCTCCGTTACTTCATCATCATTAAAGCAGCCATTGTTTCAAATCCATTCCAGAAATTTAGTAACCGGATGTTTTCATTCTCTGCATGCTGATTGTTATCGTGATTGGCAATGGGTACCGTAATTGTTTTTGCTTTCAGGTATTGTTCAAACACAAACAATGGAAGACTGCCTCCCAATGTAGGCATCAACACTACTTTATCCTGAACAGTGGACTGTAATGCTGCAATTACTTTTTTTGCAACGGGTAAATCCATAGATGTTTTCTGTGCATTGTAACCACTGCTCAAATTGACCTTTGCAATTTTTGCATACTTTTTTCGCTCTTCGTCTGTTGGCTCCTGTTCTGTAACAAAGTAACCCTGGCTTTTTATATGTGCCACTACTTTCTGCTGCTGCCGCTTCCAATCATTACCAACAACCAAACGCAAATCAAGCACTGCCGATGCAATGGTTGGTATAACATTGCTGGCGTTCTTACCAACATTTGCACTGTTCATTCCATTAATATTGAGCGATGGCAGGTTAATTGATTCGGCCAAAGACATACTGCTGATCTCCTGTTGTGTAAACCCAAGTTCATTTTTCATTTGTATATCAACAGGGGGAACAACTTTCAATGCATTTTTTTCTGACACACTCAGCGGAACCACATCATCATAAAATCCTTTAATGGTTACTTTACCATTTTTATCTTTCATTGAACTGAGTAATTGAGATAACAGCATGGCCGGATTGGGTGCCCAGTTTCCATAATGACCACTATGTAAAGGTCGCTTTGATCCGTACACCGATATACTTACATGTGCATCTCCTCTTACACCAAACACCACTTGTTTTTTTCCCGACTGATGTACAGGTCCATCACAAATGATCCAGAGATCGCTTTGCAGAAGGGTTTTATAATTCTGCAAAATTTCATGCAAATGATCACTGCCTGCTTCCTCTTCTCCTTCGAAAAAGAACTTGATGTTCACCGTTGGCTTCATGCCGGTTTTAATAATTGCATCGTATGCATTGAGGATGGCCATTACACCGGCCTTATCGTCGCTGGCGCCTCTTGCATAAATGCGCCATTCCGGATCAAAGGCTTTATCCTTTGCTGGAAAATCAATGATTGTTCCGTTATTCTCTAATGATGCATTTAATAATTTTGGTTCAAACGGAGACAACCCTTTTGCCCACTGCGCAGCATTCACCGGTTGTCCATCGTAGTGTGCATAGAAGATGATTGTTTGTGTTGCACCAGGCACATTCACTTCACCATAAACAGCAGGAACAGATTTTACAGTAGTTGGATAAAGCAATTGAATGTTCTCAATTCCTTTGTTACGCATCGCCTGCATAATGTAATCTGCATTGTGACGTATACTGATTGAATCGCCTACGATGTTTGGGATAGAAAGAAAAGAAACAAAATCGGAAAGCAGTTGATGCTCATTTGCCTGTCTGTATTGCCTGATCTTGTTTGTTTCAGGACTTTGTGCCAATAAAAAATGAGTGCAGAAAACAGCAGCACTCATGAATATTATTTTTTTGATCATACACTTTTATTAGAAGTGTAATTTACTGAATCGGTCAGTAATATGATGCATCCAGATTTGGATTTGCCTTTTCAGCTGCTTCAATGGCAGCAAAGGAAGAAAGAATATCGGCCTTCCCTTTCTTTACACATACATCATGTTCATAGTGAGCAGATGGTTTGCCATCGGCAGTACGGATAGTCCATCCATCTTCGTCGTGATACACTTCTTTTACGCCCATATTAATCATAGGTTCAATAGCGATCACTGTTCCTTCTTTTAATTTTGAACCTGTTCCCCTCTTACCAAAGTTAGGCACCTGCGGATCTTCGTGCAGGTTTCTTCCAATACCATGACCCACCAGTTCACGCACCACACCATATCCATGTTGTTTCTCTGTATAGTCCTGTATAGCAAACGCAATATCACCGGTACGGTTACCATGCACTGCTTTTTCAATTCCTTTGTACAACGACTCTTTTGTTACCCGCAGTAATTTTTTTACATCATCTGTTGTTGATCCGATGATAAATGTGTAAGCACTATCTCCATGATAACCGTTCTTGAATACACCCACATCTACAGAAACAATATCACCGTCTTTCAACACTTTATTTGTAGGAAAGCCATGCACCACAGCATCGTTCACCGATATGCAGCTTACAAACGGATAACTGTTCTGGTAATTTTTGAAATTAGATGCGGCACCGTTATCCAGAATAAACTGTTCCAGTCTTGCATCTACCTGCATGGTGGTAACACCTGCTTTGAGCATTTTAGCAGCTTCGGCAATTGCATCACCAACCAGCAATGCACTTTTGCGGATCAATTCAATTTCTACAGGTGAACGATAATGAATCATAAATCAAGTATTAAAAAACCCCGGCTATTGCTGCCAGGGTTTATCTTATATTAATGTGTTTATTAAATGCCTGCTGAAGATACTGTCTGGCGACCTTGAATTTTTCCGCCTTTCATTAATCCATCATATTGTCTCATTAATAAATGCGTTTCAATTTGCTGTAAGGTATCTAAGATTACACCAACCATGATCAGCAAAGAAGTACCACCAAAGAATGTAGAGAAACCGCTGGTTACTCCTAAGTTCTTTGCAACACCCGGTAAAATACCAACAATTGCAAGGAAGATAGCACCCGGCAATGTAATCCGATCCATGATCTGGCCAATATAATCAGCAGTGGGTTGTCCCGGTTTTACACCCGGTACAAAACCATTGTTCTGTTTTAAGTTATCAGCAATCTGCTTAGGGTTAAAGATCAAGGCTGTGTACAGGAAGGTGAATCCAATTACAAGAATTGAATAGATCACCATATACCAGATATTTCCATGATCACTCAATGTAGCTGCAATACCTTTTGTAGCATTAAAGCCTGTTAACAATGTAGGCAGGAACATGATGGCCTGTGCAAAAATGATGGGCATTACACCTGAGCTGTTTACCTTAATGGGTAAGAACTGGCGTGCACCACCAAATTGTTTGTTACCAACAATCTGCTTGGCATAGTTGATAGCGATTTTCCGTACACCTTGTACAAGAATGATGAGTCCCATAATGATGGCAATCAAGATCGCAATCTCAATCATAAACATCAACAAGCCACCGCCAACATTACCTGATTTAGAATCAAATTCTGCAGCAATTGATGCAGGGAAACGTGCAAGGATACCAATCATGATAATGAGTGATGTACCGTTACCTAATCCTTTATCAGTAATGCGTTCACCTAACCACATCACAAACAATGTACCTGCAGTTAAAACAATTGTAGTAGATAACCAGAAATAAGCGCTGAATGATTCAATGATGGCACCTTGTGCAATTTCAGGGCTCTTTAAGTAAGTTACATATGCGCTTGCCTGGAAGATGGTTACAATCACCGTGAGGTATCTTGTCCATTGATTGATTTTTTTACGTCCGCTCTCACCTTCTTTCTGCATCTTCTGTAACTGCGGAACAAGAATGCTCATCAACTGCATAAAGATGGAAGCAGAGATATAAGGCATGATGCCCAATGCAAAAATAGAAGCACTGGAAAAAGCACCTCCTGCAAACGAATCAAAAATACCGAGAATACCTTCTTTTGCTTTTGAGTTTAAAGCGCTCAATCCGTTTGGATCAACGCCCGGCAAAACAATATGTGAACCCACACGATATACAAGAAGCAAAAGAAGCGTGTAAATAATCTTACTCTTCAACTCTTCAATGCTCCAGATATTCTTAAGGGTTTGTATCAGTTTTTTCACTGGAAAAATTCTTTTTTAAATAATTGCTGAAAAGAAAAAAGACGCACTTTCATGCGTCGGGCAAATATCGGGAAAAATTACTTCACAAGTTCAACGCTTCCACCGGCTGCTTCAATAGCAGCTTTTGCTTTTTCACTTAAGGCATTTACCTTGAAAGTAAGCTTGGTTTTAATTTCTCCGTTAGCCAGAATTTTCACTCTGTCTGTACGGTTAATTAATCCATTTACATAGAGGTTTTCAACTGAAAACTCACTGATGGCATACTTTTCAGCAAGCTGCTCCACCTGTCCCAGGTTAAATACACGGTACTCAACACGATCCGGGTTTTTGAAGCCACGCTTAGGAACACGACGCTGAATAGGCATCTGTCCACCTTCGTGAGCCATTTTGCTTTTATAACCGGCACGGCTTTGTCCGCCCTTGTTACCTTTTGTAGATGTACCACCCTTACCGGATGCTTCACCACGACCAATACGTTTTTCTTTGTGAGTAGAACCTTCAGCAGGTTTTAATGTGTGCAGTTTCATTTGCTTTTATTTTGTACTTACGCTCCGAAAGCTTCCGACAGTTATCGGAACGGAGCTCGCTTTGAATAATTTGAAAATATATGAATTTGAAAATTTGAAAATGAAAGCTCCGGAATTATTGATGAGCCCATCTTCACATAATCAAATTAAGCTAACTCTTCAACCTTTAACAGGTGATTCACTTTCTGAATCATTCCAAGAATCTGAGGAGTGCCTACTACCTCATTGGTAGAATTTGTTTTGTTCAAACCCAAGGCCTTCAGCGTTTGCTTCTGGCGTTCCGGTCTGTCAATCGGGCTTTTAACTAAAGTAATTTTTATCTTTTTCATTTGAAATTCAGTTTAAGGTTTGAAGGTTTAAAGTTTAAGGTATCCAAAACATTCAACCTTCAACTTGAAACATTAAACGTATTTTCTTATCCGTTAAATACTCTCTTTAATGCAAGGCTGCGTGTTTTAGATACATTGATGGGCTCACGCAACATAGCGAGTGCTTTGAATGTAGCTTTTACCACGTTGTGCGGATTTGCTGAACCAAGTGACTTTGCCAATACGTCTGTAACACCTGCGCTTTCCAATACTGCACGCATACTGCCTCCGGCAATTACACCCGTACCATGAGCAGCGGGCTTAATTAATACTTTAGCAGCACCTTCTTTTGCCAGTTGATCGTGAGGAATAGTACCTTTCATTACAGGCACTTTAATCAGGTTCTTCTTTGCATCTTCAATTCCTTTTGCAATAGCCTGTTGTACTTCCTTGGCTTTACCTAAACCATGACCTACAACACCATTTTCATTTCCTACTACAACCAGTGCAGAAAAGCTGAAAGCACGGCCACCTTTTGTTGTTTTCACAACACGGTTAATGGCAACAACTTTTTCTTTCAGTTCCAGATCTCCGGCTTTCACTTTGTTTGTAATTACTTGCGACATTTATAGTGTATTAAATGTTTACGATTGATTAGAATTTTAAACCAGCTTCACGTGCAGCTTCAGCAATTGCTTTTACACGGCCGTGATAAAGGTATCCGCCACGGTCAAATACAACAGCAGATAATCCGAGATCCGTTGCTTTA
>JALHRP010000028.1 GCA_022841365.1 Chitinophagaceae bacterium | reverse complement strand
CGTATGCCGTCTTCTGCTTGGCACTACAAAATCTCTTGCACCTTCAGGAGTTGATTTAATTAAGAAGGGCGTTTCAATATCCATAAAGCCATTATTGTGCAGATAATTTCTTGCAGCACGGTTTACAGCATAACGCAATTCAATATTTCGTTTCACTGCATTGCGACGTAAATCAAGGAAACGGTATTTCATCCGCAGATCATCGCCGCCATCTGTATCGTCCTGTATGGTAAAAGGTGGTACTGCAGATTTATTTAATACGTTGAATGATTGCACCAAAATTTCAATATCACCGGTTGCAATGTTTGCATTTTTATTGCTGCGTTCACTAACGGCTCCTGTTACCTGCAAAACAAATTCACGACCAAGCGGATTTTCATCCAACACTTTATTCAATTCTTCGCCGAATAATAATTGGGTGATGCCGTAACGATCTCTTAAATCAACAAACGTAATACTGCCAAACTTCCGCACAGTTTGCACCCAACCGGCTAAAGTGACGGTGTTACCAACATGATTGCTTCTTAATTCGCCACAGGTATGAGAACGGTACATAGAAAAGTTTAAAATTGAAAGTTGAAAGTGAAAAGTAAAGGAAACCCGAAACTTTACATCTCCAACATAAACGGTTTGCTAAGGAGCGCAAAGATAACCATTGAGTGTGTAACAGAGAATGTGAATCAGGCTGTTTTACGGTTGGCATGGCTCCTCTCTTCCTGCAAAGCCTCTTCGGTTTGTGATATCACTTTTTCTCTGATACTGCGTTTAAAAAAATACAGGCAATAGTACACAGCAAGTATAATTAGTCCGATGCTGAATGGAATCAGTGCCAGATTGCGGAGACCAAACCTCCCTTCATCCCATCCATAGAACTCTCCAATCATCCAGGTGCAGTTGGCAACAATCCAGAAAACCACTGCCAGATTATGCATCAGTTCAGAAAACAGTTTACGGGTTTGCCAGGTAATAATCAAGGCAGCAAGCATGGTAGGTACAATCATGATCAGTGCCGGTATTTTTAAATTAAGTGCCCAGCAGGCATCCTTAATTAACCAGAATAATATATGAAGGTTTTCTATTCGGCGAAACCTGGCCGGAATGGAGTAAATGACTTTGTCGCTCATTGTTTGCTAAGCAGTATAATAAATAAATCAGCCTTGGCTGGGAACAGGTAAAAATAAGGAAAGCTATCGAAGTGTGTGACATGAGCTGTTTGGAACTTTTAGCGAATAGTCTCGACATATCCCGTCCGACGAGGACGTCTGACGGGAGTCTGACGGGACATAAAAAAAGTGGCGAGTTAATCACTCACCACTAACTATTTTCCTCATACAGATTTTTAGCTAAACATTTCTTTCACCCGTTCAAAAAATCCTTTGTCACCCTTTTCAGGTTTGGGATGAAAATTAGAGCTGCTCTGCATTTTCTCCAGCATGGCTTTTTCTTCTGATGAGAGATGTTGTGGTGTCCAAACATTTACATAAATCAACTGATCACCTTTTTCATAACTCTGTAATGCAGGGAACCCTTTTCCTTTTAAGCGAAACACTTTTCCGCTTTGTGTGCCGGGTGGAATTTTAATTTTAGCTCGGCCATCAATGGTAGGTACTTCGGCCTGTATTCCAAATGCAGCATCGGGGAATGAGATATGCAGATCATACGCCACATTCAATCCATCTCTGTGTAAATGCGCATGTGCTTCTTCTTCAATCAACACAATTAAATCGCCGGGAGCACCACCTCGTTCACCGGTATTTCCTTTGCCCGAAACATTTAACTGCATTCCTTCCTGCACACCTGCCGGTATATCTAAGCTGATGTTTTCTTCGCCATACACTCTGCCTTCGCCTTTACATGCTGTACACTTATTTGCAATGGTTGATCCCTCACCATTACATGCAGGACATGTTGTAACAGTTTGCATTTGCCCGAGGAAGGTATTTTGTACACGCCTTACCTGGCCGCTGCCACCGCAGGTACCACAGGTTTGCATACTGCTTTTATCTTTTGCACCCGAGCCCGCACAGGTATTACAAACCACATGTTTTTTTACTTTGATGGTTTTGCTGGCGCCTTTCGCAATTTCTTCATAGGTCATTTTAATTCTTACCCGAAGATTACTGCCTCTTACTCCTCTTGATCTGCCGGCACCGCCGCCACCTCTGCGTTGTCCGCCACCGCCAAAGAAACTTCCAAACACATCATCACCAAAAATATCTCCAAACTGACTGAAGATATCATCCATATTCATGTTTTGTCCGCCACCGCCATAACCACCACGTCCGTTGCCGCTTACGCCGGCATGACCATAGCGGTCGTACTGCGATTTTTTATCTGCATCGCTTAGTATTTCATACGCTTCGGCTGCTTCCTTAAATTTTTCTTCAGCTTCTTTGTTACCCGGGTTACGGTCAGGGTGATACTGCATCGCCACTTTGCGGTATGCTTTCTTTATCTCCTCTGCAGAAGCCCCTTTCGTTACACCAAGTATTTCGTAAAAATCTCTCTTCATAATGTGGAAATTTGAGAATTTGAAAATGTGTTGTTGGCTACTATTTTCAAATTTTCAAATTGAATTAATGTTCAAATTATTTTCCTACCACCACTTTTGCAAAGCGGATGATTTTATCGTTGAGCAGATATCCTTTTTCAATTTCATCTACCACTTTTCCTTTCAGTTCATCGGTTGGGGCAGGAATTTCAGTGATGGCTTCGTGCTGATCGGCATCAAACTCTTTTCCTTTTGCATCCATTGGTTTCAACCCTTTGTTTTGCAAAACACTGCGGAGTTTATGAAAAACAAGTTTTACACCTTCCAGTTCTTTTGCTTCAAGGGTTTTTGAAAGCTCGGTTTCTGCACGTTCTGCATCATCCATTACTTCAAGCAGGGAAATGATGACATCTTTTCCTGCTGTCTGGATCAGTTCCATCCGCTCTTTTGCAGTACGGCGGCGGAAATTATCAAACTCAGCCATAAGGTAGAGATATTTATTTTTTTCTTCCTCTACGGCTTCTTTCAGTTTTTCCAGTTCACTTTCCTCAGCTATCTGTTCATTGAGGTGGTTGATGCCCGCCACATTTTCATCGGTATTAATATCTGAACTTAATGGGGTACTGTTTAATTCTGCCTCAGTCGTGTTTTGTTCTGTCATTTCGTTTGTTTGATCTTTCATAAAGCATAAAATTGTGCGCAAAGGTAAGCTGGACAAGAATACTGCCAATGGATGAGTTGGGACAAATTGTCTTGTAAGAGGGATAGACCAGCAATGTGCCGGTTGTAAGAGAGGAAGAAAATTTTATTTCATCACTTTCACATTCCACGCCTTTGGTGGAGTTTCCATATAAGCCATACAAACCACACAGCCAGTTTTATCAGGAGAAGCAATGATTGCACATTCAAAAATATCTCCCGCCTTGAGATTGGCCCTGCTGAAATCACAGTGATTCTGAACTGTAAATACGTTTTTCATTGATTGCCCTGCCGTATTGGTCCAATCCATCCCTCTGTCAACATACGCACTGTCGAGAATTTCAATAATGTTTTGTCCGCACATACCTGCAACGTATTGGGCTTTAAACTTACCTGTTAACAGTTTTTCCTTTTCGCAGGCCATCAGCAAAACAGTAAGAATAAGTGCAGTAAAAAAGAATCGTTTGTTCATGACTTGCATTTAAGACATTGACTTCGTAAAACTCAATTTCGTTGCTTTACAAAAGAGATTAACTGATACCTTTGCCCGCTATGACAAAAGTAACGCTCAACAGGAAGATTTCACAACGGGTAGCAAACGGACATCCCTGGGTATTTGGAAACGAGATTAACAATGTAAAAGGCGATGCGGCTGCAGGAGCCATTGTAGATGTGCATACCCATGATGATAAATTTCTGGGCAGAGGTTATTTTAATCCGCAATCGCAGATTCAGGTTCGCATACTTACACGCAATAAAAATGAAGAGATCAATGAAGCTTTTTTCCTGAAGAAATTAAGTGAAGCCTGGAAACAACGGCAGCAAATGGGCTATACAGAAAACTGCCGGCTCATTTTTGGTGAAGCTGATGGACTGCCTCAATTGATCATTGATAAATTCAACGATTACTTTGTGTTGCAAACACTGGCCCTTGGGATTGATTTGTGGAAAGATGCCATTGTAAAAGCATTAAATACAATCTTTCAGCCAAAAGGAATTTATGAGCGCAACGATGTACCCATCCGTGAACTGGAAGGCCTGCAACAGCAAAAAGGATTTTTGAGTGAACCGTTTGACACAACCATCATCATCAACGAAAATGGTTTGAAATTTCATGTAGATATTGCTAACGGACAAAAGACAGGATACTTTCTTGATCAGCAAGATAACCGCAGAGCCATACAGCACATTGTAAAAGATGCAGAAGTGCTGGGCGCATTTACTTACACAGGCACGTTTGAAATACATGCAGCACATTATGGTGCAAAGAGTGTTCATGGCCTCGATATTTCTGAAAATGCCATTGCCATGTGTAACAAAAATGCTGAGTTGAATCATGTTGCAGATAAGTGCAGCTTTGAAGCGGTGAATGCATTTGATGTGCTGAAGAATTGGGTAAAGGAAGGCAGACAATATGATGTGGTGATGCTGGACCCACCTTCGTTCACCAAATCAAGAGCGACCATTCAAAAAGCCATTACAGGTTATAAAGAAATCAATTTGCGTGGAATGAAGCTGGTTAAGCCGGGAGGTTTTCTTGTAACATCTTCCTGCACCAATCTTGTACAACCCGATCTGTTTTTAGAAATCATACAAATGGCGGCCAAAGATGCCAGGAGACAATTAAGACAGGTTACATTTCAAACGCAAAGCTCCGATCATCCGATTATCTGGGGATGGGAAAACACACACTATCTAAAATTTTTAATTGTTCAGGTGCTGTAAAAAACACAGGTGGTTTCAGGCAAACAAACCAATTGTCTCAGACAAAAACCTGAAAACTAATATCAGAAACTTAAAACAAAAAGGAAACTACTTTACAACCTGAAATTTTCCGCTTTCGAGAATTTTTCCGGTACGATCTGTTAACTGGAAAATGTAAACACCACGGAAATAGTCGCCCAGATTAATGACCGTACGGGGAGAGATTTTATTGATTTCTAAAACCTTTTTTCCAATAAAGTTGAATACTTTAAAAGAATAATTAGAGAGATTGTTGTTGTTACTAAACTCGAAATTGATAAAGGAAGACGCAGGGTTCGGGTAAAAACGGACCTGCTTAACCACATTTTCAGCATTTCCAGTTGAGGGTCTGTTAGACTGGGCTGAGGCTACTGTGGCTATCGAAAGGATAAAGGCTGTTATGGTTAAAAACCGTTTCAACGAAACAAATCTAAATTTATTACACGCAATAAACAAGCTTTTTTTCACATTTCTTCAAAATCAAAAGGCAGGCCATAAAAAGGCCCGCCCCATTGTTTAACATTTTCAAACATCAGTTCAGTTCTTCCAGTCGCTTGTTAATTGCTTCAAAATCAGGTACTCCGTCCTTACTTTCCACCAATTCTGTGTATTGAATAATTCCATCTTTATCAATAATGAACGCTGTTCTTTTAGATACTCCTTTCATATCAAAAATCCAGTTTTCAAATAATGAGTCATAAGCTCTGGATACTTCTTTGTTGAAATCGCTCAACAACGGAAAATTATATCCCTGCTCATCTCTGTATCGTTTGAGCGTAAATATAGAATCAACGCTGATACCCAGCACCTGTGCCTGTGCATTGCTGTAACGGCCAATATCGTCTCTTACAGTACACAGTTCTTCGGTGCAGGTGCTTGAAAATGCCTGCGGATAAAACAGAATCAACACATTTTTTCCTTTAAAATCATTGAGGCTTACTTTGTTTCTTTCGCTGTCGTACAATGAAAATTCGGGAGCTTTTTGTCCAATTTTTATTTGCATAGTCATAATTTTTGGGTGATCACACCGCAATTAAACAAAACAATTGCAAAAAGGTTATCCAATTTTTTTTGAGCTGATGTTTTAAATACTTCTATATAAACCTTGTACAACTGTAAAAATAAAAAAGGGCCCTATTCGGTGCCCCTTTTCAGTTATCGCTTAAAGCATGATTATTTTTTAGTGAGTTCTAATGTAACAAGTTTTCCGTTGATTGTTTGTGTTGCTTTTACCCATGTCCAAGTGCTGTCTACAATCTTCCAGGTACCATCTAAGGTCTGAAGGACGAGACTTGCAGTAGGTGGATAATCAGCAATAATTGCGAAATTCACCCTGTCTTCGCTCCAGCTGCCTGTAGATTCAGTAGATGAGTTTTTTACTGCATCAACCGTTCTGTTGGTTTTAAATTGAAATTCGTAACTGTCAAAGCCTGATTTATAATCCGTGCCATCTACATAATAGGTTGTCACCTTCCAGCGACCATCGGTAATTGCCTTTACAATTAATGTTTCGGCTATTTCCTCCTGTGTTTGTTTGATGGCTTTTTTACAACCGGCGAGGAGTAAAATGGTTAAACTGAGTAAAACTATTTGCTTCATAGATTTTGAATTGTCGGGAGTTAAAATTACAACTTGTTTTTGGTTGGTTCTGTTTTTCTTAGTTACGTAATGGGCTTGAGAGCAGGATTTACTGTCTTTCGCTGCCTGTGTATAACGCTCTGAGATTGAATTATCTTATTTTTATCCCATGCAAATTGCTGAAATCATCCGTTTTCTGGAAACAATTGCCCCTCCTTCCTTGCAGGAAGGCTATGATAATGCAGGTCTTATTACCGGATCCGGTACATGGGAATGCACCGGAGTAATTGCTAGCCTCGATGCAACCGAAGAAGTTATTCTGGAGGCAAAAGCAAAAGGTTGTAACCTGATTGTGGCTCACCACCCGATTGTTTTCGGCGGATTAAAGAAAATTACAGGCAAAACGTATGTTGAAAGAGCTGTTATTAAATCCATTAAAGAAAACATAGCGATTTATGCGATACATACCAACCTGGACAATGTAATGGAAGGTGTGAATGGGAAAATGGCCCGGCAAATCGGGCTCAGTAATTGCAGCATTCTGCAACCCAAAGCTTCTCTGCTGCAAAAACTGTATACGTTTGTGCCACAGGCTTATGCAGAAGCAGTGCGTACAGCAATTTTTGAAGCAGGGGGCGGACATATCGGCAATTACAGTGAATGCAGTTTTTCATCGTCCGGTACAGGTACTTTCAAAGCCGGTGAAGGAACCAATCCTTTTGTTGGTGAAATTGGCAGCAGACATGCTGAAGAGGAAGTGAAAATAGAAGTGCTTTTCCCTGTCTGGTTGCAGGGTGCAATCATTAACGGAATGAAAAAAGCACATCCTTATGAAGAAGTGGCTTATGATATTGTCCCGCTGGAAAATAAACATCAGATGACCGGCTCCGGCATTATAGGAGAATTACCGGAGGCCATTTCAGAAAAAGAATTCCTCCAACTGCTTAAAAATCAATTTGGGTTATCAGTTATCAGGCATACCCGCTTCCTGAATAAACCGGTGAAAAAAATTGCTGTTTGTGGAGGTGCGGGCAGTTTTTTAATCAAGACTGCCCTGTCAGCAGGTGCTGATGCTTTTGTTACTGCCGATGTGAAATATCATGAGTTTTTTGATGCTGAAAACAAGCTGCTTTTGGCAGACATTGGCCATTGGGAAAGTGAACAGTTTACGATTGATTTATTGGCCGAATTTTTAAGTGGGAAATTCCCTACCTTTGCCGTCCTCAAAACTGGTGTGAAAACGAATCCTGTTGAGTATTTCAGTTGATTCGTGTAACGGACGTACAAAAGAGTGACACAACCAATGCTGAGCAAGGCTTAACCGCCGGAAACAAAACAAAAAACTTCAAACACATATATGGCTACTACAAAAGAGTATTCTGTAGAAGAAAAACTGAAGGCACTGATTCATGTGCAGAAAATTGAAAGCAAACTGGATCAGATTCAGATTCTGAAAGGTGAGTTACCGATGGAAGTAAAAGATCTGGAAGATGAAATTGAAGGATTGAATGCACGTAAGAATCGCATTGAAGAAGAGATCAATGGTATTCAGGAATTTATTGAAAGCCGTAAAACAGCCATTACAGAATCACAGGCGCTCATAAAAAAATATGAAAAGCAAAGTGAGAATGTAAAAAATAACCGTGAATTTGAAGCCATTAACAAAGAGCTTGAAATGCAGGGCCTGGAAGTAAAGCTGGCAGAAAAGCACATTAAAGATGCAAACGAAGAGCTGATTGAAAAAAGTGAAATTCTTGAAAAAGCCAAGAAAGCAATTGCTGTAAAAGAAAAGAACCTGGAGCATAAGAAAGGTGAGCTGGATAAAATTATTGCGGATACAGAGAAAGAAGAGAACCATTTAAAAGGTCAGGTAAGCAAAGCAAGAGAAGCTGTTGAAGAGCGTTTGCTGGTGAGCTTCGACAGAATCCGTAACAGTTACAGAAATGGACTTTCTGTAGTTCCTATTGAAAGAGAGAGCTGCGGAGGTTGCTTCAACACCATTCCACCACAGCGCCAGAGTGAAATTAAACAACACAAAAAAATTATTGTGTGTGAGAACTGCGGAAGAATTCTGGTTGACTCTGACTTAAACGACAGCGTAGATATTTAATTCTGTTTATACATTTTGAAAAGGGCACCTTACAGTGCCCTTTTTTATTGATTCTTTTTTTTTACCACTGCCCCATTTAAGTTAGTTTTGAAATTGTATATGCTACAGAAACTGACCATACAGAATTTTGCGATTATTGATGAGTTGAATGTGCATTTTCAACATGGTTTAACCACTATTACTGGCGAAACAGGAGCGGGCAAATCCATTTTGCTTGGAGCTCTGGGCCTTGTACTTGGCAACAGAGCCGACAGTCATGTGCTCATGAACAAAGAAAAAAAATGTGTGGTGGAAGTGTTGTTTTCTGATACAACCGATCCAAAAATCAAAGAATGGCTGCATCAACAGGAAGCAGATGTAGAAGAAGAGCTGATCCTGCGTCGTGAAATTGCAGTGAACGGAAAATCAAGAGCGTTTGTAAACGATACGCCGGTGAATTTATCGCAATTGAGGGAGTTGACTTCATTACTGGTTGACTTACACCAGCAGTTTGATACACTTGAATTGGGAGAAGAAGATTTTCAACGGGAAGTGCTTGATGCACTTGCAGGCTGTACAAAAGAAGTACAGCAATACCAGAAGGATTTTATACGGTTTGCAAAACAGCAAAGGGAACTGAAAGAGCTGAAAGATCAGCAATTGCAGGCTAAGAAAGAACAGGATTATAAACAGTTTTTGTTAACTGAACTGGAAGAAGCTGCATTTAAAGAAAACGAACTGGAAGAACTTGAACAGGAGCTGAAGCTGCTTTCTAACGCAGGTGCCATTTCAACAGCTTTGTCCGAAGCGGTGAATATTTTACAGGAAGGCGACACTCCGTTTGTTCAGCAATTGAAACTGCTTCAGCAGCGATTAAACGGCTACAAACAATTCAGCCCGGATCTGCTTTCCATTACCGATAGAATACAATCGGCACAAATAGAATTAAATGATATTGCCAATGAACTGAGTCATTTGCAGAACAGTATCAGCATTGATGAATCGAGAATGCAAACGATTAACGACCGGTTAGAAACAGGCTATAAACTGCAAAAAAAGCATGCCATCAACACAACCAATGATCTGTTAGTTATACAGCAACAATTACAGAACGATCTGCAGGTGGTCTTTCATCTCGATGAAACAATTAACAACAAGGAAAAAGAAATCAACGGGCTTCAACAGCAACTTGAAAAAGACGCATCGGTTATTCATAATAAAAGAAAAAAACAAACTGAACCTTTTGAAAAAAATGTAAACAGTCTTTTACAACGGGTAGGTATGCCCAATGCCCGGTTAAAGGTTGAACTAACGGAAGCAGGATTGTCTGCTTTTGGAAAAGACAAGATCAGCTTTTTGTTTGATGCCAATAAAAGCAATCGTTTTGAATCCATCAGCAAAGTTGCCAGTGGAGGTGAGTTAAGCCGTTTAATGTTATGCATCAAATCTCTTGTAGCTGAAAGAATTCAACTGCCCACCATGCTTTTTGATGAAATTGATACCGGCATCAGTGGTGAAGCAGCAAGGCAGGTAGGTATACTGTTAAAAGAACTTTCAAACAAACACCAGGTAATTACTATCACTCACCTGCCGCAGATAGCTGCAAAAGCATCAGCCCATTTCTTTGTTTACAAAGAAGAAGACAAAACAGGCATTAAAACAAAAATCCGTTTGCTGAATAAAAATGAGCAGATAGAAGCCATTGCAAAAATGCTGAGTGGAGAAAAACTAACTGAATCGTCTCTGGTAACTGCACGTGAAATGGTAGCCGGATAATATGCTGCAACACTTTCAAATAAAAAACCTCAACAAATAAGTTGAGGTTTTTTTTAAAAAAGTCGGGAAGACAGGATTCGAACCTGCGACCCCCTGGTCCCAAACCAGGTGCGCTACCGGCCTGCGCTACTTCCCGAATACCCTGAGGGGTTGCAAAAATAGCCGACTCTTGGTAAAGTGCCAAAAGAAATCCCAAATTCCATGCATGAAATTTGGGATCAATTATTTATTTATCCAACAATCGTTTTACATAGCGGCTAACTGTACTTTCTGCTGCAGCTCCAACACACTTTCTTTAAACATACTGTCGGTATCCATTAAATCTTTAACCGTTTGGCAGGAATGAATAACCGTTGTATGATCTCTTCCGCCAAAATGTTCACCAATTGTTTTCAATGAATTTTTGGTAAAGGTTTTGGCCAGGTACATTGTAATCTGGCGTGCCTGTACAATTTCACGTTTGCGTGTTTTTTGCAGCAGCTTT
Source organism: Chitinophagaceae bacterium (assembly GCA_022841365.1). GTDB lineage: Bacteria > Bacteroidota > Bacteroidia > Chitinophagales > Chitinophagaceae > Lacibacter. The sequence goes on along the minus strand of JALHRP010000028.1, from coordinate 38,440 downwards.
TCGTATGGAACATCAAAATAATCGCACACCATTTTCTGTATGGCGTCGATGGTGATTTCTTTTGAGGATGTTTTGACAAAATTTTTCAACACTTTTTTGGCCAAGTCAAGATCTATTTCTTTTTTATTCAGCGAGGATTGTGCCAATAATGAAATCAAGGCCCCTTCCAGCTCTCTAACGTTGGTATTGATATTATAAGCAATGTACTTTACCACGTCTTTGTGCATTTCCAGCCCGTCGTTCTTCATTTTCTTTTCCAGAATTTCAATGCGTGTTTCGTAGTCGGGCATTTGCAAATCTGCACTGAGGCCCCAACGGAAACGGCTGAGTAAACGTTCCTGTACACCTTCGAGATCCTTCGGCGGCTTGTCAGAAGACAGCACCAATTGCTTTCCGCTCTGATGGAGGTGATTAAAAATGGCAAAGAACGCATCCTGCGATTTTTCTGCACGGTTGAAAAACTGCACATCATCAATAATTAATACATCTACCAACTGGTAAAAATGGATAAAGTCATTGATGGCATTATTACGGCTGTGATCTACAAACTGGTTAATGAATTTTTCTGAGCTTACATATAATACCACCTTTCCGGGATGCTGGCGTTTTACTTCGTTGCCAACGGCCTGTGCCAGATGGGTTTTACCCAATCCTACTCCACCATATATAACCAGCGGATTAAAGGAAGTGGCACCGGGTTTATCTGCAACGGTTTTACCTGCTCTGCGGGCTACACGATTACAATCGCCTTCTATAAATGTATCAAACGTATAATTTGGATTCAGCTGCGGATCAATCTGAACCTTCTTTAAACCCGGTATAACAAACGGGTTCTTTACAGGATTATTTATCACCAGCGGAAAATCCATTTCGTTATTTGTATAAGTTTTATAACCATGACCGGGTACATCCATTGTAATCGGCTGGTTATGATTATTACCACTATCCATCATGATGCGGTATTCAAGATTTGCATCTTTGCCTAATTCACGTTTTAAGGTTTTACCAAGCAGGGTTACATAATGCTCCTCCAGGTATTCAAAAAAGAATTGACTGGGAACCTGAATAGTAAGAATTTTATTTTTTAGTTCAACAGGTTTAATTGGCTCAAACCATGTTTTAAAATGTTGCCACTCTACAATATCCTTAATAATGGTTAAACAACTTTTCCATACCTGATCAGCCGTTTTCGTCATGGTTCCTAAAGCAGTTTATATAATGAGTTAATAATTTGCCTGTTTATTCTCTTGGTATCTTTTTATACTGAAATATCACTATAAAAAAATTGGGGGGACAGCGAATATCAACACTTTTTGTGGAAAAAAAAATTTTTTATTCCGCTGTTTTTTTCAATCAAGTTGCAGCCAATTTTATGCATCACTGCTACTGCTGCGTTTTACCTGTACAAGATAGAAATAGAGAAGTTCCGGAATCAAAAAAAAGCGAGACATTCTTTTTTTTCGATTGTTAATAATCAATCATATACCTCCAAAAACTGAAAACATATCCGGCTTATATTTTCAGAAATTTAATAAAAGATGATTGTTTTCAGGAGATAAAAAAATGCTTCGTTGTGATCTGATTTATTTTTAATTCCATATCAACAACCATTACCTTTACCGCTTATCATTGTTTTTAGGTTAAATACCTGACACATGCAACAACAACTCACACTCCGCCTGCTTCCTTCACAGGCTGCCGGGCCAGACAACATCTCTGAACAGATTGCAATACAACTTTCGGTTAACAAAGAAGCAGTTAATGGTTATTACATTATAAAACAATCCATTGATGCAAGAGGAAAGCAGCCATGGATTAATCTCACTGTAATAGCCTTTATTAATGAACCTGCACAGCAAAGAACCTTGGCTCCGTTTATTTATAAAGATGTGCATGATGCAAATCATCAGGTAATTATTGCAGGTGCTGGACCGGCAGGTTTATTTGCAGCTCTTCAACTAATTGAACTGGGTATTAAACCTGTTATTGTAGAAAGAGGAAAAGATGTAAGAGCAAGACGAAGAGATCTTGCTGCATTAAATAAAGAAGGAGAAGTTAATCCCGAAAGTAATTATTGTTTTGGCGAAGGTGGTGCCGGTACTTACAGTGATGGTAAACTATATACCCGGAGCAGCAAGCGGGGAAACATTGATCGTATTTTACAACTGTTTGTCCGGTTTGGAGCCGATGAAAAAATCCTGTATCAAAGTCATCCGCATATTGGTACCAATAAACTTCCTCAGATTATTACCGCCATGCGTGAACAGATTCTTTCCTGTGGCGGAGTCATTCACTTTGAAACAAAGCTTACCAATTTAATTATCAGGGATGGTGAACTGAAAGGAATTGAAGTAAACCACAAAGATGTATTATATGCAGATGCTGTTATTCTGGCTACCGGGCATAGTGCCAGAGATCTGTTTGAATTACTTCATCAAAACAACATCCTTATAGAAGCCAAACCTTTTGCATTGGGTGTAAGGATTGAACATCCACAGGCGTTGATTGATTCGATCCAATACAGATGCTATTCAACACCCAAACCCGGAGAAGTTGGAAGGGGCCCATTTTTACCTCCTGCTTCTTATAGTCTGGTTGAGCAGGTACAAGGAAAAGGGGTGTTTAGTTTTTGTATGTGCCCGGGTGGTATCATTGCTCCCGCCTCAACAGCTCCCGGCGAACTGGTTGTAAATGGCTGGAGCCCCTCCAAACGAAACAATGCTTTTGCCAACAGTGGTATGGTTGTAACAGTTGATGTTAAAGATGCAGCCGATTACTTTAAAGCAGAGTTCCGAAAGCAATCACAGTCAACTCAAAAAATACATACAGATGAACAGGATCCTTTGCTGCTGATGAAGTTTCAGCAGGCCATTGAGCAAAAAGCATTTATTGCAGGTGGTGGAAATCTGGTGGCCCCCTCTCAACGGATGGCAGACATGTTCCACAACAAAGTCTCCTCATCTTTACCCTCCTGTTCTTATTTGCCCGGAACAAACAGCACATCGCTTGCAGATGTATTACCCGGTTTTATTTTTAAAGATCTGCAGCTTGCTTTTAAAGCCTTTGGTGAAAAAATGAGGGGGTATTTTACCAATGAAGCCATTGTAGTTGCAACTGAATCACGCACATCTTCACCTGTGCGTATTCCAAGAAACCCGGATACATTGCAACATCCGCAGTTAAAAAACCTCTACCCCTGCGGTGAAGGCGCAGGTTATGCCGGAGGTATTGTAAGTGCAGCAATGGACGGGGAACGGGTGGCTGTAATGATTCACCGGCAACTTAACCATTTATAAACATCAGCCCTTTCTTAAATTTCCGGTACTATCTTGTAACAAATTAATCATCTCACACTCTAATCAGCTATATGAGTACAATCCTTGAAATAAAGAACCTGAAGAAATATTTTTCTTCGCAAAAAGCGGTAGACGATATCAGTTTTAGCATTGAGCAAGGATCCATTTTTGGTTTACTGGGACCAAACGGAGCCGGCAAAACCACGTTAATCAGAATGATTACGGGTATTTTTTATCCAGATGCCGGCAGTATTCAACTGAACGGAAAGAAGTTTGATCCTGTAACCGATGTTATCAACATTGGCTATATGCCCGAAGAACGTGGTCTTTACAAAAAAATGAAAGTGGGCGAGCAGGCCATGTATCTGGCACAATTAAAAGGAATGCCAAAGCAGGAAGCATTTGCACAGGTAAAACTGTGGTTCGAAAAATTTGAAATGCAGAGTTGGTGGAATAAGAAAGTGGAAGATCTCTCAAAAGGAATGAGCCAGAAATTACAATTTGTTACAACCGTTTTACACGAACCCAAGCTGGTAATTCTGGATGAGCCGTTCAGTGGTCTTGATCCTGTGAACAGCAATCTCATAAAAGATGAAATTTATAACCTGGCTCAGAAAGGCACTACCATCATCTTCAGCACACACCGTATGGAACAGGTCGAAGAAATCTGCGATCACATAGTATTGGTAAACAAAGGCCATAAAATACTCGATGGAACAGTAAAAGAAATTAAACAACAGTTTAAGCAACATATTTTTACAGCCGAGGTGGATCAGTTGCCGACTGCTTTGGAGCACAACTCTTTCAGTATTGTAAAAAGAGAAGGGAATAATCTTACACTTAAAATCAACGAAGGATATAAATCCAATGACGTATTGATGCATTTCATCAACCAGCAAAGCGGCATTGTGGCTTATCATGAAATACTTCCTTCGCTCAACGAAATATTTATTCGATTGGTAGAAGGCACACCGGCAGCAAGGCAATTTGAAGCCATAACTGCTTAATTTCTCAACGGGGCACATCTGCCGAAATAAACGGCAGAGCAGAATCAGCATCAGGTTGCTGATAAAAATAAACCATTAAACTAATTCACTTATATGAACAAAATCTGGATCATCATCAAACGGGAATACATTACAAGGGTAAGAAACAAAACGTTTCTGCTTTCAACTTTTCTGTTTCCCCTGCTCATGTTTGCACTCATATTTGGTGGTGCATTTATTGGTGCAAACGGAACCGAACAACGGAAGATTGCTGTAAACGATCAGAGCGGATTGTACAGGAATAATTTTAAGGACGGATCTGCAGTGGCCTTCGGTTATCCTGATCAGGTAACAAAAGAAAACTATAAAGACAAGGGATTTGAAGGTGTACTTATTGTTTATTCTGCCAATCAACAAAAGGCAGACTCAGTAAGACTGTACACGGAAAAACAGCTGGGCTTAGGTACTGACGAAGCAATAAAAAACCAGATTCAGAAAATCAATGAAAACCGTTTATTGATGGAACGGGGCGTTACCAGAAATACGTTAGACTCCATTAAACAACTGAGCGAAAGTAAAGAGGCCCTCAATTACCGTTCGTATCAAATAAAAGGAACGGAGATAAAAGAAGATAACAAGATGCTGGCACTTGCAATTGGTTATGCCAGTGGATTTATCATTTACATTGTATTATTCATTTACGGAGCTGCAGTGATGCGTGGAGTAATGGAAGAAAAGATGAACCGTATTGCTGAGGTGATGGTAAGCAGTGTAAAACCGTTTCAGTTAATGCTGGGAAAAATTATTGGCATTGCTGCAGTTGGTTTAACGCAGTTATTTCTGTGGATCATTCTCATTTTTATTCTTTCATCACTCAGCAGTTTATTTATTTCGCCCGAAATTTTAGATCAGGCACAAAAGATGAATGAAACAATGCCTTCGATGGCGCAGAATAACACGATGGCATTAAAAATACTGCAGGCAAAAACAACTGTATTCAGTGCAAACTGGGCATTGATTATCCCCTGCTTTATTTTTTACTTCCTGTTTGGTTATTTATTTTATGCTTCCTTATTTGCAGCTGTAGGTAGTGTTGTAAACGAAGATCCGCAGGAAGCACAGTCGTTGATGTTGCCAATTACATTACCAATTATTCTGGGAATTTTTATTATGATTAATGCTATTCAAAATCCAAGTGGTTCACTTGCGGTTTGGGGCAGCATTATTCCATTTACATCACCTATTGTAATGATGAGCCGTATTCCTTTTGGAGTTCCCTGGTGGCAATTGGGTATCTCCATGATTTCACTCATCATTGGCTTTTTGTTTACCACCTGGCTCAGCGCAAAAATTTACAGAACGGGCATCTTATTATATGGAAAGAAAGTAACCTTAAAAGAAATGGCGAAATGGGCTTTTAGAAAAGCCTGATCATTCAATGCAATAAAAAAACCTCAACGCTTGCTGAGGTTTTTTTATTGAAATATGCTTGTTTAAAAAGAATGAATGGTGATGGGCGAAACGAATGGCTGATGAATTTCCTCTTCTGCTTCTATTACTTCAAAATCAACTTTAAACACAACACCGTCTTTAATAACAATGCCGTCTTTCTTAGCAGCCCTGTAACCAACTTTATCAATGAGCAATGAATGCTCCCCAACAGGAACATTATTTATTTTGAAATTGCCATTGGCATCGGTTACAATATCTTTTTGAAAAGATGCTTTTTTAATGGTAGCTGTAAACGTAACATTGGCCAGCGGCTTTCTTGTTTCTGCATCTACAATAGTTCCCTGAACCGAGCCTGTTTCACCACCCTTGTCGGTTCCTGCATATCCTGCAACTGAAGCAGCTGTCATGAAAAGGGAGACAAAAAATAATTTCTTCATAACAATCGTTTTGAGATGATAGGAAAATAAAGTTACACAAAATGCTGATAGTTGGAGCAATTCTTACAACATCCGGAATTGTTAAATTGTTCAGGCAAGGGAAATGAATCAGGTCCCCAGAGGATTAGCCAAAGCTTCCTGAAAAGATTGCCAGAGATGATTGGTAATTACGCCTGCTGGTAAAATATCATCCAGCAATGCACTCACCTGTCCAATTTCAAGTTCACCCTCTACCAAATTACCTTCAAACATTCCTCTCTTTGCCCTTGCTCTGCCCAGCAATTGCTGTAACTCTTCCGGTGTAGCTCCTTTTTGTTCTGCCTCCTGTACCTGTTTGTAAAACTCATTTTTAATTAACCGTACAGGTGCCAGTTGCTTCAGTGTAAGAACGGTATCGCCTTCGTTGCTGTTAATCACCGCTTGTTTAAAATTGATATGACTGCTGGCCTCTTCACTTGCTACATAACGGCTGCCAACCTGCACCCCTTCGGCACCCAATACCATTGCTGCCAGCATTTGACGGCCGGTTGCAATACCACCTGCTGCAATTACAGGGATGTTCACTGCTTTTTTAACAGCAGGTATCAATACCATGCTGGTGGTTTCTTCTCGCCCGTTATGTCCGCCTGCTTCAAAGCCTTCTGCTACCACTGCATCGCAACCTGCTTCCTGTGCTTTGAGTGCAAACTTGCTGCTGCTGATTACATGCACTACTGTAATTCCTTTTTCTTTCAGTGTGGATGTCCAGGTTTTAGGATTGCCTGCGCTGGTAAACATAATTTTTACGCCTTCTTCAAGGATGATGTTAATGTGTTTATCAATATCAGGATATAACAAAGGAACATTTACAGCAAATGGTTTTGATGTAGCAGCCTTGCATTTTTGAATGTGCTCTCTTAATACTTCGGGGTACATGCTTCCGCTGCCGATCATTCCCAGTGCTCCGGCATTGCTTACGGCACTGGCTAAACGCCATCCGCTGGCCCAGATCATACCAGCCTGTATGATGGGTTTTTCAATTTCAAATAGCTGAGTGATCCGATTAGAAAATATACCAGTCATGACTTACTTTTAAACTGTAAATTAAATAAAAACAAAAGATGGAAGAACTCATTCGACAGATATTACTCCTTTCTCCTGATGAACGAAAGAAAATATCCAACCTGATTCAGGCCAGTTTAAATGACTTTGGTGAAGGCTATCTCTATTCAACTGAAGATTTCTCTTCAGATCAGAAAGATGTTATTCAACAACGATGGAAAGATATTGAAAACGAAAAGGAATGTCTGATTGAATTAGATGACCATCTTTTATCAATAAAATAATTCAATGCTCTATTTTCATGAAAAATGCAGCAATGATGTGCAGAAAATCATTGCTGAGCTTAAAACAAAAAACGCTGACCGGGCTAAGGATTTCTTAACCTCTTTATTAAAAACCTATCAGGATATATACAGTCTGGATTTTAACCATAACGAGCTCTGGGATTATAACACAAAGGAGCATTTCAGTTACAGAATCAATATTATTGGAATAAATAACTTTCCTTATGTCGTTATTTTTATGAATAATCATAAAGGAAAGATGATTGTGTTAAGTATTCAGTACAACCGTAAATCAATGACGCAGATTATCTGAAAAGCATCACCCCAGATCAATCTCTGTATTATCGCCAATATTTAAACTCCTTGTTTCACCCTTCACTTCGGTATCACTTCCTATGAGTGAATCTTCAAGCACAATATCATACAGATCGGCATAAGAACCAATGATGGATTCTTTTATGATGGAAGAATTGATGGTAGTATTATCGCCTACTGATACATTTGGACCAATGATGGAATTTTTGATTTCGCAGTTTTTACCAATGCTCACAGGTTCCACAACAATTACATTTTCAAACCGGTGATCTGCTGAAACAGATGTGCCGAATTTTTTCAGCAATGTTGCGTTTGATTCAAGCAAGGAATCTTTATTTCCGCAGTCGAACCAATTAAGCACTTTAAAGGATTGAAAAGACACGCCTTTCTCTATCATACATTGCAGCGCATCAGTTAAACTGAATTCATCCCGGTTTTTAACGCCATCTCTGTAATTAATTGCCAGGCAATCGTACATCATGGCCGTTTCTTTTATTTTATAAATGCCCACCAGCGCCATATTACTTTTGGGGATTTGCGGTTTCTCCACCACTTTTAAAATAGCTCCCTCTTCATCCATTTCTGCCACACCAAAACTGCGGGGGTCATCCACTTTTTTTACAGCAAGCATGGAGTTGCTGCTGCTGAGTACTTCTTTAATATCATATTCACAAACCGTATCACCCAGCACAATCACCACTTCATCGCCTGTTACATGAGGTTGGGTAAGTAAGATGGCATGACCAAGTCCCTGCCGCTCGCCCTGATGAACGAAAATGCTTTGAATATGAGGAAAGGTTTCTTTGATGTAGTCCTGAATTTTATCACCAAGATATCCGGTTATGAAAATAAATTCCTGTATGCCTGCTTCATGCAGTTGCTCAATAATGATACTGAGTACCGTTTTACCAGCAATTGGGATGAGCGCTTTGGGTTGAGTATATGTATGTGGACGGAGTTTTGTACCTGCACCGGCCACGGGAATAATTGCCTTCATAATATCACTTGATCTGATCGAAGCGGCTAAAGTAGGACTTTTTAGATAAACCGATTTTTAACGGGTGTAAAGTTGTTTAAAAAAATACCTGTACAATCCACCATCTCAAAAGTGCGGGGCTTATTTTTGCGGCTCGGTTCTTTCAGTTAACAATCAATTTTAAACGATCCTCACAATATGCAAAGAGATACGGCGATCTTTAACCTCATCAATCTGGAATTACAACGTCAGCGGCACGGTATTGAGCTTATTGCTTCAGAAAACTTTACATCGCTGCAGGTGATGCAGGCTATGGGCAGCGTGTTAACTAATAAATATGCAGAAGGTTATCCCGGTCGCCGTTATTATGGCGGTTGTGAAATTGTAGATCAAACAGAACAATTAGCCATTGATCGTTTAAAAGAAATTTTCAATTGCGAATATGCAAACGTTCAGCCGCATAGCGGTGCACAGGCAAATGCATCTGTTACACAAGCTATTTTAAAACCGGGCGATATTACGTTAGGCCTTGATTTAAGCATGGGCGGACATCTTACACATGGATCACCTGTTAACTACAGCGGTAAATTGTATGAAGCGCATTTTTATGGTGTAGTAAAAGAAACCGGTTTAATTGATTACGAAACACTGGAAGAAAAAACAAGAACACTGAAACCAAAATTAATTTATTGCGGTGCCAGTGCTTACAGCCGTGATTGGGATTATGCACGCATTCGTAAAGTTGCTGATGAAGTGGGTGCATTTGTATTGTGTGATATGGCGCATCCTGCAGGATTAATAGCAAAAGGTTTTTTGAGCTCTCCATTTGAACATTGTCATTTTGTAACATCAACCACACATAAAACATTACGTGGACCAAGAGGCGGGATCATCCTCATGCATAAAGATTTTGAAAACCCATTTGGGTTGAAAGATGTAAAGGGCAATATACGCATGATGAGCAACCTGATTGACATGGGTGTTTTCCCGGGTCAGCAGGGCGGACCATTAGAACATGTAATTGCAGCGAAGGCTGTTGCATTTGGTGAAATACTTACGGATGATTTTGGAATTTATGCCAAACAGGTGCAGTTGAATGCACAGGCTATGGCAAAAGCATTTGTAAGCAGAGATTACAAATTAATTTCTGACGGCACCGATAATCATTTAATGCTGATTGATCTCCGTAATAAAAACATCAGTGGTAAAAAAGCAGAACAGGTGTTGGGCAAAGCCGAAATTACTACCAACAAAAACATGGTTCCGTTTGATGATAAAAGTGCGTTTGTAACAAGCGGTATCCGTACAGGTGTTGCAGCTATTACAAGCAGAGGCATGAAAGAAGAGCACATGGACTTTGTTGTTGATGTAATTGATCGCAGTTTGATGAATGCGGATGATGAAATGATGCTTGCGTCTATTCAAAAAGAAGTAAAGGCATTTATGGAGCAGTTTCCGCTGTACCCTGAACTGGGTTAATTGATGCTGCCCTTTGTTGTTAAATTAAATTCATTGTTATGATTCAACGAATACAAAGCATCTGGTTATTACTTGCTGCAGCATGTTCGCTGGCAAGCTTAAAGTGGTCTTTTTACAGCGGTAACAAAGACAACAATCTGTTTGCTGAATTAAAAGGCACGTCCAGTTTCCTGTTGCTGATACTTGCAGTTGCAGTTTCTTTACTTGCACTTGCTGCGCTTTTTTTATTTAAAAACCGAAGGTTGCAAATACAACTTTCATTAGGAGGCTTACTGCTTCAGCTTGTTGCACTGGTTGTTTACTTTATGCAAACCAAACAATATCTGGAAGGCAATTTTACATTAACATCTGTATTATCATTTGCCATACCCGTCTTTTTCATTCTTGCATGGATGGGTATCAGAAAGGATGAGCAGCTGATTAAAAGCATGGACCGTTTACGATAATTCATCTGTATTTTTATTTGACTTGTATAAATCCCTTTCACTTGAGAGGGATTTTTCGTGTCAGCCACTTCCCTTTTTATTTTCTTATTCGGTTGATTTACCTGTTACCATAGTACAATTACGGGATTGAAGGAACAAATACTCTTATTTTCAGGGTAGTGATATCTACCTTGTTTATTTAAGTAGTTACACTTAATTTTATGATTCCAAATCCACTATCCATGAAAACAATTTTTACTGTTTTACTATTCCTCATTTTATTCCAGCATGGCGAGGCAACTATACGCACTGCTATTAGTAATACGGGACAAGGTTGGGTTGTAAGCAGCAACTGGAGCCCATCCGGAATACCGCAAAATGGAGATACCGTATTAGTTCCTGCAGGTATTACCATTACAGTTAAAACAAACATTTACAGTAACGCACCCAATTTAGCTATCCGGGTTTTCGGGAGATTGCATTTTGACCCGGGAGGAAAACTTGAGCTGGGATCAGCATCATCTGTAAACATTTACCCCAACGGATACATTACCAGCACCGGATCTCCTTCATCTGTTATTAAGATAGGAAACGTCAATAAATATCAGGGCACAAGCGGAACCATCGTAGGTCCGGCGTTTGCAAGTGCAGCATCAGGCATTTCTCCCAATGGTTTTGCACTAGGTGTTCTGGCAGTAAAATTTCAGTCGTTTCTAGTAAAAGCAAATGCAAAACAACAGGCACAATTGAGCTGGACTGTAAGTGATGAGTTTCAGATTACAGGTTATGATATTGAAAGAAGCACAGATGCAAGAAATTGGAGAATAGTATCCAATCTTGCTTCAAAAGTTTCAAACGAGGCCATTAAGCAATATGCATATACAGACAGTTTTCCGCCAAACGGAACAGTCTATTACCGCATTACTGCCAAAGAAAGTAATGGAGCAATTTATTACTCCTCTACAGAGTTAATGAGTCGCAATACAGTGAAAAAATTCACAGTGTATCCAAATCCTGTCTCATCTCAATTACATATTATGGTTGAAGCTTCAGCAGTACAGGCGCCTGTAAGCATTGCCATTTTTACATCGTCAGGAAAAAGAGCCGATCAGTTTACATACGATCGCTTGCCATCTAAACTTGAAATAAACATCAGCCATTTGCCCAAAGGAACCTATCGCATCATCTTAAGTGATGCAGCAGGAACAAAACAGGATCAAACAGTGATTGTTTATTAAATGAGATATGTGGCAGTACGGCTTTTTTTATGATTGATTATTCCTGAAGGAAGGCCGGTGTAAACAATTTCACCTCCACCATCACCTGCTTCGGGGCCCAGATCAATGAGCCAATCGGCCCGTTTAATGACGTCGGTATTGTGTTCAATCACAATCACTGAATGACCTTTTTCAATGAGTGCATGAAAACTCTTCAGCAGCTTATTGATATCATTAAAATGTAATCCTGTGGTTGGCTCATCAAAAATAAACAGGATGTTTCCCTGTCCGTTTCCCCTGCCAAGAAAAGAAGCAAGCTTTACACGTTGAGCTTCACCGCCACTCAACGTATCACTGCTCTGACCCAGTTTAATGTATCCCAATCCTACGTCTGCAAGCGGAGTAAGTTTTTTAACCAGATCTTTTTCGAGCCGGAAAAACTCCAACGCTTCATCTACACTCATCTCCAGTACATCATGAATACTTTTATCATTGTACTTTACTTCCAGCACTTCTTCTTTAAAACGTTTACCTGCGCATACTTCACAGGTTAAATGCACATCTGCAAGAAACTGCATTTCTACTACCTGTTCACCTTCACCCTTACATGCATCACATCTTCCGCCATCAACATTAAACGAAAAATGTTTGGGCATAAATCCTCTGATCTTACTTAAAGGCTGCGATGAAAACACATCTCTTATTTCGTCGTATGCTTTGATATAGGTAACAGGATTACTGCGGCTGCTTTTCCCTATCGGGTTTTGATCAATCATTTCCAGCTGGGCAATGGACTCAATATCACCACTCAGTTGTTTATGCATACCGGCTTTATCGCCAAACTCACCTTTGAGTTTATTTAATGCAGGGTATAAAATATTTTTTACCAACGTTGTTTTACCACTGCCGCTTACACCACTTACTACACACAACACATTTAATGGAAACTCTACAGTAATATTTTTCAGGTTGTGTTGTCTTGCTCCTTCTACTTTAATACTGCGGTTCCATTTACGTGGTTTTCCAAAATCATCAATCACTTTCTCGCCGCTAAGATATTTTCCGGTGAGACTTTTTTTATTGCTGATGATGGCATCATAATTTCCTTCGGCAATAACTTCACCTCCGAGATGACTGGCAAGCGGGCCCATATCAATAATATGATCGGCTTCACGCATCATCATTTCATCATGCTCAACAACTACAACCGTATTTCCCAGATTGCGGAGCTCTTTTAAAACAGTGATAAGATTGGCAGTATCTCTGGGATGCAAACCAATGGATGGTTCATCAAGAATATATAATGAATCGGTGAGATTACTTCCTAAAGAACGGGTGAGTTGAATACGTTGACTTTCGCCTCCGCTTAAACTGTTAGCCAGTCGGTTTAGTGTGAGATAACCAAGACCAACCTTCAGCAGTGTTTGGATACGGTTATCAATTTCTAGTAAAATACGTTTGCCAACTTCTTTATCGTACTCACTGAGCTTTAATGCATCAAACCAAACTTTCAAATCTCTTACGGGCATTTCGCACAGTTCACCAATATGTTTATCGCCCACCTTTATATACAAAGCTTCTTTACGCAAGCGATAACCTTCACATTCTGTACAAAGTGTTCTGCCACGGTAGCGGCTTAACAAAACACGATACTGTACTTTATATAAATTCTGTTCTACCTCTTTAAAAAAATCATCTATGCCAAGTGCAGTGCCAATACCTTTCCAGAGTTGATTGTATTGTTCAGCTGTTAAATCCATTACAGCTTTGTGCACAGGAAACCCTGATTTTGCAGCTGCCTTTACAAACTGATCTCTCCACCAAACAAGCTTCTCTCCTTTCCATGGCGCAACTGCACCTTCATACACACTTAAACTTTTATCCGGTATCACCAGATCTGCATCAATGCCAAGTATCTGGCTAAAGCCCTCGCATACGGGGCACGCACCATAAGGATTGTTAAATGAAAATAAATTAGGAACAGGTTCTTCAAACTTTATTCCATCCAGTTCAAAGCGGTTAGAAAAATGTACAAACTCTTTATCGCCCATTTCAAGATACAGCTCTCCTTCCCCTTCAAAAAAAGCAGTGCCTGCACTATCGCCAATACGATGCAATTCATCTTCTTCAAATGTTCTGCTTACCAAACGGTCAATCAATACATAAACGACCGTTGCAGATTCTTTACTTTTAAACAGCTCACTCAACGCTTTCTCTGTTTGTTCAAGCAAATCTTCAATGTGCAAAATTTCACCCGGCTCCTGTTTTTTATTTTTCGCTGATTGCTTTTTAGCATACACTCTTGTAAACCCTTTCTGCAACAGAATATTTAATTCTTCCTTTATATTCCGTTTTGCATGCACAGGGAATTTTACCAGCATTAAAATCTTAGTACCTTCTTTTTGTTCGCTGATGGCTTTTACCACATCGGCCACATCATCTTTCTTTACTTCTTTACCGCTTACAGGAGAAATTGTTTTGCCAATCCTGGCAAAGAGCAAGCGGAGATAATCATATACCTCCGTCATACTGCCCACGGTACTGCGTGGTGTTCGGGTAATTACTTTTTGTTCAATAGCAATAGCCGGACATAATCCTTTGATGAAATCCACATCGGGCTTATTCATTCGGTTCAGAAACTGTCTTGCATACGCACTTAAACTTTCTGCATAACGTCTCTGGCCTTCGGCATACAGTGTATCAATGGTTAAAGATGACTTACCGCTGCCCGAAACACCTGTTACTACAATAAATTGATTACGTGGAATATGAACCGATACATTTTTGAGATTGTGTACTCTTGCCCCTTTAATATAGATATCGTCTTTTTGCAGAGATGCAGAAAGCTTGCTTTTTTGCTGTTGAACCTCAGTACTCATAAGCCAACAAATGTAACTGATAAACAGATTGCTGTGATGCGTGTGAAGAAGGAAAATCTCCCATTTTGGCCTAAAGGATCAACAGCTGCAGGAAATGGGTCCGTAGGCGGAGCCGTGAAAATACCATATGTATGCTGCGTGCTAGTACGTTAAATAATTCTGAATGTTTGCAGATTGAGTTTTTTCTATTATTTTTATTCTGAAATTCAATATCAAATCGAACCCAAAATATTTCTTTCGCCTATAGCTACAACTTCTACCTAACATTTTCAGTTTTTAAATCGCTGGAATCCTTTATTGAAAACCATCAACTGTAGAAGTGTATGCGCCTGTATCAACAATTTACTGATCAACAGCTCATTCATCTGTTTAAAGACGGTGAAGCTGAAGCTATGGAAACTTTAGTGCTTCGTCATAAAGACAAGCTCTACACCTCCATTTTCCTCCTTGTAAAAGACAAGTACCTGGCAGAGGATCTGTTTCAGGATATGTTTATCAAGGTGATTGACACCTTCCGTAACAACCGCTATACAGAGGAAGGGAAATTTTTACCCTGGGCTATGAGGATAGCACATAACTTATGTGTAGATCATTTCCGCAGGGTAAAGCGTACGCCTACCATTAAAACAAGTGATAACCACGATATTTTTGAAGTCTTAAATTTCAGTAATGAAAATGCTGAAGAAAAGATGATGAAAAACCAGAGTTATGACCGTATCCGCCGGATGCTGGATCTGTTGCCCGAAGAACAACGTGAAGTGATCGTCCTTCGTCATTATGCCGATTTGAGTTTTAAAGAAATTGCATCGCTCACCAACTGCAGCATTAACACTGCACTGGGCCGCATGCGTTACGGGCTCATTAACATGCGTAAAATGATGATGGAAAAACAAATCGCTTTGTAAAACATATTTTCTTAAAAGAGAACCTGACAAAACCTAAAACCTCCGCAGCACCGGAGGTTTTTATTTATCTGTTATAAACTCAGTTGTTGTATCGGTTACAAAATCAAAGCAATCAGACGATTACTTTCCTTTCTTTTCAAAAGCATCTATTCCACATTCCAGCCATAATTTAAATTCAGCAGCACCCGGTGTGTATCCTTTTGTTTTGGTTAATGCTGTTTCATCTAAACCAATGATTGCATACTGTGGTTGAGCTACTGCATTAAAGTTCTCACTCTGGAAAGTAGCCCATTGGTCACCCACTGTAATGATTTGTTTGATGGTTCCGTTTTTAGTCGTAAATGTCTGTTGCTTGGCAGAGGGTAAAACCTTCCGCTCATCTACATATAAAGACACCACCACAAATTTATTTTTCATCAGGTCCAGCACTTCAGGGTTGGTCCAGACATTTTCTTCCATGCGGCGGCAGTTTACACAGGCCCAGCCGGTAAAATCAATCAACAATGGTTTGTTTTCTTTTCTTGCCAATGCCAATGCTTCTTCATAGTCACGTAATGGCTCCAATGAGCTTTCGCAATTTACCGGATGACTGTATACGCTATAACACAATGGCGGAGGAAACCCGCTGATGAGTGAAAGATTCGCCCACTTGGTATTGGTAACTCCCGGAGCAATATAAATGGTGAACGCTGCAAAGAGTACTATGAAAGTCCAGCGAATAGGCCCCACTTTTACTTTTTTATCATCATGCGGGAAACGGATAAAACCTAAAAGATATAAAACAAGCAAAATACCAATCACCAACCAAATGCCTAAAAAGATTTCTCTGGGTAACAGATGCCATTGTTTTACCAGATCGGCATTGCTTAAAAACTTTACTGCCATTGCCAGTTCTAAAAAACCAAGCACCACTTTCACTGTGTTTAACCAGCCACCACTTTTAGGTAATGATTGTAACCAGTTAGGAAACATGGCAAACAATGCAAACGGGAGGGCCAGTCCCAAGCCAAAACCACCCATACCAAAGCTGAGTTGCATGGCACCACCATCTTTTGTAAGTGCACCGGCAAGCAATGAACCAAGAATGGGACCGGTACAGGAAAATGAAACAATAGCCAATGTAAGTGCCATAAAAAAGATACCCAGAAAACTGCCCACACTTGCTTTAGAATCGGCAGTGTTGGCAAAATTGCCCGGCAGTGTTATTTCAAAGTACCCAAAGAACGAAATGGCAAAAACAATAAACACTACAAAGAAGATGATATTGAGCCATACATTGGTGGAGATATTATTCAGTATCTCCGGATCGGTTTGATCGAGTAAATGAAACGGCAGACTTAATAAGATATAGATAATGAAAATAAAGAAGCCATATAACAATGCATTACGGATTCCTTTGCCCTTTGAACCGCTGCGCTTGGTAAAGAACGATACGGTTAACGGAATCAATGGAAATACACAGGGAGTAAGCAATGCAATAAAACCACCAACCAGTCCTAATAAAAATATTCCCCACAAACTTTTTCCTTCCGTTCCCTCATCACCACAATTGCTGACGGTGTTACTTAAATCAATCGAATTGATCTTAATCCGTGCTGCTTGTGAAACACCGCCTTCCAATGCCACTTCGAAAGGTGCTTCCTGAGCTGGGAGAAATTCTTCTTTTGAACCTGTAGCAAATACGATGGTGCCTTTTAACAACGCAGGAACGGAGCCGTTAATGGTAATTTGCTGCGAAAACTTTACTTCTCCTTCTGCAACTGTTACAGGCTGCAGATCAAAAACAGGATCAGTATAAGATTTACTTCCATCTATATTTTGCAGTACGCCATTCTTAATAATCGCACTATCAGGAAAGTTGATAGCGATAGAATCTAATCCTGTCTCCTTGTTAGCAAACAGATAAAGAAACTTACCATGTTTTATTTTACCGGAAAACTGTAAGTCAAATACATTGTTGCCGGTTTTTTTTGCTGTTACACTCCATACAACAACAGAAGAATCCTGGGCTGAAGAAAAAAGGGGTGAAAAACCACAGATAAAAAATAGTGTGAGTAGTATTGCTGATCTCATAAGAATTGATTTTAAAAATCCCGTCTTTTATAAGACGGGATCAAATAGTTATCCTTCTAACTTAACGGTAAATTTTGTTTTATCAGGCGGCAAACATTGCTTGTCATCACATACCATAAACTCCACATCACCTGCAACAGCAGTTTTTACATTACCTTTTACAACAACCACCTGTACAAACTCTACTTTGTTTGAATAAAAACGTGACCGGGATTGAGTTGCCTTATCGTATGTATCAATCACTTTACCCACTTCCTTAGGTTTACCTGCAATGGTGAGCAATGGATTTTTTGCAAACGTAATAGTTGTTGGTAAAGCAATTGCATCAGCACTCTGCGTTTGACTGTATAAATGCCAACCCGGCTGTATATTAGCCACCATCCGGATTTCATATTTCTTATCGCCTATTTTTTTTACTGTATAATCCCATTTTACTTTGGTACCACTTTGAGCCAAAGCAGCAAAAGCAATGATGAGAGCAGTGAGAGATGTGATTATTTTTTTCATACTGGTTTTTATTAATCCTGTTTGCAAAGTTGCATCCAAATTCTTTTCAAACTTCAGGCAGAAGCCTGAAACCAAAATTTTACAGTTTATTTACGAATATCGAAACTGCTCAGATTGTAACAGCAGCATTGATTAACAAAGTATTCAGAATTTTCCGGCCGTCTGTATTGCCAAGAATGGCACTGGATGCTCTTTCGGGGTGGGGCATCATACCAAACACATTGCCTTCTTTGTTTGAGATACCGGCAATATTGCGGATGGCACCATTCGGGTTGGCTTCAGCCGTGATATTTCCTTCGGCATCGCAATAACGGTATATAATTTGCCCGTTTACTTCCAGTGAATCGAGGGTTTGTTCATCTGCATAATATCTCCCTTCGCCATGTGCAATAGGAATTTTCAAGGCTGTACCACCCACGCCGGTGAGGTATACATTTTTACAAATAAATTTCTGGTTTGCATTACGTAACAGTACACCGGGAAGCAGCTGGCTTTCGCACAGGATCTGAAACCCGTTGCAAACACCCAGCACTTTACCCCCTTTTTGTGCAAAGCCAATTACGCTTTGCATCATTGGGCTGAATCTTGCAATGGCACCACAACGCATGTAATCGCCGTAAGAAAATCCGCCAGGTAACACCAGACAATCATCCGTTGAAAACATGCTGATGTCTTTGTCTTTATGCCACAACATAATCACTTCCTGATTAAGATCGTTCTGCAACGCATCCTGCATATCTCTGTCGCAATTGCTGCCGGGGAAAACTACAATTCCAAATTTCATCCGTAATAAATTTTAAGTTCTTGCCTGTTCAGCTAAATCTCAACTCCTCTTAAAATCAGAAAAGCCGGGATTGATGAGCTGAAGGGCAAAGGTAAGGAATGCTTATTACCTGCTGTTAAGTACAACATAATTTGATACAATCCAGATGAGCTGCAGCCACAAAATAAGCTCTGCAAAATTTTTCTTTTTGGGATAATAATAAAAGGCTGCATGAAAAAGACTCACCGGCACAACCGCCAGTATCCAGTGCGATAAACCTGCCGAGCTGTTTACAAAAGGGATAATGAGAGCTATGATGAGGTAAAAAATCATGTAGTTCCAGCTTTTTCTGGTTTGCACAAGCATACGTGCAGAAAACTTCAACCCCATCAACAACCCAATAACAAGTGCAAAACTGATGAGCCCGAATTCAATCCAGAATTTCCAATCGAAGGTTGCATCAGGCAATTTTAAAACCAGTTGGGGAATCAGCTCGGCTGCCATCTCCCAACGGTCCCAAACAAAAAAATACACCAGCAAAAAATAAAACGGTGTAAGAATTCCAAGTACAGCAAGCAACCACTCAGTGAGATAGAATGGCCTGAACAGCAAAAGTGCAATGATCAGCAACAACAACAGATAAACAGATGGGAAATAAAAAAAAGAAGTCAACCCAAAACCAAATCCGATATTGAATAAAACTGTTTTAGGGCTGGGATGATTGTACAAGCCAACCATACGTGGCCAGGCCCACACCATAATGGTATTAATGATCAGCACAGGAGAAAGTACATTCCATTCAGGTACAACACTGGTAATAACCAGATAAGCAAGTGCCAGCAGATAATGTGGTGTGGCAAATAATTTTTGGTTATTAATCAGTCCGTTGAAAGTAATGGCCTGTGTAAATAAAAGTACATAAGCCAGTATGGGATAGATAGTGGGAAAAGAGTTGCCGGTTTGCTGCAGGGTATTCAATAACTGGATGTACAAAAAACCATCGGTTTCACTTGGCTGCGGAATAACCGGCGTAATAAAATAAGGCAGCTTGATAAAGATGCCCAGAAAAAAAAGAATGATGACGTTAAACGGGTTATTGCCAGAAAAAAAACGAACCACAGCAGTAATTAAATTAAAGCACAAACATTCCGAAAGAAATTCACTTAACCAAATAAATTACTGCTGCAAATGCGGTTTTAAAATTCAATCCGTGCAAAGCTGAAGGCATTGCGGTAAATGCACGGTACCAGCATTTCACGTGAGCTCACCTGCTTGCCAAAACGAATCATAAATTCAAACCCTTTATCCAGACTCTTGAGCGGAGGTTCTCTGCTCACTTTACCCCCGGGGTCGAGTGATTGTGCATTCAACAGCGGGTTGCGTCTGCTCCATTCATTGTACAGAAACAATAATTCAGCTCCGTTATTCATAATCTGGTAACTGAGCATATTATCTGTATTATCGTCGAACTGAGATTTTGCAATCACATTATTCCATTGCATGTTGGCTTCTTTATCAAGCGAAAGGATCATGACATTATCTGTAAAATATCTTGTTTGATTGTTGTTGTTCCATCCACCTCCCCAAGGTGAGCCCCATCCGCCCATGCCCCAGCCTCCCATACCCCAGTTGTTCCATGGGCTCCAGCCGTAATAACTTCCCGGCCCCCAGGGGTTACCCCACATAAAGGGATTATCCCACCGGCTGTAATTGCTGCCACGGTTACTGCCGTATGTACTTTCGCCTGTTATCAGCACACCGCCATCTTTTTTTACAATCAGGTGTTTGAGATAATAATCATTAAAAGCAAGCCTTGCACTGTTATCACCTTTTGCCAATGTGCGGAATTCATCATTAAACTCAATTGCCTTTTCAATATCTGTTCCCTGTAAATCTTTATTAACGATGGCAGTAAACAATCCGTCAATATTTCCTCTTTTGGCTTTTGAATAGAGTGATGTTAAAATGTATCGGCCGTTTACATTATCTACTTTAATACGCAGTTCTTCAAGAAATACTTTGTTTAAGGTAAGATCAAATTTCTTTACAGAATCTTCATAAGCCGGTAACACAACAAGCTTGGCTTTGTTGATGTATTCTCTTGCTGCCGGTCTTGTTACATGGCTGAATAAGAAGTTACCGTCATTATCCAGATAAAAATCGGCAATAGATTCTTTTGAATTTTCAAGATGATATCCAAAGCCTGCACGTCTCAAAGGGATCAGGTTGCTGCCCAGCAACAGCGTTTGCACATAAAAATCATCCCACTGTTTGTTTTTCATTTTAAAAATCATGAGTTTCTTTTTATCATCGCTCATGATGGTGCTGTAAATTTTATTATCATTAAACACACCTATTTCAGTTGTATCGAGCTGGAGAGGCTCGCCGATTTTTTTACCATTACCATCTAACATCACACCCATGCAATACACCACATTTTTTTTCTGATACTGATATACCAGTGAAATATGATCCGGATGTGCAAACAGATCCATGTTAATAATGCGGTCGGGAATAAAATCCAGATCTACTTTTTCGGTTAATTTCATCTCTGCATCGTATACAGCAACAACGTGGCGGGAGCGGTTGTTTTTATATACCAGAAAGTTGGAATTGTATTTTCCAAGTATTTCAAAACGGAGCTGACGCAGATCGTCACGGTCAGGTTCTGAATAATAAATACGCTGCGCATGGCCAACCATTAGTGCAGATGCAAAGAGGACGATGAGAGCAAGTGCTTTAAGCGACTTCATATTTCGTTGATTATTCGTTCTTAAAATTACGTTGAAAGCAGACATTTCGGTTACAAGATGCAGTTAAAAATTAAATTGCATATTATTTAATAAAAATTCATCAACCAACCATGGCAACAATTTGTATAACAGGCGGATCGGGACTTATCGGCAATGCACTTTCCAACTATTTATCCGCCAAAGGCCATGCCATTCTTATTCTCAGCCGCTCTGCACGCCCATCTGTAAAAGAAGGGATCCGTTATGCAACATGGGACCCGTCAAAAGGTTTGATTGATGAAAAAGCAATTGCTGAGAGCGATTATATTATTCATCTTGCCGGTGCAGGTGTTGCAGATAAGCGTTGGACAACTGCCAGAAAAAAAGAAATCCGTGACAGTAGAATTGATGGTGGCAACCTGCTGGCAAAAGCGTTGAAAGAAATTCCTAATAATGTACAGGCTGTTATCAGTTCATCGGCCATTGGATGGTACGGGCCCGATAATGGTCAACCATTTGTTGAAAGCGATCCGTCATCACCCGATTTTCTTGGAGAAACCTGCAAAGACTGGGAAGCTTCTGCAGAACCAATTGCGGCTATGGGTATCCGTTTGGTTAAACTGAGAACAGGTATTGTGCTCAGCAACGAAGGCGGTGCGTTTAAAGAATTTAAAACTCCTCTGCGATTTGGTGTGGCAGCAATTTTAGGTACAGGTGAGCAAATGATCAGCTGGGTGCATATACATGATCTTTGCAGAATGTATGAGTATGCTATGGAACACCCGGAAATGAATGGAGCATTTAACGCAGTTGCTCCGGCCCCTGTAAGTAATAAAAACCTAACCATTTCGCTGGCAAAAAAAATGAGGAAGAATGCATATCTATCTGCACATGTTCCTTCGATCTTTTTAAAAATGCTGATTGGTGAAATGAGTATTGAAGTACTTAAAAGCACAACGGTCAGTTCAGCAAAAATTCAAAAGCAGGGATTTCAGTTTACCTATCCCACACTTGAAGCAGCTTTAGCTGAACTGATTCCTTAATTTTTCGGGGCATCGTTTGATTTAATCACAGGCTGTTTGGGTGCAGGTATTACCAGCTTTGGACTCAATTCAGGCAATTTTGCTTTTGCATCTTTTTGTTTGTACAGCATGGCATCTACAAAATACCAGATCTTTCCGTCTTTTGACAAGCCGATCAATGTACTTTCTGCTTCCATTGAACCCATCATAATTTCGATGTTGATGGTTTGAGGTAAGGTGCATTGCATGATACCGTTGTGTGTAATTACTTCAGAAGGATTACCAATGATGATTGACTTGACCTTTAACCCAAAATCTTTACGATACTTTTCAACTGAATCAACTCCTTGTTTTATTTTTTCTTTGCTTCCTTTTTCTTCCAGCAGGGTTGGATAGGTGAAGGAAGCATAGGTATCCAGATCCAGCGCTGCCAATGCCTTTGCCATTTTTAATGCTTCAGTTTTAATAACAGTACTGATATTCTGTGCAGGGAGTACTGATGTGCAGAGCAGCAAGCCAACAAGTATAGTTGTAATTTTTTTCATGATGATTAAAGGTCACGTTTTTTATAAATCCAGAAAACCAATCCCCAGAAAATGAACAGGTAGCCGATGGTAATAAATACCTGCTGATTAATTAAACCCAGTGCATGATCATACACTTTGGGATCGAGTCTGCCGAGAAATGCAGGTACTGGGGTTAACATATCAGATGATTCCGTTGGTAAAAACCGACCGGTATCTGCATGCACATATTTATTGAGCAATTCAGCAGCAATGTTCTCCACAATAATTTTATAAAAAATAAAAACACCCAACGCTATAAAGGCCCGTTTAATTAAAAGGCCTAACAGAAATGCAAATGAAAGTTGAGCAAAGGTCTGCAGGCTGAAGAGTGCTGTATAATTGGCTAATTGAAATTTATTTTTCACATCGGCACCGGTTGTACTGAAACCAATGGAAAGTGTAACGAGCAGATAAAGTGCAATCACAATGACTGAAATAATCACTACGTTTAAAAACTTTGCAATCAGAAATTCGTTTCTGCTCCAGCCATCAATTACATTCTGCCGGTTGGTTTTATAAGTATACTCATTCGTGATGAGCATGATCACCAATATAGCAGGTATAATCACAAACATGGAAGAAGCAAAAGCAGTGGTACGGAACACTTCCGGGAATTCAAACGGATTACCAATGAGCATTTTCAACATCTGTGCTGCAGATTTTGTATTGGCAGTTTGTTGTTTGTATATGGTATAAAACATGCCATTGATACCGGGGTACGACAATACTGTAATAGCCATGATCCACCAAAAGCCGGGATAGTTTTTTATTTTAAGCCACTCTGTTCTGAATAAATGAAGCATAAATAGATTGTTGATGAGTAAGGTTAATTACCGGTGAGTTCAAAGAATTTTTCTTCTAACCGTTTTTTCTTAATGGCGAGATATTGCAATGCAATACCCTGATTGAAACAATAACGGTTCACTTCTTCTGCACTGGCAGTTCCTTTTGGAAAATGAAGTTGCATTGTTTGTGCGTTATGTGTAGTGGATGTTATGCCGGGATAATTGCTGAGAGCTCTTTTTAACTGCTCTATGTCTGCAGCACCAATTTCCACCACATCTTCATCAACCAAGACATCTTCCACCGAACCGGAAGTAACTAACGTTCCCAATTTTAAAATAGCTACATGGGTACAAACTTTTTCTACCTCATCGAGCAGGTGACTTGCCATGATGATGGTATGTCCTTTTTTGCTGAGATCAATAATCAGTTCACGAATTTCCATGATACCAACGGGATCTAATCCGTTGGTTGGTTCATCGAGTACAAGTATCTGCGGATCGCCGAGCAGTGCAGCGGCTATGGCTAACCGTTGTTTCATACCCAAACTGTAGGTGCTGAATCTGCTGTTACGGCGTTCGTATAATTTCACTTTCTGCAAAACACTGTCTATCGCCGCTTTATCGCCACGACCACTGATGCTGTTGGTGATTTTTAAATTATTTTTTGCGGATAAGTAATGATAAAAATTCGGCGTTTCAAGTAAGGAACCGATATGCTTTCGTAAATCGGGTGAAGCAGGTTTACCAAACCAAGAGTAAGTTCCACTGTCTGCATTCAATACATCGAGGATGATACTGAGCATGGTTGTTTTACCACTTCCATTTGGGCCAAGAATACCAAACACCGCACCTTTTGGTATTTCGAAGGATACGCCTTTCAATGCCTGAATTTTTCCGTAGGTTTTTTTGAGATCCTGAACCTGTAATACGCTCATAGATTTAATTATGATGATAAAATGTGGGCTAAATGTAATGGATTATTCTGTTGACAGGTAATGTGCGTGATAAATACTGGTAAAATCTCCAAGAACGGCAAAATCGCCATCATCAAAATTGAGTTTGTGCAGTTTGAGTTGTTGAATATCCTCTGTTAATACTTTGCGATGCTTTGGATCCAAAGTGCCACCTTTTTGTCCAGGTGTTGCCGACGGATCGTATTGAAAATGCGGATCGCATAGTGTGCCACGTGGATACATGATGCCCGGTGTTTTCTGTCCTCTTATATCAAGTTGTTGCGGATGATGCAAACCAATCATGTGTCCGTATTCATGTGCTGCGGTTGTTGATGTTTGCAGGAGATTAGACAGCTTGAAAAATCCGGTGTTGCTGCCAATACCATCAACAAACGAAATATCAAGTGGTGAATATTCTTCAATGCGGAAGAAAAATAATTTGGGATCGGTATTGTACCAGACTGTTTCGGGTTGCAATTGCGGATCATAGAAACCTTTTACATCAAACACTACTTCATAAATTTTTCCCTTGTATTGAATTGTTGCATTGGGTTCGTTCCAGTGCTGTTCAATATCTGTGGCAATTTGTTTGGCTAATACTTCACTGGCAGCAGTTCCATAAAAATAAAAATGGGAATGAATGATGAGTTGATGTGTAGCTGAAAGGAGTTGTACGGATGCCATTGTTTGATGATCAGGATGTCCAATAATCGTATTGCATGTAGGCAGCGGTTTCATCAGCCGTTTCTTTACCAAATAATTTACCAACAGTATACAAACTCATATCAATGCCGGCAGAAATTCCTGCTGATGTTATGATTGTTCCATTATCAACAAAACGTACATTTTCTTTTACATGAATATTTGTTGAAATTTCTTTTAATGCATCAATTGCTTTGAAGTGCGTGGTTGCTTTTAATCCTTCGAGCAAATCAGCCTTCCCTAAAATGAGCGAACCGGTGCAAACACTTAATACCAACTTCGCCTGTGCTGCCTGTTCCTTTACCCAGTTAAGCACAATGGGATTGTTCATTTCTCTTCTGCTGCCAAATGGAGTTCCATCTGCATGGCGCCCACCGCCGCCGGGAATAAGAATGATATCTGCAGTGGGTGCTGTTGCAAATGTGTATGTTGGTTTGATGGTTAAATGATTTCTTGCTTCGATGGTTTCAAACTGTGCAATAGTGAAAACATCAAATGGTGCTACAGTCATGGTTCGTAATCCTGCTATACTGAAGACTTCAAACGGCCCTGCAAAATCCAGTACCTCAACTTCGTTGAAAAGAAAAATGGCTACTTTGTATTGCATCTGGTAAAATTATGGAAGTTGATGAAGAAAGAAATACGCCATAAGTTGAGCGAGTATCATAACTTTTAAAAAAGTTAGAGTCTTTAAGCTTTTCTTCGCTAATTTCCTACCACAAAATATAGTGTTATTATTAAATTCTTACCGAATAACATCATTCCTTATGATGAACTATCAGTTATTTCTAAGTATCATAATCAGTATTGCAACATTTACTTTAGGATTATTAGGGGTTTTGACAAAGACCAAAGAAGGAGATAAAGTTACGGGATGGGGGAAATTAGTTATAGTATTCCTTATAATCTCTTCCATTTTTACACTTGCAAATGAATTCCAAAAAAATACTACTGAACTTGATAATAAGATTTCTCAAGAAAAAAAAGAAAAAGAAGAGTCTCTTAAACGAGAAAATGAGTATAAAACAATAATAAGCAAAGCCGACCAATCGTTAAGAAAATTTGAAATCATCAACCAACAAACAAATAGCATAGTTACTGAGTTAAAGCGTCAACTAATCTTGCAAGACTCCTTAAACAAATCAACAATTAAAATACTTCAAAAGACTCAATTAATTGATAACAATACCAACAGAATTTTAAATCCACTATTCCCAATAGAATTGCAATTCTTTTATACGCTATCTCTTATGGATCCAACTCTTTTGCCATTTAAAGATTCGATTTTCTATCTAAAAAGTAAACTAGAGAAGAATAAAATCAGAGACCTAAAAAACATCAGTTTAGATTACGACGACAAAGGGAATTTGATTGGCCTTTCTTCGAAAAATATAAAAGGCTATGAAGAATTGTCCAAAGTTGCTTTCGTTAATGAGTCTTCACTTAATCCAGAATTGAAGACATATGTTGTGTCAATTTCTAAGAACAATTTTTTTAGTAAAGAATCAAAAACAAATCCCAATGTTGAATTATTGACATTCTCTAATAATTCGTATTTAACGGATATCGAAGATCCTACAAAAAGAAACTTCCATAATATATCTATAAGCTTTATAGATAACACAATTCACATAATGGACTACATGAAACTATATAGGATTCTAGAGAATCCTGAGACGTTTAAGTTCAGTATCCAAGACTTATTGAATAGCTTCATTTTTGTAAATCCGCAATCAAATTCAAAGTCTTTGCAGCTAAAATCGCTGACCTTACATATGGGGAAGGACTTTACAAGACAAATTTCTATCTCGTTTACTGAAAACGATAAATTAAAGAATGTAAATACGATAGAAGGGTACTACAAAAAAATAGTTTCTAGCCCTGCCAAATAATTTCGCAAATTTTTCTAACAGACAATAAAAGGCGTGGCATAAGTCCTAAACCATCATATAATTATAGTTATGGAAGTTACAATTGTAAAAATCACTAAGCCTGGGTAAGTCTTTTAGTTAATTCCTCACCGGTTTCCCGCCCTTCAACACGCTCTGTATTCGTTCAAGCGCTTTCTTTTCACCGCAAAGTGATAAGAAAGCTTCACGTTCTAAATCGAGTAAGTATTGTTCAGTAACCAAAGTCGGTTCACTGAGATCACCTCCGCACATGACGTAAGCAAGTTTCTTGGCAACAACAGAATCATGTTCCGTTGCATAACCTGCTGTTTTCATTCCGTTGATACCGGCAAGCAATGCACCTAATGCAGAGCGACCTAATACTTTTACATCATTGCGTTGCGCAGGTGCTACGTATCCGCTATCATAGATTTCAATCACTGATTTTTTTGCTTCTGAAATCCGACGCCCCTGGTTCATCACCACTTCATCCAGTCCTTTACGGAATACGCCCATTTCAAATCCTTCTTTGGCTGATGTGGCCACCTTTGCAGTTGCAATGGATAAGAAACGATTTTTCAGTGTAATGGTCTCCGGTTCATCTTCGTGCATTTCATCAGCAGCACGTAAAACAAATTCTTTAGTACCTCCACCACCGGGTATCAACCCAACACCTAATTCAACCAAACCAATATATGTTTCAGCTGCAGCACAAACCTTATCGCTGTGCAGACTCAATTCACATGCGCCACCTAATGTTAAACCGTGCGGTGCTACTACAACAGGTATAGATGAATAGCGTGCACGCATCATCGTATTCTGAAACATACGGATGGCCATATCCAATTCATCATACTCCTGTTCAATAGCCAGCATAAAGATCATACCCACATTGGCACCGGCGCTGAACTGTGCTGCATCATTTGCAATCACTACACCTTTATATTTCTCTTCCGCTAATGCAATTGTTTTTTGAATGCCTTCCAATACTTCGCCACCTATGCTGCCCATTTTTGTGCTCCACTCTAATCCCAACACATCATCACCTAAATGATAAGTACGGCAAGCTGCATTTTTCCAAACAGTCTGGTTCTCGAAATTCTTCATCACAATAAATGCGGCCCCCTCCTGACCTCCCCCAAAAGGGGAGGAATAGCCTCCGCTAATTGAAGAGTAATACATTCGTTCAGCGTTTTCTACTTTATAAAATGAAGTAATTCCTTTCGCTAGCATTTCATCTACCCAAGCAGCAACTTTATACCCGGCTGCTTTCATGGCATCAACAGTTTTTGCAACACCCAGCACATCCCAGCTTTCAAACGCACCGATTTCCCAGCCAAAGCCCGCCATCATTGCATCATCTACACGATACAACTCATCACTGATCTCAGGAATACGATGTGAGATATAAGAAAACAAGCTATAATGAAACTGTTTGTAAAACTCACCTGCTTTGTCTGTACTGCTGCACAACATTTTTAATCTCGTCTTGAGATCATCAATCGGCTTTGCCGCTTCAACACTTGCAAACTTTGGTTTTACACGTGCACCATATTCCATAGTCTGCAGGTTGAGTGTAAGAATTTCTTTCTCACCACCTGCACCTTTGCTTTTCTTAAAAAAGCCTTGACCGGTTTTATCGCCCAGCCAGTTATTCTCAATCATTTTATTGAGCCAGGAAGGAATAGCAAAAATTTCTTTCGCTTCATCATCCGGACAATTCTCTGCAACGCCCTTCGCTACTTTTACCAATGTATCCAACCCCACTACATCACCTGTGCGGAAAGTGGCAGATTTCGGACGACCGATAATGGGACCTGTTAACGCATCAATCTCATCTACATTCAACTGCATCTTTTCCATTGCATTCATAATGGCCATCATTCCAAACACACCAACACGATTTGCAATAAATGCAGGCGTGTCTTTACACAATACCGTTGTTTTACCGAGATAGAGATCACCATAGTTCATTAAAAAATCAACAACCGATTGATCTGTATATTTTGTTGGAATGATTTCCAGCAAACGCAAGTAGCGTGGCGGATTAAAAAAGTGTGTACCGCAGAAATGTTTTTTGAAATCTTCACTTCTTCCTTCTGCCATCATGCTGATGGGAATACCGGAAGTGTTGGAAGTGATGAGTGTTCCGGGTTTACGATATTTTTCTACCTGTTCAAAAATGAGTTGTTTGATGTCGAGACGTTCAACTACCACCTCAATCACCCAATCACAGGAAGCAATATCCTTCATGTTATCGGTGAAGTTGCCCGTGGTGATTTTCTTAATCACATCTTTTGTATAAACAGGCGATGGATTGCTTTTGATGGCAGCAGTTAACGCATCGTTCACCAATTTATTACGCTCTGCAGGTTTTGTGCTTTCCTCAAAACCCTTGGGCACCATATCCAATAAAATGGTTTGTAAACCAACGCCTGCAAAATGGCACGCAATGCGTGAACCCATTACACCGCTACCGAGAACGGCTACTTTCTTAATTGTTCTTTTCATATTTCAAGCTTGCCCCCATCCCTTGAGGGGAGGTAAAGAAAATCGTGCTGTAGCAACACCCCTTTAGGGGAAAGGGGTAAATTAGTTAGCTATGCAACTATTTACCTCGAAGATAGGATTAATTGAGATTTGGCAAAAACTCTGTAAAAAAATTAACGGAGTAAAAAAGGAATCAGAGAATGCCTGAACGCTCCAGTGTCCAGAAGCCGGCAACGAGTGCTATTGCAATAGAAATGGGATATACAATACCTTTTTTATACCAGGCTTTTTTTCCAAAAAAATAAACAAGGGTTGAGAAGATGAGTGTGATGATGGCTATTTGTCCAACTTCAACACCTACATTAAACGAAACTATAGAAGTATAAAACTGGTTGCGTGGCAACCCTGTTTCGTTAAGTGAACTGGCAAAGCCCATTCCGTGAATCAATCCAAACAGAAAAACCAGAATTACACGCCATGGCTTTAATCCGGAGACCAAAAGATTTTCAAGTGCAACAAAACAGATGGATAAAGCAATAATAGGTTCTATTACATCGGGTGGAGCCGTTATAATATTTTTCATGCTCAATGCAAGTGTAATGGTATGGGCAACGGTAAAAGCAGTTGCCTGCCAGATGATGGTTTTGATTTTTGTACTGAGCATACACAAAGCAACTATAAACAGAATATGATCTAACCCATCAGGAATAATATGTGCAAAACCAAGTTTAAAATAATACCAGGCAACATCCTGTGTTGGCTTATTTTCCAATGCATAATTGATGGTATGTGCCGATGCGGTAACAGCGATCACTGCAAATAATACAGTGAAACAAAGAAAAATGACGGTTTGGTTTTTGGGTTGATACACTGCTGTATATTAAATCGTCTTCAATAGTTGCTCTGCTTCCTTCTTTAAACGAATTGAAAAAGAGGGGTTATTTTTAAAAGCAGTTGTAAGCAATTCTTTTGCCTTTGCCTTTTGATTATTTTTTGCATAAATCATGGCGGCACGACATAAGAGCTCAGGATTTTGTGATTGAGTTGATAATGCAGCTTCAATATACCTGAGTGCTTTTTGGTACTCATTCCTGTTATAATATACCCAGGCAAGAGTTTCATTAACATCAATGTTCAAAGGCCTGCGGTCATATTCCATCAGTGCATGTTCCAATGCCTTATCTGTATTGTTTATGTGCAGATAGGCATGCGCCATTTCACGATCGGCATAATGGCCAACGGTATCGTAGGTTTTTGATTGTGTAAATGCATCTTCCATTTTTACAATCACTTCTTTGTTTAATTCAGCGGCCATTTTTTCATTTCCGGTGATGGAATATAAAACAGCCATTGCATCTTTAAACGAATAGTCATTGATAACCGAATCTGCTGCCTGATAATATGCGATTGCTTTTGGATATTCTTTTTTTGCAGCTGCAATTCTTGCCAAGCCTGCATTTGCATACGCATACCCCGGACGATTAATGAGAGAAAGTGCATATTGCATTTCTGCATTTGTAAGATCGCCTGTAAGTTCATATAATTTACCCAGTTGAATACGTGACCATTCGGTTGTTTCATCACCTGCCTGTCCGGCATCTACAGCCATTTTCATAGCTTCAATGGCACCGGGATAATCACCATAAATTTCACGGAGATAAGAAATACGTGCATAAGAACGCAGATCAGGACGGATGCTGATCATCTTATCGGCTGCAACAAGCGCTTCTTTGTACTGACCCAGTTCGACATATGCATCCACCATCAACCCATATAAAAAAGCACTGTACGGATTGATTGCTTCTGCTTCCTTAATCACAACCAACGCTTCGGCAAAATGATGTTGCGATAAAAAGATCATGGCTTTAAATGTTAGCGCTTCAAAATTCTTTGGATCTGTTGCTAACAATTCATCAACCAGTTTTAATGCAGCATTATCGTAATAACTGTAATTACCTGTTATACGTGCTTCGCTCAGATACAGTGCAGTTAACGACAGCATTGATTTGGCATCTTTTCTGTTCTGTTCCAACGCCGCCATCAGTTTTTTTGCAGAAAGCTGTACGTCACCCCACTCCGCCAAACTTGCAGATGCTGCAGCTCTTGGAAGTAAAGGATAAATTTTCTGCGCTTCTGCCTGCTGATCTTTTCTGTATTTGAAAATGATAAAGCCGCTGGCAGCTGCAAAAATGACCAACAGTGCTGCGTAAATGATTTTCCGGTTCATGATCTTTGAATTGATAAGAACAGTTCCGCTTCATGCGGAACTGTTCTTAAAAAGTATGATTAGTTTTTAATCAGATTGATGCTTTGTTTTACATCACCATTCTTCGTTGCTAAAAGAACATAGTTGCCGTTAGCAAGACCTTTTGTATTGGCCTCCACTGTATAAACTCCGGCTTCCTGTTTTTTATCAACCAATACCTGTAATGCTTTTCCCTGTGCATCGTACAACACAATCTTCACCTGACTTGCTACATCCACTTTATAACGGATGGTGCTGAAGTCTTTGCTTGGATTAGGATAAGCTGTTACAAATAATTCAGGAGCAGATGCACCTACATTGGGATTGCGCTGGAGTAATTCTCCCCCGCTTACACCCGGATTTGCACCGCCTGTTTGTCCGTTTGCATCACAAGTACAATTGTTTGTACCGCCCCATGGAGAAGCAACATAAGGGAATGAAGTTTTAAACGGAGCATCATTTGCATTGATACCGGTTTTGTAAGTTAATACATCAACCAGATCTTGTGTAACAGGACTGCCACCGTTAAAATCATCATACCATAAACCAATTGCTGCCAATGCAACACCACCTACTGCCTGCAGTTCAATACGTGTAACATCATCTTCCAGTCTTCTTCCATTCGGGAAACCATCCATGTTTGGAATGTTCTGCAACGCTATACTTGAATTGTAAGCAGGATCAGTTAAACCTGATACTGCTGCTGCAACAATACCTAACGGACTAAACGCAGGGCTTGTACGTTGAGTTGGAGGAACAGCCATGTTTAAACGAAGCATATCACCACCATTCGGTAAAAAGTTATTGATGAAAGGTTTTCCTTCTGCCAGTGGATTTCCGTTTTTACCTGTAGCCAGTTGATAAGGCTTCAGATTCGGAACACCGGTATGGAAAATAGGCCAGAGATCAACTGAACGTGGAGAGTTAGGAGCCGGTAATAATAATGTACCAAAAATGGCATCATCTAAAGCTGTACCTGCAACAGCGGGTGTACCTTTTAATGCATACAAACCATTTTGATCGTTACCAAAACCAAATGCACCTAATGAATTACGTTGTATACGTAATGGAGCAAGTGCCGGAACAGCACCACCAAAGAACGTGTCATCCATATATAAGGAGAGCTCAGGCTTATAAAAGAAATTACCAAACAGATTCAGGTTGGCTAAATCTTCGTAAGGAGTTAAGAGATTCCAAAGATCTTTAAAACCAATTGGAATAACGGCTTCGTTGGTTAAAGGCATACCTAAACGGGATACCTGTACCCATGCGCCTTGTCCCTGTCCTCCCTGAAAACCGCCTTGTTGATTGTTTGGATTTTGCTGAAATTCTCTTGCATTTTTCAACACGGTAATTTTCTGACGGCTTGCAGATGCCCAAACACCAATTACATAATTAGGATCAAGAATATTTGCAGCCATTGAAACAGGCTTCTTATCTTTTTGCAGTGTTGAAATATCAACCTGGATAGCAATGGTAGATACGTTTAAACATTTTAAACCATCTCTGGCCATTGAACCGGTTGTGCGTGGAGCATCACCTAAATCAAAAATACCACCCAGATCTACATAAAAGGGATCATCACTTGTACCACAAAATACTTTTTCGCCGGTACTTGCAGTAGTGATGGCATTTTGAATGAGCTGATCGTAGGTTGTGTTTAAACCAACTGCAGAGTTAATAGAACGTGGACCGATGTTGGGCGGAGGAACCACACCACTTGAAACAACTGTCTGGAAGTTTTTACCTCCATCCATACTTCTTTCCATTCTGTAAGTGGTTTTTAAATTCTGCTTACCTAAACGGATATTAAAAAAGGTAGTAGGATCTTCGTTTGTTTTGCTGAACAAAAAACGGTACACAATATCATCGCCTGCAGTAGCGGTGTTATTGTCAATGTGAATTTCGTAACGGATGTTTTCGCCAAACGAATAATAATTGGGGCCGCCCTGTGGTAACTGACCGGGCACATAGTTGGCAATGATGGTCACTTTGTTTGGATCATCAGGACTTACAAAGGCGTAGAGATCGGTGTTGTCGGCCAGCGGATCATTAGAGATCAACG
Organism: Chitinophagaceae bacterium; assembly: GCA_022841365.1. GTDB lineage: Bacteria > Bacteroidota > Bacteroidia > Chitinophagales > Chitinophagaceae > Lacibacter. Next base: position 3,956 of record JALHRP010000028.1, on the reverse strand, counting down.
GCGCTTCCCGATGACTGGATGCGAAAAGCTGCATCGGAAAAGTATTTACCAGCATCACAGCCAGTAAAAACGAAGCATAGATTTTCTTTCTCATAAATAAACGTTGTTAATAAATGAATGAATAATAAAACCGTTCTTTCTTTCAGTAATCATGTGCAGGGATCGTTTTAGTTTTTCACTTGGTTACTGAGTTTGCCAGTGGTATTTAATTGCAGAAGAGGTATCATCCCGCCGGTTGAGGAGAGAACAACAGGAAAAATGATTCGTACTTCTCACAAGCATAGATCTCTTATATGTACGAAAAAAAAACTGCCCCGGTTTTGGAATCATCCAACCGGGGCAGCGTATCAAAAAAATATTATTTTATCAGCTTACTTTTCCTGCAACAACCAGGGCATTTAAGTCGGGTGTTGGTTTACCGCCTTCATCTTCTAATGTAATGGCAAACATTTGTGCGCCTTTACATTCTTTCATTTTTTGAATAGATGCTACATCGGTAAGACTGATCATACCTGCATCTGTTGGCTTGCCATCAATCAGGAACCAGAGCTGATATTGTTTACCTGCAGGTGCCTGTGGCAGAGAAGACGGATCAATAAACAGTTCGCCGGTTGCTTTGTTCCAGAACACTTCGGCCTGTTGCTGTACTTCGGGTTTTACAGAAGCCAGCGCAACAGATGTTAATGAAGGATCTGATTTTAAGCGGCGGTATGTTTCGTAAGAAGAGATTTTTTTTGTAAGACCGGCCATTTGCTCTTCATATGCAGCTGAGCTTTGTTGTAAAGTGGCTACATCAGATTTAAGCTTGCTGTTATTGTTAAACAGATAAGCAGACAATCCGCCCAGTAAGATCAATAAACCCCATGAAGCTGCAATAGCCAGCTTGCTGAATGATTTTACAGTAGCAGCAACAGGTTCCATTTTCATTTCAACCACTTTTGCTGCAGGAATGTTGTCTGTCTTTGATTGTTGAGCAGATAAAGAAGCCATTACTTTTTCCTTCACCGAAGCTGAAGGTGTTATTGCTGCCTGCATAGCGCCTGCTTCAAACGTTGCGGCGATTGCATTGAGTTCGTCTTTGATTTCGGGAAACATTTGGGCAAGGGTTTCCACCTTGGCCGCCTCTTCTGGAGGAAGCATACCCATCACATAAAGTTCAAGGTCACCGGATTGTATGATACAACTTAGGTCCACTTCAGGTTACATTTAATTTTTTACGTAATACGATTAAACTATTCCTGATCTTGGTTTTTACGGTTCCTAACGGGATATTGAGTTCTTTACTGATCTCTTCCTGGGTATAGCCCATAAAATAAGCCATCCGCATCAGTTTCCTGTTTTCTTCCGGCAGATGAAGCAACCAGTTCTTCACATCCAATGTGTCGGCACTTGCTCCTGCTGCAGGAATAGTTTCGCTTACATATACGGAATCTTCTAAAGAAGAGTTTTGTGCAGTGTTTTTAAAACTTTTGGATCTGGTTTTATCAATGGATTGATTGCGTGCAATATTAATCATCCATGTAAACAAACGACCTTTAGTAGTATCAAAGCTGGAAATATTATTCCAGATCTTCACCATTGTTTCCTGTAACACATCCTCAGCTGTAGCCTGATCTGTAATGATTTTCATAATTACACCAAGCAGTGCACCCGAAAACCGATCATAAAGTTCAGACATCGCCTGCTGATCACCGTTATTTAAGCGGTGTACAAGGTCTGTCTCATTATATGTAGCTGTGGTAAACAAAATATGCGGTAAATAGCAAATATAAACAAACCAGTTAAAAAACCAACAGCTGTTGAATGAAACAGTAACCCGGAATTAACAACAACTCTTATACTGATGAGCAACTATATCTTCGGCCGGTTTATGTACTTTCAAAAAATCATTCTTGAATTAATTAACAGAAGCACCGGGATTAACGGCATCCTGCGGATTTACAAAATGCAGTTTGCCTTCTTTATCTTCTGCCATTAAAATCATACCATTACTTTCTATACCACGCATTTTACGGGGAGCAAGGTTTGCAACTACCACCACTTGTTTACCCACAATATCTTCGGGTTTAAAGTGAAGTGCAATACCACTCACAATAGTTCTTATTTCAAAACCAAGATCAACAGAAAGCTTCAGGAGCTTATCTGCTTTCTCTACTTTTTCTGCTGCCACAATGGTTCCTACTTTGAGATCAATCTTAGCAAAGTCATCGAACTGGATTTCAGATTTCAGATTGGCGACTTCAGATTTAACTTCTTCCACTTTTGTAGTTGTTGTTTCAGGTTTTACAAGTCCTGCTTTTAATTTTTCAATTTGATAGTTGATCTCGTCATCTTCAATTTTCCGGAATAATATTTCAGGTGCACGCATTGCATACCCTACACTCAGTAATTTGAGTTTACCGGCATTTTCCCAGTCGAGCATTTTGTCCACCACTTTCATCATACCCAGCATTTTCTTGGCTGTGTTTGGAAGAAAGGGGTTGATGAGGATGGCAAGATTTGCACTTAACTGCAAACACAAATGCATGGTATTATCAATACTTTTTTGGGCGGCCTCCCTGCCCTCCAAAGGAGGGTTCTTAGAGTCCGAGTGTACAGTAGCACTTGCAGGGTTTAAAGCCCCTCCTTCGGAGGGGTTTGGGGAGGTTTTCTTTGCAACAATCCATGGTTCTTTTTTCTGCATGTATTGATTACCCTTTCGGCTGAGATCAATTACTTCAAACAACGCCTCACGGAACTTGTATTCTTCCAATAAATTTTCAACTTTCGATTTTGCATTTTGAATTTCAGTGATGATCCATTGATCATCATCTGTCAGTACATCTTCATGCAGCTTGGGCACTTTACCGCCACAGAGTTTATGCATCAGCACCCATGTACGGTTTACAAAATTGCCGAAGATATTTCCCAGCTCACTGTTCACTGCATCCTGAAAACCCTTCCACATAAACTCACTGTCTTTTGTTTCAGGAGCTATCTGCGTTAAATAATAACGGAGCATATCAACCGCTTGCCCGCCACCGTTTTCTTTCTTCACAAAATCGTTGATGTAATCACGCATGTCGAGTTTCCAGTTGCGGCTGGTACTCATTTTGTCACCTTCAAGATTTAGAAACTCATTGGCCGGAACATTTGTCGGCAAAATATTTCCATGCAACTTCAGCATGATCGGGAAAATGATGCAATGGAATACGATATTATCTTTTCCAACAAAATGCAGCAGCTTTGTATCCTCACTGTACCAATACGGTTCCCATTCTTTTTTATTGTCGAGTGCCCATTGTTTTGTTGCGCTGATATAACCAATCGGTGCATCAAACCACACATACAACACTTTACCGGCACCATCGGCGTGTGGAATACTGATGCCCCAATCTAAATCACGACTGATGGCTCTTGATTGCAAACCACCTTCAATCCAGCTTCTGCATTGACCTACTACAGTTGCACGCCAATCATCTTTGTGTTCTTTCAATATCCATTCACGCAAAAACTCTTCATGCTTACCCAATGGCAAATACCAATGTGTTGTTTTTTTCTTGATGGGTGTTTTACCGCTGAGTGTACTAACGGGGTTGATCAGCTCATCCGGACTTAATGTACGTCCGCAGTTTTCACACTGATCACCAAATGCACGGTCGCTGCCGCAATTGGGGCATGTACCTTTTATATAACGATCGGCTAAAAAAGTATTTGTTGCTTCATCAAAAAACTGTTCGGTTTCTTTTGTTTCCAGTTCACCACGTTCTTCCAGATAAGTAAAAAACTCCTGCGCCGTTTCATGATGAATGGGTTCACTGGTGCGGTGATAAATATCAAAGCTCATACTCAGGTCTTCAAAATCCTGTTTCATGGCTTCATGATACTTATCAATGATTGCTCTTGGAGTGGTTCCTTCTTTCGTTGCCTGGATAGGAATGGCCGTTCCATGTTCATCACTGCCGCAAACAAATACC
>JALHRP010000027.1 GCA_022841365.1 Chitinophagaceae bacterium | reverse complement strand
GCCGTATGATCTAGAATGCTGAAACGTATTCTGTTTTGTGTCGGAGCATCTCTGTATGGTCCGACGGAAGCGGCATTTGCTACTAGCAAAGCTGCACCATTTGTACTGTTTGGCATTACCTGCGCAGTGCCTTCGGCTGAGGCTTTTCCGGTAATAAAAATTAGTAAAAGCAAAATTGCTGTAATGTGCCGCCTTTGGTTGTTTAATAAGGGATACATGGTCTTAATTTAAAGTTATAGATGATGGAGAATAGTAATGCAATGAACGGGTGTTTGTATTTGTTATGACAGATAGGTTACATTCACCAGTGTAACTTTGCGGTGATTGAATAAATGCCGGCATCATGTTACAGCCGTACAATTTTTCTATCATATATGCAAACGGTTGTTGTGAAAAAAAAGATGTCAGCAGATTGCAGATTTTTCTGCTCAGTAGATTGCGTTTTGGACTTTTCATAAGATGTAAGTTTTAGTTAAGAAATTGATTTGGTTGATATATGCGTATAAGAAATCTGTTCTGCAGAATTTGCAGTTGCCTTAGAATCCAGAACTGTAAAGGAAAAGGATAAAGAAGACGAGGGTTTCTTAAAGACGTTTTGTTTTAGATGCAAGGGATATTGATAAATATATAAATTACAATTTAATAAAAGAATCAAAATGAACGATGTGACATTTGTCACAGCATTGAAATTATTTTAATGCTTTTTGCGTTCATGTGTATTTGTCAGGCTTCTTCCATTTCTTAATTATTCTCGATACAACTTCACGGGAGGAGTTGAGGCCATCTGCAATTTCCTGATGAGTAATTGTAAGAACTGTTGACTGTTTCACTTCACTGAGCCTTTTTAAGAAATAAGTAATTCGGCTGTTCATATTCCGAAAGGCAAAGTGATCAATCACTCCAAGATAAAATTAGTTATACATAGTTGCTGTGTGCAGTATGTATTTGAAAGAACTGTTGTAATTCAATGCCAGCCTGTCTTTATCAGCAAAGGAACTTGCAAATGCGTTCACAGGTTCAATGTCTGTTTAACTAAGAAAAGAAATGTTGTTTTATCCCGGACTGTGATCTTTTATTGAAATGGCCAGACTATCACCGGATTCATGTATGCTGCTACCAACTCATTTCTCTTTTTGTTTCCCGGGTTATTCTAAAACATTTTCAAGTAGTAAAATTGAGTATATCAATCATTGTTCTTGTGTTGTTATTAAAACTCCGGTATTACATTTTAAGACAAAGCTTTTATTCAGTTTTTTTAAAGAGCACGTTTAAAGTTTAGAAAAACGGTTATGTTTATAGCTAAACGATATACAAAATTATTTTAATCGGTTTTACTTTCAAAAAATCAGCACCTTAAATATTACGTGTTTTTATGTAGTAAAATTTAAAGTTACCTGTAGAAAATTATATATATGATTCTGATTCAAGTAGGTGTTTACGAGTATAGGTAATAAAAAAGCGGCAGTATTTACTGCCGCTTTTTCTGAAATGTTTAAAAGTTCTCTATTTCAATTTCAATACCGGTTTTAATGAATAACTGCCATTACTTTCTTTAATAATTGATAGCGCTGCGTCAAAATCTATCAGAATAGAATCTACAGATGCTGCCAGGTTTTTATTCACTTTAATCTTTAATCCGGACGATCCACCGCTTGGAATAGTTAAGGGGTAGATTGTATTGTTTATAACAATACTGTTGTTTGTTCCTAAAACAAAACGCACCTCTTTCAGCAATCCTCTTGGTACCGGACCAACCGCCAAGAGAGTGTCTATTCCGTTTTGCAGTTCAAGCAAATTGTAAATACCGGCTACAGTAGGTACAGTGAGCCAGCCGCTGCTGTCGTCGGTGAATTTTACGTTTACCTCTAAAATTTCAACATTTACTTCAGATGCATCGTAAGGAGCATCGGTTAAATGTACACTGAGGTTCGTAGTTTCACCGCCGTTTTTTTTGCAGGCAAAGAAAACAACTGAAAAGGCCAATAGGGTGCTGGCTAAAAGTAAGGTCTTCTTAATCATGATCTTTTATTTTCAGATACAGCTTAAAAAATCATGCCAATTGCTGCTTCAACTGGCTCATCTTTATGTGAAAAATCTATACGGCCGGAAGGTTAACTTTAGAAAACTGTTTTACAGAAGATTTTTTTCAAATGTAAAGCAGCATCTCATTTCGTTTTTGTATCATCACATCAACAAAACTGCTTATGAAAAAGAAACTTCAATTTCTGCTGTTCCCCTTCTTACTCTGGGGATGTACTGATAACATAAGGTTTGGCACAGGAACAATGGAAGCGTATGTGCCTGTTTATGCACAAGCCGGTAATCTGGACGACATTGCTGTAGAAACCCCAAAGGCTATTGAAAAGCCCGGTAAAGTGTATGTAATCGGCAACCTGTTGTTGCAAAATGATATCAACAAAGGTGTTCACCTGATTGACATCAGTAACCGGAATCAGCCACGAAAGATTTCTTTTTTACGTGTTCCCTTCAGCACAGAAATATCAGTGAAGAATCAATACCTGTACGTCAATAATTTTAATGATCTGCTGGTCTTTGATCTTAACAATCCGCAAAACCCAATACTGGTAAAGCGATTAAACAATGTTTTTCCCTATCATAACAGTGAGTATCCGCCGGCAACCAATGTCTTTTTTGAATGTGTTGATCATTCAAAAGGAATTGTGGTTGATTGGAAACTTGAACTGGTAAAAGATCCCAAATGCCGTCGTTAAAACAAACATCTATGCAACAGAAACTCATTATAACAGCCTGGTTATTTATTTCAACTTTTTTGTTTTTGCAATGCAGTAAAGGTGGTGCTGAAGTAAATGCATTTGCACCGTCACCTTCCGGTCAGGGCGGATCATTGGCAAGATTTGCCATTGTTGGAAATTATCTGTACGCCGTTGATCAGGAAAATCTGAGTGTATTTAAAATACAGGACGCTGCCAATCCTCAGCTCATTAAAACCACCAGAGTTGGTTTTGAAATTGAAACCATATTTCCTTTTAAAGACAAACTGTTTATTGGCAGTACCAGTGTGGTACATATCTTTTCTATAGACAATCCTGAAAATCCTGTAAAGCTGAGTGTGGCGGTTTCGCCCACTGTATTACGCCGCTGCGATCCGGTGGTAGCAAAGGATACAGTTGCTTATGCTACGCTTCGTGTAAATGGTGAATGCGGAGGAGTGCAAAGTATACTTGCCTGTTACGACATTAAAAATGTATTGAACCCGGTGCAGAAGAGTGTTGTATTTGTTGGCGAACCATATGGACTTGGTTACAAAGATGATGTGCTATATGTATGCGATAAAATGGGTGGATTGAGAGTATTTGATATCAGCAAAGCCTATCAACCCGTGCAAATAAAAACGCTCAATGATGCAAATTGGTACATTGATGTAATTCCTTACAACGATGTATTGATTTGCTGGACAGGCACAGGCGCCATGCTGTATAATATTACCGATCAACGCAATCCGCAATTGCTCACTACCATTCAATAATCATTCATGAAGTTTATTTGTTTGTTCTGTTGGATAGGTATGTGTGTGTATACTGCAGGTGCTCAGGATCAGAAAAAAAAAGCCGGCAATTATCAGTTTGCTGTACGTATCAGTCCGTTGGGATTGGTGGATCCTGTTGAGACCAATTTTTCTGCAGGAGTAGAAAAGAAGTTGCGACCTGCATTTTCTGTTGGTGGCGATGCAGCCATTTATATTGCAAGAGATGTGCTTGCCGAAAGACGCCCGATGAGTGGCTTTCATTTACGGCCTACAGTTCGTTGGTACTCCGGTAAAAAAATGAAAGGATTTACAGAACTGGTGCTGATGTATAAACACACGGTTCGTAAAGAAAATGACTGGCTGGGGATGGATTGTGTGAACGGTGTTCCGGCTTACCAAAAATTTACTTCGTATAAAAATATAAGAGATGTGGTTGATGTTAGTTTCAGGGCAGGGTTGCAGGAACAACTTTTTGATTCGGATAAATGGATGTTTGAATTTTATATAGGCCTTGGTGTGCGGCAGAAATTTCACCGTATCAAGTACAGCGAACCAAACACCTGTGCAGTGAATGAGTTTAATGATTTTTTTCCGTTGTTTGATCCGGCAGCAACCGGCAGTTATACAACCGTTACCATTCCATTAGGGATCAGGTTGGTGTACATTATAAAGTAAAAGCCCTGCAGTTATGCAGGGCTTTGAAATACTCCGGAATTAATCTAACCGGAAAGAAATTTTACAAACACATCCAAAGGTGGTTACCTTACCATCCCTTACATGTGCTTTTATATCCTGTACATATACAGAATCAATGTTTCGTACTGTTTTTGATGCTTCTTCAACCGCTAAACGTACGGCATCATCAATTCCTTTTTCAGATGAAGCAATCACTTCAATCACTTTTACAATTGGCATAACAGATTATTTAAAATGAACAATTGAATTTACCTCGTTAAGGTAAATCATCTGTTACACAAACGCAACTGCCATTTAATGAGAAGTAAGATAAATGAGCAGGAACAATAAAAAATAAATGCCAATACTTACTGCAGGAACTGATTTTGTTTTCATATCACATAGTTAGCTGCCTTTGATTACCTTAAAGTAAACAAAGGATTAATTTTTCGTAAATGTTTGGGCAAACAACAGTCTTACATGCAGGGGTTATCTTCTGTAGCCACCGCCACCACCGCCGGGGCCTCTTTCTTCTGCTTCTTTTACCACCAGAGGTTTTTTATTTCTTCCTAATGTAATATCATTGAGAAGTTCAATGGCATCTTTACCATCCTGGGCATTTTTCATTTTTACAAAGCCAAAGCCACGGCTTTTGCCTGTTTCTCTGTCAATAGATACTTTGGCAGAAATCACAGGACCGCACTTTTCAAAAATTTCTTCCAGCTCTGCATCATCGAGATCGTAGGGGAGACCAGCTACAAAAAGAGTCATAATACTTATTAATTAAATCAAATGTACGAAACTTAATTGGATCAAAAACAGCTAATCTCAACCGGATATTAGAAAGGAGCAGGTTGAATAAATCTGTATCTTCCTGATTCTAAAAACCTATTCTATGCGTTTCTTTTTTCTATTCAGTGCCTTTTTCATTTTCTGCACACTGTTACAGGCACAAAAGTATACAGCTGCAGATGCAAAAGATTTTATACCTGCCGGCGTGCAGGTGGTTGTTACGAAAAGTTCCGTGACCATTGCGGGTAAAAAAATGGATTATACAGCACATACCGGTTATCTCGATTTGAAAAATGATACGGGCAAGCTGATAGCAAAAGTATTTTTCACTTATTATAAAAAAGATAATGAAGATGCAGCTAAGCGTCCTGTAACATTTACATTCAACGGCGGTCCCGGTTCTTCTTCTGTTTGGTTGCACATGGGTGCATTGGGACCAAGACTTGTACAATTAAAAGACGATGGAACAGCTACTGCACCACCATATAAAGTGATTAACAATGAATACAGCTGGCTCGATAAAACTGATCTGGTGTTTATTGATCCTGTTGCAACCGGTTACAGCCGTGCTGCTGCAGGTGAAAGTCCAAAGCAGTTTCATGGTTTTGTTGAAGATGTGCAATCGGTTGGTTCCTTTATCCGTCATTTTCTTTCACGCTACGAACGTTGGGGTTCTGCAAAATTTCTGGCAGGTGAAAGTTATGGCACCACAAGAGCAGCAGGCTTAGCTAAATTTTTACAGGACAGTTACCGCATTTATTTCAATGGTATCTTTTTAATATCACCAGTATTAAATTTTGGTACCAATGATTATTATGTTGGTAATGATTTACCAAGGGTTTTGTATATACCATCTTATACTGCTGCAGCCTGGTATCATAAAAAACTAGCACCTGCTTTGCAAGCCGATTTCGATAAGACCATTAAAGAAAGTGAAGAGTTTGCAATGGGCGAATATGCAACTGCTTTGTTGAAAGGAACTTCATTAACTGCTGCAGAAACAGACCGCATTGCAGAGAAGATGAGTTATTATACAGGTTTGAGTAAAGAGTTTTGTTTGAAAGCAAATCTTCGTGTAGAAGAAGGCAGGTTCTGGAAAGAGCTGCGCCGAAAAGATGGGTTGATTGTTGGCCGCTTAGATGCACGGTTTACAGGAAGAGATCTGGACGATGCCGGTGAAACAGTCAGTCATGATCCATCATTCACCAATATTGACGGGCCATTCACCAGTGCACTCAACGATTATTTTCAAAAAGAACTCAACTTTAAAGATGAGAAGCCGTACAATATTTTCGGCAATGTTTATCCGTGGAATTATAACAATGTACAGAATCAGTTTTTAAATGTGGGTGAAAGTTTACGTGATGCGATGGCAAAGAACCCTGCTTTAAAAGTGTATGTTGGCAGTGGCTATTATGATTTTGCTACACCTTATTTTACAGCTAAGTATGATGTGGCACATTTGTTTTTACGTCCCGAACAGCAAAAGAACATCAAGCATTATTTTTATAACTCAGGTCACATGTATTATATCAACCTGCCCGATATGATTCAGTTTAAAAAAGATGTGGATGCATTTTTTGAATGGAGTTTGAAATAAACAGTTAATCTCTGAACTCCTGCGAAATCATCAACCCTTTTTTACCGCCATCAATTACAGCAATTCCAACCCGGCCAAAAGCCGGGTTTAATATGGCCGCACGGTGGCCGGGAGATTGCATCAATCCTTTATGCGCTTCTGCAAGTGTTTGAGCAAGGGCCAGGTTTTCGCCTGCTTTTTTATAGCTGATGCCTGCTGTTTTCATCCGTTGAAAAGGATTGATGCCATCCGGTGTGGTATGCGCAAAAAAACCTCTTGTAAACATATCTTTTGAATGTGCACGTGCAACTTCTTTCATCTTAAGATCTGTTGCAAGCGGTTTTAAATGATGTTGTCTTCTCTCTTCGTTTACAAGCAGCAGCATTTCATATTCAAGATCCGGACGATCAAAAAATGTTTCTGTTTTAAAGTCTGCTTCCGTTGTTACAGATGTATTGGCCGATGCAATTTTTGGTGTGATGTAATGTGTAACAAGCGGCGAAATTTTATCTTCTACTAATTTTGTATACGGCGTAAACGTTGTGGTGATTTCACTTTTATCTGCCTCTCTGCTCACTTCATCAATCACAGAGTAAGTAAGCAGCCTGCCAATAACAATGCTGATGAGAATGCCCATGAGCAAACCGGGAATAAGACCACTTACTTTATCTGCCAGCGATTTTTTATTGCTTTGCTCACCTCTGTTTACAATCCAGCGCTGAAGCATGGAAAGAAACAAATAAGAAAACATAAAAACAATACCTGTAATAACCGGAAAATGAAACTGTGTAAAATGCGGTTCGTAGGTTTCTGCAAGATCTGCAGTATAATAATAAACGGTTAAGCTGCAGGCAATACTGGCAGCCCATTTAAGCATATCGAGAATGATTTCTGCAGCACCTTTTTTATAACCAATCCAGGTTACAAGAAGTATAACGGCACAAAGAAAAAAGTCTACTATGTTCACAGTTAAAAGAGTTTATTAAAAAAAAGCAGCATCCCCGTATCGTTTCATACAGGAATGCTGCTGAGATCAATTGAACGTATTATTAGTACCTGCCATCTTTTTTATCCATTGAGCGACCAATACCATAACCAACACCACCACCTAAAACAGTTCCAATTGCAACACCGGCTACACGGTTACGTTTACTCACCACACCTCCGATTACTGCGCCGGATACACCACCAATCACTGCACCTTTAGCTGCTTTACTCCAGCCTTTTTTCTTTGCTGCAGTGGTTGATGTGTTTGAAGCAGGAGCAGAGGTTGCAACTGCAGTTCTGCGTTCAGCATATCTGACTGTACGTTGTGAGTTGATTGCTTTTTCTTCTGCCTGTTGTTCTTTCCATGCCTGGAAGTTTGCAAACTCTATTGAATCAGTAGCTGATAAAACTTTCGTTTGATCGGTACTTGTTTCTGTTTTGCTTTTGCAGGATGCGAATACTGCAACAAGTGATAATGCGGTTAAAAGTTGTTTCATAATGTTCGATTTTACAGGTTTAGAAAATTGTTGTTTTGTTCTATACTACCCCTTCTAAGAAAAGCGTGCCACAATTTTTTTAAATTGTTAATGAAATCCTTATACTGCCTGTTCTGCGCTGAAAAACAACCGGTATCATTTAAAATTCTTTAACAATTTTGAAGAATTAAGACAGTTTGCTAAATGATTTTTTTTCACTTGAATATGATGTGAGTAAGAGAAAGTAGCAGAATAGTTGAAGCCGTTATTTAATACAGAATATTGTTGCGCAAAGCACATAAAGGATGCACAAAGAACACAAAGTAAATTGCGTAATAATTCATTTATCGAATGGCTCTGTTTATATTAGTGTATGAAAAAATCAATCTGGTTTATTTTATTCGCCGCCTGTATTTCTGCAAAAGCTCAAACAGGTTCTGAGATTCTCCTCTTTGATCTGTCTGTAAAAAAAGGAACAGTGGTTCTTTCCAATCCCAAAAATATCAGCAACCACAAATGGTACGATAATCAGCCGTTTTTCCATCCATCAAAACCTATCATCTATTATGCTTCATTTGATGACAGTGGCAGAAGTAATATCAAAACATACAATCACAAAACACAAACTACTTATTATTTAACGGTAACAAAAGAACGGGAGTATTCACCAACGGTTACGCCGGATGCTGCTTTTGTTTCCTGTATCATTCAACGGGATAACGGTGAACAGAACCTGGGAAAATACCCCATCAATGGGGGCGAAGCATATGTGCTCATCAACAAACTCATTGTTGGCTATCATGCATGGGTAACAAATGAAGAGGTATTACTTTTTGTATTGGGCGATAGTTCCAAACCCAACAGTTTGCACTTTTACAATATCAAAACCGGCGCAGATACAATTCTTGCAACCAATATTGGCAGGAGCCTGCATCAAATTCCGGGTACAAAACAAATGTGCTTTGTGCAACAGGTGCAGGGTCAAGAATCATTGATTCAAAAATTTGATCCGCAGTTATCAACCATCACTACTATTTGTACAGCTTTGCCCGGACAGGATCATTTAACCTGGCTGAATGAGCACATGCTGCTTCAAAGCGACGGCAAAACATTATTTGTCAATGATCTCTCTGATAATAAAGGCTGGCAGCCTGTTGTAATGAAGGGCAATTTGTCGCTGGTTAAAGGAATTACAAGGCTTGCGGTAAACAGGAAATCAACAAAAATTGCTGTGGTGGTTAGTGAGTAGGCCATTTCGAATGAAAATTCCCGGTTAGTTGTGTTTGTTCTGTAAGAAGAATTGGTAAAAGCACAATTTAAAGCGGTAATGTTGAAACTTCATACGGTCGGGTTGCTTTAAGTTTAAACAAAATGGTTTACATTAGAATGACCATATTTTTTAAACCCAAAATCAACTGTTATGAACTCAAAAAAATTTCTTATCGGTGGGATCGTTGGTGGAATTCTTTTCTTTTTACTTGGCTGGCTGATTTATGGAATGTTGTTGATGAATTTCATGACACAACATGCTACTGCAGCCGCAGCAGGTGTTATGCGTCCTGAAGCTGAGTGGCCATGGTGGGCTATGATTGTCGGTAACATGGGACTTGGTTTTCTTGTTTCTTATGTACTAGCAAAAGCCAATGTATCAGGAGCTGCGGCAGGTGCTTCAACCGGTGCTGTTGTTATGTTTTTAGTGTCACTTTCGTATGACTTTATCATTTATGCACAAATGAATTTGTATGATCTTACAGGTGCAGCGGTTGATATTATTTCTTCTGCCGTAATAGGCGCAGTTGTTGGTGCTGTAGTTGGTTGGTTGAATGGAAGAAACAGCAGTTAATATGAATTACATCAAAAGAGTTTTTTACTCTTTTTACAAAACGGGTTGGCCAAGGCCAACCCGTTTATATTTCAACCCTTTTATCAATTAAAACAGCACTCCATTGTTTACATAATTGAAATAAGATGTGCCTCCGCTGAAAGTCCAGTTGGTTGCATTGAACGAACCATTCCCTGTTTGACTTCCTGCTATCCTGTATGTTCTGATGGCTGTACCTGTGCGGTTCCATGTTAAAGCAACTCCGCTTACACAGGTTTCGGGGCCAAGACTTTCGTTCTTCATAAAATATGCATTGTTTGTGCCGTATACTTTACCAATACCTGCCGCATCAATACATACAGCAGTTTGTTCATCTACACCAATTCCTTTTGCAGTAGTATATCCATTGTCTTTCATCAATCTGGCAAGAAATGTTACATGTCGCCCCTGACGATCACGTTGTGCATAATGCGAATCAGTAATGGTATTAGCTAAAAAAGGATGCACCAAAAAATCGCCTACACCAATTGTTACATAGCGATGATATGGATTGCCTAATGCCTGAGCCGATGTAACGGATCCTCTCTCTGCACTGTAATAGGCATAACCAAGTATAGCAAGCCCTGCACTTGTACCGCCAACAGTTACCTGTTTGGTTGTGAGCAGGTAATTGATGGCATCTTCTGTAATGGTATTTTTCCAGAAGTTCACATAGTTCCATTGATCACCGCCTGCAATAAACAATGCTTCTGCATTGCGGATTTTTTGTGCAACTGCAGGCAGCTCGGCTTTTGCTCTGCTGTCAATGATAATCGTTTCAACAGAATTTACATTCACCATATCAAACATATACTGGTTGTATCCGTCTGCACCGCTTGATCGGATCACTACTACATCGCCACCTGCTGCTCTTTGCAGAAACCATGCAATGGCTGCATCTACATCTGTACTTCCGCCCATCAGGATTAATCCGCCAACAGCATTGGTTGTAACATCTGCAGCATCACCCGTTAAATAGGTGACAGCAGAAGGAGCAGGCTTTGCTGCGAGGTTTACATTTGAGGTGCCTGTTTTAGAAACGGCTGTACTGTTGTTGATTTCATTATTAACTGCCGGTGCTACCGGCTGTTGTTTACTGCAGGAAAGAATTGCAGCACTGATAAACAGAAAAACAGAAAATTGATGCATCATACCAGAAAGTTGATGTGTGAATGAAACAGAAAAATGGATGTCATCAGAAAAATAAACTTTATTCATGTAAAAGCAAAAGACTTCTTTCACAAATAAAAAAAGCCTCTGATTACAGAGGCTTGAAAAAATATACTTGATTTATTTTTTTGGTACCGGAAATTTTCTGCTTTTTTCATCCAGTACAGTAATCTTTCCATTTTCAATCTTAATATCATCCACAACAGAGATGGAATCTACTTTCCCGTTTTTATCTGTTGTTATTTGTTTGTACCATAAAGTGACCCACTCATCTTTTTTATCTTTTGAAATCACCGATTCGTAATCATTCATCACTATTTTAACACTGGCTGTATTTTTCCACGCCTCAGTAAACATGGCACGCAGACTGTCTTTAGAAAATTTCTGATCAACATAATCAAAACTCCACCATACACTGTCTGCAAAAGGAGCCAACGATCCTTCAATATCTCCCGTTTCATAAGCCTTGAGTGATTTAAGAGCAAGTGCTGCATTTTTTAAATCACCCCTTTCCCAGTTATCGGGGGCATGATTCATGGGTAAATAAGCGAAATCAATTTTCTCTTCCGGCGCTGTAACTGCATCGGTTGCTTCATTTGAAGCAGGATTGTTATTGCAGGCGGTAAGAAACAGGCCTGTAACAGCAACTGTCATGAACATTTTTTTCATGTTGAATTGTTTTTGATGAAAGAATAAAATAACAATGAGGGCAAGCAGGATAGTTCAAGTGGATACGCCCGGTGCGGAAGTAGTAAGAAAGGTAGTGTATTTATTTTAAAAATCGTAATGTAAAAACAGGACAGTTTGAAAGGGTTGAAAAGAAATGATCGTAACTCTGCTTGTGAAATTTATAAAACAGACGCTTCCTAAAACAAACTGAGCTGTTGATGCGGTGCAGCTTTCTTTTTTACTGTTACTGAATTATCTGCTGTTACATGGGTCAACGGCATCTCGGCAAAACGTGATGCAACAGTGATTTCTGTATTACCCTTATGACTGTTAAACAGCTCTTCAACAAGTTCGGGTTTGTTGTTGTTTTTTGAAAGATGCGCTAATATTACATGACGCAGGGCAGGGGAGCGATGCCGGTTAAACAGTTCCAGTGCCTGCACATTGGATAAGTGCCCCAGACCATTGGTGATCCGTTGTTTCAGATAATAGGGATAGCCTCCGTTGTTCAACATCTCTTCATCATAATTGGCTTCAAGAAAAACGGCATGGCATTGCTGAAAGTGATGCATCAACTGATCACATACAATACCTAAATCTGTAAATACGCCTACTTTAACGGATGATGATGATACGGTAAAACTATGCGGATCGGCAGCATCATGTTTTTTTAGAAAAGGCGTTACGGAAAGATCACCGATCTGTACAGGTATGTTTGCTGTAAAGCGATGGATCAACCCTTTCTCTAATTTTATTCTGGCCTGCTTGTGTGTAGCTTCAGTAATATAAACCGGCAGCTGATGTTTTTTTGAAAGTGTTACAACCCCGCTGATATGATCTGCATGTTCATGTGAAATAAAAACAGCTTTGATTTTTTCCATTGAAAGACCCAGTCGTTTCATCCTGATCTCAGTTTCACGGCAACTGATCCCTGCATCAATTAATACCGCTTCCTGCTCATTGCCGATATAATAGCAATTACCGTTACTGCCAGAGTTTAAAGAAGTAATAATTAAAGACATAGTTCAAACGAATCAGCAATTTACAAAATGCAATGAAGTTAATAATGGAGATGTTTTATGCTCCTTCTTCTTCCGAAGGTTTTATTTCTTTTGGTTCCCGTTTGCTCCCTGCATACAATTCATACTCAAACAACCGGCAATCAATGGTGCTGTTATAAAATTCAATGCGTCGTTTTGCTTTCAATCCAATTTTTTTTGCCAGATCCAGATTGCCTGTAAATACATAACCAAAATAACCACGGCATTGCTGTTTCATAAAATCGCCAATACGGCTGTAAGTATCTTCCAGTTCAGCAATGTCGCCCAATCGCTCACCGTATTCAGGGTTTATCATCATAATACCGTTTGCATTCTGTGGTACATCTGTTTTTTCAAAATCACATATTGCAAACTCAATCAGTTTTTGCACACCTGCAGCAACCGCATTTTTCTTTGCGTTCTCAATTGCTTTAGGATTATAATCTGTTGCAATAATGCGTAATTGCGGAACATCCATAATCTGCTGTTCAAGCAAAGCATCTTCTTTTCTGTAAACCGTTTCGTCGTAATGCTGCAAATGCATGAACGCATAATTGGTCCGGTACAAACCGGGTCGCCTGTTGGTAGCAATTAAAGCCGCTTCAATGGCTAAGGTTCCTGAACCGCACATGGGGTTGATGAAAGGAGAAACACGATCCCATCCTGTTGCATAAATGGTGGCTGATGCCAATCCTTCCAGCATCGGTGCCTGTCCGGGAATTTTCCGGTAGCCATGTCGTGCCAGTGAATCGCCCGATGTATCAATAAAAACTTCTGCGTCTTCATTTTTCCAAAACAAATGAATTACTGTTCCGCTTAACTCAGCACCGGTTGAAGGCCGTGTGCCTCTTTTATCACGAAGCCGGTCTACCACTGCATCTTTTACACGAAGATTGGCAAACATGCTGTTGTTGATGGTTGGATGATTGACATTACTCGTTACAGAAAAATAACTGGGATCGGGAATCAGCTCTTCCCATGCAATGGATGTGAGCTGATCATAAATATCATTGGGATGCTCTGCTGTAAATGATTTGAGGCTGTACAACACCTGACTTGCACAACGCAGATTGAGATTGAGTTTTATACAATCGGTAACAGTGCCTGTTAATTTTACACCTGTAATAAATGTTTCATCAACTGTAAAACCAAGTTCATCTACCTCTTTGCTCAAGTAAGGGGTAATACGTTTATGGCAGGTGATGGTGATGGTTGATTTGCTGGTAAATACATTCATAATTAATAATCAGAAAGCTGATCGGTTTCAAAATAAAGATGATAATGTTTGCTGCAGTTGGGATTGAATGCAGCATTACAATGCGTGCATTGATTGCCTGATTCCATATACGCAGTAATTGTTAATTCCTGTTTACAGTTCCCGCAAAGTATGGCTTTGGTATTCCATTCTGTTTTTGGCCATGCTGTTGCTGCATGACCGGCTGTTTCTTCATGACATTGATAGCAGGGATAGTATGTATTGCAGCAGTTGAAACGGATGGCAATAATATCCAGTTCTGAATGATAATGCGTGCAACGGGTTGCATCATCAATGAGCTTGCCTTTTACTTCTTTTGTACCGTGATCTGTTTGCATATCAAAGTCAATTCAATATTATTTAGCAACAGCAATCTTTACTTTCTTGTTTTTTATTTTCTCGTCTTTTATTTTCTGCAACGTGTTGCTCACTTTAATTTTCTTTACTGCAACAAACGAGAAAAAATCTTTTACTTCAATTAAACCGATATCTTCTTTTTTTAATTCTCCCTTTTGAGAAAGAAAACCAACAATATCAATTTTATTTACTTTGTCTTTTTTACCTGCAGCAATAAACAACGTACTCCATTTTGGTTTTTCAGGAATTACAATTTCTTCGGGCAGCTCTATTTGCTCAGCATCATCAGGAATATAGGCCGGTTTTTTTTCTTCGGGCCCGATAATTACAATGGCTGTGCCGCTTGCATCCATCCGTGCGGTGCGGCCATTGCGGTGTGTAAACATGTCTTCTGTATGCGGCAAATGATAATGAATAATGTAACGGATATGTGCAATATCCAAACCTCTTGCAGCCAGATCTGTGGTAACTAAAATATTTGAAGTGCCGTTTCTGAATTTGCACAAGGCTGCATCACGTTCCTGCTGTTCCATAGCGCCATGATAAAATACATTCAGAATATCTTTTTCTTTCAGCAAGGCACTGGTGCGTTCAACTGATTCTCGGTGATTGCAAAAAATAATGGTGGAGCGGTTGCCCAGCATACAGATCAAACGAAACAAAGTGTCCAGTTTATCTTTATCCGGACTTGCAAGTGTTTTAATGGCAAGACCAGTATCTGAATCTTCTTTGCCCGATAAAAAATCGAGTTTAACCGGTTCCTGCAAACCAACAAAAGCAGGAATTTCTTCCATCACAGTTGCCGATGTTAAGATCCGTTTCTGTAATGCAGGTAGTGAACCAATAATAAACGACATCTCCTCCTGAAAACCCAGTTCCAGCGATTTATCAAATTCATCCAACACCAATGTTTCAATGGTAGCAGTGGTAATGCTCCCTCTGCGGATATGATCGGCCAGTCTTCCCGGTGTACCAATCAACAATGAAGGAGCCTGTTTTAAGTTGTTTTCTTCAATTTCTCTTTTATGTCCACCATAGCAACAGGTAACTTTAATGTTAAGACCCATACTTTTAAACACATGCTCAATCTGTATGGCCAGTTCACGTGAAGGAACAATGATCAACGCTTTGGTCGTATTGCCGGCCGTTTGTAACTGCTCTACCAATGGCAACAAAAAAGCCAGTGTTTTACCCGAACCTGTTGCCGATAATAAAATGAGATCATTCGCTTTTGCATTGGCCTCCATTGATGCCAGCTGCATTTCATTCAATGCCTTGATTTTTACATTGTGCAGTACATCTTTTAACCAGGCTTTATTCGTTTGCATAGCGGCGAAGGTAAACAAGTTTCTGCCGATGACCAGAATCTCTGCTTACAACCTTGCATTAAAAGGAAAAAACAATATCTTGATTCATCTTCTTCCTAAAACCAATCATTATGACTGCTGCTGCGAAATCTGTTTATTATTTTGGTCTTTATCTCTGCCTGGTAGGGATTACCCTCATGCTTGTTCCTGACTTTTTTTTAACCACTTTTAAGTTACCCGTAAGCAATGAAGTGTGGATACGTGTTGTAGGAGTGCTTACCTGCTGTATTGGATATTATTATCATCGTTCAGGTGCAGATAATGTTCAAAGTTTTTTTAAACACACAGTTGTAGTGCGGCTGTTTGTTTTTCTTTCATTCGTTTCATTTGTATTGCTTGATTATGTTTCCCCCGTTTTAATTCTGTTTGGAGTTGTGGATGTTTTTGTTGCTGTATGGACGTTTTTGGCTTTAAAAAAAGATTCGAACGAGTGAAAACAATGAGAACGAACATGGCAGTTCCATTCGTTTAACTTTCATTTACTTACCCCCCTCAACACTTTCGCTTCATTTAATGCGAATGGTTTCAGAGAGTGAACGTATCTGATAAACCTGCTACTCTTACCTTAAAAGAGTATTGACATTGCCTGTGCAAGTATCTACATTCACTCTTTCTTTATCATTAAACTCTGACGCATGCATCAGCTCTTCAAACTCTTCACCGGGCTTTTCTTTTTGTCAATCATTTTCTTCTCCTGTGATGCCTTGCAAAAAGGAAAATCTTCGGGCGGATCATTTACAAAAATCCTCAACAAGCCCGAAGCTATCACCAGCAGCTTTGATGATGCTGTTAAAGAACAGGTTTTGCCCGATGATTTTGGCGATAAAATGAAAGCCAGAGATCTGGATGAACTTCCCACCGGACCCAACGGTGGTTATCTGCTCAGCCCGGGATTATACCAGGTTACTTCACGCAGTTACTGTCTGCATCCCGGAACGGCTGCACCCGGAAAAACAAAAGGTGACGGTTATTTATTTGCACCTCTCAAAGGAGATAAGGCTGCCATCATTGAATCAATCATGGTGAATGCAGAGTTGAAAGATGCATGGCAGCAGGATGTGCAGGCGCTGATCTGGGCTGTGATTGCCAAAGCAAGTTTTAAAGACATGTCGCCGCAGTTAAAGCAGTTGGCTACTGAATTGTTATCTGCAGATCAAATTAAAGAGCTCAATAAAAATGCAGTGAAAGTTCTTTCGGGCAGTGTGATGGCAAAGCTAAAAGCCAAAATGCCGCCGGCTGTACAAAAAGCGATGGAACTGGAGAACAAAATGCGTGAGGAGTTTTCAAAGCAAACCGCCAATTATGAAGAGCTTGAAAAGATGGCGGTGTTGCCTGCAGAAAAAAGTAACGAAGCATCAGAATATAAAAGAGGCCGCTGGAGCAAACATCCCGATGGTTATTATGTACGTTATTTCCCCAACGGATACAGTGAATTAACCATGCAGGTGTATATGCCCGATGAAGCTAAACCTGCACCGAATACGGGCAAACAGTCTGTTGGTTTTTTCTATCGTTATGCGCCAAAAAAATGTACGGAAGTAAAATCATCATCCTCTGTTGCGGTACCAGCAAATAAAAGTCAGCAAAGGCTTACCAGTGCAGGTCAGCCAAAAGAAGGGAAGTCAACTCCTGATCCAAAAAGTCAGGTGTCTGGAAAAGGAAAACAACAAAAGTTTAATGACCCGCAAATCGAAGCAGACTATCAAAAGTATGCAGCAAAGAAAGAAGCAAGAAATCAGAAACCAAGAGAGCGGCTCAACTGGAAAGAGGTAAGGGATTACTTTCTCATTCATTCTCCCATTGCCCGAGGTAATGCGTTTAATAAAAAAGCCAGAACAGAAAAGTGGTACGAGGTACATGAGCTTGTGCTGGTAAATGACTACCGGCTCGATTCTTATGTACCCGATAAAGAGATTATTTCAAGAAAAGCAACCAGTTTTGAAGATATTACCGAAGAAACATTCAGAAGATATCTGGAAGAGATGGGGGAGAAGTATGCTCCGGGTACAGTAATTAAATCAAATACATTTCCTGAGCTCAAGGGTAAAAAATTAAAGGGAAAACTTTTTCTTGAAATACCTGAAAGCAATCTTTGTTTTGCCGAAATTGAACGGTATAGAACAATAGCTGCAGAATATAAAATTGAGTTGAGGTTTAAACCGGAGTAAGCATATGAACCATTCAGTGCAAAAAGCGTTAGAGAAAATTGATTTTGTAAACCGCTATCAAACCTTAGTCGGTTCGTTTACAGATTATGAAAATAGTATGGAAGATGTTGTTGCGGATGAAGTGCTGGCTTTATTCCAATCAACGGATGTTTCTGCTGAGTATGATGAAGATGAATCATTTTTTGCGATTGAAAAGCGGAGAGCTGTTTACCGTGTTCAGATAAATATGATTTTAAAATACGGATTAGTGCAACTGATTTTGGTTGTTCGTAAAAACGGACGGCTCTTGAAAACAGGGGGTGATTTTTCTGCTGTTTGCAGATTGTTGGGTGCAACGGAGGCCATTAAAGATGCAGCATTTACAAACTATTCTGATCTGCGTCAGATTGTAAAAGCTGTGTTGCAGTTAATGGATGATTTGGCAGAAGAGCTGCAGCGTTGAAGAATAGATTTCACAGATGGTTTTAAAAACGACTTTCTATTGATCACAGCAAATAAGTAGAACTAGTAAAAGAGCTCTCATGCTGTCAATCCCCATTTACCTGTGAATTCGTATATCAACTGATTTGAACAGTATTTTTTTCTGGCCTGTTTATTGAAATCATCCACAGGATTTAAAGACAGGCTGTTGATTTTTCTTCATCAGCTTTATCCAAAACATACTGTTTACCTGTTTAAATGGATGATGATGAAATACACTAAACTGTCATATTTTTTTATTGCATGCACTGCAGGTTTGCTGCTTACGGGCTGTAAAGGATGTTTCGGTAACAGGTTTGCAACATTACCCGAACCGGTGAAAGTTATTACCGGTGTAGACATTTCCGTTTCTACCATCAACATTCCCATTCATTATGAGATTAAAAATTTTGAAGAGTGGATCAACAAAAAAATCAGCGGACGATTTTTAGAAACCACTTTTAATCCTTCTTCAAACAAAAAAGATGAGGTTCTGCTTGTCTTTAATAAAACCGAGCCGATCAGAATCAGTACAGCCGGTGATCAGCTTATCTGCGATTTGCCGCTGCACATAACGGCCACCATCATCAGGAGCAGGTTTGGTAAGGGAATTACTGAAAAGTTTGAACCGATGAATGCCATTGTACATATTCAACTGATTACTCCTGTTGGATTAGATGCAGGATGGAATATTGTAACAAAGTTTAAAATTAAATCTGTACGATGGATAAAGGAACCGGTGTTGCAGCTTGGCCCTTTGAAGCAAAATCTGAAACGCAAAGTGAACAACTGGCTCAATGAGAATGAAAGTCAGCTTACCAAAACCCTCGACAAAGAAATGAATGAATCCGTTTCACTTGCACCTGCCTTATCTAAAGTCTGGTACGATCTGCAAAAGCCATTGGTGATTCATAAAAGAGAACCAAAAGCATGGATGAAGTTTACCTGCAACAGTATTGAAGGTAAGATCAGTGTGCTTCCCGGTATACTGGTCTGTTACACCACAGTAAAAGCAAAAATGAGTATGATGACTGATACATCAAACCTCTCAGCTCCTTCAGTGCTACCTGTTTTTAAAACATTGCTTCAGGAAGAAGTAACATCCGATCTGCATCTCTATGCATTTGCATCCTTTAAAG
Source organism: Chitinophagaceae bacterium (assembly GCA_022841365.1). GTDB lineage: Bacteria > Bacteroidota > Bacteroidia > Chitinophagales > Chitinophagaceae > Lacibacter. The sequence continues at coordinate 30,542 of JALHRP010000027.1, read as the reverse complement.
AAATCAATGAAGAAGTAAACAGTTTGCTCAAAGGGAAAAAGTTTACTGCAAAAGGATATACTGTCACTATTAAAAAAATCCGGGCATATGCTTCTGAGGCCGGTCTTTCGGTTGAAATAGCAACCGGTGGCGATATTAAAGGTAGAATGGTTGCAAGCGGTAAGCTTGAGTTTGAAGTGCCAACACAAACCCTGCATATCCGGAATTTTGAGTATGCCATGAACTCCAGTAACAATATGCTGAATGCAACAGAAGAATTTCTTCACCAGATAATAAGAGATACTATAGCTTCAAAACTTACACTCCGGTTAGATTCATTGATTCATATGGTGCCTCCGCTTGTAGAGCGTGCCATTGCAAAAGGAAAAGCCGGAAATGCAATTGACATCAATTTTGATCACCTGTTTGTAAAAAAATGCGAAATCATGATGGACGCAAATCAGGTGCATTTTAATATTCATGCAGGTGCAGAGGCAGATTTAAAATTGAAAGAACTAAAGACGGGCAAAAAACTGCAGATTAAAACTTCTTCTGTAAAAAAGAATCCGGCTGTTGACGGGCAAAAAGACTGAGTCACAGTTTTTGCTTACAATCGTTAACTTCGCATTTCAAATTTAAAACGCTGTATGAAAGAAGTATATGTCATCTCTGCTGTACGTACACCCATGGGAAGTTTTGGCGGCAGTTTAAAAAGTTTATCTGCCACACAATTAGGTGCTGTTGCTATTAAAGGTGCTTTGCAAAAAGCAGGGATTGATGGCAGTAAAGTGCAGGATGTGTTAATGGGCTGTGTTATACAATCTAATTTGGGACAAGCACCCGCAAGGCAGGCCGCAAAGTTTGCCGGTTTACCCAACGAAGTAAATTGTACAACTGTAAATAAAGTTTGTGCCAGTGGTATGAAAGCCATTGCACAGGCAACACAAAGTATATTGTTAGGTGATGCAGATATTGTAATTGCTGGTGGTATGGAGAGTATGAGCAATGTGCCTTTTTATGCAGACAGTTTACGTTGGGGAAATAAATACGGCAATACCAGTTTTATTGATGGGTTGGCTAAAGACGGATTAACAGATGTGTATGATGGCAAAGCCATGGGCAATGCTGCTGAACTGTGTGCAAAGGAGTGCGGCATCAGCAGAGAAGCACAGGATGCTTTTGCTGTTGAAAGTTATCAACGTTCTCAGTCAGCATGGGAAAAAGGGTTGTTTACAAATGAAATTGTTCCTGTTGAAATTCCGCAGCGCAAAGGCGATCCCGTTGTTATTGCAAAAGACGAAGAACCTTACAATGTAAAGTTTGATAAGATCCCGACATTGAATCCGGCATTTCAAAAAGACGGAACAGTAACAGCAGCCAATGCAAGTACAATGAATGATGGTGCTGCTGCGTTGGTATTGATGAGTAAAGAAAAAGCTGATGAGCTTGGATTGAAACCCATTGCAAAAATTAAATCATATGCCGATGCAGAACAGGCACCTGAATGGTTTACCACTACACCTTCATTGGCTGTACCAAAAGCAGTAGCCAAAGCTGGTTTACAAATGAGCGATATTGCTTACTGGGAACTGAACGAAGCATTTGCAGTTGTAGGCATTGAAAACAGCAAACGAATGCAACTCGATCCGTCAAAAGTTAATGTACATGGTGGTGCTGTTTCATTGGGCCATCCGTTGGGCTGCAGTGGTGCTAGAATCATTGTTACACTCATCAATGTGCTTAAAGCAAATAATGCAAAGTATGGTGCTGCAGGCATCTGTAATGGCGGTGGCGGCGCAAGTGCAATGGTGATTGAAAATGTGATGTGAAGAAAAATGAGTAATCAATAATGAGTGTAAAAAAAAACTCCCCGCTTTAGGGGAGTTTTTTTATCCGCTTATTTTTTCTTTGCCACACACATCCAGTCCCACGGATAAGGCTCTGCCAGCCATTTGGGCGGGTTGTTGAATTCTGTTTTCCAGGTGTAGTTGATTTTTTCAATTCGGGTTACTTCAAAACCTTCCAGCGTAAGTAATAACTCCAGCTCCTCTTTTAAATAATGTTTGGTTGGCACATTGTCAATATCGGTTACACCTTGCTTAATGTTTTTAGCGAGTGCATATGCTTTTTCAACCGATTCTATTTTTTCTTTGTGATCATCATCCACATTCCATCGGTTGGCAATAATATTTGCAAACAGTTTTGATTCAAGAGAGGGCACTACTAAAATAAGATCGCCTCCATCGTTTAAACAAAGATCAAGCGATTGAAAAAAGTTGATGCGTTTTTTCAGATTATCGGTAAGAATAGCATTGATGCATACCGCCACATCACAAGGAGTAACAGTAAGAGCATAGGCACTCATGTCCATACGCTGGTATTCAACATTTGAATAGGCTTTGCATTTTTCTTCTGCCAGCTGCAGGTTAATGGCTGAAATATCAGTTGCCACTACATGTTTAAATGCAGTTGCCAGTAAAGGAATCCATTTGCCTACAGCACAACCAATATCAGTTACGGTTTTTTCTTTTGATGCAACCTCTTCAATGGCAGCTACAATTTTTCCGGAGGTATCGTTTTGAAGTACATCAAAAATTTCTGCATTATAGTTTGGAGCAATCCGTTCCCAGTATTTCCTGTCCATGAATAAAGTATTGTTTTGGTTCGATAGAATAAAGATAATTTTTTGTTTGAAAAACATCCTGCTTCATTTAGGAGGAAGAATTTTTATCTTTAGAAAAATTCAAATGAATGAGCGATATAAAAATAAGATTTGCTGTGAAAGAAGATGCTGAACTGATTGCAGAAATGAGCCGTATCAGTTTTTATGATGCGTTTGCAAAGGACAATACAAAAGAAGATATGGATATCTTCATGAATGAACAATTTACGAAAGCAGCATTAATGAAAGAAGTAGAAGAGGGGGATGGTATTTTTCTGCTTGCATACCTGAACAATGAGCCATGTGGTTATGCCCGTATGCGCTTAACCAATAAAGAACAGATTATGGCCAATGAACATGCAATTGAAATTGCACGAATCTATGCATTGCAGAATGTTGTAGGCAAAGGAGTCGGCAGTGCATTGATGCAGTCTTGTTTAGATTATGCTGCACATCAGCAGAAAACAACCATCTGGCTGGGCGTATGGGAAAAGAATGCAACTGCCATTGCTTTTTACAAACGCTGGGGTTTTGAACAATTTGGTGAACACAGTTTTTTGCTGGGTACAGATTTGCAAACCGATTGGCTCATGAAACGTACCGTTTAATCTATGCGGTACTGTTTTCTGTTTGCCTGTGATAGTAATACTGATAAAAGCAATTCACCATTCTGTTCACCAATTCTGCATAAGTGATCCCGTTGTAATAACCGATGTTTGGTAAAAAACTTTGTTTGGGTTCAATGTTGGGCATTGCATTTACATCAAGGATATACACTTTATTATCCAGTACCCGTACATCCGTTCTGCTCATGCCTCTTAATCCGATACGGCGATGCAGCCGCAGCACATGATTCATGATGCGTTCACGCAACGATTTTTCAATAGCCGGTTCATAGTTGATGTATGTTTTACCGCTGGCATTACCTGCAATAAATTTTTCTTTTTGTTCAAACGGAACTACTTCAACAGGAGGCAGACAAATAGATCCGTCACCATCTTCAGTTGGTAATACAGCCACTGTATATTCCTTTCCATTGATATAGGGTTGCACAATATTCTCTCTGTCGAGTATCAGGTTAAAAGGAATCTGCTGCTCATTAAAAATATGTATGCCACGGTGGAGGCTGCCAAAACGTGGTTTCAGTAACATGGTTCCTTTAAACTGCAGAATCTCTTCTGTATCCAGCAGTCTTGGTGTATGTAAACCCATTTCACTGCACAATAATGGCAATAAACCTTTATCCTGTGCGGTGAGTTGCGCCTGCAGCGAAGAGGCTGTATGAGGTATTTCATGTTCATCGAGCCACTCTACAATATCAGTTTGTGAATAGTTGTCAAATCCATAACACACATTATACACCAGATCAAATCGTTTCAGGAATGAAGCAAAACATTCGTCCATACAATTGAAATGGGTGATGGTTACATGATGCTGCAACGACAATGCCTGTACCAGACTTGTGATGGTATGTGCATTGATATTTTCCTTCCATGGTGTAAATGCAGAATCTGAATAGAGTATCAGAATATTTAACGGAAATGATTTCATGATGTAAGTTTTAATCGTTAAAAATAATTTTGACAATACAGCACAAATCAAACCGATGTACTGCTGTCGCCGTCCTCTAAAAACACAAGCTGAAGCTATGTTCTTCATGTTGTGTAATTATGAACAATGTGTGATCACAATGTGAACAACAGGAAATGTTGGTAACAGGTGGAAAGGGGGGAAATAAAAAACCAAGCAGCAGGTTTCAAAAACCCTGCCATTTGAATTTTACTGCATTTTAAGAGCGCAAAGAATTATTTTTTTTCCGGTTGCAGACAGGTTAAATTGCCCTAAGTAATTGAACGAAAAACAACTGTGTATTTTCAACATAAAGTACTTCCATCAGAAAAAAAATAGAGTTTTGGGCAATGAGTTACAAAAAAATACGTTGTAACTTACAGTAACCTTTCGTGAAGCCTAAAACCAAAAACTATGAAACCGCTTGAGAGAACCAAAGCTGCCTATAGCCGGAAAGATCTTCCGTTTGTACTCTTTCTCATCTGTTTTGCACTGGCCCTTTTTATCAGTATTAAAACAAGTGCACAAAAATATCAGGTAGCCATTTTCACAGGAATATCAAATTATCAGGGCGATTTGCAACCTGTGGTATTTACGTTTGCACAGTCGCAGCCATCTTTGCACATAACAGGCAAGCTTGCGCTCAACAAACATTTTCTGTTACGTGCAGGATATGCATACGGAAGTTTATATGCCAATGACCGGTTTAACAGAGATTATCTGCAACCCCGCAATTTAAATTTCCGTACCAACCTGCATGAGTTGCATGCCGGTATCGAAATAAATATCTTTGATCTTGAAACAAAAAAGATTTCGCCCTACGTGTTTGCAGGAGTGGGTGTATTCAGGTTTAACCCTTACACAACAGATAATAACCGCAAAGTTTATTTACAACCATTGGGTACAGAAGGGCAGGGGTTAAAAGAATACCCCGATCGTAAATTTTATTCCCTTACACAGGTTTGCATTCCTATCGGGTATGGTATTAAATACAAAATCAATTGCAACCTTGCGATGAGTGTTGAGTTTTCGCAACGTAAATTATTTACCGATTATCTGGATGACTTGAGTAAATCGTATGCTGATCCTGCTTTAATTGCAGCAGCCCGTGGACCGCAGGCAGCCCGTTACTCCTGGCGTGGAGGCGAAGTGCCGGGCGGTAGTCCCAACGCACCCGTAGGTTCTGTAAGAGGAAACCCACGTGAAATGGATTGGTATTATTTTGTAGGTGCTACTGTTCACATTAATCTTGTAAACTGCAATACAGAAGAATTTATTCTGAAACCTTTTTTAAAGAAAATGGGTATTGGTACGGGCAAACGAAAAATCATCACCCGTTGTCCACGCCCTGTTATTTAATGCAGTAAGCGGCATTGCAGATAGAGTTATTAATGGCTGCAGTGTTATTCTTTCTTCAGTACAATTTTTTGTCCTTCATCTTTTTTGATGTTTTCAAAAAGACCAGCTACTTCATTGTAAAGTTTGGGCTGTACAATGTGGTTGTTTAATGTTAACTGTGTAATCACTTTTAATTCAAGTGTTGCTTCATTCAGCTCCACTTCGTTTTTGTATTGCACATGCTGGTTGCGGAGTTCTTTTACCGGAGGCAGACTTTCCTTTTTAAAATTAGCCGGCAAGGAATACACTGTTGAGTCTGATTTGATGTAAGGAAAATCAAACAGGTATTCATACTTTCTTGTTTCTGCTGTTTTAATCGTCTCATCATTTAATTTGTACTGACGGAGCGGAAAAAAATGCTTGGCACCTGCTTTAAAATCATAAAACTGTCCATAAGCCAGGTTTATTTCAATCACATGACCATCTGCAGAATCCTGCAGAATCTTCAGTTCCAGATCATCGGGTGTTTTATATCCAAACGCATTCACCAATGCATTTTTTATTTCGTCTTTTGATTTTGCTTCAGTATACCCGTAGATATAGCTCCAGAATTCTCCCGATACAAAAATGCGGCTGTGAACAAGTGCGCCGCCATCTTCAAATATTTTCACTTTGGTTTTTGCAAGCCATTGATTGTTGATGCTTCTACTGGCAGGTGTTTTTACCAACACACCACCTTTCTCCGTAACCAGTAATGCATTTCTGTTTTCTGTAAATGACCCTAAAATACCGGGCTGTGTTTGTTTGCCGGTGCACTCCAACCACACGGTGTCTTTCTCCAGCGGCACACAAAGGATTACATGATTAAATTCACTTGAAGCAAAAGCAGGATCAACAGGATATTCATTATCACCTGCATTAATTAATGCGGCATACGATTTAATGCCCACTGCTCCCAGGATATTTTTCATGTAATGCGTAAGTCCTTTACAATCGCCGTACTTTTTTTTCTCAGCAAAGGAAACAGGGAAGGGTTTAAAACCCCCAATACCGAATTGAATACTTACATACCTGGTTTCTTTCTGCAGATATTTATAAAGGATCGCAATTTTCTCCTGTTCTGTTTTTGCTTTTTCTATTAAGGCTTTAAAACTGTTTACCCGTTCTTCCGGAAAGGGGTTATATTCTTCATAAAAAGGAAAACTCCATTTGCCGAATTCGGTCCAGTTGGTTAATGATCCCGGGTAGCCATCATAACTGAATTGCGCAGGAGAAACATCAACTCTTGGCATAAATACTTTTGCACCATAGGAACCGGGCTCGGTTTTTGGAACCGGACAGTTTTTCATTTCCCATTTATAGTAAGTGTAGTTATCGTCTTTTGTAATAACCGGTTTAGCTGTGGCATTATACATTTTATAGTTGATGGGAATGGCTGATCTTATTTCGTACCTGCTGCTGAGAAAGGATTCTTTGGATGATCCGAATGTCCAGGAAGGAAGATCAATAAAACTGCTCACTTCAAGTGTATAATCTGTTTCAATGGTTGATGGAATGCCGGGTACAGGAAAATCAAGTTCATACAACTTGTCGTCTGATGCAAGTGTAACTCCATCGAATGCTCCTTCCAGTTTAAAATCTTTTTTCTTATAGCGGGCTACTTCAAGTCCAAGCTCATTAAACACTCTTACGTTTACTTCATCCAGTTTGTAAAATTTATTCACACCAATCCTGATGAGCGAATGATTACGCATGCCTGTTCTGGTAAGCACAGAAACAATGTTGTGTGAACGGATGGTCATTTTTGAAGGCGACTGAATATCCACATACATTTCTTCTGAATGATATACCGCATCAGCATCTTTCTTTAAACTGTCGGGTACTGTTAAAGAAGAATAGGTGAGTATGTTCTGTGCAAATGAACTGTAACTGCACAGGAAACAACAAATGATCAGGAAATTTCTCATGGTCTGGGTTTAGCTTTTTTCTTAAATACAATCTGCTCACTGAGCATTTCAAACAGCTGCGCATAAAAGGCTTTAAAATCAGGATATTCATCGGCATAGTAGGTAGGCCTTTTTATCTCAAGGGTGATACGCAGCGAAACACTGTTTTCGTTTTTTTGCATAAAGCGTTGCATAATGATACTGGTGTCGGGCAAAATCATTTTAATGTTCTTTGGCAGTTCTTCCAGCTCCAGTGTTTCAGGATGGCGGATGGTGGCTGTAATGGTATAGTACTGTACATATCCAAATTCCACATCAGTAAAACGCTGATCAGAAATGAAATCATTTTTTTCCAGATCAATCAGGAAGTTTGGCGAAAAGAAAAAGTACTCACCGCTTCCGTTTAACTGTGCTTTAAATTTTGCACTGCTTTCTAATGGCAGAGAATCGTTCTGTTCGTTTTTTATTGTGAGAGAGTCGAATGTAAACTCAGGGTGTGGATCAGAAAAATATTCAGCAAGGTATTTGTCTTTGCCTTTGCTTAATGTGTTTAAGCGTGGATTTTTTGCATACTCGTATGTAAGTACATTGGCAACACCCTGTATGGCTCCTTTCTCATCAACCTCAGCACTGAGGGAGGTGTTAATTCTGAAACGGTGGCGGGTATCAGTGAGCCCAATAAACTGACCAATCTTTTTATCAACAATAAAGCCGCTTGTAAACTGCACATCCCAAGGCACCATAAACGGCGGGTTATAACGGTTGCTGGCATCCAGTACATATGCTGCATTGTCTACTTCAACATACACATACACATTGTTAAACTGATAAAGAAATGGATAGGTTGGATTAATTTTTCCATTCTCTCTAGTACTTACCAGCAAAGGATAAGCTGTTATACCTGCGTCTCTCAGCAGGTTAATGGTTAATAAATTTAATTCGGCACTGTTGCCGGCATGTTTTTCCAGTGCTGCTTTTAAACCGTCTTTACACCAGATACTGTTTTTACCATTCCAGGTTACATTCTTTTTTACATAATTAAAAACAGCCAGTGTTTTTGCATAACCGGAACTGATTTGTTTCAATTCATCTTCAAGCGGCAGGTTTTTCAGTATATTTTTTTTGAGTTGAAGTCCAAAATCTTCATCATCCAGTACAATATTTGTTAGTTCGCCCCAGGTATTCATAACCGGTTTATTATCTATTGCTCTAAGCTGAAAGTCGATCCGTTGCAGGTAATCTCTGGAGCTGCTCATGTACGGTTCTCTGTCGAGACCCGGAATATTTTCCATGATATAGCGCTTCACTCTGTTAATGCCTTCTGTACTTTCTTTAACAGGCAGCGTTCTTTTTATCTGATATGTAAATTCAAGGACTGAGGGGATCTGTACATTGTACTCACTGTAACGAACAGGGTAGCTGCGTTGAAAAATCCAGTCTTCCAGTTCAATATAATTTTTCTTGGTGTGTTGAAAACGGTATTCAATCACACTCCCTACTTTTACGTTGGGCATGGTAAACACCACCATTTCAGAATTGGCATCGAGCTTTTGCTCCATCACCGATTTTTTCTCCAGTTTAGATTCGTTTACTTCACCTTTCTCATCCAGGTTATACGTATATCCTTCAACACGGCTGATGTTCTGGCGGTTGCCTGCGCTGTAATAAGGGATGCGGATATTAGCCAGCTCCAATCCTTTTTCTTTCAGAATTTTTATCCGTACACGGTAGGAGGTTTCGTTTACAAAATCGCTGGAGTTAAAAAAGTAATTCACTTCACCATAATCAATCAGGAATTCAGCCACAGCATCTTTATCGTAACTGCATTCTGTATAAGTAAGATATGCTTTATCAATTTTTCCAAAAGAGGGAATTTTTTGTGCAAACGTTGTACAATAAATAGCAAGCAGGCAAAACAGCAGGGTAAGTGTTCTCATATTGCAGTGTATTTTGGTTTGATGCTACAATATAAAAAACCGATTTAAAAAAAGCTGTTTCTGTTTAAAAAAAAATCCCCCTTAGTTTCAACACTAAGGGGGAACACTTATTTTTTATTTTTGATCAGTATTGTTCCAGGCCGCTGAAGAAGAAACTGCCTTCAATCTGTGCATTTTCATCACTGTCGCTGCCATGTACTGCGTTTTCGCCAACAGAAGTTGCAAACAGTTTGCGAATGGTTCCTTCGTCTGCTTTTGCAGGATCGGTTGCACCGATGAGTGTGCGGAAATCGGCCACTGCATTTTCTTTCTCAAGAATGGCAGCAATAATTACTCCGCTGCTCATAAACTCCACCAGCTCTCCGTAAAAAGGACGCTCTTTGTGAACTGCATAAAATGCACCCGCTGTTTCAGCAGTAAGTTTGGTTTGTTTTAAAGCCACTACCCGAAAACCGGCTTTGATGATTTTGTCTAAAATTGCTCCTGCATGACCATTTTTCATAGCATCAGGCTTAATCATTGTAAACGTACGATTGCTCATTGTATTCTTTATTGTTTTGCGGCGCAAAGATAGGGGACAAGAGGGAAGTGGCAAGGAACAAGGCACAAGAAGAAAATCCAAAATCCAAAACAAAGAATCAAATCACAAGAAAGAAAACCAGAAAATACAGACTAGGAGAAAAAGGAAAGGTTCATAACTCTCAACTCATAACACGTAACTCTTAACTCTTAACTCAGAACTCCTAATTTCTGTTTTCGGACCACTTATTCTCATCTAAGAGCTTCAACTCCTCCTTTTCCCCTACATTTGCAGCCGCCCATATGCAAGCAATCAACGAATTATATCCCTTATTAAACACCCCTGCAAAGGTGGTGATTACAACGCATCAAAAACCCGACCCCGATGCGATGGGGTCATCGTTGGGTTTATACCATTTATTAATACAGCTCGGTCATGAAGTACAGGTGATTTCACCCACCAACTGGGCAGCCTTTTTAAACTGGATGCCCGGTTGTGAAAAAGTGTTGAATTACGAGACCACGATTGATAAAAGCAATGCCATTTTAAATGCAGCTGATTTTATCTTTTGTCTTGATTTTAATGCACTTAACCGTACCAAGCGGATGGCAGAAGTGCTGGGTAATGCAAAAGGTCAACGGATATTAATTGATCATCATCGTGAACCACAAACCGAGGTATTTGCTTACGGTGTGAGTAATGTAACGAAAAGCTCAACCTGCGAAATGGTATACGATTTTATTGTGGAGAGCGGTCATAAAGACAAGCTCAGCAATGAAATGATGCAGTGTCTTTATGCAGGAGTAATGGGCGATACCGGCAGTTTTCGTTTTGCATCTGCCTCTGCAACGGTTTTTGAAATGGTGGCCGAATTTAAACGGAGAGGACTGGAGCACACAGTCATTCATGAGAATGTGTATGATAATTTTTTGGAAAACCGTTTCCGGTTTATCGGGCATGTGCTGCTGAACAGAATGGAAGTGAATTACGAAATTAACACGGCTTTTATCTGGGTATCTAAACAGGATTTGTTGAGGTATCAGGTAAAAACCGGAGATACTGAAGGTCTCGTAAATTACCCGCTCGGTATACAGGGCATCAAGCTGGCGGCTCTTTTAATTGACAGAGACGAAAAAAGAAAATGGAGCTTCCGTAGCAAAGGAGACTTTGATTGCAATACTTTTGCACGCCGGCATTTTAACGGCGGAGGTCATTTTAATGCAGCAGGAGGGGAGAGTGATGATAGCCTGGAGGCAAATATCAATTTGTTTAAAACAGTTATTCAAAATTATAAATCGGAGTTAGAAACTTTTTAAAAACAAACAATGAAGACAATTCAATCAATTTTTGTTGCCATGCTTGCGGTAGTAGTGTTGGCATCTTGCGGTGGCGGCTCTTTTAAAAAGGCAAAGAGCGGTTTGCTGTACAAAATCATTTCTGATGGTAAAGGCGAAAAGCTGAAGCCGGGAAATTTTATCAAGTTTAATGCATTAGTTACACAAAAAGATTCTGTAACGTATAATTCATACGGTAAGATTCCTGCTTTTACAGCAGTTGACAGTGCAGGTCGTCCTTACGATCTTTCAGAAATTATTCCTCTGATGCGTGCAGGCGACAGTGCAGTAATTGTTCAAAGTGCAGATTCAATTGCAAAATTAAACATGGGACAAATGCCTCCCGGTTTAAAGAAAGGCGATAAGATTACCATTGCCATCCGCATTACCAAAGTATTAACCGACCTCTCTGCTGCACAAACTGAATTCAATAATGAAATGACTGCTCAAAAAGAGCGTGAATTCAAAGCTATTGAAGCCTACCTGAAATCAAAAAATATTACTGCAACCAAAACAGCACTTGGTACATATGTTGAAATTCTGAACCCTGGTACCGGCAATAAGCCCGACAGCGGTAAGCAGGTTTCGGTTATGTACACAGGAACTAATTTTGAAGGCAAAAAGTTTGATTCAAATATTGATACTTCATTCGGTCATGCAGAGCCTATGAAATTTGTAATCGGTTCGCCCGGTATGAGTCCCGGTTTTGAAGATGGTGTAAAGCAGTTTGCAAAAGGTGGTAAAGCAAGATTGTATGTGCCTTCGATGCTGGCATATGGTATGCAGGGAAATCCACCGGCAATTAAACCTTACGAGAATTTGATCTTTGAAGTTGAAATGCTGGACATTACTGCTGCACCTAAACAGCAAATGCCTCAAATGCCACCTCAGGCTCCTGCAGCAGGTGGTCAGAACAATCAATAATTATTAAGCGAACTTTATCATACTGAACCGGAGATAAGAAATTGTCTCCGGTTTTTTATGCGTTTGAAAGAGCATCGTGTAAACGGATCACTTCCATTGCTTCCTTTACATCATGTACTCTTAAAACAGAAGCGCCTTTTGTAATAGCAATGGTATTTAATACGGTGGTTCCGTTTAATGCTTCCTCAGGGGTTATGTGTAATGTTTTCCAAATCGTTGATTTACGGCTGAGGCCTGCAAGCACGGGTACATGGAACATTTGCAATGCTTCCAGTTGTTTCAGTAATTGAAAATTATGTGCAATGGTTTTCCCAAAACCAAAACCCGGATCAATGATCAGGTCTTTAATGCCTGCTGCTTTACAAGCTGAAATCTTTTGTATAAAATAATCGACCACTTCAAGTGTTACATCTTTATACTGAGGATTATGCTGCATTGTTTCAGGTGTTCCCTGCATATGCATGGCAATAAAAGGAACCTGCAAAGCAGCAACAGTTAACAACATCTGTGTATCCATGTTGCCGGCACTAATATCATTCACCATATCAACACCGGCTGTTACAGTTTCTTTGGCAACAACTGCATGATACGTATCAATGGAAAGAAAGCTATCAGGGAAAAGTTGTTTTATTTCCTGAATAACCGGCAGCACTCTGTTCAGTTCTTCTGCTGCAGTTAAACGCACACTGCCCGGTCTTGTACTTTGTCCGCCAATATCAAGAATAGTTGCTCCATCGGTGATCATTTGTTCCGCCTTCTGCACTATTTCATCCATTTGCTGCAAACGGCTGCCGCTGTAAAACGAATCGGGTGTAATATTAAGGATGCCCATTACAACAGGCTTTTCTATCAGCAATAATCTTCCTTTGCAGTTGAGTGTGTACATTGTATTTTTGAGGAGTGCGTTACCGGCACGAATTAACGAAACAATTCTGAACAAGTAATGAATACGATCGATCAGTATACAAAAGCAATAGCAGACTGCAGGGATATTTTTAAGAAAAAAACCATTGATTACGGCACTTCATGGCGGGTGTACCGTACCATTTCTATTGTAGATCAGATTTATATTAAAGCCAAACGCATCCGCACCATTCAGGAAAAACAGGAACAAAAGATCGGCGATACCATTGCCTCCGAATTTAAAGGTATTCTCAACTATGCTGTGATTGGTTTAATACAGCTGGAGCTGAAAGAAGGAGAAGCAGAAGAACTTGCAGTTGATAAAGTTCTTGATCTTTACAATTCCAAAGTTGCACAGGCACAGCTACTGATGCTGGATAAGAATCATGATTATGGTGAAGCGTGGCGTGAAATGAGTCAGGAAAGTTTTGTAGATCTTACACTTGCCAAACTGCAACGCATCCGGCAAATACTGGTGAACGATGGAAAAACATTAGTGAGCGAAGGGATTGATGCTAATTATTTCGATATCATCAACTACGCAGCTTTTGGTTTGATTTTGCTGGCAGAAGGTGTGCATCAGGAGTGATAAGAAAGAGACAAGGCACAGTAGACAAGGAACAAGAATGAAAATCCAAAACCCAATAGCCAAAAAACAAGAGGGACGTTTGATATTGAAGTATTGACCATTCATTATACACAACATGAAATTATTTCTCACCATTTGCCGCTGGTTCGTTGGTATCTTATTTATCTTTTCGGGTTTGGTAAAAGCCAATGATCCGTTGGGGTTGAGTTATAAGATGCAGGAATTCTTTGAAGCATGGGGTGTACAGGGTTTGCATGATTATACATTGGCCTTATCTGTACTCATGAATGCTTTTGAAATTATTGCAGGTGTTGCCGTGATCATTGGCTGGCGTATGAAACTGTTCAGCTGGTTATTATTATTACTCATCATCTTCTTTACATTTTTAACGGGGTATGCATGGCTGGCTAAAAATCCGGATGGCTCAGCGAAGTTTGCATCTTGTGGTTGTTTTGGTGATTGTTTGCCTTTAACACCATTCCAGTCTTTTCTGAAAGATCTGCTGTTACTGGTTTTGATCTGGATTATTTTCAGAAGCAGGGCGGTTATCCGTTCACTGTTTTCAAAAAACAGTATCAATGCGTTTTTTATTCTTACAGCGATCATTTTTGCTTTTGCATTTCAATGGTACACGTTGAAATATTTACCCGTTGTAGATTGTCTGCCGTTCAAAAAAGGAAATAACATTATTGAATTAAGAAAAATGCCGCCAGATGCAGTGCCCGATAAATTTGAATACAGGTTTGTATATGAGAAGGCAGGTAAACAACAGGAATTTGCCATGAACAATTTGCCCGACAGCACCTGGAAATTTGTTGACCGTAAGCAAACTCTTGTGGCTAAAGGAAAAAATAACGAGCCAAAGATTAAAGACTTTGATTTGAAAACGGTTGATGGTGCAGATATCAGCTCTGCTATTCTTGAACAGCCCGGTACTTATTATTTGCTTTTTCTTAAAAATCCGGATGGACTAAACGAAAAAGATGCATGGGTAAAACAGATTGCTTCGCTGGCAGTAAAACAAAAAGTAATTATTGTAACCAGCGTGCCCGAAGCAACTAAGGAATTTTTTGGAGGCAATGTCATTATCAGTCAGCTGGAGTTGGTTACCTGCGATGTTACTGCTGTTAAAACTGCTGCAAGGGCCATTCCTGTTTTGTATAAGATGAACGGGCCTGTTGTTGTAAATAAATGGAGCGCAGCAAATTTCGGTTCAATTCAATAATTCATTCTAACGTTGGGTAAGTATCTGCTTAGAAAATTGATGTATGGCATTCTTGTTTTGGCAGGTGTAGTTACCGTTGTCTTCTGGATGTTCCAAGGCTTTGGTGATCCTGCCCGGCTGGTGATGGGTCAAACCGGCGACAGCGCCACCATCTCCAACATCAAAAAAGAATTGTATCTCGATCAGCCAAAATGGAAACAGTTTTTATTGTATGTCAATGATGTATCACCCATTGCTATTCACAGCAAAGCAGAAATTGAAAAGAAACAACTGAAAGGTTTTTTTCTTGGCGGTGAAAATAAAATCGCTTTCAAACGTCCGTACTTACGTCGAAGCTATCAAACCAAAAAACAAGTAGGAGAGTTGTTGATGGAAGCATTGCCCGGTACCATTATGCTGGCAGTGGCAGCCATGATCATTGCCACATTGCTCGGCGTTTTTCTGGGTGTTGTGGCAGCAGTAAAGAAAGATACATGGATGGATACCACGGCTGTGTTCAGCAGCATCATTGGCATATCGGCTCCGTCTTTTTTTATGGGCATCCTCATTGCATATTTGTTTGGATTTGTTTTAAATAAGTACACCGGTTTAAACATGACGGGAAGTTGGTTTGATATAGATATTGAAACAGGCAAACGATATTACACGCTGCAAAATTTAATATTACCTGCTGTTACATTAGGCATTCGTCCTTTAGCTATTATTACACAACTCACCAGAAGTTCTATGCTGGATGTGTTGAACCAGGATTATGTACGTACCGCTTATGCAAAAGGACTCAGCAGAAGAGTCGTGATCTGGAAGCATGCATTGCGTAATGCATTGAATCCTGTGATCACTGCTGTTACCGGCTGGTTTGCTGAACTGCTTGCAGGTGCTTTCTTTGTTGAATATATTTTTGGTTGGAAAGGCATTGGTAAAATAACAGTTGATGCGTTGGAGAAACTGGATTATCCTGTTGTAATGGGCAGTGTATTATTAAGTGCATTTATTTTTGTGCTGATTAATATGCTGGCCGATCTGTTGTATGCAGTTGTTGATCCAAGAGTGAGAGTGGGGTAGTAATATACGATGTTAGATGTACGAAGTACGCCTGCTCAACGAAGCCTTGGCGTAGTTGAGAAGTACGCCACGTCGGACGTCCTCGTCAGACGGATACAATTAAGATAACAATAAATCAAATCGATATGCGACTCATTATTCTCTTACTGTCTGCCATCCTGATTTTTTCCTGCAAGGAAAAATCAACAGCACCAACTGTTGCTGATTATTTTAATTATGGCGACAGTGGTGTGCAATCAGCAGGTATAAAAATGATTCCCATTCAAACCCCTGTTGGTGAATTCAAGGTGTGGACCAAACGATTTGGCAATCATCCACGCATAAAAATTCTGTTGTTGCATGGTGGTCCTGCCATGACACATGAATACATGGAATGTTTTGAAAGTTTTTTCCCGAAAGAAGGGTTTGAGTTTTATGAATACGATCAGCTCGGTTCTTATTACAGCGATCAGCCTAAAGACAGCAGCTTATGGACCATTGCACGTTTTGTTGAAGAAGTAGAACAGGTGCGTAAAGCCATTGGTGCAGACAGCAGTAATTTTTATGTACTTGGCAATTCATGGGGCGGCGTTCTTGCAATGGAATATGCATTAAAGTATCAGCAACATCTCAAAGGATTGATTGTTGCCAATATGGTAGCCAGTGCACCGGAGTATGGAAAATATGCAGCTGAAGTGTTATCAAAACAAATGGATCCGGCCGTGCTAGCAGAAATTAGAGCCATTGAAGCAAAAAAAGATTTTTCAAATCCACGTTATATGGAATTACTGTTACCGAATTTTTATAAAAAACATTTATGCCGTTTAGAAGAATGGCCCGATGGATTTAACCGAACCATGAAGCATGTGAATGCAGAGATTTATACCATGATGCAGGGACCGTCTGAATTTGGTATTGCAGGAAGATTGGCAACATGGGATATTAAAAACCGGCTGAAAGAAATTAAAGTGCCTACACTCATGATTGGTGCCAAACATGATACCATGGATCCCAAGGAAATGGAAGAACAAAGTAAGCTGGTGCAGAACGGCCGTTATCTCTATTGCCCCAACGGAAGTCATTTAGCTATGTGGGACGATCAGCAGGTGTTTATGACCGGTGTAATTGATTTTATAAAAGATGTAGATGCGGGGAGTGTGAAGTAGTGCAGCACGTTATTTAATAATCACTTCTTTCACTGCATGTTCATTAAATAGTTCGTTAATGCGGTTGCGGATTTTTTCACGCTGAAAAATTAACTCCTGTTTTAACGGAGCCATACTGGTAGTAATGATGAGTTGTTGATTCACAAGCTTAATATCTTCGGTGTATTTGGCAATAGTTTTGCCCATCAGGTCTTCCCATACATCTTTGATCTCCAAAGCTCTTACCCGTTGTTTCAGTTTGCTTTTTTCCAGAAACTGCTGCATCGCTTCCTGTATAGATGATTCGCCCATGAGGTAAAGGTAATTTTTATAATCAACATACTGTTTTCTATTCAGACTCAGATATACTGTCGCCAATGCCTAATTCAGAAATTTTCCGAATCTTTACTTCCTCATTGATTCTTTTGTGGAGTTGATTAATCCAGATTGAAAGGCCTGTTGCAACGAGGTTAAAGTGAAATTCAATTTTGTCAGCATCTGTATTCAGGTTTAGAATAACTTTTGAAATGCCAAAGCCAAAATTGAAATTCAATGATTCAGTTAAATCTAATCCAATTGAAAAATAAAGCCCTGCGGCATATTGGTAACCAAAACCAAGAAATGCAAAACCAATTATCTGGAGTATCTGATTAATGAGCGAAAGTTTTGTTGCATTCCCTTTCAAATAAATACAGGCAATACCTGCGGCAATTGAAAAAATAAAAAGGGCAGCCATCATTGCAACGATCAGGATGACGCCGGCATTGAGATCAACAGCTTTTAGCAACATCCATATCAGCAAGAGCATACCAAAAGCTCCCCCTGCTATCTGGTAGATCCCGATTTTAAGCAGATCAGATTTTTGTTCCTGTGTAATATATCTTTCCATATTTGCTTATTTCGGGTATAACTCCACCACCTGCACCTTCATACCCAAATCTTGAAATGCCTTTGTCATCCGTTGCTGATGCGTATCTGTTAAAAATACCTGCCCGTTCTGTTGGGTGCAAACATAAGACAGCAGATTGTGCATGCGTTCTTCGTCTAATTTTTCAAACACATCATCCAGCAGTAAAATGGGTGCAAAGCCTTTGTACTGTTTCAGTGTTTCAGCTTCGGCAAGTTTTAAACTGAAGAGTAAACTTTTACGTTGCCCCTGTGAAGCGGTTTGTTTAAAAGGCTCATCGTTCATTAAAAAAATAAGATCATCTTTATGTACACCCGAGGAAGTGCGTTGCAACAGATAGTCCCTTTCTCTGGTATGTTTTAGTAATTGATCAAACGGTTCAAGCAACAACTGACTTTGGTATTGCACCTGCACCGGCTCATGCTTGCCTGCAATGATTTTATAAAATGCTACCACTGCCTCATTAAATGCCGGAAGAAAACCAACTCTCTTTTGATGAATAAAATTTCCGGCAGATAATAGTTGCTCATCCAGCACTTCCAGTAAAGCAGTATTTCTTGTTTGTGTTTGTGCAGCCGTTTTTAAATAACTGTTCCGTTGCTGCAGCACTTTATTGTACACAATCAGTTGTTGCAGATAATCTGCATCAAGTTGAGACAGCAGGGTGTCTAAAAACTTTCTGCGTTCTTCACTGCCACCTATAATGAGTTCAACATCATCGGGAGCAATGACGACACAGGGATATTTACCGATATGCTGCGAAAATTTTTCATAAGGAGCTCCGTTGCAGATCACTTCCTTTTTTCCGTTTTCACGGAGGATGACAGTGGTATTAATTTCTGTAGCTGCTTCGTTAAATATTCCTTCAATTCTAAATCCATTCGCTCCGTGCAGCACATTGTTACTGTCGGTTCCTGAAAAATAACTTTTGGTGAAACAGAGATAATGAATGGCATCAAGCAAATTGGTTTTACCAATGCCGTTGGGTCCGGTAATGGCAACAATGCGTTCATCAAACACAAAACGCTGATGAGCGTAATTTTTAAATTGGGTAACTGCAACAGACTTGAGCAAAAGCATGGCCTGCAAGATAAGAAGGAACTGAGAAGAAGGAAGCAATGGAGAATGGACAATAGGCAATAGGCAATTGGCAAGAGGGAATAAGCAATGGACAAAAATAATAAGCAATTGGCATAGGGTAAGGAATAGGGTTGCGGCACACAGAGGCACAGAGTTCTAAGAGTGTTTATCTGCTCAGGAGATGGATTATTTGCGGCATAATGATTCAACAGTACAAGAGTGCGACCCGTCTTCGCCGAAGCTACGAGCGGGCAGGCACCAATGAACCTAAATCAGGGCAAAACAGCCGGTTACATAAAAATCCACACCCTAAAATCCGGCTGTATAAATTGCCCATGTCCCCTTATCTTTGCCACTCTAAAAAATTACGACGTGGCCACTAAATTCACAAAAGAAACATACTTATACTGGTACGAGTTGATGCTTTTACTCCGTCGGTTTGAGGAAAAAGCAGGTCAGCTTTACGGAATGCAAAAAATTCGTGGCTTTTGCCATTT
This sequence comes from Chitinophagaceae bacterium, assembly GCA_022841365.1. Classification (GTDB taxonomy): domain Bacteria; phylum Bacteroidota; class Bacteroidia; order Chitinophagales; family Chitinophagaceae; genus Lacibacter. Next base: position 10,946 of record JALHRP010000027.1, on the reverse strand, counting down.
ATATATTGGGCAGGAAGCCATTGCTGCAGGTTGTATGACTGCAACAAAGGGAGAAGATAAAATGATTACTGCTTACCGTGATCATGGTTTGGCCATTGCAAAAGGTGTGAGTGCCAAAAGTTGTATGGCAGAATTGTACGGTAAAGCAACCGGTTGCTCAAAAGGCAAGGGTGGAAGTATGCACTTTTTTGGTGTGGATGTAGGTTTCTTTGGCGGTCATGGAATTGTAGGTGCACAGATTGGTACAGGTGCAGGTTTAGCTTTTGCAGAAAAATATAAGGGAACAGATAATGTTTGTCTGTCGTTTTTTGGTGATGGCGCTGCACGTCAGGGTATGTTGCATGAAACATTTAACCTGGCGATGCTCTGGAAATTACCGGTGATCTTTATTTGTGAGAACAACAACTATGCTATGGGTACATCTGTACATCGTACCAGTAACGTGGTTGATATTTATAAACTGGCTGATGCATATGAAATGCCTGCAGACAGCATTGATGGAATGGATCCTGAAAGTGTACATGAAAGTGTGGCACGTGCTGTAAACCGTGCAAGAAAAGGGGATGGTCCAACGCTGATTGAAATAAAAACGTACCGCTATAAAGGTCACTCTATGAGCGATCCGCAGAAATACCGTACCAAAGAAGAAGTAGAAGAGTACAAAGAGCGTGACCCGATTGAAACTTCGAAAAAGAAGCTGCTTGAAGTGTTTGGTGTAAGTGAAGCAGAAATTGAAGTGATTAACGAACGTGTACGTGCAGAAGTGGAAGAGAGTGTTCAGTTTGCTGAAGAAAGTGCATGGCCCGATGCTGATGAGTTGCTGAAGGATGTGTATGTAGATCAGAATTATCCTTTCATAGTAGATTAACAGGATGAGTGATAAGTGGAGTTTCATCAACTTAATACCAATAAAACAAATAACAAGAACTAATAAACATGTCTGAAACAAAAAAAACAACTGCAGAAGAGTTAAACGATGTGCAGGCCATTAAACAAGCAAAGGATTTTTGGGGTCGTTATTCTAAACCGATTACATACATTGGAGGCTTAGTAATTCTGCTTGCCGGAGGTTACCTTATTTATAACAACTTCTTTAAGGCACCGAACGAGAAAAAGAGCATTGAAGCCATGAGCCGTGCAGAAGCATATTATGCAATGGACTCGCTTGATCTTGCTTTAAACGGTGATGGTTCGTCTGCAGGTTTTTTAAAAGTGATGAAAACATACAGTGGTACAACTGCTGCAAATCTTGCACATTATTATGCAGGGTCTATCTATCTGCGTAAAGGCGATTTTAAGAATGCCATTAAATACCTGGAAGATTTTTCAACCGATGCCACTCAAATCCAGAGTGCAGCCTGGCGCATGTTGGGCGATGCATACATGAGCACCGATAAAAAAGAGAAAGGAGCAGAGATGTATGAAAAAGCTGGTAAGCTGAATGCAAAGGATGAATATACTTCTTCAGAAAATTTATTCCGTGCAGCCATGGCTTATGAAGTAAACGGTAAAAAAGAAAAAGCAACAGAAATGCTGAAGTTGCTGAAAGAAAAATACCCTAAAACATCTACCGGTGCATTGGCAGATAAATACCTTGCACGTTTAGGGGTAGTAAATATTGATTAATACATGTACTCTTAACCATTTGAATTATGGCAGAGGTTAGCAATAGCAATTTATATCAGTTACAAGCAGGCACTCATGATTTTTCGGGTGCCTGCATTGTGTTGGTACGTACCGAATGGAACGCAGCCATTGTTGATGAACTTGAAAAAGGTTGTAAAAACAAACTGAACGAATTTGGTGTAAAGGAAGTAATTACTGTTACAGTACCCGGTGCTGTAGAAATTCCATTTGCAGTTAAAACATACTGGGAAAATAAATCAAGGCATATCAATACCCGTCCGCATGCTTTTATTACTCTTGGTTGTGTAGTGCGAGGCGATACTCCGCATTTTGATTATGTGTGTAAAGCTGTTACAGATGGTGTAATGATGTTGAACCTGAATATGGATGTGCCGGTGATTTTTGGTGTGCTCACAGTAGAAAATCAACAACAGGCCATTGAACGGATCGGCGGTGCACATGGTCATAAAGGAGAGGAGAGTGCCATCACGGCATTGAAGATGATCGCATTGAATTTATCGTTAAAGAAATAACCGCTCTGCTTTACAGAGAACGCTTCATGAACATTCAATTATTTATTCCCTGTTTTGTTGATCAATTATATCCGCAGACTGCTTTTAACATGGTTAAAGTGTTGGAAAAGCTGGGTTGTAATGTTACATACAACGCCAATCAAACCTGCTGCGGGCAACCTGCTTACAATGCAGGTTTTCAGGAAGAGTGTAAAGAAGTGGCCGGAAAGTTCATGAAAGATTTTGCAGGAACCGATTACATTGTTGCACCCAGTGCTTCCTGTGCCGGTTTTGTACGGAACTATTACAGTAAAATCTTCGACAACTCATCTGTACACAACGAGGTAAAAGACATGCATAAACGCATGTATGAATTCAGCGAGTTTTTAACCGATGTGTTGAAAGTAACTGATCTTGGTGCAAAGCTGCAAGGCAAAGCAACCTATCACGACAGTTGTGCAGCACTTCGTGAATGTAAAATAAAAGAAGGTCCACGTAACTTATTAAGTAAAGTACATGGATTGGAACTGGTTGAAATGAATGATGTAGAAACCTGCTGTGGTTTTGGTGGCACCTTTGCGGTGAAGTTTGAACCCATTTCCATTGCCATGGCCGATCAGAAAGTAAACAACGCATTGTCTACCGGCGCTGAGTACATGATTTCTACAGACCTGAGTTGTTTAATGCATCTGGAAGGATACATCAAAGAAAAAGGCCATCATCTCAAGACGATGCATATTGCAGATGTGCTGGCGAGTGGGTGGTGAGAATACAATTTGAAAATTGGAAATGAGTTAATTTGAAAATTATTCACTCCATCTCAAATTTTGTATTTTCATTTTCAAATCTTCAAATTCATAAATTTTCAAATTACCATGGCTTATTGGTTAATTAAATCAGAACCGTTTAAATACAGTTGGGATCAGTTTGTAAAAGACAAGCAAACGTTCTGGGATGGCGTACGTAATTATGCTGCGAGAAATAATCTGCGGGATATGAAGAAAGGAGATGAGGTGTTTTTTTATCACAGCAACGAAGGATTGGAAATTGTAGGCATTGCCAAAGTTGCCAGGGAATCATACCCCGATCCCACAACGGAAGAAGATGCCTGGGTGGTGGTTGATTTTAAACCCGTTCGCAAACTGAAAAAACCTGTTACCCTTGCACAAATGAAAGCCGATAACAGGTTGGTGAATATGGACCTGCTGCGTCTTGGCCGGTTAAGTGTGGGAAAGGTTACAGAAGCAGAATGGAATGTAGTGCTGGAACTGGCGGGGGAGTAACAACTATTTCCTTAATGGTATATAAAATGAAACGTGAAAAAGTAAATCAGTACTTGGATTATATTCCATTACTTTTTTTATTAATTGAGGTTGTTCTTTTAATTGGTGATATTATAACAACCGAATATCTTATTTCCCGGCCACATTATCTTGGGTTTTTCTTTTTAGCACTAGTTTCCTGTCTTTTCTTTTGGAAGCATAAAGTGGGAGTCTTAGCATTAGCCTTTACTCTGCTCCTTGGTATTTTGGGTTTTATTTCTTTTGATATAGCTATTGCTATAATGACTATTGGAAAAAGCAGCAATTCTGTTAACCTTCAATTTCAACCTATCTTTATTTTGTGGATACTCCTTCACGTAATAATTTCCCGACGCCACTACTTTGGTATTGCTTCAAAAAAATATTGGACTGAATTAAAGGAAGAGTTAACTGCAAACAGGCCATAAAGAATTACACATCTTTATGATGGCTTTCTTTTTTCTTTAACAAATCGCTTCGGTTACATTTTACAGTTTGCCGGTATCAATGTAAGATTCTGTTGCAAAAGAATCTGTTCTCCTTTCAGGATACTTCAGCAGTTGAATAATTTGTACAGCCGGCAAATGAATTCAGCAGTTACTCCGCTGCTCCTGCATTCTGTTGTCTTATTAAAACAATCATCTAAAACATTTCAAAATGAACAAAATCATTTTGGCTGTCATACTTCTGGCAGCCCTTGGCGGAGCTTTGTATTATTATCTGCAGCAAAACAAAACACCTGACACTTCTTCAACAGCTTTTCAGCAAACAATTGTCGGCGAATGGAAAATTGATTCGGTAGCTGCAACAGGTTCAGTAAGCACAGCAGGCTTACTGGCAATGGCATTGGACACAAATTTTTCAAAGTATCATTTTCAGTTTAAAGAAGATGGCAGCATTACACAATTTCTGGGTGATAGTATTGTTCCTGTAAAACGCAGCTATGAGTGGAAAGACAGTGCACACCTTGTTTTCAAAGAAGGTGAAACACTTTCTGAAATACAACCTGTGCAGGTACTGTCATTCAGTAAAGAGCAGTTTTCAATTATGAGTACAGACAGTTCGGTGCTTTATTTTAAAAAGCTGAATCGCTAATACTTGTTGCTGATAATAGAAGATAATTTATAACCCCGACTTTTAAGTCGGGGTTACAGTATTTAGTTGATTGGCTTTAGCCATGATCTTCCTCAAAGCCATATTGCCTCAGGAAGTGGTTGTACTCTTCAAGAAATGTGACTTTTTGATGATGTTCTTCTTGTTTGTTAATATAACTTCTTACTATCCCAATTTTTTCTTCGCTTACTGAAGCAGCAAAATATTTATCTGCCCATTCAAATTTGCTTTTCAATAGTCCACTTTTGTTTAGCCAAAATGAACTTTCACCCTTTACTAATTGAATATGTTTGACTAAGCTCATGTCAGTATTGAGATACATCAAACAATGAACATGATCGCTATAACCATCAACAGCATCTATATAAATGCCTTTCAACAGAGCATTCTCTTTCATGTGTTGCCAAACAAATGATCTAATTTCTTTATCAAAGAAAGGGTAACGATTCTTAGTGCCCCAAACAGCGTGTATTAAAACCTTTACATAAGCCATGATTAATGATTTGATTCAAAATACAAAAAGTCATGGCTAAAGCCAAGTACCGTTTGTTTCAATCCCCGACTTAAAAGTCGGGGTTATGATAAGAAAGTCATATCGCATCCTATCATTGGCTTTATTCTCTCATGAATAACTCAGGCGACATACAACTATTCACAACGGAATAATAAAGTCATGGCTAAAGCCAAGTACCCTTTGTTTCATTCCCCGACTTAAAAGTCGGGGTTAGATAAGAAAGTCATATCCCATCCTATCATGGGCTTTATTCTCTCATGAATAACTCAGGTGACATACAACTATTCACAACGGAATAATAAAGTCATGGCTAAAGCCAAGTACCCTTTTTTTCATTCCCGACTTAAAAGTCGGGGTTATGATAGGAAAGTCATATCCTTACTTATTATGTGCTTTACTCTTAAATTATTAACCCCGGCGCTTTAGCCCGGGGTAAAAGTGAAGAGGGTAAAAGGCTTTAGCCATGAAAAAATTTACTGATTATCATAAAGTATTTGTAAGGATATTTTACTGCACGAGGTATTAATTTTTATAAATAACTCAGTTGGCATACAACAAATAATAGTGAATCAATAAAGTCATGGCCAAAGCCAGGTGCTTGCTGATTGGCGTCCCCGATTTGAAAGTCGGGGTTAGGATAAGAAAGTCATATCCTTACTTATCATGCATTTTACTCTTTTATTAATAACCACGGCGCTTTAGCCCGGGGTAAGTATGAGAATGGAGGATGGCTTTAGCCATGATTTACGATCAATATTTGACAGAGAGATTCTTTTATTTCGTTCACTAAGGGTTATAAATTCTCATTCAACAATTTTATAAACACATTCCTTTCAATCATTCTTGCTCCAAGACTTTTCAGGTGTGCAGTATAAATCTGGCAATCGATCAACAGCACTTCTTCTTTTTGCAGCTGTTGCACAAAAGCAATAAATGCATACTTACTTGCATTGCTCACTTTTGCAAACATGCTTTCGCCAAAAAAGAATTTTCCCATGCGGATGCCATACAAACCACCTACTAATTCAGTACCCTGCCATGCTTCAACACTCACAGCATGGCCTAACCGATGCAGCGCAGTATATGCTTCTTCAATTTCCGGAGTAATCCATGTGCCATCCTGCCCTTTTCTTTTTTGACGGCCGCAGTTACGGATCACTTCTGTAAATGCGCTGTTCTTTGTAATCTTAAATATTCTGTGTTTTAAGAGTTGCTGCATGCTTTTACTTACATACAATTCCTGCGGAAATAATACAAACCGTGGATCAGGACTCCACCAAAGCGGAGGTTCATCTTCATTAAACCATGGAAAGATGCCGCTGCGGTAAGCCAGTAACAAACGTTCATTGCTGAGATCGCCACCAATAGCCAGTAATCCATCTGGTGCTGATTCATCTACAGGAGGGAAAAAAAGTTGATCCGTTAAAACGTGTAAAGGCATGTGTAAAATAAACGGAATGTAAGTGAAGAAAAATCAGGCAATTACTTCAACAGTTGCGCCAATACCTCTGTCTGTAATGGCATCGCATAAAGGTTTCAGGTCATCATAAAAACCATTCTTTACGGCATACTTCCCTTTTGTGTGAATGATCCACGCACATTGTTCGGCCTGCTCCTGTGAATGGCCGCAAAGATCCATCAGTGTTTCAATCACCCATTCAAAAGTATTCACCTCATCATTCCACATAATTAAATGACAGGGTTCTTCAAGATCGGAGAGAACATCTGTATCAACCAGCTCTTTTGTATGTGTATTGGTATTGTACATCTCAAATGCAAATTTAAACATAGCAATCCAAAAAACAATTCCTTCATATTGCATAAGCAACTTATGTTGCAGAAATCTTGTCATATATGCGTTTTACCAACCGATTTATGAAGTTTCGACTCCCCAACAGAAAAAAAACAGCAGAAAACTCCCTTCCTGAAAAGAAGGGACTTGTGGTTTCCATTAACTCCAATAACAGGGGGCTCGATTTTTTGGTGGAACTTTTTCAGCAAATACGACCTGCCAATGCCGGAAATACAGAAGTTGCTGAACTTAAATTTAAAGCTTTTCTGTTTCAGCTGAAGGATGATAAGTCCTTGCTGTTTTCACTCCGCCGGGCATTGCTATCACAATTCAATCACAGTGATCTTACAACCGCTTTGTGCGAAAGCGGTCTCATCAGCTCAAGAGGTTTTATTCAGGAGCTGGGTTCTAAACTGAAACACAAAATCATTCCGCCATTATTAAAGCAAACCGATTTTCTGTTTGTATTTGAACGGATTTTTTATAAACGTAATGATTATGTATGGATTGAAAATATTGACATCACGTTGTGGATTCGCTTTTTTGAATTGATTGGGATTGAAGTCAATCTTTCAGAACCAAAGTTGATACATCAGTTATCACATGCCATGCAGGTACTCTCATACCGGTTAGCAATGATGGGTCTGGAAAAAGAAGTGACCCGGCAATACGATGAAGCAAATGATGCTGTGTTCCCTTTTTTAGAACAGAACAGGTTGGTGAATCTCTTCATTGAAAAAAAACAAAAGCCACATACAGAACAGGAGCAGAAACAGATACTGGAAGGAATTGCAGAATCATTGCATAACTGTTTGCAGAGTATTAAATGGATCAAGGATCAACGGATTTCTGCAGGTACCAGTTTAGCAGAAACCTTTTTGCTCACCAGGATGGAGCAGCATGTGGAACGGATATTTATGCTCATAGATGCGTTGGATCAGGATCATGAGTTTAACACACGGCGGTTTATTCACTATTTTATTACTGTTATACGCAATCAAAACAGGAAAAACAGTTTGGGTGAATTCCTTTCGCAAAATCTTGGATTACTGGCTTACCAGATATCAGAACATGGCGGAAAGAGGGGAGAGACATTCATCACCAAAACAAGAAAAGAATTTTATAGATTGTTTGTGAGTGCAATGGGTGGCGGGTTTATTATTTCATTTATCGCCATCATTAAAAACCTGTTGGTAAAAGCAACTGTGGCTCCTTTCTGGCATGCCGTTTTATACAGTACCAACTATAGTATTGGTTTCTTGCTCATTCAATCATCCGGTTCAACATTGGCAACCAAGCAGCCGGCGTTTACGGCATCGGCTGTGGCCAGTTCATTAGACAGTAATAAACTGCAGGGCAGGCCCGATCTCAATAATCTGGTTGTAACTATTTCACAGGTTTCAAGAAGTCAGCTGGCTTCTTTTGCAGGAAACTTATTGGTTGTTTTTCCGCTTACCTATTTGCTGTCAATGCTTTTTTTTAAAGCAACAGGGACAAAGATTGCCGCAGGCGATGAGGCATTGGCCTTATTGCAGGCACAGCATCCATTTCAAAGTCTGGCATTGCTGTATGCGTGTTTTACCGGTTTCTTTTTATTCTTAAGCGGATTAATTGCAGGTTGGGTAGAAAATTATGTGGTGTATGCTCAGTTGCCTCAACGCATCAGACTGCATCCGTTTCTGCATCATAACCTTGGTAAAAGACAAATGAGCTGGCTGGTAAACACATTTGAAAACAAGTTAGGTTCTATAGCAGGTAGTGTATCGTTGGGCTTTTTTCTAGGAATGGCCGCTTTTTTTGGCAAAACATTCGGACTCCCTTTTGATATCCGCCACATTACTATTTCAGCAGGTAATACCGCCATTGGTTTTTTTGGATTGGAAGGCCCCGTTGATTACCGTTACCTCTCTATCATTTTATTGGGTGTAAGCCTTATTGGTTTTCTGAATTTTCTGGTGAGTTTTGGATGTGCCTTTTATGTAGCCGTTAAATCCAGAGGCATTCAGTTAAAGGATTATCCTGAGTTTATTGGACTTCTCTGGAAATATTTCCGCAAACATCCCGCACACTTCGTAAGGCCTCCCTGGAAATCTGAAACGATTTAATATCATTATAAAAGCAAGAAAGGTTCACAATTGTGAACCTTTCTTTGTGGGAGCACACGGGCTCGAACCGCGGACCCTCTGCTTGTAAGGCAGATGCTCTGAACCAACTGAGCTATGCTCCCTTTTTGGGATGGCAAAGATAAGGGTACGGCGTTTTCTACAAAAACTTTTTTTATTTTTTTTGTTAGTTGCTTTATTTCCAAAAAAGTGTTGAATTCGGTAAGAGCTTAAAGGTTTAATACGACACTTTTATATACCCATAACCCTCTGCCTGTTTTTTTATGAGTTCATAAATGCCATCGGGTACAGTTGTTACTCCCGTTATTAACTGGCCTCTTTCAATCTTATGTACCTGCATAGCCTGTTCACAAACTACAAAGCTGGCTTTCTTATCTGCAGCCAATTGCTGAACGGCTTTACTCACCGTTGATTTTTCTTTCACAATCATGTTTAAAGACATTCCATAATATACCACTTCAATTTTTGCATCCGGGTTTGTGGAGATGATCAGATTAATCATTCGTATAACCCGCTGATGCACCATGCTGTCGGCCGATGTTACATCAAATACCACATGATAAGGTTGTGTTTGCGCCATCAAATGATGGGAGCTCAGCAGCAGAACTGCAAGCAAGACAATTCGTTTCATATGAGAATGTTTTAGACTATAGAAGGTAAACATTCTTTTTGTAAGATCATAGCCTCTCTTTCAGGTTTGATGATTTAACCGGGAACGAATGTGATTTCCTGAACCGTTTTTATGGATATAACAGGTATTTTTTCCGCATGTTTTTATAGTTCGTTAATCCGGGTTCCCAGGAAGCCTGTATGTCTTTTGCAGATTTACCGGCAATAATTTGTTTCTTGAAATCATACACACCGGCCAGCACGTTAATATCTCCTATTTGATTGCTGTATGACCGGTCGAAAAATGTTGTTTTCTCCGGATAGGCCTTATATAAATCAATCATCCATTGAATGTTGATCCGTTTTGATTTTCTTAATTCATTTACATCATACTTTCCTAAGTCAATACCATAACATACCTCGTTCATGTGCAGGGGAGTTTCACTCATACCCGGAATACTTACAGGTGTAAATGAAAATTTAAATTTTTCTTTTAATACCGGACTGCCAAGAACAGTAAACGGCATGTATGTACCACGACCGTGATTTAATATGGTTCCTTCAAACAAACAGGTAGAAGGATACAGCATAATACTTTGCTGTGTGTTAAGATTAGGTGATGGCTTTACAGGTAATGTGTAAGGCATGTCGTGATTGTAATTGGCGACTTTAATAATCTTCAATTTACATTTCTGCTTTGTCTGCATCCATCCCTGACCATTGATCATTTGTGCAAATTCTGCAATCGTCATACCATGTGCAATGGGAACAGGAAATTGACCAATCCCAGATTTTAAGCGCATGTCTAAGATGGGGCCATCAACCAGATATCCATTCGGGTTGGGCCTGTCAAGGATTAATAATTCTTTGTTGTTTTCTGCACAGGCTTCCATCACATCTCTCAATACATTGATGTACGTATAAAACCGGCAACCCACATCCTGTATATCAAAAATCATCAGATCTACATCGGCAAGATCTTTTTTTGAAGGTTTGCGTTTAGCGCCGTACAATGAAATTACCGGAATATCTGTTGCTGCATCTTTTTCATCTTTTACTGCAGTGCCGTTGCTGGCATTGCCTCTGAAACCATGCTCCGGTCCAAATACTTTTACAATGTTGATTTTTCTTGCAAGCAAACTGTCAACCAGATGTTTTTTACCAATAATGGTAGTGGGGTTTGCAAGAATGCCAATACGTTTGCCGGCGAGATAGGGTAGATACTTCTCAGTTTGTTCAGCTCCCGTACGCAACGAAGCTGGATCAGAATTTTCTGTTGATGCATTCATCTGAATGCTGTTCCATGAAACAGCAATGACTGAAATCAACAGCTGTGCATATATGATTTCATGTAAT
>JALHRP010000026.1 GCA_022841365.1 Chitinophagaceae bacterium | reverse complement strand
TTAACCAGTGCCGCCGTAACGGGAACTCCAAATTTTCTCTCACCGTCATAGAATCATACAACGCATTACTCTGGAAGAGAAACCCGACTTTGGCTCTTACTTTATCTAAATCCGTATTGCTGATCTGATTCATAGAGGTTTGCAGCACTTCAATTGTTCCACTGTCGGCCTCCAGCAATCCTATGATGCATTTAATTAATACAGATTTGCCTGATCCGCTTTTGCCCATAACCACCAGTGTTTCACCTTTACGCAACTGCATAGTAAAATCAACGAGTACATGGTTGCTGCCAAATGATTTGCACAAATGGTCTGTGCGAATAACAATATTCTCTCTATTCTCAGTGATGGAAGGGTAGTAGCCCGGCCTGGTTGGATGTTGCAACAGTTGCTCTGATGGTATGAATCTGTTTTCATTCATTTGTACAATAGTATAAAGTTGTTCAATGCCGGTTTAATTAAATCCAAGTACATCTGTTATTTGTACAGCAAGTAAATCAAGCAGAAAAATAAGTACCGATGAAACCACTACTGCAGAGTTAGCTGAACGTCCCACACCTTCTGTTCCTTTGCTGCTGTTGTATCCTTTATAACAGCCGATGATGCCCACGGCAAAACCAAAGAAAAAACTTTTGATGAAAGCAGGCAGCACATCTTTAAACGATAAATTGTCGAACACCTGTGTCCAGAATAAATCAAAGCTGGTATTACCACGGATATTCACCCCAAGCCAAGAGCCGTAGAGTGATATAGCATCACCCAGCATCACCAGTACCGGTAACATACATGTAGCTGCCATTACTCTGGTAACCACTAAAAACCGAAACGGGTTTGTACCGCTTACTTCCATAGCATCTATCTGCTCTGTTACTTTCATTGAACCAAGTTCAGCCCCAATGCTGCTGCCGATTTTTCCTGCAAAGATCAAGGCCGTAATAACCGGACCGATTTCCCTAACTACAGCAATGCTTACAATTGCAGGTAGTTGTGATTCCACACCATAATCCATCATGCTGGGGCGTAACTGCATGGTTAATACAAGGCCCATAATAAAGGCTGTTAATCCTACCAGCGGCATAGAGTGGTAGCCAATAATATAGCACTGGCGAAAAAATTCAGAGACTTCGTATTGCGGCTTAAACCATTGTTTAAAGAAACGGCCTGTAAAGCGGGCTGTATCGCCGGCTTCTGCTAAAAAAAACTTTGTGCGGGATAAATTAAGCATAACAGGTTTGATGGTTCAAGTTCCATCTTTTGTATTGAACAGATCATGAAGGTTGTCATGACGGATTTTGATTTTTGTCAGATAAAATCAACAGTAGTTTTTATAGTTATGATGCCATCAGCAGCAAAATAAATTACCCTGCCGGCTGATATTTTTTGTAATCAGAAATACCGGATGAGTGCAATCCTTCTGTATTTTTTTAATGCACCATCATCAACAAACTCCACATCGCCTCCGTTCTGCAGTACTTTTTCAATTACATCATCAACAGCATCTCTGATAGAAGAAAAACTGTTATGCGGTTCGGATAATTCCGTAATCCTGTCTTCCACATCACTGTGCTGCGCCGGATGCAAATAGTTTTTTTCTACAACCAGTAAACGGCCTTTTTGATGCAAGGCTTCCTTCCATACATCTGCTATGCCGGCCGCAAGTCTTTTCTTACCGGCTGCTTCTTCAAGTTGAAAGAGTAATTCTTTTTGTTGTTTGCTTTTCCAGACACTGACGGCCGGTGCCAGTTTTTCTCTTAATTGTGAAATGGAGAGATCTTCGCAGCTGCCATTTATATAATCAATCACAGCATTGCTGTGTTTGGTTATTTGCCTGAAATGGCCGGTTACACGTTCAACACCCATTACAAAAACTGGAAAGGGATTGCTGTTGAGTGCAGCTTCAAGTGTTTGGTCAACATGGCGGATAAATTTCTCCAGCTGTATTTCTTTACGATCACCCGGAGTTGAAAAATTTGCTACACGTTCAGGCAAATCATTTTCAGGTAATTCCACATTCTCTGCTTTACTGCCTGCAATTTTTTCAATTATTGTATTGTTGCAGAGAAATAATTTGCTTTCGCCGCTGCTTAACACAAGAGCAAGGTATTTGTACTGTTGCTGATTGCTGTACAGCAAGTCTCTTATTTCAAACGATTCATCAATGATGATTTTTGCTTCTGCCGGCACATCTAAATACAATACTTTTTCAAATACAGGCGATACATAAACAGCAATTCCTTTCTTGCCTGTATCGTAATTGAGTCCGCTGATGATGTTGGTAATTTTTTGCATTACAATCCTGCCCAGTTCGCCGGGGTAATTACTCATTACTTCTGTTCCGGCTTTATCTGCAGCCACTTTCAATGCATGTGCAACTTCTGTTTTTAAACTTATTTTAGCCTCAAACGGGAGAATAATTGATACGGCAGGGCGGTAATGAACCGCCTCCATCACTTCTTTTAATTCTGTACTGATGTGTGTATTCATATATCAGGTTTTATTGAACTAAGCTACTCCTGCAACAGTTGAATAATGCTGATTACAATCAAACAAAGTTTTGATCCTGCTCAGTTAAAGCATGCTTGTTTTTGTTGAGGCAGCATTGCCTGTTACGGGTGGAGAAATACCGGCAAGAGCGTTTCAACCATTTTCCTATCAATGCGGTTTCACTGCAACAAGACCTCTTTTTTATCTCAATAAGTTGTTTATGTTTCTTTGCTTTCATCCCAGCCGCTCAGGTTGTATATTTGTCACTCAACTTAATTATTATGGACGAACAGCAAAATGTAAACCCCAATCAGCTCAATATTGAGATTACAGAAGAAGTAGCAGAAGGTGAATATGCCAACCTGGCCATCATTACACACAGTCATGCAGAATTCGTGATTGACTTTGTAAACGTAATGCCAGGCACTCCCAAGAGTAAAGTGAAATCGAGAATCATTTTTACACCGCAACATGCCAAGCGTTTTATGAAAGCGCTTACGGAGAATATTCAACGTTTTGAACAGGCGAATGGATCTATCCGTGATCTGGAAGAAATGCAGATCCCTCTCAATTTTGGTGGACCAACAGCGCAAGCCTAGTATGAGTGATGAGTAAGCAGTGATGAGTGTTTGTATACCGGCATTGTTTTTTATAACATCAACTCTTGCGCCTGTCTGACGGCCGGAAGGTTACAATCACTTTTTTCTGTAATGCAAGTTTCATCATTCGTTCGCTCGTTTAATTGTATCATTAATTTTGGGTTTCTTTTTTTGTAACAGTATGGACCAAGTATTTTCTTACCAACATTTATTTTCTTTTACTCAGCAGGTATTTCTTGCAATGGGTTGCAGTGAAGCAGATGCTGCAACTGCTTCCAAAGCATTGCTGGCGGCTGATATAAGAGGTATTGATTCGCATGGTGTTGCAAGATTGAGTGGTTATGTTCGTTTGTGGGAAGCCAAACGAATCAATGCAACGCCCAACATCCGCATCATTCATGAAACGCCTTCTACTGCAGTGGTTGATGGAGATAGTGGATTGGGTTTGGTGGTTGCGCCATTTGCCATGCAGGTTGCTATAGAAAAAGCAAAAGCAGTGGGCAGCGGATGGGTAAGTGTACAAAACAGTAATCATTTTGGTATTGCAGGTTATCATGCAATGATGGCTTTGCAACACGACATGATCGGTATGGCCATGACCAATGCTTCGGCATTAGTAGCGCCTACTTTTTCAAACGAACGAATGCTCGGTACCAATCCAATTGCTGTTGCAGTGCCTGCAGGAAACGAACCACCGTTTGTTGCAGATATGGCCACAACAACTGCAGCCAATGGTAAACTGGAAATTCTGCAACGCAAAAATCTGGAAGCACCAATGGGTTGGATCCAGGATGCAGAAGGTCATTCCACAACAGATGCGCATGCGTTAAAAAACAAAGGAGCTTTATTGCCCTTGGGTAGTGATAAAGAACATGGAAGTCATAAAGGATATGCACTGGGTTCTGTTGTTGATATTTTTTCTGCTGTATTGAGCGGTGCCAATTATGGTCCATGGGTGCCGCCGTTTCCTGCATATGTTCCTATGCCGCAAAACCAGCCCGGCAAAGGGTTGGGGCATTTTTTAGGCGCCATGCGGATTGATGCATTTCGCAAAGCAGAGGAGTTTAAAAAAGATATGGATCAATGGATCCGCCGTTTCAGAGATGCAAAACCAATTGAAGGATATGAGAAAGTGCTGATACCCGGTGACCCTGAACGTGAGTTTGAAGCAATACGAATGAAAGAAGGGATTCCTTTATTACATACAGTAACAGAAGATTTGACAGAAGTTGGACGAAAATTCAATCTCAATCTTTAATTTCGCCGACTAATAACGATTGACTGCTCAGAAAAGAATTACAGTTGCGGTGTCTGCACAAATGAAGAAGCTTATTGACTTTGCAAATCAGCAAAAATAAGTTGTTACACAACATGCAAGATGGCGGGGGGATGATGAAGAAGATTCATCGGTGCAAGTGTGCGTCGCAACAAAAGAAAAATGGATTTACAATAGTTGACAAAATAAATTAAAAATTTCCCAGCTTAAGAAGGTGTATCAACACCCCTTCAGGGGATGGGGGCAAAATCAGAATTATGAAAGTGATGAAGTTTGGCGGCACCTCAGTAGGTAAACCGGAAAGAATGCATGATGTAGCAGCACTTGTTACCAGAGACGAAGAACCAAAGATTGTGGTGTTGAGTGCATTGAGCGGCACAACCAATTCCTTGGTTGAAATCGGTAACTCACTGGCAGCGGGGGAAAGAGGTGCAGCCAAAGACCAGATTGATAAACTGAATGCACATTATCAAAACTTCATCAGTGAGTTATTGGTTACAAAAGAAGCAAAGGATGCATGCAGAGTAATTATTGCAGAGCATTTTGAATTTTTAAATATCATTCTGAAAATTTCTTTTAACGAAGCATTGAATAAAGATATTCTTGCACAGGGCGAATTGATGAGCACAAAAATGTTCAGTTGTTACCTGGAAGAAAAAGGAATTGATCATTTGCTGTTGCCTGCACTGGACTTTATGACGATTGATACGTACGAAGAACCACAGATCGGCAGCATTAAAGTAAAGTTGAGCCAGTTGCTCAATCAGCATAAAGACAAAAAGATTTTTATTACACAAGGTTATATCAGCCGCAATGCAAGAGGCGAAGTAGATAATTTAAAACGTGGCGGCAGTGACTATTCAGCTTCACTTATTGCAGCAGCTATTAATGCAAGTGTGTGTGAAATATGGACCGATATTGATGGCATGCACAACAACGATCCACGCATTGTACAAAAAACAGTTGCCATTGAGCAGTTGAGTTTTGATGAAGCAGCAGAGCTGGCATACTTCGGTGCAAAAATTTTACATCCGGCATCTATCTGGCCGGCGCAGCATTACAAAATTCCTGTGAAACTCCTCAACACCATGCAGCCCGATGCAAAAGGTACGTTGATCACCGAAGAAGCCGGTAGTGTTGGTGTAAAAGCAGTAGCAGCAAAAGACGGCATCACTGCTATTAAAATAAAAAGCAGCCGCATGTTACTGGCTTATGGTTTTTTACGGAAAGTATTTGAAGTGTTTGAAAAATACCGCACTTCCATTGATATGATCACCACATCAGAAGTGGCTGTTTCCTTAACCATTGATAATAACAGTTCTTTAAAAGAAATTATCCGTGAGCTGGAAGCATTTGGTACGGTTGAGCTGGATAAAGAACAAGCCATTGTAAGTATTGTTGGAAATGAAATTGGCCAAACAGAACATATACTCCGCAAACTGTTTGAAAGTATTGCTGATATACCTGTTCGTATGGTGAGTTATGGCGGCAGTCCGCACAACGTGTCCTTACTGGTTCCTGCAGCATACAAAACAAAAACACTGCAGGTGTTAAATAAAGGAATTTTCGGTTTGGATTAATCAGTTCATCACAGGTTTTTTACAAACGTTTTTGCAGTTGAAGACACGGCATCGCATCAGTTGACTGTGTTCAGTTGTAAAAACGTTTTTTTATTAAAGAAATATTTGCAATTGCGTCAGTATCTTCAACTAAAAACCAATTGCCAAAATTTTTACTATTCGTTTTATTGTTCTGTTCGTTTCAAAGCTCTGCTCAAAACCTGTCGGGAGTTTGGGAAGGCAGGTTAAACAAGCATGAAGATGGTGATAAAAGCATGCGTGTAAGACTTGAACTGCTTCAAAGTGAAGGAAGCTGGTTTGGTATTCTTTACACAAGAGGGGTAGAAAAGGGTACAGTGTATGGTTGCGATTATTTTGTAACAGGTTCTCCTGTAAACGGACGTATTGATTTTAAATGGCAAAAAGTGCAACGGGCTATTTCAATTAAAGAAAGTGATTGCCAGGCCCTCCAGTTAATCTTGCTTGAATATAAACAGCGTGATTCTTCCTTTTTGCTGCAGGGTAACTGGGTATGGCAAAACGGAAATACAGAAGTGATGAGTTGTGTTAAAGTTACCGATACCATTTCTTTTGCTGCAAACGATGAAATAGATGAGTATATCACTGCTTTGTATAAACAGTATGAACGGTCCGGTATTCTGTTGCCTGCACAGGAACGTTTTATTCAAAACGAATTCAGCCTTGATATTGATCAGCAGGATATTGTTGTTGAATTTTCTACTGTTGATTCAAGCAGCCACGACTCGGTTTCAGTTTTCATCAACGGAAATACAATTGTTGAACTGCAAAATCTGCTTGAAAAACCAATCCGGCTGCGTTTAAAAGATTTACCTGTCGGCACAAATGATCTGTTGATTGTAAGCCGCTCGGTATGGCAGAAAAAACTCAACATAAAAATGACGATCCACACTCCCGAAAAAACACATATGCTGTACCTGTCACCCGGCTTTGTAAGAAACGCACTTGTTTTGTTTAACCGCAAAGGAGAATGAGAGCGGGAGTCTTTTTGATTTATCTTTGCCCTCTTAATTTACGATTGCATGGATTCTTCTTCTAAAGTTACATTTGATAATACCGCAAATGCATTTGAGTATAAGGATGATAAACAATTAAAGAAAGCACATTTTCTGTTTTCATCTATGGGGTATAACTGGCTGGTGAAATTGGGTACACGTTTAACTCCATGGGCTATTAAATCAGGTTTGCCGGTAAAAGGTTTAATCAAGGATACATTGTTTGAGCAGTTTGTAGGTGGAGAAACCCTGCAGGAAACGGCACAGGTGGCAGACAAGCTGGAAGAATTTCATGTACAGGTAATCCTTGATTATGGTGTTGAAGGAGGCGATTATGGGGAAGCAGAAAAAGATGAGAGCTGCGAACAGTTTATTAAAGTGATTGAATACGCTTCCACACAGGCCAATATTCCGTTTATGAGTATCAAGGTAACCGGTATTGCCCGTTTTGCTCTGCTTGAAAAGATGGATGCGTTGATGCATACCGCAGAAGGAACCTTGATTAAGCGTTACGAAAAAGTATTGGAGCAATTGAGTGCTGATGAGCGAACAGAGTGGCAAAAAGTTTGTAACCGCATGGAAAAAATCTGTTCTACTGCTGCTGCTAAAAAAATAGGTGTGCTGGTAGATGCAGAAGAAACCTGGATACAGGATCCGGTTGATGCATTAACCATGCTCATGATGGATCAATACAATAAATCTTCAGCCGTTGTGTACAATACTGCACAATTATACCGGCACGACAGATACCAGTTCATCCATGATTGTTATGAAGCAGCCGAGCAACGCAACTTCATCCTGGGAATAAAAATTGTTCGTGGTGCATATATGGAGAAAGAACGGAAACGTGCAGCAGAGATGGGTTATCAGGATCCTATTCAACCCGATAAAGAAAGCAGCGACAATGATTATAACCGTGCCGTTGAATTTTGTCTGCAGCATGTAGATCGTATTGCCGTGATTGTTGCATCGCATAACGAGCAAAGCAATTTGCTGGCTGCACAGTTGCTGCACAGTAAAGGATTGCAGCATCATCATCCGCATGTACACTTCAGTCAATTATATGGTATGAGTGATCATATCACATTTAACCTTGCTAAAGCAGGTTATTCTGTGAGCAAGTATCTTCCTTTTGGTCCTATTGCAGATGTGATTCCTTATCTTATGCGCAGGGCGCAGGAGAACAGTTCCATGAGCGGACAAACAGGCAGAGAGCTGGCATTAATTAAACGGGAATTGAAACGGAGAAAATCAGCATAATAAAAAACCCGGAACATGTTCCGGGTTTTTTATTGGTTTTACTTTGTGAAAGAGTAAACGGTTGATTTTCGGTTGCTGGCACTTAAGGTGCCTGTTTTTGTTTCCAGTATGGTTCCGTTTTTCATTAAACGTAATGTAAAAGTAGATGAAGGGCTGCCGCCATTACAATCATCATAATACTCAACCCAGTATTGATAAGTTCCATTGGGTGCAGTGCCATCCTGCCAGTAAATATTTTCACTTGGTCCGTCGGGGCATGATCCGCAAAGACAATCCACATCTAATGTGCCGCCCTGACCAAATGAATTGGCATAACTGATGACAGTACCATTGGGTGTTCGTACATACAAATCCATATCCACATTGGTTTCATTGGTAAAGCGTAAGTTGAAACGGGGATTGCCGGGGTTACCAACGATCTCGCTGTTTTCTTCTTCTTCTTTATCTTTTTTACATTTTAAAGAAGAAAGGGAAAGGATTAATGAAATACAAAGCAATGCGATGAATGTTTTTCTCATAATTGTAAAGTTTGATGGTTTTAAAATGTGAACCTTTTATGTTGCAATAAAAATAATTCCTGCAGGGCCTTTGTCCATGGGTGAAATCACCTGAAACATTTCTTTTTTCAACCCATAAACTACAGCAAAGAAAACAGCAGGGTAGTAATAATAAAATACCAATTTGTAGGTAATTTTTCTCAGCTCGAAAGCAATCTGGTAATATGAGTGTTCCGCTTTCTTCCACATCTTCCCCACAGCCATACAGCCTTTGCGGCATGCTTACTGCTTTTAATTAACTTGCAGCCATGCAACAATATCATGATCTGCTGCGGCATATCCTTGAAACAGGAACAGAAAAAACCGACCGAACAGGAACCGGAACAAAAAGTGTGTTTGGTTACCAGATGCGTTTCGATTTAAGTAAAGGGTTTCCTATGGTTACCACCAAAAAACTGCATCTGCGCAGTATCATTCACGAGCTGCTTTGGTTTTTAAAAGGTGAAACAAATATTGCTTACCTCAAAGAAAACGGGGTTGGTATCTGGGACGAATGGGCCGATGAAAATGGAGAGCTTGGTCCAGTTTATGGCAAACAGTGGAGAAGCTGGGAGGGGGCAAACGGAGTTGTGGTTGATCAGGTTGCAGATCTCATCAGTCAAATCAAAAAAAATCCTGACAGCCGTCGTCTCATCATCAGTGCGTGGAATGTAGCCGATTTGCCAAAGATGGCGTTGATGCCTTGTCATACAATATTCCAGTATTATGTTGCAGACGGGAGGCTCAGTTGTCAGTTGTATCAACGCAGTGCCGATGTGTTTCTGGGTGTGCCGTTTAATATTGCATCCTATGCTTTGCTTACATTGATGATTGCACAGGTTTGCGATTTAGAGCCCGGCGACTTTGTACATACATTTGGCGATGTGCATATTTACAGCAATCATATGGAGCAGGTAAAGCTGCAGTTGAGCAGAGATTTTTTTCCTTTGCCAACCATGAAATTAAATCCTGCAGTAGAAGATATTTTTCAATTTAAGTTCGAAGACTTTACATTAGAAAATTATCAGAGCCATCCGGGAATAAAAGCACCGGTTGCTGTGTAAGTTTATCAGAACAATTATAAATTACAAAATTGACAATCAGTTTAATCGTCGCTGCATCTTCCAACAACGCCATCGGTCGTAATAACGAACTCCTCTGGCACTTGCCCATTGACCTGAAGTTTTTTAAAAATACCACATGGGCCCTGCCCGTGATCATGGGACGAAAAACCTTTGAATCAGTTGGCAGTAAACCGTTGCCCGGTCGCACCAATATTATTGTATCACGAACTGCAGATTTACAATCTGCATACGATAATGTATGGTTTGCTGTTTCGCTGGAGGATGCGCTGCAACAGGCAAAAAAGCTGGAGACTAAAGAAATCTGTATTGCAGGCGGAGCACAGATTTATGGACAGGCAATGCCCTTAGCCAACCGTATTTATTTAACAAGAGTGCATGCGCATTTTGAAGCGGATGTATTTTTTCCTGAAGTCAACATTAACGAGTGGGAGTTAACAAAGTTCACCGATTTTGCTGCAGATGAAAAACATGCCTATTCATTTACTATACAGCAGTGGGACAGGAAAAGTGAAAAGTAAAAAGTTCAAACTGAAAAGTAGAACCATCTTACGCTTCTTCATTTCCTATTTTTTATTTTCAATTTTTCATTTTCTGATGTATTCTGCTTTTCAACTTGGTTTAAAATATCTTAACTACTACTTAACTGCAGCAAATGGAAAGGGGCACGGTATTCATTCTCCTTTTGTATTTGATCTGGTTACAAACGTGTTGAATGACAAAACAAACTATGCAGCATATAAAGAAATTGAAGAGCAGCGTAGCAGGTTATTGAAGAATGAAACAATTATTACTGTAGAAGATTTTGGTGCCGGTTCTGTGAAAGGGTTAACAAAGCAACGGGTGCTGAAACAGATTGCAGCTACATCACTAAAGCCAAAAAAATATGCACAGCTGTTGTACAGACTGGTACAGTATGTTCAACCAACACAAATACTGGAGCTGGGAACTTCACTGGGTATCACCACAGCCTATCTAGCTAAAGCAAAATCTGATGCTGCAGTTATCACAATGGAAGGCTCTATCGCTATTTCTGAAATAGCACAACAACAGTTTAATGAATTACAGTTGAAGAATGTGAAAATGGTTAGGGGAAATTTTGATGAAACACTCGTATCAACTCTTGCAGCATCTTCAATGCCTTTTGATTTTATTTTTATTGATGGCAATCACCGCAAAGAACCAACACTTCGTTATTTTGAACAGTTGCTTGCGCAAACAACTGCTGATACACTGTTTGTGTTTGATGATATTCACTGGAGCAAAGAAATGGAAGAAGCATGGGAGCAGATCAAACAACACCCGTCTGTAACTTTAACCATTGATCTGTTTTTTATTGGACTGGTTTTTTTGAGGAAAGAACAGAAAGAGAAGGAACACTTTATCATTCGTTTTTAAGAAACATGCGATACAGAAAGAATCATATACAATTTCCATTTATTATTTTTCTGATTACACTGTTCATAAAAACAGTAGAGATTATTTCTGTTTACATAAGCCTCAGACAACTTGAGCGAAAGTATGTAGAAAGATACCTGGTTCCACGGTCGTTGATTTTTACACCTCAAACAATTATTCTTCTCGTTTGCACCGCAATAATGATGTTGACTATAATTCTTTATTATGTTTTCAGGCACCGTTATATCAGCATCCTTTATTCCGGGGCTCATCTCTGTCTTTCTTTTGTTTCAATAGTTGCAGTTCCATTTCTTACACCTTTCTTTAAAATGGAAACACCAAATGGCACAGTGTCAGATGCAGTCAGAATAGGGAATGTTATTTTCTATCCCTTCTCTAGTATTCTATCTTTATTTCTGTTTATTGCAGCAATTATTTTCTTTATTCTGGCAATTATAAAAAGCTCAACTTCACCAAAAGAATCAGTACAGGCAAATGAATCTACCGGCTTCCTTGATGAGTTCACTCAATAATACAAAAGGCTTCAACAAAGAAGCGTTTGAAACGGTGCATGCAAGTGGTGAGCAGGTTGTATCAGTTCGTATAAATCCATTGAAGTGGTCAATGGACAATAATGAATGGTCAATAAGTAATGATCAGTCATTCGTTTCAAATTATCAGACGTTGATTCACCATTCACCATTCACCATTCACTCAACTGTTCCCTGGTCTTCCTCCGGTTACTATCTCAGCGAACGCCCTTCGTTTACATTAGATCCATTCTTTCATGCAGGAACGTATTACGTGCAGGAAGCCAGCAGTATGTTTTTAGAGCAGGCTGTAAAACAAACAGTGGATCTTTCAAAGGCTTTAGTGGTACTTGATCTTTGTGCAGCACCCGGCGGTAAATCAACGTTGTTGCAATCCATCATCAGCAAAGAAAGTTTGCTGCTGAGTAATGAAGTGATTCAAACAAGAGTGCAGATACTCAAAGAGAATATCATTAAATGGGGCAGCAGCAATGTGCTTGTTACCAATAATGATCCACGGGATTTTTCAAAGCTGGAAGGACTGTTTGATGTACTGGTGATTGATGCGCCATGCAGCGGCAGTGGTTTGTTTCGTAAAGATCCGGATGCCATCAACGAATGGAGCGAAGAAAACGTACAACTCTGCAGCCAGCGACAGCAAAGGATTTTAGCCGATGCATGGAATTGTTTAAAAGAAGATGGAGTGCTGATTTATTCTA
This sequence comes from Chitinophagaceae bacterium, assembly GCA_022841365.1. Taxonomy (GTDB): domain Bacteria; phylum Bacteroidota; class Bacteroidia; order Chitinophagales; family Chitinophagaceae; genus Lacibacter. The sequence goes on along the minus strand of JALHRP010000026.1, from coordinate 37,590 downwards.
CCTGTTCTTATTCAACTGAGGAAGATGAAGACATACTGGATTGGATAAAAGAAAAGTTTAAGGTTGATGGTTTAAGGTTGAAGGTTGATGAAGAGTGGGGGATTGATGAAGTGCAATCTTCAACAGGAGTATATGGTTATCGTTTCTGGCCATACAAAGTAAAAGGCGAAGGTTTTTTTATTGCAGCGTTCAGAAAAAAAGAAGAGACAGATACTGTTCGTTTAAAAATAAAACACACACAGCTTGCAACAAAGCAGGAAGCAACTTTAGCAGCAAACTGGTTGCAATCAACAGTTGGATTCAGTTTCATCAAACAAGGACAACATATTGCAGCCGTACCAACGCAGTGGAATGAAACCATACAATACCTGATGCAGGAACTGAAAGTGCGTTATGCTGGTGTAGAGCTGGGAACCATTGCAAAAAATGATTTACTGCCGGAGCATGCATTGGCAGTATCAACCATTCTGAAAACAGATGCAGTAAAAGTTGATCTGGATTTGAATCAGGCATTGGACTATCTGCGAAGAAATGAACTGAACGTTTCAAGTGAACAGAAAGGCTGGGCCCTGGCTATGTACAACAACGTTCCGCTTGGATGGATAAAGCTGCTGGGAAACCGCATCAATAATTATTATCCCAAAGAGTGGCGTATCCTGATGCGCTAAGGGTTATCTGAATTTGGTATTGAAGAGTAGTTTAATACCCGTCCAGATCATTGCAAAAACACTGCAGTAAAACAGTACACGTACAACTTCTTTCTCCGGCTGAAAGATCATGAGCAAAGTGGAGCAGATCATCAGCAAACCCAGAATAAACACATAAGCAAGCCGGTTAAAATTTTGCCGCAACGCTTTGTTGGTAAAACTATCTTCTCTGAAATTGATTTCGTGTTTCAATACACCCTTGCGAAGGTTGTTCATCACTTCCTTAATATCAGAAGGCAGGCGGTCAACAATGTACAGATAATCTTCTGCGGAGTTGAGCACTTTGTTGACGATTGCATCAAAGCTGAATTTTTCTTTCAGTTTTTGTTTGGCATAAGGCTCAATCATATGTATGAGTGAAATATTTGCATCCAGCGCCTCTGCAAATTTCTGAATGGTTCCCAACGCTTTCAGCAGCATATAGAGATTGGATGGCACTCTTAATCCATGACGGAGAATCACTTTAAATGTTTCAGCCATTAATCCGGAGAGATCAACTTTCTCGTACGGGATATAGCTGTACTTCTGTATCAGTTCACTTATTTCAAATTCAAGATCTGCCTGGTCTTTATAAAAACTGATTTCAAGCAAGGCCAGTAATGCTTTGGTGATTCGGTGTGTATCCTGCCGTGCAAAGCCAAGCATGAAATTGATGAGCGCCTGTATCTGCGCAGGTTTCAGGCTGGCCGTCATTCCATGATCAAGTAATACAACCTGGTTATTACCTCTTATGAGTAAGTTGCCTGCATGCGGATCGGCATGAAAAAAACCGTACTGTAAAATCATCTTCAGCAGAATTTTTGTACCGTTTTCTGCAATTTGATGAGTATCGAAACCTTTCGCCAGTAACTCAGCTTTTTCATCCGGCTCCACACCGGTAATAAATTCCATCACCAGTATTTTTTGAGTACTGTACTGGCTGTATACTTTTGGAATATAACAATGATCATCCTGTTTAAACATTTCTGCAAACCGAAGCATGTTAGATGCTTCATTGGTAAAGTCGAGTTCTTTTTTGATGATGGTGCCAAAATCTTCTACAAAACCAATCACATTAAAATTTGCAATTTCAGGATTCGATTTCACTACCTGCTCTGCAAGTACTTTCATCAGCACAAGATCAATGCTTATTTTTTGTTTGATGTGCGGGCGCTGCACTTTTACTGCTACCTCTTCACCGCTGTGCAGCTTTCCTCTGTACACCTGTGCAATGGATGCCGATGCTAACGGCATATGTTCCAGCATGGCAAATACTTCATGCACGGGAGCACCCAGCTCTTCTTCAATGATTAAAAAAGCAAGATGATTATCGAATGGTTTGGCAGAAGTCTGCAGTTTTTTTAATTCATTACGCAATTGTTCAGATACAAGATCGGGACGGTCGGCAATAATTTGTCCAAACTTAATAAAGGTGGGTCCTAAATCTTCAATCATAAAACGGATCCGCTCTGCTCGGGTGGTTAAATTTTTTCCTTTGGGATCAATGATGCGCCGAAAAAAACGAAGGCCATAGAGCTGGTTCTTTACCAGGTGTCTGGTAATAATAAACAGGATGCTGATAAGCCGTAAGCTGTTTCTGAATAAACGGTTGATTCTGAAAATCCACATAAGATCGTATTAGCCTTTCAAAAAAAATGAATCGTCTTTTTGTTCCTCGTTGCCGGTAGTGAAAGTTAACTTCAAAAAAGTAAAAAAGCAAAAGGAGCCGTCGGGCTCCTTTTGATCCGTTTCGTTGCAATTACACAGCCATCTGTTCTTTTACTCTGATGCCTGCCTGTTTTGCTGCCTGCAACAGTTCAAGTATCCGTGAACGTGTGTCTTCTTTTAATCCGGTTATTTCACGGCTGAAAATTTCTTTTAACTCTTCCAGTTCATCTGCACCCTTCGACTTTACTTTATACAACCGTTCTTTTATATCATCAATGGTATGTGTAATTTTATTTCGGGTAGCCGATCCACTGTCGGGTGCCAGTAACAAGCCTATTGCGGCACCTGCTGCAACACAGGAGAAAATTAATTTCATGCTCATACAAGTAAATTTTAAAGTGAATAATGACTTGTATTTTCAAGAACCCTGCCAGAAAATAATGAACGAATTGAAGTTGGTTTGTGATTGGTAAATTGAAGCAATTTTATTTTCGCCCAAAGTCTGCAGGATTTTCGCCCCATACTTTGGTTTCCCATTTCAGGATTTTGTTTTTGTATGTATTTTCCTGCAGCCAGTTTTCTGCACGATGGATGAGATCGAAAATATGCTGCGTCTTTGCAGATTGTTCCAGATTGGTTTTGCATTTTTTTGCTTTCACCCAGCCAATGGCATTCCGGCTGTCGCTGTAGATGGGCATTTTTTCCAATCCATGTTTTTTGCAATAACCGAGTGCATGTACAATGGCTAAAAATTCGCCGATGTTGTTGGTACCATTTGCTAGTGGCCCCATATGAAAAATGCGTGAATTGGTTTTGTACAAAATGCCCTGGTACTCCATATCTTTCTGTACACTGTTCCAGGCAGCATCAACAACAATGCTGTCGTGAATGGGATTGCCTACAGCGGAGTAATCTTTAACAGCGGTTTCTTTATCTTTTTTATAAATGTGTTTGGCAAAATGTTCTTTGTAAGCAAGCTCTGCCTCCATACGGGTTGTAAATGACTTGTATGCCGCACCTGCAAAGCCTTCTACCTGTTGTTTACAATTGTTCCAGTTGGTATAAATACCGGGTTCTTTCCCTTTCCATACAACATAGTATTTCGGTTTGGCCGTACTCATATGGCTGCAATGTTAGCAAAAGAATCGTTAAGCTTTTCTTTGGTACGATTCTTTCTGAGAATTCTGCATCTTTGCTCTGTAAATTACAACCATCATGAAGAGAGCCTTTTCTTTTGCTTTTGTTTTATTGATCAGTATTGCAGCATTTGCACAAACTACTCCTTTGCTGGTGCAGTTAGATAACAGCAATCAGCCCTATCTGAACCACAGCATTGGCCCCAAGGAAAATTTTTACAGCATCGGGCGTATTTATAACCTCAGTCCTAGAGTGTTTGCACCTTATAACGGACTGGAGCTTACTTCGCCATTAAGTATTGGTCAGGCATTAAAAATTCCGTTGAATGAAGTCAATTTCTGGCAAACAGGAACAAGAAAAGAAAATGAAACAGTGGTACCTGTTTATCATGTGGTAAAACAGGGAGAGTCGGTTACAAAAATCAGCCAGTTGTTTAAAACAGATAATGCTTCCATCAAATCATGGAATAATTTAAACAGCGATGCGGTGAGTGTTGGCAGTAAAGTGATCATTGGCTTTTTGAAAGTAGATAAAACATTATCACCCCTTGCAGCGCAGGGAATGAATGTACGAAGTGAACCAACACTGGTAAAACAGGAACCGAAAGCTGAAGTAAAAAAGGAAGAACCTAAAAAGCAGGAGCCTGTTATTGCAAAGAAAGAAGAACCCGTAAAACAGGATCCTCCAAAAGTGGAAGTAAAAAAAGAAGAACCAAAGATAGACGTGTCTGCAGCCAGTTATTCGGGTAATGGTTTTTTTAAAGATGAATTTAATCGTCAGACGAATAACGGCAAACAGGTGAATGGCAATGCAGGAGCAGGTTCTGTATTTAAAAGCACCAGTGGCTGGAGTGATGGTAAATATTATGTCCTAATTGACCGTGTAGAAAAAGGAACGATTGTATTAATTAAAAATCCGGCAAACGGGAAAGCAGTTTATGCAAAAGTATTAGGTGGGGTAGAAGAAACAAGTCCCGGTAGCGGTTTGATGTTCCGGTTAAGTAATGCAGCTGCATCACAATTAGGTGTAAGCGCAGAAAAGTTTAATGCGGAATTGTTGTGGGGGAAATAAAAACAAGTACAAAGTTAGAAGTTGAAAGTGCAAAGTGCACTCGTCTTGTGTTACAAACCTTGACCACAGCTAGTAATAAATGAATATAAGGGGTTAAATAAAGGAGAAGATTACTCAGTAATCAACTCCTTTATTTTTTATTATCGTAATCTTGTTTTATGAGGTCAAGAAATTATTTAAATAAGCGGGGAATACTGCTCTTATTGTTAGCTATACCTTTTATTTCAATCGGTCAGATTTCAAAAAATCCATTTCTTGATTTGAAATTTGATAAAGTTATAATGTATGATTTTGAAGGAGGAAAAGACGCTGATATTTTCATTGTCAATGAAAAGGGTCAATTAATAAAGTCAATAAAAAAACAACAGCAACTTGATAGCTCAACTATAAAAAATCTGAATGCTAAATTTGGAGATAAAAAATCGTTTGGGGGTGTAACCGCTTCTTGTTTTGATCCACATGTGGGGTTTGTATATTATCTAAAAGGGAAGGCTGTGGCACAGATTTCAATTTGCCTGGACTGTAATCGCTTAAGATCTACTATTGATATCCCCGCTCAAAAACAAGGGAAGGTTGGAAAAGGGGATGAAGTATATTATCTCGCAGATGGACTTAGTAAAACATTCAGGCGATTTCTCAACACATTACTACAGAAGAATCAATTTTCACATCAAATAAAAAAAGGATCTTCTTTTGATCAGTAAGGATAATAAACATAACTTCTATTTTAACTTCTGTAGCCTCTCAAAAAATCTTCAATCATCATTTTCTTTTTGCCTTCGAGTTGCAGCTCCAGCACATGCACATAGCCATCGTTGCAGGCAAATTTTAAAAAGCTTTTTCCATCGGTGATGAATTCGGTCGGGACGGTTTCGCCGGCCTGAATGTTTTGTTCATCAGGGTTCAGGCCGCCTTTAGCGTCCCGATCCGCTTCCTTTTTCGACCGGTAGATCTTCATCATCTTTCCATGAAAACTTGTAAAAGCTCCGGGAAATGGAGATAGCCCACGAATGAGATTATGCACTTCTTCTGTTGTTTTGCTGAAATCTATTTTGCAGGTTTCTGTAAAAATTTTAGGAGCATGTTTGAGTGATGAATGATGAGTGATGAGTGATGAGTGGGTATCTGACGATTGACGACTGACGATTGACGACTGCGGTTTCTCCTCCAACGTTCCGTTCACCAATCCTTCAACTGTTCTTACCAGTAACTTCGCTCCAACTTCTTTCATATGGTCATGCACTTCACCTGCGGTATCATTTTCAGCTATCGGAAAAGATTCCTGTAACAAAATATCACCGGTATCAATTTCATGTTTCAGTTTGAATGTGGTAACACCTGTTTCTTTTTCACCATTGATCACCGCCCAGTTAATAGGAGCAGCACCACGGTATTGCGGCAATAAACTTCCGTGTACGTTAATGGTGCCCATTGCCGGCATATTCCAAACCAGTTCAGGCAACATACGGAAGGCTACGACAATCTGCAGATCTGCGTTGTATGATTTTAATTCTTCAATAAAAGCAGGGTTCTTTAATTTTTCGGGTTGAAGAACAGGGATGTTTTGTTCAACAGCATATTTCTTAACTGCACTTTCATTCATCTTCATACCACGGCCGGCAGGTTTGTCGGGAGCCGTAACAACTGCCACCACATTGTAGCCTTCTTTCACCAAAGCATCCAACGATGCAACAGCAAACTCAGGTGTACCCATAAAAATAATACGTGGAGATTTGTTCGTTACCATGGGGCAAAAGTAAAGAGAAAGCAGCTAGCTACGAGCTACTAGCTGCAAGCAAAAGGTTGCAGATTTATGAATAGCAAAATATAAAACTTAGAAAGCTGAGTTTAGTTTTACAGGTAAACAAAGTACACGGCTAATAGCTAGAAGTTAGCAGCTTTTTTCTATCAGCTAGCAGCTTCTTCCTCATCTTCCATTTCAATGATCTTATCTTCCTGGTTCATTTTGGTGAGGTTGTTGCGTTGTAAGATTTCTTTGGCAAGGTTGAGATAGTTTATAGACCCTTTACTATCTGCATCATACAAAATAACAGGTTTGCCAAAACTGGGAGCTTCGCTTAAACGTGTATTACGATGAATGATGGAGTCGAATACAATACCTTCAAAATGACGGCGCACTTCACTCACCACCTGATTGCATAAACGCAAACGGCCATCATACATGGTCATTAAAATTCCTTCAATCACCAATTGCGGATTTAAACGGCTTTGTACAATTTTGATGGTGTTGAGTAGTTTACCCAGACCTTCCAATGCAAAAAATTCTGTTTGCACAGGAACCAGAACAGAATCGGCTGCTGTTAATGCATTTACTGTAATTAAACCCAGCGAAGGAGAGCAGTCAATTACAATAAAATCATAATCATCTTTCAACGGTTCAAGTAAATGCTTTAATACTCCTTCACGGTTGGGTTGATTGATCATTTCAATTTCGGCACCAACCAGATCAATATGTGATGGGATGAGATCTAAATGTGGAATTTCACTTTTCAATACAACATCTTTTGCATTTGCACCATTTACAAAACAATCGTACAGGCTCTGCTGCACATTGTGCAAATCAAACCCAACGCCGGTAGTGCTGTTGGCTTGCGGATCAGCATCAACCAATAATGTTTTATATTCAAGCACAGCAAAACTTGCAGCAAGATTAATTGCTGTGGTGGTTTTACCAACTCCTCCTTTCTGATTTGCTATTCCAATAATTCGGCCCATAATTTTTTCTTATCTGCTGTATTTACAATCTGTCGTTTTTATAAATCAATGGTTTCTCCAATACCCGGCAATTTCAACTCCAGTCCGTTGCGTTCAAAATGTGCTTTTGCTTTTTCAGCATCAATAACAATATAAGGAAACGTATTGTAATGCACACCAATTACGGAATGGCAACTGATCATGTGAGCTGCTCTTACTGCATCTTCAATTCCCATGGTAAAGTTATCGCCAATGGGCATAATAGAAAACGCAATGGGCGATCCCTGCGGAATCAACTGCATATCCAGTGTTAATGCCGTATCTCCGCTGTAATAAAAGTTTTTTTCGCAGGCAACAACAAAACCCATGGGGTTGCCGCCATAACTTCCATCGGGTAAGGAAGAAGAGTGTTGTGCATGTACACACTTAACGGTTCCAAAATCGAAACTCTTTCTGCCGCCCGTATTCATAGGGTGAACATTTTCTACTCCCTGCTTCAAAAGCCATTGATAAATTTCCCAGTTGCAGATGACCAGCGCACCTGTTCGTTTAGCAATGGATACACAATCGGCTATATGATCTTCATGACCATGACTTACAAAAATATAATCAGCTTCCACTTCATCTGCATTTACTGCAGCAGCCAGTTTATTCGGTGTAATAAACGGATCGAACAACAGTTTTTTACCTTTGATCTCAATACCAAAACAAGAATGGCCGTAGTATGTAAATTTCATGCAGGAAGTAGTTTCAAACGACTCAACGACAGCAATTACGAAGGATTCTTAAGTACGCAATGCCATACTGACAAAAATAAGGGTTCGGCATAATATTCGGGAACAATAGTTATCCCCCGTATGTTACAGGGAATAGAAGCCGCCGGTAGTACATCAAAAGCAGCTTTTTTTATTTTATAACGTTCATCATTTATGAGAAGATTAGCAGGCTCCTGGATATTTTTATTGATATTGATTCTGGTGGATATTTACGTATACCAGGCGTTGAAATCGGTGGCAGCAAACTGGCAACCCAAAACAAGGTGGATTGTGCTGGGCTCTTACTGGGGCATCAGCATCCTGTCAATTGCTTTAATGCTCAGTATTGTATTTACCAATTATGAAAACTGGCATAAACTTTTGCGTACGTATGCGTTTGCAGTTGTTATCGGATTATTTCTTGCCAAACTGTTGGCCAGTGCTTTTTTTCTGGTAGATGATGTGCGCAGAGTTGTTCAATGGGCGGGCAGTTTTTTTATTCCATCGTGGAATCCAAAAAATACGGGTGATGCAACAGGTATTACCAGATCTGTTTTTTTAAGCTGGGCCGGACTTGCTGTAGGTGGCGGATTGTTTACTTCTCTGTTGTATGGTTTCGGAAATAAATACAAATACAATCTGCAAAAAATTGCGCTGAGTTTTTCCAATCTGCCGGCTGCGTTTAAGGGATTTAAGATTATTCATATCAGCGATATTCACAGCGGAAGTTTTACCGATAAGCAGGCGGTAATGCGGGGTATTGAAAAAATCAATCAGCAAAATGCCGATATCATTTTGTTTACAGGTGATCTGGTAAATAATGCTGCAGAGGAAATGAACGAGTACATGGAAGTATTCAGCAGTCTAAAAGCAAAACATGGAGTGTATTCAACACTTGGCAATCATGATTTTGGTTTTCCTACCGGTGCAACAAAAGAAGAAGTGAGGCAAAAACAAATTTCCAATGCAGCAGCGGTACAGAAAGTACATGCAGAGCTGGGGTGGAAATTATTACGCAATGAGCATGTGTTGATTGAACAGAATGGTGAACAGATTGCGTTATTAGGAGTGGATAATACCAGTGCAAAAGCAAACTTTCCTTCGTTTGGTAAATTAACTGAAACGCATACACCGGCAAAAGAAGCTCCTTTTAAAATATTGATGAGTCATGATCCTTCTCACTGGAATGCAGAGGTCACATCAACATTCACCGATATTGATCTTACACTTGCAGGCCATACACACGGTATGCAGTTTGGTGTAGAAATTCCCGGCTTTAAATGGAGCCCCGTAAAATATGTGTACAAACAATGGGCGGGTTTGTATGAGCAGGCCAATCAAAAATTATATGTAAACCGTGGGTTTGGTTTTATTGGTTACCCCGGGCGTGTGGGCATATTGCCTGAGATTACGTTGATTGAACTCAGTTAACAGGAACAGTAGTTTAAATTTGTGGTGAAATTTTTTTCCTGCGATTAAACTAACTTGCAATCGGTTGGTCTATTTGTTTTGCCGTCCTGATTTTATGCCTAAACCACTTATTCAACTCTTCCTGGCCTTGTTGCTTGCCGGTTCCTCATTTGCACAGGAAACGGTTGTTGATTCCATCCCCATTAATAAAGACTCCATTGAAAAAGAGTTAGATGATTTTTTAAAGTTGTACGATTCGCTTGTGCAGCCGAAGACTTATTTTTTAATCGGGGCAGGAGTGGGAAACACACAGTTCAGTGTAAAAAATGTGGCGTTAAATGCACAGCAATACAGCAGCAATATCAGCCTTACTCCAAATCTTGCTTACTATCACAAAAGCGGGTTGAGTTTTTCTTACAGCAGTTTTATTTTACTGGAAGAAAAAAAAGCACAGTTGCTTCAACATGCACTTAGTTTTTCTTATGACCAGATCAGAAAAGAAAACTATGCTTACGGATTATCTTATACACGTTTTGCAGGTAAAAAAGAATTTGTAAACAGCAGTTCACCATACGATAATGATTTTTTGTTTTATGCTGAAGGGGGTAATAAACGTTGGAGAGGCGGAGCAATGACAGGCTACTCCGGCGGGCGTTACAGAGAAACCCTTTCTTACCTGGATTCGCAACGGATTAAATTGCCGGTGCGTCCTGATTCAGTGACGTTTTATTTTTTTGTGAATGATACTTCATCTGTAAGGGTTCGTTCCTTTTCATTTATTCCCTATCTCAAGTATGAGTTAGACTGGGGGGGATTTGGTAAGAAAGATTATTTTTCTGCACAGGCAACGGTGATGTTGATTGGTACTAAAAATTCGGTGATGGTTAATTCAAAAGGAACCATCCGCCAACGTTTTGTACCCGGCCGCAGCAGGGCTTATTCTGAAACAGATTCGCAAAACGAGCAATTCAAATTTCAATCGCTGGGTATGCAGCTCGATGTTGCCTGGTATATCCGCAAGTTTTATATCAACCCGCAAATTTATTTTGATTATTATTTGTTGAGCAGCGATTATAAGTTCAGCACCCTCTTTACACTGCAAACGGGATTCATGTTTTAATTTTGCGTTGTTTATCGTCTTAACATATTTTTACCAGCGGTAAAAAATCATTGGCACTTAATTAGCCGTTATTGAAACAACTAAAATCATATGTATGAAAAAGTATAGCGCTCTTCTTCTTGTTGCACTTGTTTTCTCTGCTGCTTCGTATGCACAGAGTTTTAAGTTTGGTCCTAAACTCGGCGCCAATGTTGGCAAAATTGAAGGCAAAGGTTACAGCGACTCTTACACATTGGGTTATCATGCGGGTGTGTTTACTGAAATAGGATTGGGCAAAAAATTCGGTATCCAGGCAGAGGTATTGTACAACCAGATCAATGCCGATACAGTTTCAGGTTTTAAAGCCATCTATCAGAATATTGATCAGCAGAATTTTTCTGATCCGCAGTTAAACTACCTGAGTATTCCTCTTCTGCTTTCTTACAAACCTGTAAAAATATTAACGCTGCAGGCTGGTCCGCAGTTTGGAATATTGATTGATAAAAACAGAAACATGCTGCAGAACGGACAGGATGCATTTAAGAAAGGGGACTTATCTATGCTCATAGGTGCACAGGTAAACATATTACGTGTAAGAGCTTACGGACGTTATGCCATTGGCCTCAGCAATATCAGCGACATCAGCGATCAGGAAAAATGGACCACTACCGGCTTTCAGTTGGGTGTAGGATTTGCTTTTTAAAACTTACAGTTATCTATACATGTAACGGCCTCCATCAGGAGGCCGTTTACTTTTAAGGCTTATACATGAAAACAGGTTGTATATTTTTATTCGCTGAAAATCAGATTGTTAAAGTAAAAAAATGAGGGAAGAGCAAAATTTGGCATTGACTTTGAAAAATGACAGGCTGTAAACCGCTTTTGCGCAAGAAATCGTAAATGTACATTCTGCAAAAAAAGCGGCTGATCATTCAACCAAAAATAGAAACGTATGAAAAAAGTAGTGTTAATGCTGTTGCTTGTATCGGGCACTGCATATATAAATGAAACAAAAGCTCAAATTAATGTGAACATCGGATTGCAACCGGCGTGGGGCCCTGTTGGTTACGATTATGTAGAATATTATTATCTGCCCGATGTAGGTGCGTATTATTATGTACCTCGCAGACAGTTTATTTATTTAAACAATGGTAACTGGATTTATGCAAATTCATTGCCTTACCGTTATAGAACGTATAATTTATACAGCGGTTATAAAGTGGTGATCAATGAGCCAAGGCCCTATTTGCGTTATTCAAAACATAAAGTGCAGTATGCAAAGTACAAGGGATACAATGGTCGCCAGGCCGTAATTAAAAACGGTAAAGGGCCAAAGCAAGTTCATTACTCAGGCAAAAAAGGTGCACCTGTAAAATCAAATTCAAAGGGTAAGGGACGTAATAAACATTTGTAAACAGAAATCTCAGGAGTTTACAAAAGGCCCGTTCAACTGAACGGGCCTTCTTTGTTTACTTATCTTATACATTTACAATTAAGACAGGTATGTCCAGTTCATGACGCACAGCTTCAATGGTTTCTCCAAACACATAATCTTTCAGCCCTTTGTGCCGGTGTGCACCCATCACCAGCAGATCACAGTTGGTTTCTTTTACAATGCGTACAATTTCTTTTATACGGTTGTTATAACCCAATGCAGTTGATACCTGATAACCTTTTTGAACTAACGTTGCTGCATAGTACGCAAGCCGTTCTCTGTCTTTTCGGGTTTCGTCATCATCACTGTTATCGCCCAACAGTCTTGCCGGTGCTGTTTCTACAATGTGCAGCAATGTATATGTAGCTTCTGTTCTTCCCTGATTGAGTGCATAGGCAATCAGCTTTTCATCGTTTTCAGAAAAATCAAGTGCTACAGCAATATGTTTGATGTTTGGCACAGAAAGATTGGCCAGTGCAGGAACATCGCTGTGCATTTTATGACTGTCTTTCCGTAATTGTTTACGTACAAGCGGCAGCAAGGTCATCATTAAAAACAACCATAAAAAACCAAGTGCAATGATGGGGATCATTATTTTCCAGAACAACATTCCTTCTTCATTATACAGCGCTGCAACTTCCTGCACCACCAACCGCACATTTAAAAAAACAAGAATGGCTGCAATGAGCCAGGCTGCAATTTTAACCCATGTTTTAATTGCAAACTCGCCCATTGTATTTTTATCGCTTACAAAATGTATAAGAGGTATAACTGCAAAGCCCAGTTGTAAACTTAAAATCACCTGGCTAAACACCAGCAGATCATCAACCTTCTCCTCTCCATAAACCAGTATTACAATTACTGCCGGTACAATTGCAATTAATCTTGTGAGTAAACGGCGTAGTAAAGGGTTGATGCGTAAACGTAAATAGCCTTCCATTACAATTTGCCCCGCAAGCGTACCGGTAATGGTGCTGCTTTGCCCGGCTGCAATTAATGCAATGGCGAAAAGAACAGGCGCAAGCTTTGTACCCAGCAATGGCGACAGCAACTGATGTGCATCTTCAATTCTTGCTACCTGTGTATTTCCTGTTTTAAAAAATACAGTGGCAGCCAATACTAAAATTGCTGCATTCACAAAAAATGCAGCATTGAGAGCAATGGTGCTGTCAATAAAATTAAATTTCAATGCTCGCTTGATGCTTTGTTTATCTTCTCCTATTTTTCTGGTTTGCACCAATGCAGAGTGGAGGTATAAATTATGTGGCATTACCGTTGCACCAATAATACCAACAGCAATATATAAAGCCTCGTTTGTTAATGCTGTAGGTATAAAACCTATTGCCACCTCCGGCAAAGAGGGTTTGGCAATAATGATTTCAATAAGAAATGAACATCCTATAATCACCACCAGTGCAATAATAAATGCTTCCAACTTGCGTATGCCATAGTTCTGCAGCCATAACAATAATAAGGTATCAAAGACCGTAATTCCTACTCCCCATATTAATGGTAAACCGGTGAGCAGATAAATACCCAGTGCCATACCAATCACTTCTGCAAGATCACAGGCTGCGATGGCAATTTCTGCAAGGATGTACAAACAAAAATTCACCAACGGAGGATATACTTCACGGTTGGCCTGTGCTAAATCTCTGCGGCGAACAATGCCTAACCTTGCACTTAAACTCTGCAGCAGCAACGCCATGAGATTACTCATCAGCAATACCCAGATTAACTGATAGCCGAATTTTGCACCGCCCTGTAAATCGGTGGCCCAGTTACCCGGATCCATATAACCAACACTTACCAGATATGCCGGACCGGCATAGGCCAAAATACGTCGCCAACCTTTTTGCGGTTTGGTGGTATCTACAGAGTCGTGTACTTCGCTCAGTGAGGTATCTGTATGTTGTACTTTCATTTGTTTGTTTTTGCACTTTGTAACCGTGTTGCTGTTCAAAGACCTTTACACGTTGCAGAATAAATTCATTCTATCATTTATTTCTGCTTTATAACGGAGTTACATAAATATTCTTTGCTAATTGTTCACTGAGTGTAATCAGTGGTTGATTTCGGATTTTTATTTCAATCGATCCGTCGAATAAAAAGCGTTGTTTAATTTCAACCTTTGTACCGATGCTGATTTTTTTTTGTCTTAGTATCTCAGGCAGTCCGCTGCTCTGATCGTTTACACCACTCACTATTGCAGGTTGTTGTTCTTTTAACTGATGGAGACTGATGTGTTTGGAGGTTTCCATTCTTCCGCTGCTGTCGGGTATGGGATCGCCATGCGGATCGGCTTTTGGAAAACCCAGGAAATGATCCAGACGCTCAACCAATTCCGGACTGCTTACATGCTCCAGTTCTTCAGCAATAACGTGTACTGCGTCCCATTCAAACTTCAGCTTCTCCACCAAAAAATATTCCCATAAACGATGGCGACGGATGATGCCTAAGGCAATCTTTTTTCCATCTGCATTTAATTTTACTCCATAGTACGGCTCGTAGTTCAGTATTTTTTTTTCTTTCAGCCGCTTGAGCATATCTGTTACGGAAGCAGGTTTTGTTTGCAGCTCAGCGGATAATTCGTTGGTGGTCACATTGCTGTCGGCTTGCTGTAACCGCCAAATGGCTTTAATGTAATTTTCTTCTGCAATCGAAAAATTCATTAGATATGAAATTATAATTTAGGCAAATCTAAAAAAAATAATCTCATTCCGGCATAATTTTTCTGCTTTGTCCTGTTCCGCACAAAAACTTTACTTTTAAAGTCTATTCTTAAAACTTCCATATGCATATCAAATGGCTGGCTTTGCTGTTCATTGTTTTTATTGCCGGGTGTACCGGTGATAAACCGAAGACAATTACAGATGAAGATCTCAGTACAGCAGAATTTATCAATCTTGCAACACCCCTCACATTTCCGGTGCTGATTAATGATGAGCTGCTGAATAAAAAAGAGTCTGACTCTGCACTCATCAATCTCAAATCATTTCAAACCTTCATCCCCGATTCGGTTTTTCAGCAACTATATCCTAAAACCAAACTGCTTAAACTATACCTTATAGGAAAGATAACAGATGAAAAAGATGGTCATTATGTTTTAATCAAATCCAGACAGGGAAAACTGAACAATGCACAGTTGTTTTATTTTAATAAGAAAGCAGTTTTTTTAAGTACGGTTGATGTAAACAACTATTTGCCAAAAGGAGCCGGGTCGAAATACTGCAGGATAGACAATAAATTCAACATCTCCTTTATACAGGAACGTAAAACAGCAACCGGTGAAATGTGGACCAACGAGTCTATATATTATATTGATGAGGAGGGAAAGTTTATTATGGCCATGACTAACAGCACCGAAGATTTGAGCGATGAAATTATGGGCAACCCCATTGATACTCTTCCACGGAAAAATAAATACTCTGCTGATTACAGCAGTGATAAAAAGAACCTGGTTTCTGTGAGAGATGCTGCAACATCAAAAACAATCAGGTTTTTTGTACACTTCAGTAAACAAAACGGCGAGTGTGTTGGCGAAGTAAAAGGTGATGCAGAATGGGTGAGCAAAACAAAGGCTGTTTTCAGAGACAGCAACAGCGACTGTGTAATTGAGTTTATATTTTCAAATGCGGCTGTAACAATAAAGGAACAGAATGGCTGCGGATCTTACCGGGGTATTACCTGTTTTTTTGAGGGAACTTATCCACGAAAGAGAGAGCCTGCACCTGCAAAACAAACAACAAAAAAGAAACGATGAGCAACCGTCAAAATATCAGTTCCGGCTCTCCATGGGAGGAGATTGTGGGCTATTCAAGAGCAGTGCGTATTGGTAATGTGATAGAGGTAGCCGGTACAACGGCAGTTAATGGCGATGAGCTGATTGGAGAAGGAAGTGTTTATGAACAAACCCGTTTTATCTTTCAAAAAATAAACAAAGCGCTTACAGAAGCAGGCTCATCGCTCAACGATGTGGTACGTACAAGAATGTACATTACCGATATTTCAAAGTGGGAAGAAGCAGGGAAAGCCCACGGCGAGGTGTTCAGAGAAATAAAACCTGCATCTACAATGGTTGAAGTTTCGGCGCTCATTGATTCCCGTTTGCTCATTGAAATTGAAGTAACAGCAGTAATTCCAAACCTTTGATGTGTATAAACCGCTCCCCCAAAAAAATCCTGTTTAAGATTTTCCCTTTATATTGCGACCCCTTTAGCAAACTAACACTGTATTATGACGTTTAACAATTTTAAAGTTCCTTACCAGGCAGAAAATGATTATTCTAAAAAGGTTGCTTACTTCTCCATGGAGTTCGCCATCCATCAACCATTAAAAATTTACAGTGGCGGTCTTGGATTTTTAGCCGGCTCTCACATGCGCAGTGCATATGAACTGAAACAAAATCTGATCGGCATTGGTATTTTATGGAAGTACGGTTATTATGATCAGGCACGCAATCAGGATCAGACACTGCAGGTGCAGTGGAATGAAAAAATTTATAATTTTTTAGAAGATACAGGCATCAAATTCCAGATTAATATTCATGAACATCCGGTTTGGGTAAAAGCATGGTATTTAAATCCGGAAACATTTAAAAGTGCGCCGATGTTTCTGTTAAGTACCGATGTGCCCGAGAACGATTATGTTTCACAAACCATCTCACACCGTTTGTATGATGCAAACGTTGCAACCAAAGTGGCTCAGTTTATTTTACTGGGTGTTGGGGGTGCAAAACTGATTGATGAGTTAGGATTTAAACCCGATGTGTATCACTTAAACGAAGCACATGCCATCTCTTCTGCATTTTATCTCTATAAAAAATTTGAAAGTGTTGAAGAAGTGAAAAAGCGGTTGGTGTTTACCACACACACACCCGAAGAAGCAGGGAATGAAAAGCATGATATTTTTCTGTGCGAAAAAATGAGTTATTTCTGCGGTGTGCCTTTAGATGAAGTGAGAAAGCTCACAGGTATTTATGACGATCAGTTTAATCATTCATTGGCGGCTCTGCGTTTTGCACGCATCTCAAACGGTGTAAGTGCATTGCACGGAGAGGTGAGCAGAAAAATGTGGAGTCATTACGAAAACATAGCACCCATCACCAGTATTACCAATGCACAAAACTGGCGCTACTGGGCCGATAAGCAATTGTATTTTGCAATGGATGAAAACAATGAAGAGCGTTTTGATGACCGTAAAAAATATTTAAAGAAGCGTGCTTTTGATATTGTTGCCGATCAGACAGGTAAGTTGTTTGATCCGGAAGTACTCACCATTGTATGGGCACGCCGTTTTGCAGGGTACAAAAGAGCAGAGTTAATTACAAGGGATCTCGACCGGTTCAATGCATTACTCAGCAATAAAAAATATCCGGTGCAGATTATCTGGGCCGGTAAACCTTATCCGGTTGATTATCCTGCCATCAGCGATTTTAATCATCTTGTTCACCTGAGCAAGAATTATAAAAACATTGCTGTATGCACCGGTTACGAGCTGGCATTAAGCAAGCGGTTAAAACAGGCATCAGATGTGTGGTTAAACAATCCACGTGTACCACGTGAAGCAAGCGGTACCAGTGGTATGACGGCAGCTATGAATGGTGCTGTTAACTTCAGCACATTTGATGGATGGATTTGTGAATTTGCAAATCACGGAAACAACAGTTTTATTGTTCCGCCAATTGATTACAGTGCGGTACATGTACAGGAGCAGGATCAGTACGATCTGGATCAGATGTATGAAATTCTGGAAAAACAAATTCTGCCATTGTATTATGATAACTATTCCGTGTGGCGGCAGATTACTCAAAACGGAATGAAAGATGTTCGTTTTCAGTTCGACAGTAACCGCATGGCAGATGAATATTACAAGTTGTTGTACAATAAAAAGTAAACTGATTCTATAGCTCAAACCCCGGTATTTCAGCCGGGGTTTTTTATTTAATTTTAGTGTATGAGTGAATTTATTAAAACATTTGAACTGCGCTGGGCTGATGTAGATGCCAACCAGCATGTGATGCATTCAAAGTATTATGAACTGGGGGCACATACCCGTATGAGTTTTTTAATTGAGAATGGCTTTACATTGGATGTAATGAAAGAATTGAAGATTGGCCCCATCCTGTTTAGAGAAGAGTGTGTTTTTAAAAGGGAAATCAATGCAGGTGAAATCATTGCAGTAAATCTGTTGCTCACCAAATGCAGAAAAGACGGATCAAGATGGAGTGTTACACATGAGCTGAAGAAAACGGATGGTTCTGTTGCAGCAATTATTCATGCAGATCTTGCATGGATGGATGTGATGAAACGAAAATTGGCAGTGCCGGCTATTGCAGCAACAATCATTGCAAAGCTGCCTAAAGCAGAAGGGTTTAGTTTTACTGACTGATCAATCTGTGTACTCACTCAGTTCCAGCCACCGCATTTCTTTTTCATCGAGCAGCCCGGTTATTTCTGCAATGCGGTTCGATAGTTGTTGTAACTCAGCAAATGGAAGATTGCTATTATTCAGTTGTTGCGTGATCTGTTCTTTTTCTGCTGAAAGTTCTTCAATTTCTTTCTGCAGATTTTCGAACTCCCTTTTTTCTTTAAAACTGAAACGTTTCTTTGGTGAGGCCAATGGTTCAACTGCCTTCTCTATTTCTTTTTCTTTGCTTCGCTCAGCACTAATATTCTCTTTGTTATCAGTTGATTTTTTTTCCTGTTCTTTTTCCCATATTCTAAGTTGGGCATAGTTGCCGGGGAAATCTTTTACTGCACCGTTTCCTTCAAACACAAATAAATGATCAACAAGCCGGTCCATAAAATAACGGTCGTGGCTTACAATTAATAAACAACCGGGGAATTCACTGAGAAAATTTTCAAGCACCGAAAGTGTTGGCAGATCCAGGTCATTGGTTGGTTCATCCAGAATTAAAAAATTTGGATTGCGAAAGAGGATAGACAATAAATGCAGTCTTCTTTTTTCACCACCACTCAATTTTGAAATGTAGGTGTATTGTTTATCCGGTTCAAACAAAAACAGTTGCAGAAACTGTGCAGCACTTAATGAACCACCTGATGCTAAAGGGAAATTTTCTGCAATATCTTTTACAAATTCAATGACCCGTTTATCTTCTTTCTGTTCAAGTCCTTTTTGCGAATAGTTGCCAAAGATGATGGTATCACCAATATTTACTTTACCGCTATCAGGTTGTTGAATACCCTGTATAATTTCCAGAAAGGTAGATTTACCTGCACCATTTTTTCCTACAACACCAACCCGTTCGCCTTTTTTAAACGTATAATCAAAGCCCTGCAGTATAATTTTCTCATCATACCGTTTGTATACTTTTTTCATCTCCACCACTTTGCCACCCAATCTGTTCATCTTCATGCTCAGTTGCACCTGCTGATCTTCTATACGCAGCTTGGCTTTTGCTTCCACTTCGTAAAAGTTGTCCTGTCTTGATTTGCTTTTGGTGGTTCTGGCTTTGGGTTGTTTCCGCATCCATTCCAGTTCTTTGCGGTAGGTGTTTTTTGCCTTATCAATACTGGCCTGGTCACTTTCAATACGTGCCATTTTCTTTTCAAGGTAATTTTCATAATCACCTTTGTAACTGTATAAATCATTCCCATCCAGTTCCCATATTTCTGTACAAACAGCATCCAGAAAATAACGGTCATGCGTTACAAGCAACAACGTAATATTTTCTTTACTGAGATAATGTTCCAGCCACTCCACCATTTCAACATCCAGATGGTTGGTGGGTTCATCCATAATCAGTAAAACATGTTTATGATCAAAGCCAATATCAATGAGTGTTCTTGCCAGCGCAACACGTTTGCGTTGGCCCCCGGATAATGTGCCTGCAGCCTGCTGTAACTGATGGATGTTGAGTTTGCCCAGGATCTGTTTTACTTTACTGTCGAAATCCCATGCACCCAGTTCATCCATTTTAATCAGTGCGGCTCCAAGTTTTTCTTCGTTGTGCTCTTCGCTGGCAGCTTCATAGTCTTTAATGGCATTAATCACAGGATGGTTGTGCTGAAAAATATTTTCAAGAACTGTCTTTCGCTCATCAAACACCGGCTCCTGTTCAAACAATGCAATATCCACATCCTTATGTATCCAGCATTTACCTGCATCGGCGGTTTCTTTGCCGGCAAGAATTTTTAATAGTGTTGATTTGCCCGATCCGTTACGGGCTACCAGTGCAATTTTATCGCCTTCTTCAATGTGAAATGTAATTCCGGAGAACAGGGGCTGTATACCAAAACTTTTTGTTAAGCCCTCAACTGAAACATAATGCATGCTGCAAAGATAAAGTTATGCATCAAGTTTAATGTAAGAAGAAGCAGGGGACAGGGACATCCATAAAAAACAAAAGTTGTTTCCGGTATGGAAACAACTTTTGAAAATATGGAAATGGAACCTTTATTTTTTAGGCAATACTACTGCATCCAATACATGCACAACACCGTTACCGGCTGAAAGATCTGCAGCGGTTACGTTTGCACCATCAATCATTACTTTACCTTCTTTAATTGATACAGTTAACTCTGCGCCATTTACTGTTTTCAGTTTTTGGCCATCCTTCAAGTCAGCAGCTTTTAATGTGCCTGCTACTACATGGTAGGTTAAAATTCCTGTAAGATCTGCTTTGCTTTCTGGCTTCAGTAAATTATCTACTGTACCTGCAGGTAATTTATCAAATGCTACATTTGTTGGAGCAAATACAGTAAAAGGTCCTGCACCACTTAAGGTTTCTACTAAACCGGCGGCCTTTACAGCAGCTACCAATGTTGAATGATCGGCTGACCCTACAGCAATATCTACAACTGTAGCAGGGGTCATCGCAGCCATGGTATCAGCTGCTTTTGTTTCAGTAGCTGTTGTGTCTGCTGTTGCTTCGGTTGTTTGTTCACCGCTGCCGCATGCAATCATGAATACTGCTAAAGAAGCAGTTGCCATCAAAGAGAAGAATGTTTTGTTCATAAAATGTTTTGTTTGTAAAAAGAACAGTCTTTTCATCCAATGGTTTAACCGTTCATCAACATTCATTCATATGTTTAGCTTTTATCGCTTTGGGGTGAATAAATTTTCAACACCTGTCTCCCAAACAGACTATTCTCATTTATGATTTGCAGATTAACTGCTTTTGATAAATATGATCTTTTGCAAATCCCGGAAATGCAGAACTGTTTTATCTGATTCCCTTTTTCGGAAATCATTTTTTGAATTCAACCTGATTACAATGCTGTTCAACGATTAAGCAACAAGTGTTCAAATTTTTATTAAGAATATATTTAAGTGTAGGATACTGAAAACAACTGTTTTATATCTCTCAATTATCAATACCTGTTTATTACGGAGGTGGCTCATCGAATTTTACTAAAAAAAATAAGTGTAAGCACTTAGTTTTGTCACGTTAATACCCTTATAGTCTATCATCCTTTAGAAAAAATCTGTACATGAAAACGTATTTACACCCGTGGATTCTTGCATTGCTGTGCTGTACTTTTCCCTCAGTACTTTTTTCTCAAACTTACGATTGCAATAATTTACAGCTTGAATATACAACGCAGGAGTCACGATGCAGTTCAACCGGTATTGTTACTGTAACTGTGTCAGGTGGTTCGGGAAATTATAATTACAAAGTAGTCGGACCAGTATCAACTCCTTTTACTTCCAGCAATGTGATTTCAGGTTTACCCCCCGGTACCTATAAAGTGGTCGTGGAAGATGTTGTATCTGATTGTATTCGTGAAGTAGACGGAGCAATCATCACAGGTAATTATGCAGCGCCTTCTTTTTCGCTTGTAAGTACCGATGTAACCTGTATCAACGGAACAGACGGTACCATTTCAGCCACAGGATTATTAAACGGAAGAAATCCATTTGTGTTTAAAATTGTAGCACCTTCACCAATGGGTGTTGGTACCTCTAATAATAGCGGACTGTTTACCAATTTAATGCCCGGTGATTACAGAATTGAGTTGCGTGATTCCTGTGGTGGAATACAAACCAGAACCGTTGCAATTCAGAATTATAACTGGGTTATTGAAAGTACTACTCTTGCAAGAACGCTCTGCGACAGTGCAGATGTGAGCTTTACGTTAAGAGATAACAAGGGCAATTCTAACATTACACCTTCTACCTCCTTTAATGGGTTTACATATGGTATTGTTAAAGCCCCGGGTGATACGATCTGGTCTGATATCAGACAGTTTCGTTTTTATATTGGGAATAAACGCAGCCTCACACTTGTTGCAAAAGACCGTTGCGGAGTAGTGAAAAATGTTGTGTGGTTTGAGACGCTTAAGCCATCAGTGGCAGCAACTGTTTCACTTTCAAATCTTGCCTGCCAAACCTTTAATGCTTCTGTTACCGGGAAAGTTAATTTTACAAATGCACAATATTGTTTGTTTGATAATAATAATGTGCAGATCGCATGTAATGGCAGCGGTGTATTTAATAATCTTGCTTACGGATCGTATTGCATAAAGATCACAGACATCTGTTACGATACGTTGATTACCCGCTGTTTTACTCAAGCAAAACCGGTTCCTTCAATGGGAGCAGTTGTAGGCAGTTCGTTTACCTGTAATTCATTTACGGCTACTGTAAGTACACAAACAAATTTATCGAACCCGCAGTTTTGTTTGTATAACAGTGCGAATGTACTGATCAACTGTAACAGTACCGGTGTATTTACAAACCTTGCATTTGGAACCTATTGTATCCGTATGCAAAACAATACACTTTGTTATGATACTTTGATTGAGCGATGCATTACGATTGCAAGGCCGTTACCGGCAGTTGGTGCTTCGGTTACAATCAATAACCGAAACTGTACAACATTCAGGGCAACGGTAAACGGTCAGGCGAACTTAAATAATCCGCAGTATTGTTTGTACAACAGCAGTAACGTTTTAATTACCTGTAATACAACCGGTATATTTCCCAATTTATTATACGGTACCTATTGTATCAGAATCATCAACGACCCAGCCTGTTATGATACAACAATTAACCGTTGTTTTACCGTTACAAAGAATAAGCCCGCTGTGGCAGCAGCTGTAACAATTGAAAATGAAAGTTGTACTACAGTTACTGCCCGTATAACCGGTCAGGCGAATTTGAACAGCCCGGAATATTGTTTGTATACTTCAACCAACGTATTAGTCAGTTGCAATACAACAGGAACGTTCAATAATTTACCATATGGCTCATACTGTATAAGAATTAAAAACGATGCTGCCTGTTACGATACAACCATCAACAGGTGTTTTACTACCAGCCTCGATACTGATCTGGATATGGATGCAGAAACACACAGCTTATGCAGTGTTGGAATGTCAGAAATTCATCCTGAATTTAATGGCGGTATACAGCCGTATGTTGTACAGGTGTATAAACCGGGAGGTATTTTAGTGTATACTTCTGCTCCTGAATATACAGACTATCTTACTGTGCAGTTGCCGGATTTACCCGGTGGTTTAAAGTATAAAATTGTTGGAACAGATGCCTGCGGCAATAAAGACTCTGTTGAAATAGATCCTTTTGCAAGAACCATTACAAGATCTGCTTCGGTTGAATTAAAATGCCCCGGCTCCAGCTGGCCCAACGGATATGGTAACATTATTGCCAACTGTTCAACTGATGAGGGAACAATACTGCCAAGCATCATCAAAAAGAATGCAACAGATGTATTGATCAATTATTCAGTTTCTTCGGGGAGTAACTATACATTCTCAAATCTTGAACCAGCAACATACATTGTACGTTACAATTATAATTATGTTTATCCGTGGTCTGAAGTATGTAACAACTCAGTTTATGATACCATTGTTGTGAAGCCATACGTGTTTCCGAGTCTTTCGCAATCGTCGGCTTACCAATGTGACAATAACAGCTTCAGTACAGGAGCAAATGTTACAGGTGGTGTAGCTCCGTATATGTATGAAGTAATTGGCAGTGTGCCGGCTTCTCCATCAATTAATACAGCGCCGCAGACAAATCCTGTATTTGCAATCAGTAACGGAACTACTTACAGTCTTGTGCGCCTGCGTGCAGTTGACGCATGTGGTAATGCAGCTTTAAATGATGTAAGTGTTCTTCCGCTTGAAAATTTATATGTTTCTTCCAGCAGTAACTGTTATTATAACAATGTAAACCTGTCTGTGAAATTAATACCCAATGCAACTTATAAATGGTATAAAAAAACCAGTGCTACCGATAGTGTATTGGTAAGTACATCCAATACGTTTTCTATTCCATATCTGTTGCCTTCTGATACAGGTATGTATGTAAACACTACAAATGTTAACAATGGCTGTCTGCAACGTGTTACTTATCGCAGGGTAAATGGTGCCTGCGGCGGAGTACTGTCAACAGATCAAACAGAATTAAGCGGTAAGCGAAATCTTGAAGCCGTTGAATTAAGCTGGATGAGGAAAGCAACTTCTGCTGTGATTGAATACAGTGTAGAAAGAGCCACTTCAAAAACCGGTGCATTTAGTTTTATAGGTCTGGTGAATGTATCAACTGCTTTCACTAATGGATCTTATCAGTTTACAGATACCGACCCTGTTAACGGTATGCTCTATTACAGACTGCGTATGAAAACAGCTGGCGGTGCAGTTACTTACAGTAATGTTGTAACTGTAAAGTACACGGATAACAGCCGGATTCATATTTATCCCAATCCTGTTGTAAATAAAACGACCATCCGTTTTAATAATCCATTGCCATCAGAATATAAACTTGAGTTGTATAATACCAACGGACAGGTTTTGCTGAAACAGCAATTGAGATTACCCGGTAATGCAACTTATACTTTACAGCGAACTGCCGCTTATTCATCCGGACTGTATGTATTAAAAGTTACAGATCTGAAATCGGGGAATGTCTTTTCGGAATTATTGAGGTTTGAATAATCAGGAATAAAACCGGTTGATTTTTCAATCGGTTTTTTTTACTGAATTATGCAGCAGCAAAATAAATGATCATACAAATCACTGCTGTAAGCAAGAGGAGGAGAACAGGCTGATAGCGCTCATACAGTTCACTTCTTTTTCTGTTCTTCAGCAATGTATGTGCTTCTTTTTGAACTGCAGTACTGCTGCTCAGCTTACAAACCTGTTCTGTAATTTTTTCTGTGCTTTGAACAGTTAATTTTTTACAGCAGCCCAACAACAGCAATGCTGTTTTTTCAAGCATATCCGGTTCGTTAAAGGTTTGCAGTACATGAATGGTTTCGTTTGAAAGCAGGAAAAGTATTTTCTCCGTAATGAGTTGCTCATTCATCCGGTGTACATCCATTGCAGCTGTGAGTTTATTCAGCTCCAGACTTTTTTTTAAGATGGAAACAGGTGTAACAGCTTCTGTTTTTTCTTTCAGCTGATGTGCATGTGCCAGCCATCGTTCATTGAGATACAATTGTTTTTTTTGAGGTGATGTAAGTGTTTCATAAGCTTCTTTTATTTCATTAAATGATGCAAGGCTGTACGGATCATCATTGGTTTTATCCGGGTGGTGCTGCATGGCCAGTTTTCTGTAAGCCCGCTTTATTTCAGGAAGGGTGGCCGTTACAGGAACATTCAGTATAGCATAATAATCTTTCACAGCAGCAAAACTAAGAATGGACAGGAAATGATGAGAAAGTATTATTTTTAGCGGCACATGAAGACCATCCTTTGCTGGCTCCTGATTTTTTTACCCATTCATTTACTGGCAGGTGATACCACTGCTGCCAAAATGAAACATCCTTCTGTATTGAAAGGATATAAAAGATGGTTGTATAAAGTTGTTACACTGCATCCTAAACTCAACTCCCGTCTTGAACGGGATTTATTAAAACACTATCTGCTGGGTACAGGTACTACCTATCAGTTATCAGAAACAGATGCGCTTCATTTAAAAGAAATCTGCAGTACTTATTTAAAAGGCGAAACGATTACTCCCGTAAATACAGAAGCGCATGCATCATATCGTATTCAGTTAATTGATCTTAATGCAAATGCGTATTTCGGCTGGGGATTGGGCACTGTTTGCGGCATTTTTCATCCTGTAACAGGACAGCTTGAATCAATAGCCGATGTATATGATTTTCCGAAAGCGAAGAAAGGGCAACGGAGTTTTATGAATGAATGTTACACGAGATTCTTTAAACTGATTGCACCTTCAACTGCACGGCCTTTTCTTGTAACCTTTCATGCAGAAGGGTATATTGCAAAACCTTAAGCTATGGTTGAGTTCCGGGCAACTCATGAATCAATCCTGCACCATAGCAACCGGCGGGTGTTTGATATCCTTTTTTAAAGTTTCCTGCAAGAATCTTTTGTGCAATCAGCAGCGAACCCCATGCAGTAACACTGTAGCCATCAGCACAGGTAAACTGATGAGTCAGTTCTTTACCCGCAGCATTTTTTACTTTTCCCCAGATGACCGTTGTTGATTTTGCTCTTTGTTCATCTGTTGGTCCGGCAGGTCTTGCTTCAATTTTTTGTTGTATCCATTTACGTACAACTGTTGTTCTTAACAACCAGTTAAACAGAAATTGAAATTTGAGTAAACGATATACAGCCGGTTTCATTCCGGTAAATACTTCAATATTTAAAATGCCGGTTGTATGAAATGCAGTTGATATATCGCCCCAGGGTAAACTCATTACAAAACGTTGTTTTCCGTTTACTGTAATCCACATGCCTTTAAATCCCAGCGGTTTTTTTGCCAGCTTTCCGTTTTCACGGATCACTGCTTTTTCTCCTGCTCTTGCTGCCATGGTTGTTGCTGTACCATGACTGGTTTGACCGCCATAAGAAATAAATGCAAGTTGCAGATGTGTTGCATCGGGCAGTTGCTGCTTTAAGTACAGTGCTGTACAATCAGTAGGAATTACATCAAACCCTGCACCGGGCATCAGCATGATGCCTGCCTGTTCTGCAGCAGCATGATAGGTTTTTATTTTTTCAAAAACAGAAATATCGCCATTGATATCAATGTAATGGGTATTTGTTGCAATACATGCTTCAACCATTTGTTTGGCGGTATGGCTGAATGGTCCGGCACAATGAATCACCAATTGAACTTCCTGTAAATGTTCTTGAATGATTGTGGCATCATCCAAAGAAAAAACAACGTAAGGAAGATTAAATGAAGTTGCAAGTTGCTGAATGGCCAGTTCGTTTCTGCCTGCAAGCACAGGTGTTAATTGATAGTCTTTTGCATAACGGGCAATCAGTTGGCCGGTATATCCGTTTGCTCCGTAAAGCAGCACCTTGTTTTTTTGCATGCGGTCAATCAGAATTCAAGCAATGAAATAATCTCTTCAAGAAATGTTTGATCTGTTGTATCAAACTGATCGGGTGCTTCACTGTCAACATCTAAAACAGCAACAACTTTATTATTGCGGATAACAGGCACAACAATTTCTGAACGGCTTAAACTGCTGCAGGCAATATGGCCGGGAAATAATTCAACATCAGGAACAATAATCGTTTTCGCTTCGGCCCATGCTGTGCCACAAACACCTTTTCCTTTGCGTATACGTGTACATGCAACAGGCCCCTGAAACGGTCCGAGAACCAATTCTTCACCTTTATCAGTAAAGGCTTTTGCAGAGCTTGGCTTTACCAGATAAAAACCTGTCCACAGCCAGCCGAATTGTTCACTGAGAGCAGCGCTTACATTTGCAAGATTGGCAATTAAATCAGATTCGCCTTCAAGCAGGCCTTTAATCTGCGGTATTAATTGACGGTACTGTTCCTCTTTTGTTCCCTGTATAATGAGTAAGTCTTCTGCCATGATTGTTCATTTTTGTAAAGGTAAGATGATTTACGACAGACCCGCTGTCTGCAGGTCTGTCTGTCATTTAACTGCACTTAATTTTATTGTTCTGCTGAATGTATTTGTTTTAAGCGTTATGTAATAAATGCCTGCCGGTAATTGTGCAGCATCCAGAGTGATGATTTGTTTGCCTGCCGGTTGTTTTTCCGCAACCAATCGTTTCAGTTCTTTACCATTTACATCGTGCAGTGTTATTGTTACCTGCATTGGTTTTACCAATTCATAACTGATGACTGTAGAACTGCTGAACGGATTTGGATAATTTTTCAAATTGAGTGCAGTTAACTCAGGTGACAAAACAGAGGTGGCGATGATGGTTGCATCAGCAGTGTTACTGGCCACACTCTCGTTATGAAAACGGTCCAGTGCTGTTACAACATAATAATAAGTACCCGGAGCAAGATCAGCATCTGTATAGGTTGCTGTTGCATCATTCGGAGTAATGTATTGAAGAGCGTTTACATCGTTCAGATTAATGGTTGATGTATTAAACCGGTAAATCACATACTGCCTTACTTTATCTGATTCATTTGTAGTTGCCGGCGATTTACTCCAGTTTAACTGCACACTGTTTCCTGTAATTGAAACGGTTAAATTCGATGCCGGTTGAGGTGCAATATTATCTCGCCATGGCATGGCAGGCAGTAAAGCAGGTTTTGTATAAACGTATTGCATGAGTGAGTCCCGAAAGAACAATGGGTTTAATGCAAAATTTCTTGTGCGGAAAAAGCAACTCCCATATACCTGATTGTAAGTGCGGTTTAATCTTACCTGATTATTGATTTGTGAAGGATTGTTCCAGTTGGCATCTGCATCTGCATTTACTTTATATGCAGCTTGACCTGCGTAGATATGACGGTTATTCGCATTGCTGTTCCACCATGGCACCAGTATACTGTAATTGGCAACAGTAAAACCTATGCTCCAGTAAATTTGTGGAGTAAGATAATCAACCCAGCCCTGTTCAATCCACTTCTTACTGTCTGCAAATACGTCGCTGTAACTTTGTAATCCGTTGGTGGCAGAACCCGTTGCATCACTGCTCTGGTTTCGCCAGATGCCAAATGGTGATACGCCAAATTTAGTCCATGGCTTAATTACTTTAATGCTGTCGTATGTGCGTTGTATAAGGAGGTTGATATTATCTCTGCGCCAGTCGTTCTGATTGGTAAAGCCTCTGGGATAAGCAGCAAAGGTTGCATTGTCATTAAAGCGTGGAGGAGTGGGAGTGCCGCCTGCAGAAGGGTAGGGATAAAAATAATCATCGAAGTGAATACCATCTACATCATAACGTCGAAGAATATCCGTAACAACATTTATTACATAGTCTCTTACTTCCGGTATGCCCGGATCTAATATTCGTAAAGTGCCTTGTGCCAACAACCATTCCGGATGAATTTTGGCAACATGCGTTGCTGCATAGTTTGCGATGTTATTAAAATTATTGACTGCACGATAGGGGTTGAGCCATGCATGTACTTCAATTCCCAATCTTCTGCATTCATCAATAACAAATTGTAACGGATCAAAACCATTGGCCGGCGGAGTTCCCTGAACGCCTGTAACAGCGCTGCTCCACGGTTCAATACTGCTGGGGTACATGGCATCACATTCCGATCTTACCTGCACATACAATGCATTGATTCCTGTTTGACGGTGCATGATCAGCAATTTTGTAACAGAGTCTTTTACCTGTTGCACGGTGCGGCCACTGGTACTTGGCCAGTCGAGATTTAAAAAAGTTGAAAGCCATGCAGCACGGAGTTCTCTTTTAGGAGGAGTTTGGGCATGCACATTAATAATGAACAGAGATAGTAAGGAGAACAGAAAATAAAATTTCTTCATGCTGCAGTCAATCGTTTAAAAATTTGTGTTGCAAAGTAACCAATTGTCTTTTGGTAAAGTCGCATGTTTATATAGCAGTAAAATATCGTTTAGAGGTAACGCTTAAAAAAATCAATGGTGCGTTGCCATGCAAGCATAGCGGCAGCTTCATTGTAACGGTTACCTGCAGTATCATTATGAAATGCATGATTGACTCCTTCATACATGTGGAGTTCATAATTAATTTTATTTGTTTTTAGAGCTTCTTCATAAGCTGCAATACCTGCATTAATGCGTTCATCAAGCGATGCATAATGAAGTTGCAACGCTGCTTTTATAGAAGGAACTTCGGCAGCAGCAGCCTGCCGGCCGTAAAATGCAACGGCTGCTTTCAGTTCCGGTACTTTCACTGCTAAGGTATTACTCATCCCTCCGCCCCAGCAAAAACCTACTGAACCAAATTTTCCGTTGCTGTCTTTTCTTGTTTTTAAGTAGGAAAAAACATTGATAAAATTTTTTACGTTCTCTTCTGCATTAAGTTTAGTGAATAAAGCTCTTGCCTCATCTTCACTGGCAGGTGTGCCACCTAATGGTGAAAGTGCATTGGGAGCGATGGCTAAAAATCCTGCGTTGGCTGCACGGCGTGTAACATCTTCAATATGTGCATTCAACCCACGGTTTTCATGAATCACTACGATGGTGCCGTACTTTGCTTCTTTTTTTGGCCGGGCAACATAGGCTTTCATCTCACCGGCAACTGCCGGGTAGGTAATATATTCAGTAAACAAATCGTCTGCAGAAACAGTGGCCGCTTTTGCATAGTTGCTTTCAAGCATGGGTAATAAAGCCAATGCTGCTGCAGTACTTCCGGTTAAAAGCACCAAACGCTTCATGAAGTCCTGGCGTGTAAGTGGTTTATGCGTATACTCATCGTAAAGATTAATGATTTGCTGATCCATATGCATGTTCATTTAGGAGTATAAAGTACAACCTTTCAGCAGAAAATCTTTTGCCGTTCATCGAAATGGAGAAGAAAATGTCAGAAACGAAACCCTATCTTAAGTGAAGCTTCAGGATTTATTAGCGGTAGAGTATATTTTTTTGCATCAACAGCAACAGCTTTGTCGCCACCTGTTCTGATACTCATACCCGCCCATGGCGACAGATATATTTGTTTGTGTAAGCGGATGTTATAACCGATACTTCCATTCAATAAGTAATTTTTAAAGCGTGCAGTTTGTAATTGTGCATCTGTACGGATGCTGCTTTTCCAGTATACCAATCCCGCTGCAGCCCACCATCCATTCCAGTTTTCTTTCAGAAAATAATCTGCTGTAACAGCATAAGATGTGATTTGATGTTGGCTGAATCCACTACGGGTGATGAACTTCGGCATATTTACTTTAGCAGTTAACAACCGTACACGAATATGTTCTTTACCAATCCATGCAGCACCAAAATATCCACCGGTAGCAAAAGGAAGTGCATCGAGTTCAATACCTGCCTGTATAATTTTCTTTGCGCTTTGCGCCGGTAATGAAACGGCAATCAATTGAAACAGGCATATAATCAGCATGAATTGTTTCATTATATAAAACTAATTTCAAATAAAGAGGTGAAAGATGAGGAGATGCAGTGGGGAAGCTGATATTCATCATATCTGAAAAACAACAGGTGGCTATGAGTTGTCGCAAGCAGCCATGATTTTTGTCGCAAGGGCACAGGAGGAATTTCTTTTAGACAGGATAGTTTTGTTACAGTTATAAATCGAATTTGTTATTTTAACATCAACAATCAACAATCAAAATGAAACCAAAAACAATCAACACACTCTACTGGGTGTTCACTATTCTGTTTGCAGCTCTTATGATTTTTTCATCTGTTGGCGGTATTGGCCCTAATGAACAAACCATTGAGGTGTTTAATAAGTTTCTGGGTTATCCTGTTTATTTTATTCAGTTTATCAGTTGGGCAAAAATTCTTGGTGTAACAGCTATTCTCATACCCGGTGTGAACCGTACGGTTAAAGAGTGGGCTTATGCAGGTTTGTTTTTCGATTTAACGGGAGCTGTTTATTCCGGTGTTGCTGCAGCAGGTAAGTTTGATCCCATGATGCTCACATTATTCATGTGGATTATTCCGGGTGTACTTTCTTATTATTTCTGGAAAAAGAAAGTGGCCGTGCAGGGATAGTTTATAACCGTCAACGAAATTTATATTCGTTTGACTTTTCTATAAGTTCTTCCGGATAAATAAAAAAGTAAGTAAATTGATGGCTCATCATTAAAATCAACTGCCATGAGGTTACTTACTTTTTGTTTCACTTTTTTATTAACTCTTTCAGTAAGTGCACAGAAAAAAGCGTTAGTAGGAGGCACACTGATTGATGGTTTTGGCGGTGAGCCGCTGAAAAATTCTGTAATTATTATTGAAGGCGATAAGATCATTAAAGTAGGACAGATCGGTTTAACTGAAATTCCGAAAGATGCAGAAGTGATATCAACAGAAGGGATGAGTGTATTGCCCGGCTTGTGGGATATGCATGTGCATCTGATGATTAACGGGCATTCGGATTATACGTACTGGGATAAAAAATATCCGCCCATCTTCCGTTCTGTGATTATGCCTGCAGGAGCAAAGCAATTATTAATGGCCGGTGTAACCAGTGCAAGAGATCTTGGTGCACCGCTAGAAGATATTGTTGCTGTAAGAAATATGATCAATGAGGGAAAGTTACAGGGGCCCACATTGTATGTGAGCGGACCATTTTTGCAACATGCACCTTATCCCGGCACTGAACAGTTTCGTTGGGGTATTAATGGTGTGGCCGATGCAAGAGCCAAAGTACAGAAGCTGGCAAAGGGTGGTGTGGATTGTATTAAGCTGATTGATCAGGATCAAATGACGCAGGAAGAAATTAATGCCATTGTTGATGAAGCACATAAATGGAAATTAAAAGTGGTGGCGCATGCTCATCGTCCTGAAGAAATTCGCAGAGCATTACTTGCAGGTGCCGATTGTTTTGAACATACAGGTTTGGCTACTGCACCGGAGTATCCGGATGATGTGATGCGGATGATTAAGGAACGCACTGCCAACTCCAACAATAAATTATTCTGGTGCCCTACAGTTGAAGGATTGTTCAATAACGATTACAATATTAAAAACACCGAACACCTGGATGATCCATCGTGGCAGGTTGGTTTACCCGACAGTGTAATCAAAGACATCCGTCACTCATTAATGTATCCATCGCAGCTTTCTTATTTTCAGGTTACACCTTACCGTAAGCCAACATTAAAACGCAAGTTTTCACAACTGAAAGAAAGCGGTGTCATCATGCTCATTGGAACAGATTCAGGCATTCCCATGAAATTTCACAGCCAGAGTACATGGAACGAATTAGACATTTGGGTTAGGGAGATGGGTGTTGATCCCATGCTGGCCATTCGCTCTGCAACCTACTGGCCGGCGGTTTTTCAAGGTGTAGAAAATAAAGTAGGAACCATCAGTGAAGGAAAAGTGGCCGACATTATTGCGGTGAAAGGGGATGTGCTTCGTTTTATCAATTTGCTCCAGAAAGTAGATATGGTGATGAAGGGTGGAGTGAGAGTGAAATAAAAGAATTCATTTCATCAAATCAACAATCACCATTTAATGATAGTTGGTTGGAGATATTTATTTTATTCAACGCAACAGCATTACAGTACCTTTTCTCAAAATCTGTTTGGCTGTTTTACGATCAGTATAGGTTAACTGCCAGGAATAAAGTCCGGCAGGTTGTGCAACTCCATTCAGCATGCCATTCCATTGAATGTTATTACCTGATGAGGTAAACAGCAATTGTCCGTAACGATTGTAGATCATCAACTGTAATCCAGTAACGCCGGATGTTTTAAGCGGTTGAAATACATCATTCAATCCATCTCCATTTGGTGTAAAAGCATTCGGCATGGCAATGTTACAGGATGCTTCAACTAATAATTCATGCGTTTTTGTGATACTGCAGTTTTCTTTAACGGCTGTAAGTGAAATGGTATAACGTTTGTCAACATCAGTAATAGAATAAGATGGCAATGGCGGATTTTGAACGGTACTCGTTGTGTTGTTTCCAAAATCCCAGAACCAATCAACTGCATTTCTGCTTTCATTCACAATCAACACCGGTTCATCTGCACAGGTACTGTCGGGTGCAGTAAAATCAATAAACAGTTTTGGTTTTAATGCAAAGATCTGTTGAGCAACTGCTGAACACAAACCATTGCTCACATACAATTCGGCCAGTACATTACCTCCTCTGTTTATCAATATTACAGGTTGCTGCAAAGAACTGTTGATGGTATCAACTGTCCAGCTCCAGCTGTTCACATCATTTCCGCCGGGGTGATTGAACAACAAGGTATCAGCAATGCAACCTTCTTTTACTGCAAATGAAAAATTTGCATCAACCATTCCTTTTATTGTTACGCCTTTGCTGTTACCTGCAGGTGTAACAAAATTGCAATCATCCACTAACGTATTGCCATCGCTGCCGTTTTTAATTGCAATGGAATAACTGCCGGCAGTACTGATTGGTTGCAGCAGTTGCAGTTCAAGACTGTCTGTTAAGAATGTACTGCTGCAAAAAGTTGTAATGCCGGTAATTGTTACTGCTGTTGGGCCGGTAATGATAAAGTCGCTGCCATCTGAAGCAACAGATGAACATCGTACCGGTTTTGTGAGTTTGATTTTTAGTTTCACCGGTTCACAACCTGCAGGGAAGATGGTATCTAAAGAAGCAAATGGATATGCACGAAAGTTCAGTTGTGTAGGATCAGTAATATTGTTGCTGCATTGATCAGTAAGTGTATTGTTGTCGTTCCCTTTTTTTATGGTTAAAGTGTAACTGCCAACAGGTAATGGATTGGCAAAGGTTAGTAAAATAGAATCTGTTTCACTTGTATTGCTGCATTGAACACTCACAGCACTTGTAATAGTACCCGTTGCAGGAGATAAATTAAAATCTGAACCATCTGCTGCTATACTGCTGCAACGGATTTTTTTATTGAATTTCAACAAGAGCTGTTTGTTATCGCAGGATGCAACAGAAACGTTGATATCCTCACCCGTTGTGCCGCTGATATCTGCCGTACCTCCGCCAATAGTTAATGCAAAAGCACCCGGGGCTGTGGAATTGCCTACCATGAGTAAATAAGTATGATTTTCTGTAAGCGTAGGCATTCTGCAAAAAGTATTTCCCGGAGAGCCCTGGCCGACTATGGTTCGACATTGGATCAATGATGATCCTGCATTTGATGCACCGGTTGGTCCGGGCGTGCCCGACCAGTTCGCTGCAATGGTAAGATTCCGGTCGGTATAAATTTCCAGCGGATTTTTTCCTGTAATATCAAACAACTGCCAGTTTAAATCTTCTTCCGGTTTCCATGCTGCAATTACGAATCCAAATGTTCCTGATGTTTTACAGGTAAACTTAAAATAAACAGGATTCAGATCACCATAGTTGGTAAATGAATTGGTACATCCGGGTAGAAAAAAACTTTTGTTGAAACAAACCGATGAAGGTGATCTGGAGTAAGTGCCGTTACCGCAAATGGAAACAGGAGAAGAAGGGGTGTGGCCGTTATCGCTGCATACCGGTTGTGCCTGCAAACATGTTGCTGATAATAAGAATCCGATTATATACAGAATTACATGGCGCATCTTACCAAATATAAAAATTTCAAACGTGGTAAGCGAAAGAACTATGTTGAACCGGAAAAAAAATAATCCTGCACATGTGCAGGATTATTTTTTATAAATGATCAATTTTTACGCTTCTTCTTCTGCATAGCTGCTTACCGGTTCGCAGGTACAAATAAGGTTTCTGTCGCCATGTGTATTATTGATTCTTGATACTGATGGCCAGAATTTATTCTGCGTAACATAATAAAGCGGGAAGGCAGCCTGCTGTCTTGTATACGGATGTTTCCATTCCTCTGCCATCACTGTCATTTGTGTATGTGGAGCATTCTTCAATGGATTGTCAGCTTTGTCTGCTTTACCTTCTTCAATATCACGGATCTCCTGACGAATGCTTAGCATGGCATCACAAAAACGATCCAGCTCGGCTTTGTCTTCACTTTCAGTTGGTTCAATCATAATGGTACCGGCTACAGGAAAGCTCATGGTTGGTGCATGAAATCCATAATCAATTAAACGCTTGGCTACATCTTCTGCCTCAATACCTGCTGTTTGTTTAAAGGGCCGCAGGTCTACAATAAATTCATGTGCACAGGTTCCGTGTTCATCGGTATATAAAATATCATAGTCTTTTTCTAGACGTGCCTTCATGTAATTGGCATTAAGAATGGCAAACTCAGTTGCTTTCTTTACACCTGTTGCACCAAGCAATCGGATATACGCATAGCTGATGATAAGAATGGAAGCAGAACCAAACGGTGCAGCACTTACTGCCCCGTTAGTTGATTGACTTACATGACCGGGCAAATGCGGCGCTAAATGTTTCTTAACACAAATAGGTCCCATGCCCGGACCACCACCACCATGTGGAATAGCAAATGTTTTATGCAGATTGAGATGACATACATCTGCACCAATTAATCCGGGCGAAGTAAGCCCAACCTGTGCATTCATGTTTGCACCATCCATGTACACCTGTCCGCCATGCTGGTGAACGATTTCGCAAATTTCTTTTACAGTTTCTTCAAAAATGCCAAACGTACTTGGATAGGTAATCATAGTACCGGCAAGATTGGCACTGTGTTGTTCGGCTTTTGCTTTAAAATCAGCTACATCAATATAACCATTGTCCAATGCCTTTACCACCACTACTTTCATTCCTGCCATCACAGCACTTGCAGGGTTGGTTCCGTGAGCAGAAACAGGAATCAGCA
The DNA here is from genome assembly GCA_022841365.1 of Chitinophagaceae bacterium. Taxonomy (GTDB): domain Bacteria; phylum Bacteroidota; class Bacteroidia; order Chitinophagales; family Chitinophagaceae; genus Lacibacter. The sequence goes on along the minus strand of JALHRP010000026.1, from coordinate 1,063 downwards.
TAATTTTGCGGTGTGCATCACCGTTAGCTAAATGGAAATTTCGGATGGCAAGTAAACCTGCATACTCACCTTGTGCACCGCTGTTGGGCTGCATACTGCAGGCATCAAATCCTGTAATTTCAATCAGATAGTCTGCAAGCTCATTGATGAGTTGCTGATAACCTTCTGTTTGAGCAGATGGTGCAAAGGGATGCATCTTACTCCAGTGCGCCCAGCTTAAAGGCATCATTTCAGTAGCAGCATTTAATTTCATGGTACAGCTGCCTAAAGAAATCATAGATGTATTTAACGAAAGATCTTTGTTTTCCAGTTGTTTGATGTAACGCATCATCTGGCTCTCGCTGTTGTGCGTATTAAAGTTGGGATGCGTAAGAAACTTACTTGTTCTTACTAACGCTGCAGGCAAATGATGCAGTTCAGGTTCTTCGGCAATAGAAAAATGAACAGGATCGGTCTCATTTACAAAACAGTTGATGAGATCATACAGATCTTCCGGATTGGTTGTTTCATCAATGGAAATACCAATGGTCTCATGATTGATATAACGCAGGTTAATTTCCTGCTTCTCTGCTTTTGTTTTGATGGCTGCAACATCTTTTACTTTCACCGCAATGGTATCAAAGAACGAGTCACTCAGCAATTCAAATCCTTTTTCTTTAATTGCATCGGCAGCAGTTTGCGCCAGTAATGCAACCCGTGTTGCAATGTTGATTAATCCTTCCGGTCCATGATACACTGCATACATTGCCGCCATATTTGCTAACAGTGCCTGTGCAGTGCAGATATTGGATGTTGCTTTTTCACGCTTGATATGTTGCTCTCTTGTTTGTAAAGCCATGCGTAATGCACGGTTATTTTTTGCATCAATACTTACACCAATAATACGGCCGGGGATTGAACGCTTAAATTCATCCTTCGATGTAAAGAACGCAGCATGCGGACCGCCAAAGCCAAGTGGTACACCAAAACGCTGTGCAGAACCAAATGCAACATCTGCACCCAGTTCGCCCGGAGGAGTTAACAATGTAAGTGCTAACAGATCTGTTGCCATTGCTACAAATCC
>JALHRP010000025.1:23752-51067 GCA_022841365.1 Chitinophagaceae bacterium | reverse complement strand
TTTATGGGAATGGGTTATGTTTCCTTCAGCTTTTTAATAACACGCAACATATTTAACTCTGCTTCCACAGAAAGACCATAACCGCTTTTTATTTCAATAGCACCTGTCCCCTGCTGGATTACTTCCTGCAAACGGCTCCATGCAAGACGTAACAACTCCAGCTCAGTAGCAGCTTCTACTTTCTTTGCTGAATTGATAATGCCGCCGCCTTTAGCAGCTATCTCTGCATAACTGAGTCCTTTAATCTTATCAACAAACTCATCTTCACGTGTTGCAGCAAAAACCAGATGCGTATGACTATCGCACCAGCAGGGCAATACAAACTGACCGGTTGCATCCATCACATCATCATACAGATCGGCTCTGTTTCCTACTGCATGCATGGGACCATATTCTGCAATCAGTCCATCTTTAATGCCAAGATAAGCGTCTTGCACAAAAGGAAGACTGGCCAACGCTTCTCCTCTCAACAAAAGCGATTGTTCTCTTACACCTGTTAATTGTTTAATGTTTGTTACAAGCATCGTCATAACATAAATGTAACAGAAATCATTCAGCAAATAAAAAGCCCCCCGAATAATCAGGGGGCGCTGCTTATGAGAAAATGCTAGTCCTTCTTTGTTACTGCAGGTTGTACCGGGTGTACAACGCCGTCAATCACATGAATCAATCCGTTACTTGCAGTAATATCTGCATTGGTAACATAAGCACTGTTTCCGTTTCCATCGGTGAGTTTTACTTTACCCTCTTCAACTGTTGCTGTTAATTTATCGCCGCTGAGTGTTGGTAATTGTACCGTTCCGTTATTTTGCTTAATAGCAGCCATCAACGTGGTTGAATTCCAGTTACCGCCTACCACATGATATTTCAATGTTTTTGCCAGCAGTGATTTGTTCTTTACAAGTTTTTTAAAATCTGCTTCTGCAATTTTTTCAAAAGCAGCATTGCTGGGAGCAAATACTGTAAAAGGACCGGTCATCTTAAATGTGTTTACCAGATCAGCGGTTTTAATAGCTTCAACCAGTTTGCTGTGATCCTGCGATCCCATTGCAACATCCACCACATCGCCCTGTGCACGAACTGTTACAATAGAAGCAATCATAAAAAACGCTGTTGCAGATAGAGAAAAAAACATTTTTTTCATTTGTGTAAGTTTTAAAGAATAATAAATATGATCAATACCGCAGCTTTCTTAACTGCAGAAGTAAAACACGTTGTTTAAAAAATTAATACCGGATACAACTACAGGTATGAACCGGATGCTTTGTTTACAAAGAAGAAATTGGGGCGAAAATCAACCGTGAAGATTTGAACTCATTAAAACAAGAACCATGCCAGCAGAAATGCAGATGGTTTAACAGAAAAAAACTAAACTTGTATAAACATTATTCCTGAATGATTACGTTCACTGCAACCATTTTAAAATTTAACAGCCAGGGCGAAAAAACCGGCTGGACCTATATTGAATTGCCCGCAGGTGCAGCAGAAGAATTAAAACCCGGAAATAAAAAAGAATTTAAAGTAAAAGGCAAACTGGATACATATAAACTGCAGCGGGTATCTGTTCTTCCCATGGGTGGAGGAAAATTTATTCTCGTACTAAACGCTGATATCAGAAAAGCCATTGGCAAAACAAAAGGTGCAACAGTGGAAGTAAAACTTGCCGTTGATAACAGTGATTTTATTTTTAATCCCGATTTTATGGATTGCCTTTCAGACGAACCGGTGGCAAAACAATATTTTCATTCACTTACAGGTTCGCACCAACGTTATTTCAGTAAATGGATTGACAGTGCAAAAACAGATCTTACCAAAACAAAACGAATTGCACTTGCTGTAAATGCACTTTCTAAGAAAATGGGTTACCCCGAAATGCTCCGTGCAGAAAAAGCCAGGAAAGACGAACTGCAGTAATTTATCAACATAACAACTGTTAGTGTGTAAAACAGATTTTAAAAATTTTTATCCGGCAGGGTTACTTTTTTCTGATTTGTGTATAAACAACGGAAATGAAAGATTTTTCCGGGCTACACTGCATTATGACAGAACTGTTGCATTCTCTTATTTGTTTGCTGCAGGGCCCTACAGGTAAACTTTAATAAAAGAAAAATGGTACAAAAAACTTACTACAAGACAAAAGATTATTGCAAAGTAAAATTCTCATTTAAAGTTGAAAATGCTGAAACCGTTGAAATTCTTGGCCTTAACAGCGATTGGAAAAATGCGGTGATCATGAGTAAAAAGAAAGACGGCAGCTTCAGTGCAGAATTAAATCTCCCGAAAGAATCAAAGCACGAATTCAAATATTTAGTAAACGCTACAGAGTGGCTGAACGAACCGGAAGCCGATGAACAACAACCAAATGAATTTGGCGGCAGCAACAGTGTAATTGTACTGTAATTTCCGTTTTAAAATACGTTTTATCCATCGGCGTTTATCAATAAAATAAACGCTGATGGAAATTCATACCTCGTAAGGTCGCTTTCTTTTCTGAAATAACAACCGGTTGTTTACAGCAGCATACTTTTGAGTATCTTGTATAAAACATTCCGGCATGAAAGCAATCCCTGCTGCACTACTACTTTGTACAGTTATTTTAATGACCGCTATATCCTGCAAAGCCATTGCAAGAACGGCAGCAAAATACTGGACAAGAAAACAAATCAGAGAATTTGTAAGCAACTGCGAAACAAGATCTTCCCGTTTAATTGGTGAAGAGAACGCAACAAAATACTGTAACTGTGCAGTTGATATGGTTGCTGAAAAATACCGTGACTATCAGGAAACAAAAACGATCTCACTCGTGAACTTACTGGAAATTGCAGAAGGTTGTAAATAGATTTTTTATAAAGTCCAGAGATCTGCTGCTGCAATAGAAAGATAAATCTGCTCTCCTGCCGTATACGCACCGCTTCCTGTTTTTACATGCAGGAGTTGTTGATCAATTACAACATCAAGCAAATAATAGCTGCCAAAGAACAGCACTTTTGCAATGGTGCCTGTTAATCCGGTTTTAATTTCTGTTTCAATCTTTATCTGTTCAGGACGAATAAGCAATTGCTGACCATGCACTGCAATACCTTTAATTGCTGCACTGATCTGCTTATTTGCAGTATCAATTCTATTGTATGTTCCAAACAGCGCTGCACAATATTCATTTGCCGGTTGATGATAGATCTGCTTTGCTGTTCCCTGCTGAACAATTGCACCATCTTTTAAAATAAGAATGGTATCGGCCCATGAAAGCACATCCAATGCATCATGCGATACCATGATGCAACTGATTCCCAATTGTACGCCGATTTCATGAATCACTGATTTGATGGTTTGCTTATGCGCCGCATCCAGATTGGAGAAAGGCTCATCGAGCAAAAGTAATTTGGGCGAAGTAGTTAATAATTGTGCCAGCGCAATCCGCTGTTTCTCTCCACCCGAAAGTTGATTGGTTCTTCGTTTCAGCAAATGTTCTATCTGGCAAATGGAATAAATGGTATTGGCCTCTGCTTCTGATAACTTGTTGGCCATTTCCATGAGATCGTACACCCAATAGTTATTCCTCAATTCAAAATACTGGCTCAGGTAAACAATTCCTGGATGACCGGGTATGAGTTGATCATTTGGTCCAATGATTTTTTTGTGCTGAAATTGTATTTCACCTGCATCGGGTTCAATTAAACCGGCAATCATTTTCAGCAAAGTTGTTTTACCGGAGCCTGTTTCGCCTGCAATGGCTATTTTTTCAAAAGGCATTTGTGTAAAGCTGATCTGCTTTACTACAAAATTCCCCCTCTCCTGCTTACTTACGCCGTTCACTGTTAACAAAGCCATGCCCGAAAATAATCCATAAGTGTTACATGACAAGTGAGGCCTGTTGTGCGTAGAAAATGAATAAACGGATTTCTGATCCCTTAGTTTTCAACAGTCCCTGTCAGGAGTGAAAAAAGACTTACCTTTACGCCCATCTGCCGAAGACTTCAAAACTTTTCCCCAGATCTTCTTCTACATCAACATCCTCTTTAAAAAAGGATTTTTTATCACAAAAACAGTAAAGCATTATGGCGGAAACCTGGAACAAGAAAGAAAGAGAAAAGAAAAAGCAGCAAAACAAAAAAGAAAAAGCAGAACGAAAGCAGGAACGGAAAGACAATCCGAAAAGCGGAAATAATTTTGAAGACATGCTTGCTTATCTGGATGAGAATGGAAACCTTTCTTCCCAGCCACCCGATCCAAGAAAAAAGATTCAGGTAAATGTAGAGGATATTGAAATTGGTGTTCGTAAACAGGAACCCATTAACCCCGAAGACCTGATCAGAAAAGGCACGGTTACCTTCTTCAACGATTCAAAAGGATATGGTTTTATTAAAGATGATGTAACACAGGAAAGTGTGTTTGTACACATCAATTCGTTGACTGAAGAAATCAGAGAACAAAACAAAGTGACTTTTGAAGTGGAGATGGGCCCTAAAGGCAGCAATGCGGTGAATGTAAAACTGGTGAAATAATTCAATTAAGAACTGATGATAATAAAACCCCACGATTTTATCGTGGGGTTTTTTGTTGATTAGTATTATGTCGCTACCAAGTTGATAATACTATAAATCACTCATAAGCGTTCCAGAAGTGTCTTTTGCAAAGGAAGAATTATCTGTCACTTACTTGAATCAGGTAAGTTAAAGAAATATGAATGGTGGTGTTCTTTTCAATATTATCATCGTAAATAATAATATTGTCCTTATTTCGCATCTGCTTTAAGCCCAAAGTATAATTGATACTGCTCACCCACTGTTTGTTAATTCTTAATCCTATAACAGCGCCTATTCCCCAATCAAAGGGATAGTAAAATTTCCCTTTGAAAACATCCAATTCCTCAAGACCTTTAAAGTAGGCAGACAATCCATAACCTAAATAAGGACCGGCTCCAATAAAAACACGTGTTTTCCCAATTGTTTTAAAATCAGCAGTCATTAAAAGAGGGAGTTCAAGATATGTAAGTTTTAGTAACGTTTTGCCATTATAGCTGCGCCCTTTGCCTGTAATAACCAATGCTGTTTGCAAGTGCAGGTTTTTATTAAACGGAAACTCTGCTGCTACACCTACTCTATAGTTTGGTGCATAGCCAGCAGAGGTGCCGGTATTACCGTTCCCTCGATACTCGATATATTGGCTGGCTAATTGAAAGCCAGCGGTGGGGCCTAGTTTGAGTTGGGCAAAACTTATAGTGTCACAGAATAAAATAACTGTTAATAGAAAAAGATATTTCATAATTATGAATAATTAAATTTTTGTAACTATTAAACGTGAAATAACAAAGTAAACATACTTTCCTATTATAGTGGGGTCGTTAATCCAATCGCCATATGAAAACACAACGAATCCACAATCAATCATAAGCGGATTAATACTAACTATTTCCCCGTAGCAGAAATAACTCAATCTGTTATCTTCAGATTGTACAATTTCTTTTTTTTGTTGGCTGTTTTCAATCCAAAATGCATCTTGATCAATTTCGTCTTCAATAAAAGTTAATCTCACTTCGATTATCTCGCTCTCATTCAAATAACAAGGGTGGCAAAAAGCCCATAAACTTTTGCCATTTATCACAAATAACACTTCTGCTTCTGGATTGTCTTGATCTAACCATTCAATTTTTAAAATCTTAGTGCGATACATTTCCATTCTTCCTATTTTAATCCGAGTTTATGTCTACCCATGGCCTGATCTCAGTGGAGAAATCAGCACCACAGTCAGCCGTTGTTGTATGTTTTCATCAAAAACAAATGTGGCTTTATTTATTAGTTATTTTTTATGGCTGATACCTAAACAAGTGAATAGTTGCTTTGCCCCCATCTGCTTCGTTTGAAATATACAGATCGCCGTTTGCAGCAAAGGTCATGCCTTCGGGTTGTTTAAATAACTTATTGCTGAGATCGTAACGGTTGATCAATGTACCATCTCTGTTTAGTTCTACCAGTTTACGTTTGCCAGCCGATAATATAAAAATGTTTCCTGTTACCGGGTGAACAGCAACAGCAGAAGCTTTGAACTCTTTTTCTTCAAATACAATCAGGGTTTTACCTGCATTGTCTTCCTCTGCTTTAAAGTTAAATGAATAAACAGCTTTTGCATTTTTGGGTGCATCAACTAAACCCTGTTCTTCCTTACAGGTGATGAGAAATGAGGATGAAACAGCATCATAACACAATCCTTCTGTATCATTTTTACCCGACAGGGTTGTTTTAAACTTTGTAACCGAAACTGTTTGCAGAAAGTTGCTTACAAGTTGAACCGTTCCGTTCGATTTTAATACATACACATCCTGCCCGACAATAGCGAGGTCTTCATAGTCATCAGCTTTACCAAAATTGATGGTACGGTCAATTTGTTTTGTTGAAAGATTGTACAAATACAAAACGCCCTTTTCATCTTCCTGACAAAGCATCACAGAGTCATTAACTAAACCAATCCCCGAAATTTCATTGAGTGTTGCAGGTAATACCCATGTTTGTGCTGCTGTTTCAAATGAATAAGTTGCAGATGTTGTTACAGGCGTTCTATTCTTTTTTTCTTTTTCAGTACTGTTGTTACAGCCTGCAGTAAGCAAAAACAAACAAACTACTGCAAACGACCTGTTACTACCCTGAGCAAATTGTAACAGGTACTTACCAGGTATGCAATGTAAACGCAACAATGAACGACAGGATGGTGATAATAAACCCATACATGAAAATGTTATAAGCAATATTGATGTACTTGTATTTCCAAACCAGGATGATTCCCTGATAGTAAATATCTTTTGATAAACTGTCGTACAAAGCTGTACGGTTGCGGTAAGTAGTGGTCATTTGCTTTTTGTATTCAGAAAGCGACAGCTTGGAAAAATCGCCAAAAAACAGAATATTCATTTCATGATCATCCAACGGTTTGTTTTTTGAATGCTCATTAATTAAGCGTGGACGTGTTGAAATAATTGCAAAAACAATGGTTACCGCACAGGTAATCACCAGAAGCAATGTAGGCAGCAGCAAATGCCTGTTTTCTTCCAACCTTGTAATGAGCACAGATAGTACAATGGAAAGAACAATGGAGTTGATGCTAATCAGCAAACTGGCTTTATCATGTGCTTTGGTTGATAATTCCATATGCCGCCGTTCAGTAATCCGGAAAAACGATTCCACTCCCCTTTCTAACTTGATATATTCTTCTTCAACAGCTTCTTTATTTTCTGTAACGCCTGCATGAAATGATGGATTATCCGGCTCCGTTGTAATGGCCTGCAGCAGCTCCAGTTTATTTTGATACGCTGTAAGTGTTTTCATTTTCCTTTTTTGAAACGCTTCTCTTGCAGCAACTGTAAAATAAAAGTGGTTGCTGATGGTTTGAATGTTTTCCAGTATCCACTCTTCATCGCTGTATTCTTTTCCAGCAATGGCTAGATGTTCTGCACGCAGTGCATTTGCCAGCAGCATGGCTTCTTTATCTGCCAGGTGATACATGGCTGCATCACAAACCAATTGAGCAGTAGCAGATACAGGCTGCCTTGGTTCCCTTGTGGAAAGAATACATTCTTCAATCACCTGAATTTTTTCTTCATCAACAGCTTTTGCTGTAAAAAATGCTCTTGCAAGTGCCGCCGATGTTTGCTGCGGATCTGCATCAGCGGTGCAATAACCCGTTTCAAGAAACCAACAGGCAAGATGCGCCAGCTTTGCTTCCTGCTTACCTGCATTTAACGCCACTGCCAATGCATCGCAGTTACGTACAATGTTCATAGTGCGGTTGTAGGTATGAAAACAGTACTTTGCTGCATCCTGTGCTTTGTAATAATCCTGTATATAAATTGCTGTATCCCGTAACAGCTCTGTCGTTAATTTCATGTGTAATGATGTTAGAAATAAATTGTGGGTTACTTTAATTGGTTAATGCCCCGTCTACAAACAGGCTCTTCAGTTCTTTTTTATTTTTAATGGTTTTATAAAAACCGTTTAAAAATTCAATCATTTCTTTTTTACTTGCTGCAGTTAATGGTTCAAACTGATTGATGAGTGCATAGATGGCTTCTTCCTTATCAATAAAAATCTTTGCAGTGGTTTCAATTTCTGCAAGTGTCCGTTCATACCCACGGTACAAACGTTGTGTTAGCCGCTCAATACCCAGATCAGGTGGCGGACCTCCGTAAGGCGGATTAACCAAACCTGTAATATCAAAATCATAGGCTACAGGAAACGGCATGGTCATGGTATCTTTTTTTTGTACCAGTAATTTGATGTTGTGATAATAAGGAATAGACCAATCTGTATTACCAATCATGTACTGAAATAAATACAGCAATGTTGTTTGATCACGCTGCATACCCAGTGGTGAAAAACGTACCAGCTCTTTTTCAATACATTGATTTCGTTTTGCCAGATCATCTACATCTTCAATTAAAAATGCATACTGTGTATAAGGTTTTACTTTCCCTTTTGTATCAACATAATCTACGTTCAATAAACGCACTCTGAAACTCATATCGGTTAAGAGGTTGTAAATTTTATACACCAGGTATTCTTTCAGCAAATATTGCTCATGACTGGCAGCCGATCCGCAACCGCCCACCATTTTTAATGTGCCGAGTTTTGAAAAGGGAGATGACTTTTCATATTTAAAATCAACAGCAATGGAAGCAAACCTGCAGTTTTCTTTTCTGAAATTACCACGTGGCTTTATACGTACCGGACCCTGATACAGCGAACTGTCGGGGAAAGTGAAAGAAACAGCCGCATCAATATAATTCAGATCTTTTTTTTCTGCAATAAACTGACGGATATCTGTCGTCAACGTCATTTTAACCGGACGATCCTCTTTAAAAAAAGCTTTATCATCAATGGGTTTAGGTTGAGCAAGAACCCCTGAATAAATCAGCAAAAGACAAACAGCTGCAAGCCATTTTGTGCATGTCATAAACAGTTGATTTTAGTTTCAATGGTTTTTCGGAGGAGACAGAAATGTACAACATATTCCTGCAACTTTACAGTGTAACTTACTGCTTCACTATTTCATGTATGGGTTGACCGGTACTTCCTGCCGGTGCTTTTATATCCAGCAAAGCAGCCAGCGTTGCAGCAATATCTGTGATATACATTTCTCTATACGACTCGCCATGTGCAATATGCCATCCGTACCACAGCAACGGAACATGCGTATCATAAGGATTCCATAAGCCATGGGTTGTTCCACCTTTATCAAATCCTTCGAGGTACTGCGGTTTGCATACTATCTGTATATGCCCCGATCGGTTTTTAAAATATCCGTTGGTGATTGCCTGCCTTATACCTGCAGGCAGCACTGCCTGTTTTATTTCTTCAAGCACAAATGCATGTTGCACGCCTTCCTGTTTTTGCAAATATTGAACAACAGCATCAGCAACTGTTTGAACGGAAAGCTTTCGTTTTTTTTCAATAGCCGGCACATTTAAAACTACCTGGTAATTGATGAGATCAACAACCATATCTGCAACAGAAAATTTTTGCTCCAGCCATTTGTTTAACTCTTCAACCAGAACAGAAGGAAGTAGATTTCCTGCCGGTATACGATTGTCTTTCATAAAAACAGGATTGTGCGCAGCGCCATGATCTGCAGATAAAAACAACAGATACTCATCCTTACCCACCTGCTGATCTAAGTAATGGAGCAATTCTGCCAGTTCAAGATCTAAACGGATAAACATATCTTCTGTTTCAATTGCATTAGGGCCAAAAGTATGTCCTGCATAATCTGTTGATGAATAACTGATGGCTAAAAAATCTGTGATACTGTCTGCACCCATTTGTTCGTTGGTAATAGCAGCTTTTGCAAATGCTGTGGTGAGTGAATTGCCATGAGGGGTTGCCATCAGCAGATTGTAATTTCTTCCGGCAAGCGAATGAAGAATGTATGGAAACCCTTTGCCAAAAGTTTTTACTTCGTATGTATTTTCATCGGCTGTACTTTGTGTATAGCTTTCAATGGGGTAATAGGTATCCCATCCCTGTTTGTAAAAAGAATCTACCAGCTTTTGCTCATTGAACTGTAGAACCCAACCCGGCAGCGTTGGCATATAATACGATGAAGTAATAAAGTTTCCTGTTTTACTATCGTACCAATAAGCGGCATTGGCTTTGTGACCTGCAGGTAAAATACCTCCTCTGTCTTTTAATGCAATGCCGATTACTTTTGCCTGATTATTGGTTGCGGTTTTTAATTCATCACAAATGGTATTGCTGAGCATGTTTGCAGGGCTCATTTTACCGGCGTCATTAGAGCTGCCAACTGTTGATGCAGATGAATCACCTGTACAGTACATATATTCTCTGCGGGTAAGATTAAACCAGTTGTTTCCTGTAACACCATGAACAGATGGCATGGCGCCTGTATAAATAGATGCATGTCCGCTGGCAGTGTAAGAAGGTGTGTAAGGGATCATGCTGTTGTTGCAGTTAAACCCGTTTTGTAATAACCGTTTAAACCCTCCGTTTTCTGCAAACCGGTGCTGATAACGGTAAAGAAAATCCCAACGCATCTGATCTATCACAATTCCTACTACCAAACGAGGCCGTTCAGGTTGCTGTGCTGATACCTGAAGAACCAACAGAAAAAAAAGTAAAGCAATGCTGCATCTTTGCATGAGAACAATAGATTGTTCCTAAGATAAGTTGAAATTTGATGATTTCATTGCTTCCTCAAGAATCAAAACAACCGATTACCCGTTTTGCTGTTTAAAACGCAGAACTTTGCATTGTACAAACCTTCTCTATATTTCACATATCATTGGCAGCCTGCAGCAGATCGGCAATTACAATTTTTTTCATCTGCAACATGGCCTGCATCACACGGTTTGCTTTTGCTCTGTCGTTACTGCTTAAGAGTTCACCTAAAACAGGCGGTACAATTTGCCAGGAAACACCAAACCGGTCTTTCAACCAGCCGCACATACTTTCGTTGCCGCCGTTGGATGTAAGACTGTTCCAGTAATAATCAATTTCCTCCTGTGTATCGGATTGTACAAAGAAAGAGATGGATTCATTGAATGTAAACTGAGAACCTCCGTTCAGTCCGTGAAAGCGCATGCCTTCCAGCTCAAACTGAACACCCATTACTTTGCCATCCGGGCCCGGCATGATGCCGATTTTTTTTGATTGTTTAAATACAGACAGATAAAAGTTCATCGCTTCTTCTGCATTGCCATCAAACCATAAAAAAGGAATAATTTTTTGCATCTGATTACAGGTTTACTGTTAAGCCATAAAATTAATCCCTGTAATGAAGAATAACAGGGGGCAAACATGACAAATAAAGGGCTATTTAAGCAACAGAGAAATGATCAGGTCAATGCTTTCAGCTCTCTCAGATAATCATACTGCAAATCTTCGTGCAAAGAAGCAATCGCTTTCTCAATGCGTTTGACCTGCTGGTTGTACAGATTCAGTAAAACAGGATGAACAGTGTAAGGAATACTGTCCTTTTTAATCTTGTTGCAGAAATAAACAAGTAATTCAATTTCAACTTCAGGTAAAGAACAGTAACGGATGTATTTATGAAGTGTGCGTACAATTTTACGGAGCGTTTTCTTTGTAAAGTACACATGACTGTGGTTGATGTCTTTAAACTGCAGATCCATTTCTTCCTGAATACTTTTAATATAAGCAGCTGTATCGTTTGCATCAAAGAGCAAATACGTAAGCAGTTCTTTATTTTCTTTTTTAAAACGGGCAAGACGTAAACACAGGTCGGTTATTTGTGCAGCAGAGAGATGCTGTAACTCCTGCTTTAACTCATGGATGGATGCTGCTTTCATGTAGAATAATAATTACCCGATTATTTTATACAGCAGAAAAAAACTGCTGCAAATCTGTTTATGGAAAAAGGAAATGATTTTGATTTTTTATGAAGCATTCAGTGTGTATGAACCTGCCGGTTTATTTTCATCATTGATCATTTGCACAGTGAGTGTTTTTGAATTGGCTTTTATTTTCATCAACGTTCTTGTGCCATTATCGGGACCACCGCCAATGATGATGGGGTAATTGTGTTTGCCGCTCACAGGCGGGTGCACACCATATTTGTGTGTATGACCGGAGATCACCAGATCTACTTTGTATTGATTAAACAACGGTGCAAATAATTCATTGCAATGCATTTCACCTGGTGCAACAGGTTGGTTACAGTAAAAAGGTGGAATATGCATAAAGACAACTTTGTAGGTTGCATTTTTATAAGCCTCTGTTTTCATCAGTTGTTCTAACCAAACTGCCTGCTGTTGGCGGTACGCATTAAAGTTGGCCATACCTGCATAGGCAGGATGATCATCGGCTTTATCCTCACCCGTATCAAGTACAATTGCAAAAACAGGTCCACGTTGAAAATGAAAAAACAATCCTTGTGGATAAGCGAAATAATCTTTTAAATGCTGTGCAAAATTTCCTCTGGTTTCATGATTGCCCCTCACAAACAACAAAGGTTTTTGTGTTGCAAATAAATTGGTACAGGGTGTAAGCAAATGTTCCAGTATCTGTTCTTCGCCCGATTGATAATTGAACATATCTCCATTGAGAAAAACAAAATCATACGGATCATTGCCGTTAAGCTGCAGCAGTTGTGCAAATGATTCAGGTCGGTCGTGCAGATCATTCAGAACAAGTAACCCAGTTTCTGTTGCAGCAGGATCTGCTGTAGTAAACGAATACGTACTGCTGTAAATAGTTTCGCCATAGGGAGTTTCCAAAGAACGATAGGCAGTAATTTCTTTGGATGCCACACGGTAATAATAAGTTTTACCCGGCTCCAGATCACGGAGATAAATTTCATGAATACGCTGATGGGTAGTTACCAGACCATCTTCAATCTGAATGGCTTTTTTGTTGAGATCATTTGTTTCGCCATATTCAACCCAACTAAGCGACTGCTTATTGGTTAACCAGCGAATACACATGTGCTGATGCTCTAACGTATGCAGATAAGGCTTGCTGAGAAATACATGTTTATTTTCCGGAGGAGGAGCAATTTCATTTTCTTCACTCCCGCAGCCCGACATCTGAATGTAAGCCAGTCCTCCAACTGCCGATACTTTTACAGCTGTATCAATAAATTGTCGCCGGCTGAATGAAAATGGTTTTTTGTCTTTCATATGCAATGGATCATGGTATTTTTTTTCATTGCGGTGCTGCTTTAAAGCCATTACTCCGTAAATGAAACTCAACGCAAAATAATCAATCGGGCCGAGTTATTGTTATTCTGTTTTCAGTCTCATTAACCGGTATTTTTTTATCCCCCTCTTCCATCTTATTTTCACGGCATGCATCCGCAATTACAAACACTCCTGCAATGTATTCAACTGGAAGAAAAGGAACAGGCACAGCGTTTCAGTCTGGATCAGCAGCACACGTTAAAACAATTGAAAGTCGAAGGTCTTGCGTTGCACCCAATAATTGTAACCAAAAAGAATTTTGGTTATGCCGATTATCCGGAGATTAGTTTTAAACTCCATTTTCCTCCGGAGGTAAATATGTTCAGAGATGGTGCTGCCATAGAATGTTTTATTGCAGGAGAAGAACCCGTTAAAGGAATTTTAATCGGCCTCGATGGAAAAAATGGTGAGTTCCGTTTGTTTGCTCCCGACTTTCCCGATTGGATTGAAGATGATGCTGTAGGTATTAAACTGGCTCCTGATACAAGAACCACAAGCATCATGAAAAAAGTGCTGCAGGGTCTGGAGCAGAATCAACGGCTGTACAAATTATTTGAACAACTGCACACTCAGCAATCAACCGACCATTCAACAGTTGTGAATGAACCTGATGCTGCTATAATTTTTCGTAATAAAGGATTAAATGAAAGTCAGCAACAGGCAGTTACTGCCATCACACAAAATAAAGATATCTGCATTGTTCATGGCCCGCCTGGTACCGGTAAAACAACAACCTTGATAGAAGCCATTTACCACTTGGTAAAAGCAGGTGAAAAAGTATTGGTAACAGCTCCGAGTAATACCGCAGTAGATCATCTGTCAAGAGGATTGATTCAGCTGGGTATTAAACTACTGCGTGTGGGCAATGCCAGTAAAGTAGATGAAACCATTTTTGCACACACTCCCGAAGGCAAGCTGCAGAACAACAAACAGCAAAAAGAAATTAAACAGTTAAAAATACGTGCCGAAGAATTCAGACGGATGGCATTGAAATACAAACGAAGTTATGGTAAAGCCGAACGGGAACAACGCAACCTCCTGTTTAAAGAAGTAAAAAATATCCGAACAGAAATAAAAAAACTGCAGCATTATAACGAAGAAAAATTGTTTGAAGAAGCAGAAGTCATTGCAGGTACCCCCATTGGATTATACGATGCCGACATCAATCATCTACACTTTCATACATTAGTAATGGATGAAGCAGGCCAATGCATTGAACCATTGGCCTGGACTGTTTTTCCACTGGCAGAAAAAATTGTACTGGCAGGTGATCACTGGCAACTGCCGCCTGTTGTATTAAGTAATGAAGCTGCGCAATTGGGTTTTAACCAATCGATATTAGAAACAGCCATTGAAAAAGTACCAGCTGTATATCTTCTCAACACACAATACAGGATGAGAGAAGCCATAGCCGGTTTCAGCAGCAGTTATTTTTACAACAGCCTGCTGTTAACTGCAGCGCATTTAAAAAACACAGGACAGCATGTAACTTTTATTGATACTGCAGGATCGGGCTTTGATGAAGTTCATGGGCCCGATGGATCGAGCTTACAAAATAAAGGCGAACTGCAAATTGTACAAAAGCTGTTTGAGACTGCATTGCTTGATCCGTTGCATACTGCATTTATTTCGCCTTATGCCGGACAAGTAACCGCTGCGCAAGAACTGTTGCCAAAGCAACTCCGCATCAGCACCATTGACAGTTTTCAGGGACAGGAGAAGGAAACCATCATTGTATCATTGGTACGCAGCAACGATGAAGGGGTGATTGGTTTTTTAAAAGATTACCGACGGATGAATGTGGCTATTACCAGAGCCAAAGAACAACTGGTTGTTATTGGCGACAGTGCAACCATTGGTGCAGATCCGTTTTACAATCAATTCCTGAGTTATGTTGAATTACATGGAACCTACAAAACCGTATGGGAGTTTGAATTGTGACTGATGAATAGATAAATGTCCGTATGAACTTTTAATTATTAGAATTTTCAGAACCTAATTACAAATCGAACTGGAAGAGACTCGTAAAACATATCGCTCCTACGGAGCTCAAATGCAACGCTTTCTTTTTCTACTGACATATAGACTCTCTGAGGCTAATTCAATCAACATAAATTTGGTATTCTAAATTATAAACGTCTGTTTAATTTGCTTCTGTATATTGTTTGAAATTATTCAGAATGGCCTGCCAGCCTCCCTGTTGCAGTTCAAGTGAGTTTTCTGTTTCTGCTTCAAAACGCTCCACCACTTTGGTTGTATCACCATCGGCAATAAAACGGATGTTTACTTTTCTTCCATCACTCATGGTATATGCAATGGTTTCATTGCTGATCACTTCATCATACACACCGCCAAAATCAAAACCCATACTGCCGTCTTTTGCTTCCATGCGTGTTGAAAAACTGCCGCCTTTCCGCAGATCATTTGTTGCAGATGGTGCATGCCAATCATCTGATGCGGCACACCATTGTGTAATATGCTCAGGTTTTGTCCAGCAATCCCACACTTTTGTTACAGCTGCATGAATTGTTGCTTCTACCGTAAGTACGGTTGCATTTTGTGTTGTTTCCATCTTATTTCGTTTAACTGTTTCAGGTTTTATGACAATGTAAATGTCGAATAAGTTTTTCATTTACAGATTGTGCAATTCCGAAATTAACAGGGTGAAATGCGACAGCCTTCAGCCATCAGCAAATAAATTAAACAACTAAAAAATTGAAAGAAAAATGAAGATAACCTGACGATTAACGGATGAGCACCACAAAACCTTTTCGGTAATAAACAGATCCGTCAATTCCAATACCACGGAACTGCCATACATAAGTGCCGGGGTTCTGCAGACTGTTTTTATACGTTCCATCCCACCCTGGTTTTCCTGCACTCCAGGAATAGATTTCAGCACCCATACGGTTATAAATTTTAAACAACTCAATTTTATCAATACCAATGGTAACCGGCGTAAACACATCATTCAACCGATCATTATTTGGTGTAAACGCATTGGGCAGAAACACTTCTACTTTCGCAATCACTTTTACTAATTGCGTATCCACTGTAACACAACCGGACAGTGATGCAAGTCTGATGGTATACAAATACTCACCCAGTTGCGGACTTTTAAAATCAGGATTAAACAATGCTGCATCATTCAACAATAAAGGCGGTCGCCATAACACCGTATCAGCAATCGTTCTTGCAGAGAGTCGCAAAAACTGATCGGCAAAACTAAACCGTACCGGATAGCGCTCAGCCTTTTTCTCTTCTTCAATAACAACATTCACAGTACGTGTAGGTATTGCACAACCCGTTTCATTTTTCACCGATGCATAATAGGTACCTGAGCTTGTTACTCTGTAACGGTTTGCCACGGCTCCGGGAATAGCTGTACCGTTTCTGTACCACTGCGCACTTACCGAATTGGCGGTATATAAAACAGCACTGTCTTTTGAAGTAGAACAGAACAATGTTTTACCGGCAAAACGCAAACTTGTATCGGGCAATAATGATTGAACGGTTATTTCATCTGTATCTCTGCAACCACCGCCGTTACTCGATACCGTTAGTGTATAGGTAGTTGTTACAGACGGACTGGCAACAGGATTCGAAATAAACGCACTGGATAAACCGGTTGCCGGCGACCAGGAATAAGTTCGGCCCTGTTTAGGCGGCTCGCCTATCAGAACCGGTTCAACACCGCAATACGATGTGTCTTTACCAGCATAAGCCTGTACCGTTAAGGTGTCAATCAATTTCGTGTAAATGGTATCCTTACAACCATAACCAAAAAATGGTGTAACCTCTACTGCAAGTGTGGTGCCGCTTGAAGGTGCAGGGCGCAGTATTAATTCGTTTGATGAACCAAGTACCTGTGTAAATGTCTGGTTAAACCATTTATAACTTTCAAAGCCGTAAGGCGCTGTTACTTTTACAAAATCATCATTGGGACAAAACACAGCTCCGGGAAATTCACCATTACATTCTGTATTCACATCAACATAAGCATAACCAAAATGACGCACAAACGTACAGTCGGCCGTTTTAAAAAAGATGCGAATTGTTTTTCCTGCTTTGTTATTGAGATTGATGGTTACCGGCGTCCAGTCTTTGTACCAAACTACTGCATTTGCATTCGCCTGTCTGGGTGATTGTTGAAAGCCGGGCAATGCCGAACCGAATGGAATAAAGGTGAAAGATGAACAGTCTACCCGTTGGTTATCGGTTACATTCATCACTTCTATTTCCAATCTGGGTTGCTGAAACTCCTGGTGCGTGGGTCCTTCAAACACCACGGCATAATGATAGGTAATGGAATATTCATTCCGTCCGGGAGGAATGGTGAACTCATACGACAATCCTTCCGCTTCGGCCCCACCTCTTGTATTACCCAGCTTTACAGAATAGCCACTTCCGTTAGGACATACAACCGGAAAATCGCCAAAATAATCCAGATCAAACCCATTTACAGATCTTGAATACATTTCGTGCCAGCCTGATGTTGCTGTGGTTTCTGAAAGAAAAATTTCATTAAAGCCTCCAGCTGCAGACACATTTCCCAGATATGCTTTCCAGTTTTTAAATGTGCCTTGTTCAAAATCAATATTTACCGGACATATCTGCGCAACTGCCTGTACACATAAGCACAGTGCAATTGCAGGGAACAACAGTTTTGTTTTGATTTGTATATAAACGGCACTCATACCTGATTACCCATCGGGAAGAAAAGATAATCAAAACTGAACGCAAACAAGAAGATCAGCTGGGGAATCTTACTGAACAGGATAAAAGGAAGATCAGGATGAATGAACTTATGCCGCTAATTCAAGGTGCAGGTGTATATTGTATGAAAAAACTGAGTGGCAGCAGACTCCAGTTACTCCTGCTCAGATTTTTTTAGAGGTACTGTCAGTTCGCTGTCTGCTTCAAACCGGTTATGAATCAGCAGTATTAATAAACCAAAAACAATTGCAGCCACAATCAACAACGTATTTAATAAACCGCTTACAGAAAAAGATAACCTGATGAGAATGGTAGATATCACAAAGCCGGAGTTTCTGATCACTTTATGAAACTGATCCGTATAAAAAAAAGATACCAGAAGTAAAATAACATCGGCAATAATCAAAATGGTAAAAAACTGTTCAAAAAAGATATTATTGATATTCTCAAACGATACAGCATTCCCTTCATCCGCATCAACAATACTTATACTCCAGTTAACAAATGAATACACTGCAACGAATATGAGCACAGGAACCAGACTGGCAGCCAGCACTTTTTTAAGTGTAATAAACTTAGTAATACCTGCGGATATCTGCTGTTCAGAACTTCCTGTACGGTAATTGATTTTTCCCTGTTTATAAAACTGATAAATTAAGAAAAACAGAAGTACTGCAGCTATTAAATCATACGTAAACTGCAGATCATACTTAATCTTAAACCAATCGGATGACAATGACAGGTTCGACAAATCTTTAAACAATCGTCTGATAATAATGAGTGTAATAATTTCATACTGCTTGCTGATATAGGTACTGATAGATTTTGGCAGATAAAATAACAACAGGTACACTTCATACACAAGGATAAAGGAGAAGGGGGTGTAAATTGCTGCTATCGGATTTTCAAGTAACCCTCCGCTGTTGGGGATGTGTATCAGTGCTGCATCAACCAGTACGATCAACAACAAATGAATAATAAAACTGGCGATGGCAATCACCAGAATCAACCTCTCAGCTTTTACTTTAACCCTTTCAGAAAGCAGTTGATCATAAATACGATTCCACTGTTTGTATATTAACATGAGTCTTCCGATTTGTTGCTACAAGACAACCCAAAGACCCAATTTGTTTGAGAGGAGAATGAAACAGACATTTTGCTGTTTCTTTTTAGTCGAAAATCAACAAAAGCTTTAACAAAACGAAGCTTACCGTTCTCTTACCAAGAGTCTTCTGTCCTGTTGTGTTATTGAGATGCCCTTCAAAAAATTCCGGTTTAACTTATATATTTATTTTATTAAAAGATTTTTGGATGTAAATTGCCAGTACAGATTAAACGATTTTAACAGTATGAACAATAAGAAACTGCTCCCCGTTTTTTTATTTTTTTTCACCTATCTGAGCGCACATACCCAACCCATTACAACAACAAATGGAAAAATTGTTTTAGCCAATGCAGAGGTAACAAAAACAATCTCCAGCTCGCCTGCTGATACGTCCTTTCCTTATAATTGGGGGTTTGAGGCAGTTGCAAATATCACATATGGCAAATCGCTGCAATCAGGTAATCAGTACATCGTTCGTCTTAACAGTATAAACTTTATAACAGCAAATGGATTTTATTACAAACAGAAATACGATAAGAAGTATCCCGGTAAATATTATCCCTGCAGTATGTTTGGCTCTTATTGTACTTCTGTAAAACCAAGCAGAATAGCGTTGATCACAATTTGGGAATACAATGGCAAAACATACAACTATTTCTGCCTGTTGAATTCTCAAAATTACAATTACACGGGTGTAAACTCTACAATTGAATTTCCAAGGGCTAACGGTGAAATACCAAACATGGCATTGAAAAATGGCCAGATTGTTTTAAAAGATGTAAAGCTTGAAGTTGTTTCGATAGCTAACGCCGACGATTATATCAAGATCATTCGTGCACAAAAATAATTTTATTTTTTTACAGTTGCCGGTGGGGACATCAACCAAAAAATCAAAGTTTATTGAAAAACAAGAATGGCTATTATTTTTGGAAACTCAAATTCCGCAATATTATTTCTCAGCATTCTATGATTTTATTCTGAAAACCTGTTTAAAATGGTCATTGCTTTTTCTGCATCCCTTTTGTTAACAAAAATATGGTCGTGATAAAAGGCTGCAACTACATTACAACTTATTCCGTTATCAGAAAGTGCTTTTGAAAATGCCGCTGTAAAGCCAACTGCTTCCAAAGAAGAATGTACTGTAAGTGTAATCCAGGAAGAAATAAAAGAATAGTCAAGTTTTAGTCTGTCTGCTATTTCCTTTTTTACAACAACTGTAACTGCTTCCTCCTCTTTAAAAATGAAGAGGGTGTCTATTAAGTCTATAGATGCCAAGTCTGTTATTGTGCAAAAAACAAATTCGCCCCTATTTAATGTTGGCTTCATTGTTTTTAATAACTTATCTAAGTTTGATTCTCCTGTCATTTGTTGCGTTATGGTTACAGTTGTCAGCGACACCAGCCATTAATCATCTGCTTCCGGCAAAACTGTTCTACAGGATCACTTGGTTAAGTGAAGGTAGTTCTTCCATTATTCTACAATAAGTTTCTGTTGCTCCACTATAAAATCAAATGAAAGTTCTTCCAGTTTTTTTCCATTTACAATTGCATCCCATGGCCCGTGACCTCTGTTTACAAGCGGGTATAATTTATACGTAACACCTGTAGAAGTATATATGTTTTGCAATTCAGCAGCAAAGGTATAGCTTACAGTAGGATCTGCCGTACCATGAGCAATCATTATCGGAGCGTCTGATGGATCAAACCGTTGATATCCATAAATGTTATTGAGTGCAGTAACGGCAATACCGCTACCCCAGAAATCTAAGATCGTTTTTATGCTGTAAGTCTTATTTAAATTGGTAGTTATTAATGTAGGGTCAGTAGTTAACGATATTTCGTTCGCAAAATCTGTTGTATTTGTAATTCCCAGAGAAGTAGCTATGATTGCGCCCGCCGAACCTCCTCCTACTGTGATGTAATTGGTATCTATATTATAATTGTCTGCATTTGCTATCAGCCATCTCATCGCTGCCTTTGCATCTCTATGAGCCGGATACATGGCTATGAATTGAGATTGGTCAACCATGGGCACATTCGTTTGTGCATATTGAACCCATTGTACAGGTACGGTACCCTTATCTCCCAGCAACCGATAGTTTATAGAAAAAGCTACCCAACCTCTTGAAGCAAAGTAATTCGCAAGATTTACAATGTTTGCATCACTTTTACTGCCGCCGGTAAATCCTCCCCCATGAATCAATAATACAGCTGGTTTTTTTCGGGTATTGTTGGCAGGTTTATAAAGGTCTAATCTTAAATCCATTATTGAATAGGAAGAACTGTTTAAGGTTTGATGACTTAACCCCTCACCATACTTCACATTTTGATCAACGATTACAGTATATGTGCTTGCTGCTTTAACGGATACAGGATTTGCAACATTCGTAGCAGGACTTTTATCTTTTTTGCAAGAGGAGGTAACAGTCAGCAACAGTACTATTTTTAAAAACCGGTTCATGTTTTTCTTAAATTTAAAGAGTCAGACCTTTAGAATGACAAAAGGTTTAACAACTAATGCCAAAAATCCACTGAAGGTGAACACCTGCGCCGGTGACATTTTATAATGCATGATGCATTGCTCCGTTAAAAATTAAATCCGAAATGAAATCCCGGTTCACCAAAAACAAACTTCGACCACTTATCATCCTGCTGTTTAAATCCATCCGGCAGTTTGCTGTGATATGCACGATGAGTAATAGCAATGGCAGGTTGAATAAAAAATTTGTCTTTAAAAAGTTTGATGTGATAGCCAACACGGTAAGTATTGAACATCTGAAAGCCATCATCAATTTTATCACCGTTTTTATTCATGAATTTTTGTACAGTTGGCATTACATTTAATTCGGCATATAAACCTTTCCAAAAAAAGCGTTGATACGCCACAGATAAACCAAACTCACGGACATAGCCCGGAAATTCTTCCTCCGGCTTTCCGTATGCGTTGTTTAAAAAAGGATGTATCCCATTTGGCCATGCATACTTCCAGGTTTTTGGTTCTACTGTAATCACATCTTTCCCTGTAATGCGGTAGCCGATATTGAGTTGAACGAAGTTGGGAGGATTTGTTGGAGCAAGATTCCCCAACAAAAACAAAGTGCTGCCAACGAACCACCGTTTATACGTACTGTCTTCTTTGGCATATTGTGCTTTTACCTGCAGGGTGCCTGTTGTCATTAAGACAAAACCAATCAATAAAATTTTCTTTTGCATTTCTTTTCTTTTTAAGTGAAACGATACTGCAAAGTTGAATTGGCGGGATGCATTCATCCGTTCACTTAAGTTAAGAAATACGCATCCACTCTTTTTTTAAGGATTTTGTTCTGTCAGCGGGCTAACTCCATTTGTGCAGCAAGCTGAAAAAAATCAGTCAGTTATTACTTAAAAATTAAACCCAAAATCAAGCCCGGGTTGAATGAAGTAGTTGGGCCATTTCTTTTCTACTGATTTAAACGACTCCGGAACATTGGTTCTAAGCGGCCAGTAACTGCATCCAATAGCTGGTTCAAAAAAGAACCGGTTTTTAAAAAACTTAAACTGGTATCCTGCATAAAAGTCCAGGTATAAGCTGTATCCGTTACCTATCTTTTTTTTATCCCCGTCCATATATTTTTCAAAAGCATTCAATGCATAAACGGATGTATAGGCTCCTTTCCACCAAAATCGCTGGTATCCTAATGTAGGTGCCAATATGCGTGCATGTCCGGGATAGTTCTCTCCCGGCGCATCAAATGATGGTCCGAATGGGATGCCTATTGGCCATGAATAAACAGATCGTTTAAACCGAAAAGAAACTACATCCTTAGGCGTTATCCTGTAACCAACATTTAATTGTACGTACTCAGGATTATTTACTTTATCTAAATTTCCAAACAGCAGGAGTGTACTTCCAACGAACCACTTCCTGTAAGTACTGTCCTTATACTGTGCATGTAACTGTAAACTGCCTGCCCATATTAAGACAAAGCCAATCAATAACATTTTCTTTTGCATTTCTTTTCTTTTTAAGTGAAACGATACTGCAAAATTGAATTGGCGGGAAGCAATAACCCGTTCACTTAAGTTAAGAAATACCCATCAGTTCTTTTTTTCAAGAATTCTTGATCTCAATCTGCTTAATGATTGAGGTTTGATACCTAAATAGCTGGCTAACTGGTGTTGCGGAACACGCTGAATAAGGTCGGGTCTTTTTTGAAGTAAATTCAGGTATCGTTCTTCAGGAGAAGAAGTTTTAAACTCGTCAAAATCTATTCGCTGTTTGGCCAGCAGTTCTTCCGATAATTTTCTGCACATCAATTCAAACTTTGGAAACTTACTGTTTACCTCTGCTTCCATTTCAGCATTTGAAATGGTAAGTATACTATCTTCTACACAACTGATGAAATAGTCTGAAGGGGTTTTGCTGATAACACAAGAAGGTGTAAAGGCATCCATTTCTGTATAGAAAGCAGTTGTTTTTTCTTCACCGTCTATCATGTAATACGTGCGGATACAGCCTTTTAAAACAAAGAAGCTTTCGTTTGAGTACTGTCCTTCTTTGAGCAGAGTTGTTCCTCTCTTAACGGAGTGAAAAATATTTAACGAAAGCAAAGCATTCTTTTCATCTTCCGTGAGAGAAATATATTTTGATATAAAGTTGAAAAGGATGTCTTGCATTGTTTTTTCATAATGTTAAGGATGAAGAAAACGGGCAGGTATTGCTGATGGTTGGGAATTTTATATTCGTCCGCCCATAAAAGCTGCCCGGCTTTTTGATAAAGTTAAATAATAAGAACTAAAGCTGGGCTTAATTCGTCCAAGCCCAACTATTGGCAATAGCAACGTTTCCGCTTCGGGTAGTTTATTTTAGTTCCAAATTTCATTCATTTCTGTTAGTATGATTGGCTTTCCGTCTGTAACTGCAATGGTATGTTCATGTTGTGCCATAAAGCCACCTTTATTTCCAACCATGGTCCAACCGTCATTAAGTGTTTCGGTAAAAGTTGATGTTGTTGTGATAAATGTTTCAATGGCAACAACAGAGTTCTTTTTAAATCTTGTCAGGTTAAACCTGTCTTTGTAGTTCGCTATGTTGCTTGGTTCTTCGTGTAAACTTCTTCCTATTCCATGTCCTGTTAAGTTTTTAATTACTTTGTATCCCCGTTTTTTGGCTTCTGTTTCAATTAGAAGTCCAATGTCTGAAATACGAACACCACCTTTTATGCTATAGATTGCTTTCTGTAAAATCTGTTTTGATGCTTCAATAAGTTTTTGATGCAGATGAATGTCTTCACCCAGTACAAAAGAACCTCCGTTGTCCGACCAAAATCCTTCAAGTTCGGCTGAAACATCTATATTGATTAAATCGCCTTCCTGCAAAGTTCTGTTGTCAGATGGAATGCCGTGACAAAATTCGTTGTTCACACTTATACAAGTCCAGCCCGGGAAACCATAAGTGAGATAGGGTGCAGATTTTGCTCCGAAGTCTGAAAGTATTTTTGCTCCATAATTATCTAACTGTTTTGTCGTCATACCCGGTCTCGCAAAATTTCTCATTTCTTTTAAAGTGTAAGCAACTGCTTCGCTTACTTTCTTCATTCCAATTAGTTCTGCTTCTTTTGTTATTGACATAAAGGTATTTTAAGTAGATTTTTAACAGCTATTTCTCCTGCTCAAAAAAGGATGAAAATCAATACAAATGTAAGAGCTGATTAATGTGAATAAGACAAGCTGATCCTTAGCAGCTCAAATTATAAACATAAAACTTAAAAATCAACTCCATCACACATACACATTACCCTAACTTAAATAATTGACACCATTCCCTTTACATTCACATTTTTATCCATAAAGGATCTGATTTTTTCTATGATTTCTTCTCCATCTTCTTCCAAAGCAAAGTGTCCTGTATCATAAGTATTATAATCAAGATTAGCGACATCTTTTTTAAAAGCTGCTGCACCGCTTTCAGGAAAATATTCATCATTTTTTCCCCACACAATTAGCATTGGCGGTTGGTGTTTTCGTAAATACTGTTGCCAAACAGGATATAATTTTAGATTACTTTGGTAATCAAACCAAAGATCTATGTTTACTTTATGTGCATTAGGCCTGCTCAATCTTAAATAGTCCAAATGCCAGGTATCAGGGTTTACATTTTCAGGATTTCTTGTTCCATGGGTATATTGCCATTTTAAACCCTCTAATGTAAAGGCTGATAATAATGCTTTTTCTGTGTTTTCGTTCCTATTGGCCCATAAAGCCCTGATACCCTCCCATCCCTTTCCCAGCCCTTCCTCATAGGCATTACCATTTTGGTTGATGATGGCAGTTACTCTTTCCGGATGCTTTGTTGCAATTCTGAATCCAATGGGGGCACCATAATCCTGCATCATGATTGCATACGATCTGATTTCTTTTTTTTCCAGGAATGCATCTATCGTTGCAGCGATATTGTTGAAGGTATATTCATACTCATCTGCAGATGGAAAATCGCTGTTGCCATAACCTGGATAATCTGGAGCAATGAGATGATATTCCTCAGATAGCTGATTTAGTACTTTTCTGTACTGATGGGAAGATGACGGGTAACCATGCAATAAAACAATTGTCGGGTTATTGCTGTTGCCCGCTTCACGATAGGCAATTTTTAAGCCATCTACTTCCTGCGTTCTATATTTTACCTTTTGCATTTTTAAATATTTAAGTTTGATTACTACTCTTATTTTTTAAGATATGTTTTCCAGTTTTAAAAATCGTTTGTTCATTGCGGCAATTACCATCTCAATTCCGTCTTTTTTTAACCATTCGTATTCAGTTGCCGAAAGATTGCCTGCTGTGTAGTGCAATTGTTCCTTGTTGTCAGTTGTGGCTTCATAAACAATTTGGGCAATGCTTTCAGGAGAATCTCGTTTAGCGCTTGAGTCAGCCCTCATTGCCGTGAGATATTCGTCAAAGACTTCCTTATAAAATTAATTGAAGAACAACCGTAGAATTTAGCACTAGGACAGCCATTTTACCAAACTACTATTTGGCGCTGCTTTTTTGTTCATCTAAAATTCCTCTTCTATTAGTTCCCTGTTTGCCATAGTACCGGCAACTCCACCAGCCGCAACTGCATATGAAACAGACCGAATCATTGTAGTACTATCGCCACAAGCAAATATTCCAGGTACTGTTGTCTTCTGAAATGGGTCGGTCGTTAAATAATTTAGCTCTGTTAGCTCGCAACCTAACTCTTTAGGTATTTCACAATGTTGTTCAAATTCAGGTCTTGCGTAAAGTGCTTTTATGGATTCAGATGTACCGTCTTCAAAAATTATACGTTCGATTTGTCCATTCTTGTGATCAAAATAATTAATTTCTTTTTCAATTATTTTTATGTTCTGCTTTTTCAATTTCGAAGCTTGTTCTTCTTTCAAAGTAGATTTCCCATTTGTGAAAATTGTTAAATCCTTTGTCCAATTGTGGATTAGTTTTCCCATTTCAAATGCAATATCTCCGTTGGTAAATACACCTGTTTTGTCATTGCTGTATTCATAACCATGGCAGTATGGACAGTGAATAACTGAAATACCCCAACACGCTGAAAATCCTTTTATGTTCGGCATGATGTCTTTTATGCCTGTCGCAAAAATTAATTTCTTTGTCAAAAATGTTTCTCCTGCCTTTGTGGCAATTGTAAAACCACCTTCGGTTTTCTTTCCACTAATGGCAAAGTCATTTAAGAATTTCACAGTTTCATATTTTAAAACCTGTTCTTTTGCTTTTTCTGATATCAGGTTTGGTTTTATTCCGTCTTGCGTAAGGAAGTTATGCGAATGTGGTGTTTGCCGGTTACATGGTTTTCCACTATCAATGATTAAAACATTTCGCAAGGATCTTCCTAAAGCCATTGCCGCAGAAAGTCCTGCGTAACTTCCGCCTATTATTATTACTTCAAAATTTTTGCTGCCTGTCATACGATTGATTTTTGTAAAAGATGTTATTGGAGAAGACAATGCTGCTAACGCTAATGTGCCTTGCTTAATGATTTCACGTCTAGTCACTATTCTTTACGTTCTTTAATTTGCAATTAATTCCTGTTTTAATCTCTTTCCTTATTGTATTCGTATTTAGGAAGGTTGTACTTAAAATTAACTCAGCTGATGCAGTTACAAAAACTGATAGAAGTAATATTGTTCTACTACTTCCATCAGTTCTGCTTTTGTTAATACCACATTAGCGATTGGGGCTTAGTTTTGTTTTTGTATGAAGCTCACTAATTCATCATTGAACTTTTCAAGTTCTTCTAAAAATAAACCATGCCCGCTATT
>JALHRP010000025.1:0-23742 GCA_022841365.1 Chitinophagaceae bacterium | reverse complement strand
GCTATTCTCAAATCGTACGATGTATGAGTTCTTTATTCCTTTTTGCATCTGTTCTGCCAGAGCAAACTCGCAGATTTTATCCTTCACGCCATGGAAAATAGCGACAGGTATTTTTATTTTAGGAAGCTCAGAACGCAAATCGGTTTCTCTTAAAGCTATCAAACTTTGTGTAGTGGCATAAGACGATGCTTCGAAATTAATTCCACCTAACCAATTACCTAAACCTATTGATAAAGCCGTTTCTGTTGCTCCAAATATTTTACCAAAGTTTTCTAATAATTGAGGGCGATTGGTCATGCTTAATTGAATAAGTCCATTTACATCCTCTTTAGAAAAACCAAAAGGATAATCGGCACGTTTTGTCCAAACAGGTGCAGCAGCCCCAAATAAAGCCAGTTTGCTTATATGTGCAGCATTGTATTTTGCTACATAGTGTATGGCAATGGCACCACCCATTGAAAACCCTCCCAAGGTTGCGTCTTTGATATTTAGTTTATCCAAAACAACTTTAATATCATCGGAATATACATCATAGTCATATCTACCATATGGCTTGTCTGACTTTCCGAATCCTCTCAAAGTAATCCCTACTACTCTGAATCTTTTTTGAACTAAATCCTGATACTGGTATTCATACATGGCATCACTCAATGGCCATCCGTGAATTAATACCACCGTTTTACCTTCGCCAAGGTCAGTCACGTGTAGTTTTACATTCTTTTCTACTTCAATGTACTCTTCTCTACTAAGAGAAGCAGGTACTCTTTTTGTTTGTGCATTCATTGTATTTGATAAAATTGTTAATGAACAAATTGCAGCAATTATTATTTTAATTCCGCTGTTTGTACAGTTTTTTTTGCCTGGGGCTTTTGTTTTTGTTGTCATCTTTTTATTTTATTTAGTTTGATGTTGGAAGAACTAATCTCTCGACTTTCATTCATGTACTTGTTGGGCTCAATAACTTGCCTATTGGTTAGGCCCTATCGTTAAATGTTTATTTATTATGGCGCATTATTATTTTACGACTGTAGCTTCAAGTTCTACTTTCAACGTTTCAAACAGACCTTTCACCTCAAGCACAGTGCTTACTTGTTTTATCCCGTGTTTAGCTACCCATTCCTGAAATACATCGAAGCAGGATAATAACTCTTCTGTCGATGTCGTATAAATATTCAGTCTCACAATATTTTCAGGATCGTAACCTGCTTCGCTTATTACTTGTTCCAGGTTCTGAATTGCCAATTTTAATTGAGATTTCATGTCAGCGCTACTCGACTCTCCATCAGCGTTTATTGCTGTCTGTCCTGAAACATAGAGCGTACTTTCCGGTTGTTTTACTTCAACGGCTTGAACATAACTGCGTTGATTCTGCCATTCCCAGGGATTAATTACTTTCTTTTCCATTTGATTTTTGTTTTGTGTTTGATTGCATGCGGTTGTTAATAGCACCAGGCTTGTAACAGTTGCCAGTTTTTTCATTGATTGTTTCTATTAAATATTGAATGCAAAGTTGTCGTCCAAATTTGGGATGCACCTGTGACATGGATCACTATTCTGAGGTTGCGACCTATCTTGCTAAAAAAAAGAGAGAGGAAACTATTTTATGAATAAAGTCTGCTCAATGTCTCTCTGGAAACACCCAAATAAGCGGCAAGCTGGGTTTTAGACACTCTTTGCAATAAAGACGGATAACGTTCAAGTAGCTGTTCATATCGTTCTTTTGCACTAGTGGTAAGCAAAGACAATATGCGTTGTTGGGATCCAATAAAACCTAAGTTCGATTTCTGAAGAAAAAATCTTTCCATCCTTGGAATGTGCGTGCATAGATGCTGATAGCTTTCCAATGATAAACAATAAACAGTGGTTTTCTCAAGACACTGTAAAGACATCGTTGCTTTCGTTTGAGTGAAGTAGGCATAGAAGTCACTTTCCCACCAGTCTTCCATTGCAAAAGATATGATATGTTGATTTGCTGAGCTATCAGTATATAGCAATTTTAAAAGACCTGATACAACATAATAAGCCTGTTTTACTTTTTCACCTTCCTTAAAAATGAATTGATTCTTCCGGAATTCAGCAATACTGAAATGAAATAATACAAGCTCAAATTCCTCATCATTAAGCCGAACGATTTTTTCTATATGACTTCTTAGTTTTTCTTGCATAGAGCAATCAAATCATGCACAAAGCAGACAGCCTGAATTTAGCACAATTTTTCATACGAAAAACGTCCGCTCTGATTCCGTCAAACTGCTCAGTGGCTTTGTCCTTCACTCGTCTGTCTGCAGATGCATCTGTTCGTGTTTTGACTGAAAAATAAAGAAGAAAGAAAGGGAAAAATTAGTTAAAGAACTTTCTGAACTCCAAAGGTGTTTGATTGGTTTTTTGTTTGAATAATTTATTAAATGATTGGGAGTGTTCAAAGCCCAATTCGTAGGCAATTTCAGCTACTGATAATACTGTTGTAGATAATTTTTCTTTCGCTTTTTCAATTAGTTTGTTATGAATATGCTGTTGTGTGCTTTGGCCTGTTAGTGCTTTAAGCAAACCGCTTAAATAACTTTGCGATACGTGTAAATTATCGGCAAGGTATTGAACCGTTGGCAAACCTTTTGAAACCATGTCATCGCTATTGAAATAGTCTACGAGTAATTTTTCCAATCGGTCAAGAATTTGATGATTACTTATTTTTCGTGTAATGAACTGACGTTGGTAAAATCTATCTGCGTAATTGAGCAAGGTTTCAATTTGTGAAATGATGATGCTTTGGCTGAATTGGTCAATATTTGAATGATACTCATTTTGGATATTTTGTATGATCGTATTAAGCGTAGCTTCCTCTTTGTCTGATAGAAACAACGCTTCATTCACAGAATAATCAAAAAAATCATATTTTCTGATGTTCTGGGCTAATGTCGTCTTCCAGAAAAAATCAGGATGAATGAGTAACATCCATCCTGACAGTTTCGAAACCTCGTTTTCTTTAACTTCAATGCTAAAAACTTGATTGGGTGAAATAAAAAATAGGACGCCTTCATCAAAATCATATTCTTGTTGTCCATACTTTACTTTTGCATCAAAGTTCTTTTTTAGTGCAATTGAATAAAAATCCAGTATCCAACTTGTGTGATTACTTTCTGAGGAGTATTGGATTGACTCAAAATCTATCAAACTAATCAATGGATGTTGAGGCTTTGGTAATCCCCTGAGCCTGTGATATTCGCTTATTGATTTAATCCGGTGAATTTGCATTTTAACTTATTTTAAGAATTATAAGCTTCAGTAAAATCTTTTAAGGATGATGTAAACTTTGTTTTACCTAACTCTCATCATATCTTAGTCTGTGCAGAGCCTCGCCTGCTCTGAGGCACCATTGGGAAATCGCAAACTTTTTGATACTGGCTAATCGTGCTGATACGATGCAGTTGTTTGCTCATTTGATGACATGTTGACTTTAACAATTGAAAGTGTTGCAAAGTCCCATAAAGATCTTGCAACACTTTCATTCCCTGATAAAGACCGTGATCTATTTTTTTTCTATAGGCTTGAGATTTGTCAAGGCCATTCCGTTCTGAAAATCCATAGGTACCGATACGTGATCGTGCACAAGTAGCCACGTGCCATTTATCTTACGTAGCACGTTGGTCTCCCGGGTCCACATGTCTACATATCTTCCGTCTGCAGTGGCGGCTTGTAATCGTGTCAACCCTCTGATTGTTGCAAGGTCGCCTGACTGAAATACCGTTAGATCTTCTAATGTAATCTTTATCTCTTTCGGAAAGTATTTAAAGAAATTAATCCAATTGTCCCGCCACATTCTTTCACCCTCAAATTGTATGGGAGCCATCAGATCATAAGAAATAATGTCATGGACATAGAATTGCATCATACCCTCAACACTTCTGGATTCAAATGCCTTTCGCCAACCTTCACGTGTATCAAGTATCGCCTTTTTTTCTTTTTCACTTTCGGCGAATCCGTTAATACTGGATGGTTGTTTCTGTCCAGAGACAAATGTGCATACTGTACACATCGCTAGCGCAATCATGAATTGTTTCATCTTACTTAATTTTTAGTTTAAAATTTATTATAAAGACCGTATAATACCTGATTTAAAGCATCGCCCGCATATTGTGCTCAAACCAATCAAGCATGGGCGTTGGATTTCTTTGAAATTCCAGATATCCATCCCACCGCCGGGAGGTGTTCGTTATCCAATGAAGCTTTTTATTCGTGAGCGGGATTGCGTCAAATATAGACTGGACATCTGTTGGGCTCGTCAATACATCATCCTGCACCTGATACAAAAATGTTGGAATACAAACTGACTTCGCCCAAATGCGGGGGTCTCTTTCAGAAATGTTTAGGCTTGTCTTCAACGTTATCATTCTATCCAAGTCGGCTAAACGTTCCTCTGCAATTCCTGCTAAAACGAGTTGTTTCTTTAAAATACTTTCCTCGCTGACAGGCTGCGGGCCCACTAAGCATTTTACTCCATTGAAGGCTTCTGGATCTTTCAGCATGGCATAGAATGTAGAATCGCATCCCAGGCAACGACTGAAGAGGGCGATTTTCATTTTACTCGTATCCTGTCTTTCACGTATGTACCGTATAGAGCCCAGCACATCACGAGATTCATAAATGCCTGTAGAAACTATCCCTCCATTTGCGGCTGAGCTATGGCCGTGATTGCGTAAGTCATAAGCCAAGACATTGTAACCTGCATCGTGAAGGATCTTATAGTCAGGAATGAAGTTGACTTCAAAATCATTTCCGCTTGGAGACCAAATTGATTTCCAAGGTTCCAAGTGAGAAGGCAGCCCAGAACGATTAAAGCCCATTGGATGATTGGCAATAATGATTTTATCTGAGCCAGGGCGTGGAATGTACCAGCCTTCAAGCGGAATTCCGTCTGTGGCTAAAAATGAAACATCCTCGTAAGCGAGTCCCTCCTCTGATGGTCTATGTAGAATCGGTGAGCGTGGTAATTGTCTGAAAGCATTACTCATGCGTTCCAGAATACTTTCAACGTCTTCTTCGTTTAAGTTGATATTCTCTGTTTTTGTTGACATGGTCATGTGTGTTTAAGTTCTTTTATAAAGTGCTACAAATTCTTTAGCAAAATCCTCGAGTCTTACTTTACCCTGCTAGTGTTTATATTTCTTAAAGTCTTCCGTAAGTTTCCCTGTTCGAAATGCATGATTGATTTAACTTATTTTAAGAATTATAAGCAACAATAAAATCTTTTACGAAGGATGTAAACTTTACTTTCCCTGACTCTGCTGGTTTATTAAGCTTGTAATCTTCGGCCAGTTTTCCGCTATGAACACTTGAAAACATTTCTACAAGGTTTTTCGAAAGCAGTTCGGGGAAACCACTATTTATATAACCTTTGAGCGCCTCTTTATCAGAGATAACAATCCATTTCAAATCTGGTTTGCCTATTGCTTCACCTAAAATGCGTGCAATTTCGTTTCCTGTTAATTCGTCACTTGCCACATATCTTACTTTTCTGTGAACAGACGTTAATTCCATTTCGTCTGCAATAGCTGCCGCAATATCAAGCGGTGAAACCATTTCAAACTTTTTATCACCACCATAATTGGCATAAATTGCTCCCGTAGATTTTATTACCGGAATTAGGTTTAATAGATTGTAATAAAAGTAAGTAGGGCGAATGTGGGTAATATCCACATCTAAAAGTTCATTCAAACTATTTTCAACATAATGAGCGCCTAAAATATTGCCAGTGCCTTTATTTAAATGCGCACCGTAACTGCTTAGGTTGACTACTCGTTTCACGCCCGACCGCTTGATAGCTTGAGCATAGTTATTTCCAATTTTACGATAGTACTCCCGAATATCTGGCTCCGCAAAATAGTTTGGCGGCACCATCGTGTAAACTACATCTGCGCCCACGAAAGTAGCTGCAAGAAAATCGACATCTTCAATCGAACCAATGGCTGCTGTTGCTCCCAATGTCTCTATTTCTTTTTGATTATCAGAAACGTGGTTAATACCAATTACCTGATGTCCTTTTTGAATCAATGCTTGTGTAAGGGGCTTGCCAATGTTTCCCAAAGTACCTGTTACAATTATTCTCATTTTGTTATTTGTTTTTGTTTTGCAGAATTGCACTACAAAAGTCAGTAAGAATAGAAAAACGGGTGTAGCCAAATATACTTTTGTTGTAGTCGAATTAATGATAGTTTTTTCATGTGATTGTCATTGCTGGCGCAGGTCTCCCGACCTGTGCCGTTTCGTTACTTGTAAATGCCGTTTCGATATTTTTTTTTCACTCCCCCTTATACTTTTATCTGCCACTTAAATTTTCTATTTTGTATGAATGAGCACCAAATACAAATTCACAGATTCCAAAGCTACTTATTTTGTTACGGCTACCGTTGTTGACTGGATTGATGTGTTTACACGAAATGACTATAAAAATATTTTTCTCGACAGTATCCGGCACTGTCAAAAATATCAAGGATTACAGGTACACGCCTGGGTATTAATGCCGAACCACTTACACATGATCTACTCTGTTGCAGCTGGTAAAGACCCGGCGTTAGTATTAAAAAATATCAAAAGTTTTACAGCCTTAAAAATAATTGACGCAATCATCAATAACCCTCAAGAAAGTAGAAAAGGATGGGTACTTGATTTATTAGAAAAGAATGGCAAAACCAATAAAAGCAATTTCCGTTTTCCCCGCCTGACCGGACGGGCAGGAATTTTGGCAACACGAAAACCATCCAATTCTGTTAGATACGAATGAAATGCTGCAACAACGCTTGAACTATTTGCATGAAAATCCCGTACGTGCCGGTTTTGTAACAAAGGCAGAAGATTGGTTGTATAGTAGTGCTATTGATTACTACACTGAAAATGAAAAAGGATTACTTGAACTTGTGTTGTTAACTTGAAGAAAATTCAAGATTAGTAACAGATGGCAACAGGTCGGGAGACCTGCGCCAGAAAGGGAATATAATCGGGTGCGCCACACTCTACACGAGCCGGTTCGTTTGTTACAAGTGTATCGTCGCAAAGTGCTTCAAGCAGGTTTTGCAAATCGCCTCGGTAACTGTGTTCACGTGAAATGCCTGTTTTGTAGCGGTTGTTGATTCGTTCTACGTATTGTTCAATGGTCATGTAACTGAAAAATATAAAATTTAAAATAAGGAAAGATCCGAAAGCAGATTCATTTTTAGTTTAATAAAATATAATTCTCGTATTGCGCAAGCGTTTTGCTTTAGCCTCAATTTTCTTCTCGCTCAACCGCCGATAGAGTGCCATTAAAATGTACGGAATTGGGATTTTCGTGTAAAGAATGATGCTTAATAAATCCTTTCGCTCGATTATAAGCTCTATCTAGAAGTTTAACATCTAGTCCTATTAGCCTCCATAATAATAATAAGCTAAAGATCTTCAAATATGGGTTCAACTCTTTTATCTGATTATTAGTCCAAATAAGTGTATTAGTGGGCTTCAAGTGTGTATAATGATTACGTGTATCGTTTAACTTAAGTAAAAAATCTTCTTTACTCAAATAATCAGAATATAGCTGGGTACCTTCTAGAAATTGTACTGCCCTAAAAAAGCAGGTGAGTTTACGAGGTTTGTCTAAGTCTTTCTTAAGCCCCGTCAATCTACTAAAAAGCAGTCGCTCCTCATCATTTTTCCATTCGACCTTTTTTGATTCATTTATTAAAAAGGAAGTAGAGAAATATTCTATTCCTCTTGAGAAATTCAGAAACGAGTCAATATGGTTAAGTGAATTGGAAGAACCTTGTATAATATCTCTAATTTTTCGCAGGGAGTCATTCTCCTTAAACAATTTGTAAGCATTACTTAATGCATTATTAATTTCTGTCAATTCAAGCATTGGAAACATGAGTGGTTGCTGATCTTCCAAAGCATAATAACCACTAGTAACACAGGCCATTTCATGAGTGTCATTTTCGAAAACTAGATTACCAAATAAAGGAGGATTAAATGAGGTCAGGGAAATTACATCCGCTACAATACCAGCATTTTCAAACAACGACTGTTTCACATTCAGCTTAATTGTATCAATTTCGACCAAATAAACATCATGGACACTTACAGAATGACTGCCTAACTGAACATTTGGACTTTTTTTCAATTTTACATTAAGGAGTAAATCGTTGTAAATATTAATTACAATGGGTTCTTTAGTCTTAAATGAATGGCTGAAAGGATTTCTTTCAACATTAACATCAACAACTCTTTCTTTAAAAAAATAATCTAAACCTCTAACTTCAAAAGATATTTTCTTAAAACATTCATCATTAGAAAGGAGACTTCGAGAATAAGTTATTTCTTCTACAGCAAAAGTAACTTCAATACCTTCCGATTTGAAGATTGTGCAATTAATTAAATTTATATAGGCTTTTTCATGTGTTAATTCGCCAGAAATCAAACCAATTGTTTCATCATGATACACAAATCGGGGTAAATCAACAGTCACAAAAAAATCACCGGAATCATCAATAAACAAATAGCCTGATAGAGCATTTTCATGATTGATGCCAGAAACAAAAAAATCACCCCGATAAATCTTTTTCTTTTTTAACCTCATTTGACTAAGTTACTATTAAGGAAATGAAAGATTAGCCTACTCCCTACATTACAAACAAAACCTTTGACAGGGTTCTCAACCGCTGTCGGGTTCAACTAATTCCAAATACCTAGTTTCTAATTTCTCAAATCACTTCATCCACACCGGCCCTACTCCCGCTTCTATCAATTTTTTATTCAACCCTGCAAGTGTTGCTTCCAACACAGCAGCACGTTGTTTTAATATCGCCCATTCTGCATCGAGTTGTTTTTTGAGATCAAGATTGGGTTGGTTTACTCTCGGTATATCACTTTCTGTTTGGTTAATGAGGAACATATAATTGGCCGTAAACTTATTGGGGAAATTTTCTACATCATCATAGGCTTTTGATTTGCGTTGGATCATCTCTTCATCCCATGTTTTCATTTGCTGTATGAGTGCGGTTGCTTCTTTACGCACCACATCAAACTTTGCATCGGCAGGTAATTGTTTTACCAGCTCAGCCAGTTGTGTTTGTTTTGCATACAAACTGTTTACCAGTTGATGCATACTTGTTACTTCTTTCTCCATCGCCGTCATCAGTTGATGATACTCATTGTACACCGCTGCTGTTGTGGGGTACAATGGATTGGCCGCAATGACTGCAGTAGTTGTTTGTTGGCTTGTGCCCGTTTTTAACGTGAGTGTATAGTTACCGGGTGGTACTTTATGACCTGCATAACTGCTTTCAATATATACATTGGCTACACCGGGCATGGTTGCTGTACGCATATCCCACACAAAACGGTTGAGTCCTTTTTGTTTGCCCAATACAGGATCGGGTGCAGGTGCACCTTCATAATAGATATAGGTACTGTCGGCTTTTGAACTGATGGTACGCACTACATTTCCTGCTGCATCTTTTATTTCGAGTTGTACAACATCACTTGCTTTTGTTGTTGGTAAATTATAATAAATCACCACACCTGTTGAAGGGTTGACGCCTGCGCTGCGGTTGGTACCACTGGGGCTTGCAGCATTCATGGCACTGTAACCGTTTACGATGTAAGCTTCTTCGGGTTGATACAATACCAAATCTGTTTGTTCTTTTTTATACTGACGCACTAAACCCAAATCATCCATGATCCAGAAACTTCGTCCGGAGGTTGCTGCAATTAAATCGCCTTTATGAATTCTTAAATCGGTGATGGGTGTTACAGGTAAGTTGAGTTGAAACGGACTCCATTGCTTACCGCCATCCCATGAAATAAATACGCCGAGTTCGGTTCCTGCAAACAAGAGATCTTTCCGCACTTCATCTTCACGCACTACTCTGGTGAATGCATTGTTGGGAATACCGTTGTTGATCTTTGTCCATGTTTTACCATAGTCGGTTGTTTTATATAAACCGGGTGTATGATCATTAAACTTATAACGTGTGGTGGCAATATAAACAGTTGCTTTATCATGCGGCGATACTTCAATGGCATTGATCAAACATTCCTGCAAACCGGCAGGTGTTACATTTTTCCAGGTAGCGCCATTGTCTTGCGTTACGTGTACAAGTCCGTCATCGCTGCCTGTCCAGATCACTCCTTTTTCTAAAGGCGACTCCAACACATAAGCAAGTGTACCATAATTTTCTGCACCTACTGCTTCGTTGGTATAAGGCACACCGGGTTTGCCTTGTTTGTCTTTTTCGTTACGTGTAAGATCGGGTGAAACTTCTTTCCATGTTTTACCCATATCAGTTGTCTTTAACAAATATTGTGAGCCATGATAAAATGTATTTGCCTCATGTTTGCTCCAGATGATGGGTGCGTTCCAGTTGTAACGGTATTTCATATCCTTTGCATCTCTGCCGAGGTATTGAATGGGTGCCGGCATCACATTGGTACTTGCTTTTGCTTTGGTATCGAGTACTTCAATGGTGCCTTGATAACTTCCGCCCATTACATAACGGGGATCGTTAGGGTCAAATGCAAGAAAGGCACTTTCGCCACCTGCTGATGGTTCCCAATCGCTTGAAGTGATTGCTCCACCACCAATTGAACGATGTGGAATAGAGACCGATGTATTATCCTGCTGACCTCCATAAATACGATAGGGAAACTGATTATCTACATTGATGCGATAGAACTGTGCCGTGGGCATATTGTTTTGCGGACTCCATGTTTTTGCAAAGTTCACCGATACCGAACAACCACCATCGTTACTGATGATCATGTTGTTGGAATTTTTTGGGTTGATCCAGAGATCATGATAATCGCCGTGTGTACCGCTTAAGTTCTCCCATGTTTTACCGCCATCTCTTGAACGCAATGCAGGAGCACTCAATACATAAATGGTTTGATCATTATTAGGATCAATAAACAATTCAATATAATACCATGCACGTTGGATAAGCCGATGATCGTTTGTAACCAACGACCAGCTTGCTCCTGCATTATTGCTTACAAATAAACCACCTGTTTCTTTTTCACTATCACTTTCAATCAATGCATATACTTTCTCAGGATTAGAACGACTAACGGCAATGGACATCTTGCCCATTTCTGTTGGCAATCCGTTGGTTAATTTATTCCATGTATCTCCACCATCGGTTGATTTATACAAACCACTTCCTGCACCACCGCTGATCACCTGCCAGGGTTTGCGTCCATGTTCCCACATAGATGCATAGATGATGCGAGGGTTGTTCATGTCCATACTTAATTCATTACAACCGGTGTTCTCGTTTACAAACAAAACGTTTTTCCAGGTGGCACCCCCATCGGTACTTTTATAAATACCACGTTCTTTGCTTTTACTGTACAACGCACCTTGTGCTGCCACTAATAATGTGTTGGCATCTTTTGGATGCACCACGATACGTGCAATATGTTGTGTGGCTTCGAGCCCCGTTTGTTTCCATGTTTTTCCTGCATCGGTACTTTTATATACACCATCACCATGATGCGTCATTACACCACGTACTGCATGCTCGCCCATCCCTACATACACAATGTTGGCATCGCTTTCTGGAACAGCTACTGCACCTACACTTCCTGTTTTAAAATAACCATCCGAAATATTACTCCAGTTGAGACCGAGATCATCTGTCTTCCACAAGCCACCACCTGTTGTACCCATATAGTAAGTATTGATATCGCCGGGTACACCTGTACCACAGTTGGATCGTCCGCCACGGAATGGACCAATGCTGCGCCATTTCACTGCGGAGAATTGTTTGTTGAAATCAGGTTTTGATGTGTCGGGTTTTGTTTGTGCGTTAGCGGTAGCTGCGGTGAGGAAGAGAGCGAAGAAAAAATATTTCTGCATACGTATTGTTTTGGAATGGGTAAGATAAAACATAACTATGAAACTTCGATTGAGTTTTGAGCATATTAAGTAAAGGTTTGTAGGAATTGTTTTCCTTTTCTTTTTGCTTCTCCAAAAAGAAACAAAAAAGAGCCCGATTTCGAATGACGGCCCGAAATCGGATTGTTCCCTGATTTAGCTGTTATATTACTGTGGTGAATTACAAATGTGCATACACGATCGTCCTGTGTATAATCCTCACAACTAATTATTACCCTTAAGACCAGTAGAAAGCAAACAATATCGAATACTGTTTTTCGCTATCTTGGTCACATGAAAAAGTATGTATTTCTGCTGCTTGGTTTTGCGGCAATTCAAAGTTCTGCACAGCAGGTAAAAATTTCAAAGAACATTCAACAGGCCATGAACAGGATTGATACCAACACGATCCGTTCGCATATTGCGTATTTGGCAGATGATAAATTAAAAGGTCGCTTACCCGGCACCGAAGGTTATCAACTGGCGGTTGATTATGTGGTTGATCAATATAAAAAAATGGGTGTTGCACCCGGCGGCGATAACGGCGGTTATACACAGAAACTGGTCATCCGTAAATCAACGTTGATAAAAAATTCCGCTGTTGCAGTTATTAAGGATCATTCCGGCAACTCCGATACGCTGGAATTTGAGAAAGATTTTACTGCTGTCCCAAACCCACTCCATGAAAATTCATCGGCAGAAGGCCGTCTGGTTTTTGTTGGTTATGGCATTGATATTCCCGGCGGTTATTCTGACTATACCGGCATTGATGTAAAAGGAAAAATTGTTTTAATGGTATTTGGTGCCATAGATGGTTTGAATTCTACTCTTACTTCTCATTATACCAATGCAGGAAATAAATTGAATACGGCATTTAATAAAGGAGCTGTTGGAGCAATCATCATTGGACCGCAATCTTCCGGAACATCAAACGTTACTCTTAACCCGGAAAAAACAATTGCATATGGAAGAGGATTTGTTGGCAACCTGCCGGTTGTTTTAAATGCAGGCAGGGCAACATTGTCCCGGCTGTTTTTAAATTCCGGTAAAAACCTTGACAAGTTGCGTGCAGAAATTAAAAAAGGAAACCCATCATCCTTTGAATTGCCTTACAGCTTATCGGTTTCCTATAAAACTTCACATACCGATTTTGAAAGTTATAATGTAGTTGGATTAATTCCCGGTACTGATAAAGTGTTGAAGAATGAATATGTGGTGCATTCAGCTCATCTTGATCATGTAGGTATTGGCCGTGCAGTAAATGGCGACTCCATTTACAATGGTGCACACGACAATGCATCGGGTGTTGCTTCTTTGCTGGAAATTGCACGGATTTATAAATCATCTAATGCAAAACCAAAACGTTCTGTATTGATTGTGATGGTTACGGGTGAAGAAATGGGATTGATCGGTTCTTCTTATTTTGCTGCCAACCCTACTGTTCCTAAATCATCCATTGTTGCAGATGTAAATACAGATATGCCAACAGTGATTGCTCCGCTCCTGTCTGTTGTACCGTTGGGCGCCGAGCATTCAAGCATTATGGGCAATGTACAATTTGCAGCAGATTATCTTGGCCTGGATATAGAAAAAGATCCGGAGCCGGAACAAGGCCGTTTCGTTAGAAGCGATCAATACAGTTTTGTAATGAATGGAATTCCTGCATTGCATATTAAGTATGGCAACAAAACAAACATCCCCGGTTTTGATATGGTTGCATTTGTAAAACAGTGGCGTGCGAAATACTATCATCAAAGTGCAGATGGATTAGATGGTATTTTTAATTTTACTGCAGCAAAAACCTATGTGCAATTAAATTTTCTCATCAGTTATTCTATTGCACAAACTACACAACGCCCTGCATGGAACAAAGGTGATTTGTTTGGAGCTGTTCAGCAATAACTCAACTTTTGATAATCATAATTAGCCGGGTGATTATCGTCCGGCTTTTTTTTTGCCACACCTGCCCGACTGACGTCATTCAGGCAGGGATAAACACAGATTTACACAGATAAATACAAAGACCAGATTACTATATCTTGTTCCTTGTTCCTTGCATCTTGTGCCTTGTATCTTCAATATATCCACCGAAGCTTTAGCGTAGGCGGGCCTTCCCAAAAAATGTCTCTTTTCTACCACTAAACTTTTTTGCATGTGATTGACTTTTACAAAACAAAATCAATCACTATGCAACGAAAAGATTTTATCACAAAAACACTTCTGGCAATACCTGCATTGGCCGTTGCTAACAAACTGCAAGCCGGCAGCACATCTGCCAAAGAACCATTTATTGTTGATGCCGGTAAATCACGCTTTGGCGATACGGTGAAGTTTCTCGGCGTTCATCCCAATGATTTAAAAATTTCTTCGAAAGATACGGATGGGCAATTGTCGGTGTTTGAATACAGCGGTTACGGAAAAGTGGGACCAACTCTTCATGTGCATTTTAATCAGGATGAAATTTTTACCATAACCGAAGGTGAGTATCGTTTTGTTGTTGGGAAAGAAACGCATCATCTTAAAGCGGGACAAACGATTTTTCTTCCACGTGGTATTCCGCACACCTGGATTCAACTAACAGATAAAGGAAAGATGATTTATTTTTTACAGCCTGCCGGTAAAATGGAAGAGTTTTTTACATTGATGAACAGTTTAACAGAACGCCCGTCGCAGGAAGAAATGGACCGCATCCATGCCGCACATGATATGAAAGTGGTTGGACCTCCGCTTACACTTTAAGAAAACCGTTGTATCTTAAATTTTAAACAAGCGCCTTTTTGCTGCTACAAGATTTTATACCTGCACCTGATGTGAGAGAGTTTGTACAACTGTTTCGCATTGTTCACTTTCAATTTGAAAAAGAGCAGCCATTGCCGTTTAAAGCTTACCCGCCAAGACCGGAACAATGTCTTGCATTTTATCCGTTCGATACTGAAGTGGTTGAATATCCGGGCAGCGGCATACAGGTAAAACATTTGCCGGTTGTTTTATATGGACAGTTTACACAAGTCACCAACCGGATGATCGGCAGAAATTTTCTGGTGGTGCAGATTGTATTTACTCCCGGCGCACTCTATCGTTTAACAGGTATCCCTTCAACTGAATTAAGTAATTGCTACGTTGATGCAGAAATTTATTTCAGCTCACAGATACGTTTTGTAAATGAACGGCTGGAGGCTGCTGCAAACTATCCTGCTATGTTGGACATCGTCACAGATTTTGTCCGCAGTCTTATCAAGCAACAGAAGAAAACCAAACTGCTGGTTGATGATGCCTGTTTACAATTACTACACAACCAGCAAAAACTAACGGTCAAGGACATTGCAAGAGAAGCCTGCCTCAGCAGCAAACAACTGGAACGGAAGTTTAAAGAACGTACAGGTGTAAATCCAAAATTATTTGAACGCATTATCCGTTTTGATAAAGCCTTTCGGCTACGCAATGCACGCCCAGATTTTGATTGGCTGCGGATTGCTGTTGAATGTAACTACTACGATTATCAACACCTTGCAAAAGAGTATCTCGATTTTACAAACCTTACTCCCACTGCCTTTCATGAAATTGAAAACAAAGCGCCGGAGAGACAATTTGGTTTGATAGAAGGTTACTACAGTTGAGCTGAACGCATCCTGTTTGTATTAGAAATGAATCATGATAAGCAACTGATCTATGATGCGAAGACTGCCAATAGCTTTTCTTCAATAATTATTTCCAAATAGTTTTTTAAAATAATACTGAAGCTTATCAAAATAAAAACAGGCCGACGATTGCCGGCCTGTTTTATGACTTACATTTCTGCTTACTTAGGAAGTACAACTCCGTCAATAACATGCACAATACCGTTACCTGCTTTTAAATCTGTTGCAACAACTGTTGCAGTACCACCATTTTCATCGGTTAAGATTACTTTACCATCAACAACAGATGCTGTTAACTTACCACCACTTACAGTGGTTAATACCGCTTTGCCATTGCCATCTTTAATCGCTTTCAACACGGCTGCTGCGTCAATATTGCCCGCCACTACATGATAGGTGAGTACTTTTGTTAAAGTTGATTTATTCTCAGGCTTTAATAAAGTGGCTACTGTACCGGCAGGTA
The DNA here is from genome assembly GCA_022841365.1 of Chitinophagaceae bacterium. Taxonomy (GTDB): domain Bacteria; phylum Bacteroidota; class Bacteroidia; order Chitinophagales; family Chitinophagaceae; genus Lacibacter. Next base: position 7,742 of record JALHRP010000025.1, on the reverse strand, counting down.
ATTTTTCAAATGCTGCATTGACAGGTGCAAACACTGTAAACGGGCCGGCACTTTGTAAAGTAGCTACCAGATCAGCAGCTTTTACAGCAGCTACAAGGGTGGTATGTTTTTCAGAACCAACAGCAATGTCTACTACTGTTTTTTGTGCAGAGGCAACTGTTGCAAGTGTAACTGCAATAGCAGATAACAGAAAGAATTTTTTCATGATAAGAATGTTTGTTTTTTGTAGGGTTAATTACAAGAACCATAAGAAAAGGTTTGAAGTAAAACTTCATTAGTATTGATTTAACAAACCTGTCTAATTATCATGATAAAAAACACATAAAGTAGTAAACAAAATGATCGGAATCGGGTAATACCCATTGTTATATATTGAAACGGCAGCAAATTTTTTACCGGAAGAAGACAGTTTTATGCATGTTACCAGTAAAACTGAAACTCTTCCCGTATATACTTTTTAATTTTTTTCTTCACAGATCGCATGAGTACTAAAAAATTTTCTCTGGGCATGGTAGAAAAAAAGAGATCGTTGTTTACCTCATCCCTCATAGATGCCGGCATAAATTCTTTGATGTTGATCGAGTACATATAAATAGTATGATACTCTTCAAACGCAATGGTTTCCGTACCGGGCATTTCAATGTTTCTGAATTTGCTCATGAGAAAGATGATAAACTCTTTTTCTTTTTCAGTAATCCCATCGCCTTTAATGGTAATATCTTCAGGATACCCTTTGTCGCCCAGTTTAAAACGGATGCGTCCGTTGATTTCTTTTGTCTGATATTCCAGTTTGCCTCTGTTGCTTTCCAGTGAACGGATGATAAACAACATGGCCTCCTCAAATTTTTTATCTTTTACAATAATTTCAGAAGAGCGCCTGTTCAGCAAATAACGTTTCAGTGCCAAGTCACTGTTTTCTTCACCACCTTTTCTGAAAAACTGATCGTACTTGATATTTTCAGTAATCCATATTTTGGGTGGATTAAAATTATAGTCTTCATAACTTTTCTCAGGTGGCGCTGCATAGAAACCGGCTCCCGTTATGGCTTTTTTAAAATTTCCTTCACGATCGTATTTTTCTGTGAGAGACAGCATTTCATTTTTATAAGCATTCACCATATAATATCTCCAGCTTCCCTTTCGTTTGCCATTTTCAAAAGAGCCTTCTACTCTATAACCCGGTAAAATTGAATTCCTGAAACCCAACTGCCATTCAAAATCACCGGTGCCTTTGCTGAGCATATTTTTTCCTTTCGGTGAATTGTACTCTATAAAACGGAAATCATTTTTAGTACTGTCGAAATGTATCAGTGCCTTGATGGTTTTATTGGGATAGTTCCATTGCCAGTTACCAATCATACGGTCGTAATTGTATCTGCCGCTGATCATCACCGAACCGTCAAGAAAATAAAACTGAAACAAACCGTTTTTATAACCATCTTCACTATACTCACCTTCCATAACCAACCGGCCTTCCATATTATAATCCTTCACTTTACCTGTATAAAACCAAAACGAATCAATGGATAAAGTGCCAATTCTGTAATACGCTGCAATTGGTTTTTCACAAATTTCCCAACGGTTGTTAAAAAAAATGGTATCAGTAATTTTCTGTGCATTGGTATTTACACAAAAGGCAAGAAGAATGAATACAAGGCAGATGCGGGTGAGAAAACAGATAGGTTGCTGCATATGGTTTAATTTCCTGTACTAATCTAATAAAAAAGTTCATCCCAAATTTACATACATGGTAAAAAAATATTCGCCTAAACTTTAGAAGCGTCTATAGATGTTAAAATGCTTCCCGTACATAATAAACCATTAAATAAAACTCTGCCGCTGGCTATTCAGCATTTACTACTTTTACAATTCATCTAAAAAGCAACAGTTATGCATGTGAACCATTTTTTTTATGCGGTTATTTTATGTTCCCTTTCGATTGTTGGATGCGGAAATAAAAAAACAACTGCATCAAACAGCAGCGACAGCAGCAAATTACCACCTGTTGAAACAAAGACAGCTAATACCAATTATAAACCTGCATTTCCCGGACAGACCAGAGTAGCAGGCGTAAAAACAACCACGGCATATAAAGTGGATAAACTGGCTCAGAATTTAGGCCGGCCATGGGCTGTAGTTCCTCTGCCCGACGGCCGTTTGTTGCTTACGGAAAAATCGGGCTTTATGCTGTTGCTTGATGCAAACGGAACATTGATTAAAAAAATTACCGGCTTACCTGCTGTTGATGATGCAGGGCAGGGCGGCTTGCTGGATGTTGCTCCCGATCCTGATTTTACCAGTAATAAAATCATCTACTGGTCTTACTCAGAAGAATACGGAACAGGAAATTTGATGGCTGTTGCAAAAGGACAATTAAATGAAGCAGCAGGCACGGTTACAAATCCTGTTGTTATTTTTCGTGCAACACCTGCATTAAAAAGCAGTCTGCATTATGGTTCAAGATTGGTATTTGATAAAGATGGCCATTTATTTGTGAGCACCGGCGAACGTTCCATATTAGAAGGAAGAGTACAGGCACAATCACTCTCATCGGGATTGGGTAAAATTTTTAAACTTACAACAGATGGTAAACCTGCGCCTGGTAATCCATTTATCAATCAGGCAGGTGCAATGCCCGAAATCTATTGTTATGGTAACCGCAATGTTCAAAGTCTTGATCTGCATCCTGTAACAGGCGATTTATGGGAAGCAGAGTTTGGTCCACGTGGTGGTGATGAACTGAATTTAATACAGGCTGGAAAAAATTATGGCTGGCCCGTTATTACTTATGGTATTGAATATGGTGGTGAAAAAATTGGTGATGCCATTCAGCAAAAAGCAGGCATGGAACAACCTGTATATTACTGGGACCCTACCCTTTCACCAGCCGGTATGGCTTTTTATAAAGGCAACGCCATTCCTGAATGGGAAAATAATTTATTTATTGGCGGGTTGAGTGGTGCACATATTGCACGGCTGGTCATTGTAAATAACAAAGTGGTGGGTGAAGAGCGTTTGCTGGCAGATAAAACAGAACGTTTTCGTGATGTAGCTTATGCAAATGGAATGCTTTACACCGTAACTGATTCAGGCAATTTATACCGCATCAGCAAACAATAATTGAAACAGAAAAAAACAAGCCGCAACAAAATGGTATAACCATCATTGTTGCGGCTTCTTTATGCAATCAATTTTTTCTCAATCTCTTTCTTTCAATAAAAGCATCTGTCCAATGTGGTTGGCCATATGATTGGTGCGGCTGATGAGTACATTCAGTTTATTACGGTGTGGTTCCTTTGCAAAATCTTCAGGCGATACTGCAGTGTGTTTACTCAACCATTCTTCTGCAGAAATAGATTGAGTATGTTTTGCAAGCGCTGCATTCACTGCTGCAAGCTGTTCTTTTAATGCTGCAACAGAAGGCATGACCTGTCCTGATTTATCAGGTGTTTTTATAAACACTTCTTCCAGCTCCGGATATAAACGTTCGCCAAAACCAAGTAAAGGAAGCATGGCATCACTTACTGCAATTAAATGACCTAATAAATAAATGCCTGTATTTCTTCCGGGTGCAATTTCGTTTTGCATCTGTTCGTCACTGATAGTAGTGATAAGACTGTTGAGATATTTATTTTGTGCGTCCCATGCGGTTACTGTCATTTTCACCACAAGGTTCAGTTGTGCAGTTGTATCCATACATTATTCTTTTTACCGAAGGTAAGTGATCACTTTCAAACGATCTTAAAGGAATGTAAAAACTAGAGGATGGTTTGAGTTGCCTATCTGTTTATGGCACGTGCTTTGCCTGCCACACAGAACAATCACCTGATACTTACAATTATGATGACGTTGCAAAAATTAATAACGATTTACATTTTGTTTCTGACAGTCAGTCTCTGCATCGGTTGTGAATTATTCACACAAAAACAACCTCCCGCAAAAGTGCTGAAGAAACGTACAAAGCCTGCAGCAACCGGTTACCATTTCGAAAACCCGATAGATTGGTTAAAGAAAAACAGTACCACTCAGCAAAAAAATATTGTACTGGCGGTTAACAGAACAGACAGCTCACATCTTGCAAAAATGGATTCCATTCTTGTACCTAACGATTTAACCGGCGATATAGAATTTTATCTGCCATTTCCATTCTATGTTGAATCCCTCAAACACATTCATAAAATTATTTTCTTCTCTTATCCTTCACAAACATTTGCTGCTTACGAAAACGGAGAACTATTGTATACAGGACCAACTAATATGGGACGTAAAGCAGACCCCACCCCAGCAGGATTGTATTACTGTAACTGGAAAGCCGAACAAACAACCAGTACATTTAATGATGAATGGGAACTGAAATGGAATTTTAATATCGAAAATAAACTGGGCATTGGTTTTCATCAATACGAATTGCCGGGTTATCCTGCTTCACATTCCTGTTTACGTTTACTGGAAAAAGATGCACGCCTGCTTTACAACTGGGCCGATCAGTGGATGCTTGATAATAATGAAAATCTTCTTGCAAAAGGAACACCGGTGATTGTTTTTGGTGAGTATATGTTTGATGCTCCGAAACCATGGCTGCAACTCGTACATCATCCACATGCATTGGATATAAACGAATCTGCACTTGAACAACTCTCATCTCCTTTTATTCTTGAAATTGAACAACAACAGAATAAAACAACAGCAATACAATACAAGAAGAAATAAAAAAATATACCAGAAAAATATTTATAGTGAAAGAATGATGAATGTGTTTCAATAATTATATAACCAGCAATTCAATCTGCATCTGAACGTAATTGCACCTGACAATATTTCTGTTGAAAACTTAGTGTGATGGAACTCAGTTGTTTAAGCTGTCAGATAATTATTTCATCTCCATTTATTAGGATGCTGCAAAAACCGGCTCTACTTTTGTAATCTCATCACCTGCAAGCCATTCAACATCCGCAAACTGTTACGATGATTACATGCGGCGCTGTTACAAAAATTTTTCCTCCAATACATTCCTGAAAAACTGTTTTTGAAATCCGTTTCCGTGAACATTTTTTACGAAAAACAGTACAATGAAAACAATGTTTTGTAAACAGGTTGCTGTGATGGGCATGCTTCTGCTTTTTTATCATCAATCATCTGCAACATCTGCACAACCGCAAACGGATGTGGCAACTGCTCAATTGCAGCATGATTCGCTTCTGGAAAATACAGGTAATGATACATACAGTACAACTTCATCTGTAAAGTTGCAGACACCTGTAAAACAATTTGTGCAAACCTATCTTCTTGCACATGACAACATGCTTGAAACCATTCAGCAAAAAAACAGAGCAAGCTTTTCACTCATCCAAAAAATATTAGTGAAAAAAGGATTGCCTGCTGAACTGATGTATCTGGCAGTTGTAGAATCGAAATTAAAAAACACAGCCACTTCAGGTGCAGGTGCTGCAGGCATCTGGCAACTGATGCCGGTAACAGCAAGATCTCTCGGCTTACAGGTAAATGGCAAAACAGATCAAAGACGCAATGTGTATTACAGCACAGTTGCAGCAGCAGGATATCTGCAGAATTTATACCAGGAGTTTGATGACTGGCTGCTGGTTGTTGCAGCATATAACTGCGGATCGGGCAATGTGCACAAAGCCATTAAATTATCCGGCAGTCGTGAGTTTTGGAAACTGCAACAGTTTTTACCTGCAGAAACCAGAAATCATGTAAAGCGTTTTATTGCTACTCACTTTTACTATGAGGGTGAAGGAAGTTTTGTTACACTTACGAAAAAAGAACGCAACATCTATCTGGCTTCAATGAAAGAAAGAGTGATTGAACATAAGCAAACAGAAAAAACAACTATTGCAACCATCAGAAATTATAACTGGATCCTGATTGCATTACAGGCCGGAGAACTGATTTTTGAACTGCGAAAATAATTTTCATGAATGAATAAGTAAGTAAAAACAAATGCGGGGCAGTACTGCCCCGCATTTGTTTTATAGATGTGCTTTGATTTTTTCTGATCAAGGACAACTGACTGTTGGATTAAATTTTACAAACACACCATTGGGATTTTCTTTGTGCACCCATACATGCAGGCTCCAGTGTGGAACCTGTACCGGAGTACCGCCAATATCAAATGGATAATCACCAAACATGGGGCGTGCCTGTCCGGTGTTTATAACAATGTATTCAACTGCAACAAGACGCAGGTTACCACCGGGTCCTGTTTCATACAGCACCACCTCAGGTTTTTGCAAATCAAAAACAGGATCAATAAGTGATCCGTTTACCCAATGGTAACCCATACCTCCAAGACCGGGCACCGCAACACAATGATCATCGGGCTCGTACCCTGCATCAATAGCCTGCGTAGTGGAATTAAACCGTGAGGTAGCAGCACGGAGTGATTTTAATAAGTCTGCATTTGCATGTTGCGATGCATCAATTCGAAAAACAAGGGCCCCATCATCTCCTGTAACATTGTTCTGTACAGTATTTACAGATTGTGTGTCGGACGGTTTTTCTGTTTCAATTTGTTTCTCACAACCAATAACAAGCAGAAGCACGAACAGTGCAAAAAGCAGTTGGCGTGCAGAGAAAATCTGTTTCATGATAAAATGATTTGGTTAAAAAATAAAATACTAAGCTGAGCTTTCGCTCTGCCCGGTGCAACTCAAGGCCTGCATCATTTTGTAATTTCTTCAGAAGTAATTTTGTATTGAAACAACGTTTTCAAAGCTGTACATCGCAGTATCAAAAGGGAGGATAAGAAAATTAAATAAAATAATCCGGTTTTGCAAGCAGTTGTCTGCAATTCATTCTCAGGAGAATTATACTGCGCATTGATAAGTATTAAAGTTCGATAATGAAGCAACGCAGGCTTGTAGATCATTACCGTGTATAAACAGATTACTGCGCCTGTACAAAGTGCCAGCATACACCTGCAGGATCTATGATGTTTACTTCAAGCCCGTATGGCTGTTGACAGACCTCTCCTATCTTAATGCCATACTTCTCCGGTAATTGTTTCGTTATTACCTCTGTACGAAAAACCGCAACATCTTCTACATTTACCGTGAGCATTAAATTTTCAGCAAAAGTCTTTTGATCGTATCGCTGTAAAATGAAACCGTACCCGTTGTTTTCGAAACCGGCATAATCATCCATCTTCCATACCAGTGTAAACCCAAGCTCCTGAAAAAACTCCAGCGCCAGTTGATAGTTGCTGCCCGATGGTACAAACGGACGTAAGGATAAAAATTTCATATACACATGATTTGTTTATAATTGAAGACTGCTTTGTTATAACCGTTTCATAAAATAAAAATGCATGGGTCTTGTTATTCGAAAGCCCAGACGTTTATACAAAGCAACTGCCCTTTCATTATCTGCCCGTACATGTAAAAATGGCTGTTCACTGTTGCCCAGAATAATCTGCAGTTGATGATTCATTAATGCAGCTGCATAGCCTTTACCTGTAAAATGGGGATGTGTGCACACTGCACTGATCTCTGTATAACGTTCTACATGGAGCCGCTGACCCGTCATGGCAACAAGCTGATGGTTTTCAAAAATGCCGAAGTAAGAACCAAACTCAATGGTCCTTTGATTGAATGGACCCGGCTTTGTAAGTTTTACCAGTTCAATCATTGCTTCAACATGTGCGGTTGTTAAGGGAACAATGTTTGAAAAATCTGCTTCGGTTGTTTTACTTCCATCATATACAAACTGCAGATCGGAAGAGC